>NZ_JBIVOX010000009.1:0-304955 GCF_044754345.1 Streptomyces sp. NPDC093094 | reverse complement strand
CCACCGACCCGGCCCGCACCACCGAGAACCCCCGCCGGCCGACCCGGCCCGGCCGCCGGGAACCCCCGCCGAGGCACCCGGCTCCGGGCCCCGGCCCCGCCGGACGCCACGGCCGGCCGGCGGCTCCGCCCCGTCTCAGCATCCGAACCGTGTTGGCCCCTTCCCCGCAGCCCGGCATACTGGCCCCATGCTCACGCAGACGACCTTCCTGTTTACCTATGGCACCCGGCCCGCCGGCTGCCATGGTCGTGCTGCTTGAGCTGACGCCAAGCGACTTCCCAGGCGCCCCGGGCCGACAAGGCCCGGGGCGCCTGTCGTTTCTCCCGGGTCCTGCCGTTCCGGGGCACCCCGTCCTTCGAGGAGCCCCGTCCATGACCACCTCCGCCACCGCCACCCCGGTCCCCACCGAGAAGACCGGCGCCCGCACCGCCGAGGCCGCCGATGTGATCACCGGCGCCCGGGACCGCATCGACGCGCTCGACGACCGGATCATCGGCCTGATCCAGGAACGGATGGCCGTCTCGGCCGTCATCCAGGAGGCACGGATCACCTCCGGCGGCCGCCGGGTGAACCTCTCCCGCGAGATGGAGGTCCTCGGCCACTACCGGGAGGCGCTGGGCAAGCCCGGCACCGCCCTCGCCATGACCCTCCTCGAACTGTGCCGGGGTCGCATCTGAGTTCGGGCCGCGTCTCACCCGTACGGCGCGTGACCGGCACGCGAACCGCTTCGTTGCTCCCAGTGTCCGCGTCAGCCAGCCGCGGGCCGGAAAGAACCACGCGTGGTCGCTGGGGCGATGAGACGTACGGAACGTGCCGTGCGTCGTGGGACCTCGCTCCAGGGTCGTGACCGGACGGCAGGGGACAGCAGCCCGGTCACCCAAGAGAACGGCCGGCTCCGGGGACGCCCGGGGCCGGCCGGACGGACTGACGTCGTCCACCCCGCACTCCCCGGATCCAGCACGAGCGGCGCTACCCCCCGGCGCCTCTCTCCAGGCATCGACGCCGCCCTGACGTCGGTGCTGACGAAAGAAGGGCCCCGCGGCCCCGCCCCGCGGGGCCCTTCGTCGTGCCCGGGCGGGTACCCGCCGCCCCACACCCCCCGGAAAGTGACTCACGTCACATGAAAATCCGGTCAGTGGCGGGACAACCATTCACCGGCCTCACCGATCAAACCTGGCAACCGAGGGCACCCACCTGTGCCGTACGTGATGTCGAGGTCCCGATGAAGCTTCCCCGTGCCGTGGCGGCGGCCGCCGCGACGGCGGTCGTGACGCCGCTCGCCGTGCTGTCCGCCTCCGTCGCGTTCGCCGGCGCGCCGGGCACGGCGGGCGCGACCGCGAGCACGAGTCCGAGCGCGGGCGTGACGCCGACGGGCACGACCGCGAGCCCGACGGCCACCGCGCCGACCGGCTCCGCCACGACGCCCACGACACCCACGGCGTCCACGACTCCCACGACACCCGCGGCGACCGGCTCCGGTGAGCCCGACCCCGGCGAGGGACCCGAGGAGCCGGACCGCCCGTTCTGCGAGGACGTCGACGTCCAGCACGACGCCAAGGTCTCCGCGGACATCAAGGGCCTGCCCGGAAAGATCGTCGCGGGCGACGGCCCCCACACCTTCCGGCTGGTCCTCACCAACGACTCCGACGCGGCGATCGAGGACATCCGCTTCTACGCCGAGGTGGAGAACCACGAGCTGGAGGAGTCACGCTTCCTCAGCCCCTACGTCGAGCTGGAGTTCAAGGACGGCAGCGGCTGGACCCGCATCGGTGACGGCGACTGGGCGGGCGACGAGTTCCTGGACACCACGCTGGCGGCGAACGCCTCGACGTCGGTGGAGCTGCGCCTGACCGTCGACGCCGGAGCACCGGCCGGTGACGCGTACTCCTTCGGCTCCGGCGCCTACCTCGACCGGGTCGACGGCGAGGACTGCATCGCCGAGGGCTGGGCGCAGTACGACTTCGAGGTCCTGAAGGCCGGTTCCGCCGCCCCGAGCCCGGGTACGGCCACCCCGAGCGACTCGGACAAGAAGCCGCAGGGCGGCGCGGGTGCGGACACCTCCGGCAGCCCCGGCAACCTCGCCGCCACCGGTTCGAGCTCCGCGCTCCCGGTGATCGCGCTCGTCGGCGGTTTCGCCGTCGTCGCGGGCGCGGGCGCGGTGTTCGCCGTACGGCGACGGAGGACCGGCGCGGACGAATGACGCGCACGATGACGCGTGACACCTGAGCCATCGGGCGACGCGCGTCGTACAGGACAGTCAGAGGGACCTGCGCTCGGAGGGGGGTGCAGGTCCCTCTGGCTGTCCGGCGCCGGCCGCGCGGGCGGCCGGGTCACTCCTTCGGCGGCACCACCGGCATGCCGAGGAACGGCAGCCGCAGCGCGCCGAACGCGTCCGCGGGCACGGCCGGGGACTTCGGTTCGACCGCCTGGATCCGCTCGTACGCCGTTCCCTGGGCGGGACGCGGGTCCTCCTCGCCCTTGTTCGGCCAGAAGGACATCGCCCGCTCGGCCTGCGCGGTGATCGTCAGCGACGGGTTCACGCCCAGGTTCGCGGAGACGGCCGCCCCGTCCACGACCGAGATCCCGGGGTGGCCGTACAGCCGGTGGTAGGGGTCGATGACGCCGGACTCGCGGTCGGAGCCGATCGGGCAGCCGCCGAGGAAGTGCGCGGTCAGCGGAGTGCCCATCAGCTCGCCCACGTTGGAGCCGGCGAAGCCGTTGATCTCGGCGGCGAGGGCGCCCGCGCCCTCCTGCGCGGCCCGGATCTGCTTGGGGTTGGGGGCGCCATGACCCTGCCGCGCGGTCAGCAGGCCCTTTCCGACGCCGTCCGGCTTCAGGTACGTGGTCAGGGAGTTGTCCAGCGACTGCATCACCAGGCCGATGATCGTCCGCTCCGACCACTTGCGGTTGGACAGCGACCGCAGCACCAGGACGGGGTGCCTGGCCGCGTTGGCCAGCCAGCCCAGCACCCGGGAGGAGTTCTCGGCGTAGGGCACCTGGAGGATCGACAGGCTGCCCATCGAGTTGGAGCCCTTGCCGTAGCGGACCGGCTCGATGTGGGTGTTGCCGTCCGGGTGGATCGAGGAGGTGATGGCGACGCCGCGGGTGAAGTCGGCCCGCTTCTCGCCGGTGGCTCTGCGGTAGCGCCGGTCGGTGGTCTGGGCGCCCACCAGCGCCTCGGAGTTGGTGCGGGTCAGCTCGCCGAGCCGGTCCGAGAGGTACGGCAGCCTGCCACTGGCCTTCATGCGGTGCAGCAGGGTCTGGGTGCCGTAGGTGCCGGCGGCCAGGACGACCCGGCGGGCCCTGAAGGTGCGGCCCTCGCCCTTGCGGCGGTCGCCGGTGGGCAGGGTGGTGATCGCGAAGCCGCCCTGCGAGTCCTCCGTGACGGCCACGGCCGTCGTCATCGGGTGGACGACCGCGCCCGCCTTCTCGGCGAGGTACAGGTAGTTCTCGTTGAGGGTGTTCTTCGCTCCGTGCCGGCAGCCGGTCATGCACTCGCCGCACTCGGTGCAGGCGTTGCGGGAGGGTCCGGCGCCGCCGAAGTAGGGGTCGGCGACCTGCCGGCCCGCCGCGGCCCGGGACGTGCCGTCGGCGTCCTTGCCGTCGCCGAAGAAGACGCCGACCGGGGCCATGTGGAAGGTGTCGCCGACGCCCATGCGCTGCGCGGCCGCCTTCAGATGGACGTCCGACGGGGTCATGGTCGGGTTGAGCCGTACGCCGAGCATGCGCCGGGCCTGGTCGTAGTACGGCTTCAGCTCCTCCTGCCAGTCGGTGATGGCACGCCACTGGGGGTCGTCGAAGAACTGCTTCGGCGGGACGTACAGGGTGTTGGCGTAGTTCAGGGAGCCGCCGCCGACGCCCGCGCCGGCCAGGACCATGACGTTGCCGAGCAGATGGATGCGCTGGATGCCGTAGAGGCCGAGCCTGGGGGCCCAGAGGTAGTTCTTGATGTCCCAGGAGTTCTTCGGCAGGGTCCCCCGGGTGAAACGCCTGCCTGCCTCCAGGACGCCCACGGAGTAGCCCTTCTCGGTGAGGCGCAGGGCGGTGACCGATCCGCCGAATCCTGAGCCGACGACGACGACGTCGTAGTCGTAGGTGTCCTGGGGCACGGGTGCTCCTCGTCGAGTGGTGCGTGCGGGCCGTGGTGGGTCTGTCGCGGCGCGGCCGCACGTCGGTGCGGCCGCGCCCCGGGCGGGCTACCTGAGCCGGAATGCCTTCATCAGACGAAGGCTGCGGCTCATGAAGGCCGCGTACTTCTCGTCGTCCATGCCCAGTGACGGGGCCATCGGGAGGATGCGCTGGTGGGCCACCGTCTGGGCCTCCGTGTACTTGAGGATGCCCTCGGAGCCGTGCCGCCGGCCGAGGCCGGAGTCCTTCATGCCGCCCATGGGCGACTGGACGGAGCCGTAGGCGGAGGCATAGCCCTCGTTGACGTTGACCGTGCCGGTGCGCAGCCGGGCGGCGATCTCGCGGCCGCGGCGGCCGTCCTTCGTCCACACCGAGGAGTTCAGCCCGTACGAGGTGGAGTTGGCGCGTTCGACCGCCTCCTCCTCCGTCTTGAAGCGGTAGACGGACACGACCGGGCCGAAGGTCTCCTCCGCGCAGACGGACATGGACTCGGTCACGCCGTCGAGAACGGTCGGCTCGAAGAAGTACGGGCCGATGTCCGGACGGGCGACGCCTCCGGCGAGCACCTGGGCGCCCTGGGCGACGGCCTCCTCCACATGCCGCTCGACCGTCTCCAGCTGGCGTTCGCCGACGAGCGAGCCCATGTCGGCGCCGTAGGCGAGGGCCGTGCCGAGCCGCATGGCCCTGGTGCGGGCGGTGAAGCGCTCCAGGAAGGCGTCGGCGACCGACTCGTGGACGTACAGCCGCTCGATGGAGATGCAGAGCTGGCCGGCCGAGGAGAAGCAGGAGCGGACCGCGCCCGCGGCGGCCTTGTCGAGGTCGGCGTCCTCCAGGACGAGCATGGCGTTCTTGCCGCCGAGTTCGAGGGAGACACCGACGAGCCGGGCGGCCGCGCCCTGGGCGACCTCGCGGCCGGTGCGGGTGGAGCCCGTGAAGGAGACGTAGTCGGCGTGCCTGACGACCTCGGGGCCCACGACCGGGCCCTCGCCGAGAACGACCTGGAAGACCTCGGCGGGCAGTCCGGCCTCGACGAGCAGGTCGCGGGCCCACAGGGCGGTGAGGCAGGTCTCGGTGTCCGGCTTCATCACCACGGCGTTGCCCGCGACGAAGGCGGGCAGGGCGTCGCCGACGGACAGTTCGAGCGGGTAGTTCCAGGGGGCGATCTGGCCGACGACGCCGCGCGGGTGGCGCAGTTCGGTGACCTTGGTGAGGGTGGGCACGGCGCCCGCGTGCCGCTTGGGCCGCAGATAGGCCGATGCCTTCCGGCCGTAGTGGCGGGCGGCGACGGCGACGGCCTGGACCTCCTCGTGGGCGTGCAGGCGTGCCTTGCCGGTCTCCAGCTGGATGAGGTCGAGCACCTCGGCCTGGCGTTCGAGGACGAGGTCGTGGAAGCGGAGCAGCACGGCCGCGCGCCGCGTCACCGGCACCTGGGCCCAGACCGCCTGGGCGGCGCGGGCCGCCTCGAAGGCGCGGGCGACGTCCTCGGGAGTCGACTCGGGCAGGTCGGCCAGCTTCTCTCCGGTGAACGGCGTGTGGTTGACGGTCCGGCCGGAACCCGTGACGCCCTTGGTCAGCTGGGCCACCAGCTCCGGGGTGACCACGTCGGCCGCGGTGCGCACGCCTGCGGGGACGGGGGCGACGGGGTTGGTGCCGGGGGCGGCCTTCTCGGGTGCCTGCGCTTCGGTCATGAGGCGCAGGGTATGCCGCGCCGGAGGCTTTGTGTACCCGTCGGTAATGGGGATTCACCGAGCGCACACAAGCCGCCAGTGATCACTGGCAACAAATGCCCTGATCAGCGGCTTGTTCCACAGCTCTCACTCGTACGCCGGTTCCGGGACGGTTCCCGCGGAACGCGGGCGCACCGCTCCCGCCCCCGCCGCCTCCGCCCCCGCCGCCTCCGTCCTCGCCGCCCCCGCCGCCTCCGTCCTCGCCGCCCCCGCCGCCTCCGTCCTCGCCGCCTCCGCCGCCTCCGTCCTCGCCGCCTCCGTCAGCTCCGCCGCGATGTCCGCCGCGCCGGGGCGCAGCTCGGGCCTGGGGTCCAGCAGCCGCGAGATCAGCGGGCCCAGCGGACCGGAGGCCCCGGCACCGCCCCGCAGCCGGTCACCGCCCCATGACCGGTCGCCGCCCCATGACCGCGCACCGCCCCGCGACCACGCACCGTCCCGCAGCCGGTCACCGCCCCGCGACCACGCACCGTCCCGCGGCCGGTCGGCGCCCCGCGACCGGGCGCCGAACAGCCCGGCGTCGGCCGCCGCGAGCGCGCCCTGCCCCGTCGGAGGCACACCCTCCGCCGCCGGAGGCGTGCCGTGCACCGCCGTGTGCAGCAGCGCGCCGAGGGACCAGAGGTCGGAGGCCGGCCCGGCATCCCGGCCGGCCAGCCGCTCGGGCGCGGCGAACGGCCCGCCCGGCACGGGGGCGACACCGAAGTCGGTGAGGACGACCCGGCCGGTGCCGTGCTCGACGAGGACGTTGGCCGGCCGCACATCGCGGTGGACGATCCCGACGGAGTGCGCGGCGCACAGCGCGCCGAGCAGGGCGAGGCCCACGCGGGCGCACTCCGGCGACGGCAGGGGGCCGCGCGCGAGGCTCTCGCGCAGGCACTCGCCGCGGACCAGCTCCATGACGACCCAGGGCAGTCCGCCGTCGACGACCACGTCATGGACGACCACGGCCGACGGATGGTCGACCCGGGCGGCCGCGCGGGCCTCCCGGTAGAGCCGGTTCACGGCCCGCCGCCCCGGCTCGCCGTCCGCCGGGTCCGCCTTCGGCCGGCGCAACGCCACCTGGCGCTCCATCAGCACGTCGAACGCCCGCCACACCGTGCCCGTGCCCGTGCCCGTGCCCGTGCCCGAGCTCGTGCCCGTGCCCGAGCTCGTGCCCGTGGCCGCGCCTCCGGAGCCGAGACGGCCGGTCAGCCGGTACCGGCCGTCGACCAGGTGTCCGTCGCGCGGGTGTTCGCCGCCGTCGCTCATGTCCCCTGCCTACCGCGCGGGACGGCGCGTTGTCGAAGGACTGCGTCAGAGTTCCCGGAGTCCTCAGAGTTTGTCGACGTCGAGGCTCTCGATCGCCTTCTGCGCCACCTCACGGCCCCGCTCGGTCAGATCGCCCTTGCCCGGATAGGAGACGGACAGCCGGTACATGTCCCCGCCCGTGGTCCGGTAGTAGAGGATCCGGACCTCGGTGGGCACGAGGAGCTCGCTGCGCGTGTCGTCCGTGAACGTCACGGTGCTCTCGGCGGCCTGGCGCCCCTCGTAGGAGGTCTCCTTCGTCACGACGGCGACGGGCTCGTCGTCGGCGATGTTGTAGGCCGAGGTGGTGGCGCCCTCGATGTCCTTCTTCTCCTCGTACGCCTGGCCCATCGACGAGCTGGCGATGGAGTCGAGCTGGTCCTCCGCCTTCCTGCTGACCTCCAGCCGGACGTACACCGCGCCGCTGGGGTCGGTGTAGCGGACCCAGTGCTTGTCCTGCTCCGTGGCCTCGGGGACGGTGCGCACGTACCCCTCGGGGACGGTCACCGCCGCCTTCAGCTCGTCGGCCTGCTGCACCTTCCAGCCCTCGGACGACTCGTCGTCCCCGAACGGCTGGGCGATCGCGAACCAGCCCGCCGCCACCGCCACGATCACAGCGGCAGCGGTCGCGGCCAGCGTCCTGCGGCCGATGCGGATGCCGTCCTGCCGGCTTCCCGCGACCGTCACGACCCGCGTGGGCGCCGGAGCGGGCGGGTTCGCGGCGGCCTCCAGCAGGCCCCGCACCCGGTCGGCGTCCGGCCGGTGGGCGGGGTCCTTCTGCAGCAGGCCGTTGATGACCTCGGCGAGCGGGCCCTGCGCGGAGGCGGGCGGCGCCGGGTGGGCGTTGAGGACGGACTGGAGGGTGGCCGGGGTGTTGCTGCGGCGGAACGGCGAGACGCCCTCGGTCGCCGCGTACAGCACCACGCCCAGCGACCACAGGTCCGAGGCCGGGCCGGGCCGCTGGCCCAGCACCCGCTCGGGCGCGATGTACTCGGGCGAGCCGACGAAGCCGCCGGTGTCGGTCAGATTGGTCTCGCCCTCGATCTGGGCGATGCCGAAGTCGGTGAGGACCACCCGGTCGTGACGGCCCAGCAGGACGTTGTCCGGCTTGACGTCGCGGTGCAGGATCCCGGCCGCGTGGGCCGCCTCCAGCGCGCCGAGCACCTCCAGGCCGATCCGGGCGGCCTCCCTGGCGCCGAGGGTGCCCTCCTGGAGCGCGGCGCCGAGGGAGCGCCCCTGCACCAGCTCCATGACGATCCAGGGCTGGCCGTCGACGACGGCGACGTCGTGGACGTTGACGACCGACGGATGGTCGAGCCGGGCCGCGGCACGGGCCTCGCGGCGCATCCGCTCGAAGGCGTTGGCCCGTTCACGGTCGGGAAGATGGTCCGGGATGCGGGGCTCCTTGACCGCGACCTCACGGTCCACCGTCTCGTCCTTGGCCCGCCACACCGTGCCCATGCCGCCGTGCCCGAGCTTGGCGAGCAGCCGGTAACGTCCGGCGATCAGGCGTCCGGTGCCCGGATCCTGGGCCGCCTGCCGCTGCGGGGCGGCCTGGGCGGGTGACGCGTAAGGGTTGCCCGGATGCGGTACGCCCACGGGCGGCTGCGGGTTCGGCGGTTGCAGGCCGAAACTCGTCGGCTCGTCGGCCCCGTAGCGGGCTCCCCCGTTGTTGCTCATGTGTTCATGAATATCGCGCCGGGCGCTCGCGGAGCCACCGCGAAGGGGGTGTGGTCACAGACCCGTGACCCTCGCTGCTCCTTATCTCCGTTTTGCAGGGAAAGGTCACCCCGGCTCTGCACGGGGAGAGTTCACCCCGGCACGGACGGACTGGGCGTGGCGTGCGGCGTGCTCACCGACGTCGAGGGGACAGGGCTCGTCGGCGTGCCGCCGCCGTCCCCGTCGCCGCGGACGAGCAGCGCCGCCGCGGACAGACCGGCCGCCGCCATCGCCGCCACCAGCAGGGCGGCCACCAGCAGCCCGGCGCGCGCCCGCCGCTGCGGCGGCTCCGGTTCGGGTGTGCGGCCGCTGTCCAGGAACACCCGCAGCATCCGCTCGGCCGCCACGGCGTCCAGCCGCCGCTCCGGATCGCGCTCCAGCAGCCCCCGTACGACGGGCAGGATCGGGGCGGCCCCGGCGGGCAGGCGGAGTTCGTCGGACAGCACCGCGTGCACGACCGCGCCCAGCGACTCGCGCCGGAACGGCGACTCGCCGCTCACCGCCGCGCACAGCAGCGCGCCGAGCGACCACAGGTCGGAGGCGGCGCCCGTACCGGCGCCAGACATCCGCTCCGGGGCGGTGTACTCGGGCGAGCCGACGAAGGAGCCGCTCTCGGTGAGGGTGGTGGCACCGCTGACGTGGGCGACCCCGAAGTCGGTGAGGACGACCCGGCCGGTGCCGTGCTCGACGAGGACGTTGGCGGGCTTGAGGTCGCGGTGCAGCACCCCGGCCTCGTGCGCGGTGTGCAGGGCGCCCAGCAGGGCGACCCCGATCCGGGCGGCCTCGCGCGCGTCGACCGGGCCGTACGCGGCGATACGGTCGGCCAGGGAGCCGCCGTCGATGAACTCCATCACCAGGTAGGGGCGTTCGTCGTGGGCGACGACGTCGTGGACGACGATGACGTGCGGATGGCGCAGCTGCGCCACCGTGCGGGCCTCGCGCAGTGTGCGGTCGCGGCTGCGGCGGGCCTCGTCCGCGGACAGCGTGTCGTCGAGGGCGAGTTCCTTGACCGCGACGGGCCGGCCGAGCAACTCGTCGGTGGCTCGCCAGACCACACCCATACCGCCGCGCCCGAGCACCGTCTCCAGCCGGTAACGGCCCGCGATCACACGCCCGCCCGCCCCCTCGGTCCCCATGCGCCCCATGATGCACCAGCCGGAGCGGCGTGCTCCGTGACGCGGACGCGCGGATGGCCGACAACCGACGGTCACAGGCCGGTTTCCCTGAGTCCCCGGGACCCGCCGAAGGGCGCGGGGGACGGCCGTGGCCGGACCCGCCCCTGTCAGGAGGGCTTGGGCTGCCAGGTGCGCAGCAGCACGTCGAACTGCTTGCGCATGGTCTCCCAGTCGGCGGCCGGGGCGGAGGCGTACAGGGCGTACTCCACGCCGTCGCGGGTGATGTACATCTGGTCGATCGCGTGGCGCGGGCCGGGCCGGGTCGCCGCGTCCTTCTCCAGCGCGGTCCAGGTGTACTCCCACAGCGCGCCCGGGCGGTCCCGGTAGGTGTTCCTGTGCATGCTCAGCCGCTGGTAGTCGGCCAGCCGCTGCACCCGCTCCTCCAGGTCGCGCTGGTGCTCGTACGGGTCGAAGTCGGGTGCCGGGTCGACGGCGATCCGGAAGAAGTGCTCCCCGCCGTCGGGCGAGTAGTCGGCCTGGCCGGTGGCCTTGTCGAACTCCGTGCGCCGCCACTCCGGTCCGGGCAGGGCGATCGTGAAGCCGAAGGGGTCGTCGCGGCGCACCCAGCCGTCGGGGAGCGTGCCGACGGACCGTGTCGGGGTCGGCGAGGGAGTCGGGCCGGGATCCGCGGTGTTCTGCTGCTCCCCCCCGCGCCAGTGCTGGATCCCCACCGCGGTGCCGCCGCCGATGAGTGCCGCGAGGACGACGACGAGAGCGAGGGTGCGCCGTCGGCGCGGGCGCCGGGGCGCCGAGCCGTGGGGCGGCTGCCCGTGCGGCGGGCCGTACGGTGTCGTCGTGGACGTCGGCGTGGGCACGGTCCGGCCCCGCGGGGGGCCCGCCTGGGCCGGGACGTAGGGCGGGGCCACGGCCGGCACCCGGCCCTCCGCCACCTCCGCGAGCATCCGCTCGGCCTCGGCGGCGCCGGGACGACTGGCCGGATCCTTGCGCAGCAGGGCGGCGATGACCGGGGCGAGGGCACCGGCGTTGACGGGTTCGGCGGCCTGCTCCTCGACCACGGCCTGCATGGTCGAGATGGGCGAGGTGCGCCGGAACGGCGAACGGCCCTCGACGGCCGTGTACAGCGTCGCGCCGAGCGCCCACAGGTCGGAGGCGGGGCCGGGGTCGTGTCCGCGGACCCGCTCCGGGGCGAGGTAGTCGACGGAGCCGACGACCTCTCCGGTGCGCGTGATGGTGGAGTCGCCCTCGATCTGCGCGATGCCGAAGTCGGTGAGCAGCACCCGGCCTTCACGGCCGAGCAGGACGTTGCCGGGCTTGACGTCGCGGTGCAGGACACCGGCGGTGTGCGCGGCTCCCAGGGCGCGCAGCACCCACATGCCGATACGGGCCGCCTCGGCGGGCTCGATGGGGCCCTCCTTGACCGCGTCGGCCAGCGAGCGGCCCTCGACCAGCTCCATGACGATCCACGGCCGGCCGTCGTGCTCCAGCACGTCGTGGACGGTGACCACGGCGGAGTGGCTGATCCGGGCGGCGGCGCGCGCCTCGGCCCGGGTGCGCGCCAGCAGCACCGCCTGGTCGCTCTCCGACACGTACAGCGCGGCCGTCAGTTCCTTGACGGCGACGGTGCGGTGCAGCACCTCGTCGTGCGCCCGCCACACCCGGCCCATGCCGCCTCTGCCGATCGATTCGGTCAGCCGATAGCGGCTCGCGATGAGCCGGCCCTGCATCTGATTCACGTTGCCCCGCAATGTTCTTGACAGGGTCAGGGTAAGGACCGGTGACCCGACGGGGAACACGCGGGGTGACTCGGATACCTCACTGTGACGGTTGTCGCTTTGCGTGACGGAAGGGAACCGAAACGCGGGGCCCCGGATCAGCCGCCCGTGACCTGGTACGTCGTCGACGCCTGCTCGTACAGCCGTGTCACCTCGTCCCGTTCGGCTTCGGGGCCGCGCACCTGCACCACGTGGTAGCGGCCGTCGAGGAGGATCGCGACATTGCGCACGAACAGCTCACGGCCGTCGGGCCCGGTCCAGGTGAACTGGCCCTCGGCCATGGTCCGTCCGCCCACCGATATCGTCTTCAGCCCGGTCGCCGTGGCCCAGGTGGAGTCGCGGTACGACTGCAGCTCCGCCTCCCGCTCGCGCTGGTAGACCATCGGATCGCCGCCGAACTCCGCCGCCGTGTCCCGTCCGGCGACGACGATCAGCTCGAAGGCGCCATGGGTGTAGCGCACCTGGCCGCGGCCGTTGGGCGGGGTGCGGTCCCAGCCGTCGGCGACGGCGACGCGGAAACCGGCGGGGTCGCTGCGCAGGGTGAAGCCGTCGGCGGCCGGGCCGGTGGTCTGCGTCTCGGTGGAACCGGCCGATTCCGAGGGGTCGTTGCCATCGGAGGGGCCGGTCTGGTCGGGCCGCGGCTCGCTGCTGGCCTGCGGCGAGTCCTCCGGCGCCTGCTCCGCGCTGCCCGCCGCCCCGGTGCGGTCCGCGGTGGGCGGACCCGCCGAGCCGGACTCACCGGACTTGGGCATGAACAGCATGGCGTACGCGATCGCCGCCGCCATCGCCAGCAGCACCGCCACCAGCAGGGTCCGGCCCAGGCTGCGCGGCGAACGCTCCTGCGCGCGGGCCCGCTTGTGCCGTCCGTGCGTCGCGGGCAGCGCGGCACGCCGCCTGCGCACCAGCTCGCCACGGCGTCGTACGACGGGCAGCCGGCCGGTTCCGGCGGGCGGCGCGGCGACGACGTGCACACCGGCCTCCGGCTCGGGCGCCGACCGCACGAGCGACCGCAGCCATCCGCGCAGCTCCTCGAAGTCGCTGCGGTCGGTGGGGTCCTGACGCAGCAGCGACTCCACCACCGGCCTGAGCGGCCCGCACTCCTCGGCGAAGGCGGGCGGCTCGGCGCACACCATCTGCACCAGTTCGGCCGTCGACTCCTCCGGGTAGGGCGCATGCCCCTGCACCGCCCGGAACAGCAGCGCGCCCAGCGCCCAGAGGTCGGTGGACGGGCCGATGGGTGCCGCCAGCTGCCAGTTCTCGTGCACGGGCCCGGCCTGCTCCGGTGCCCACCGCTCGGTGACGGGCCCCACCACGGCCATCCGTGCCTGCCGGGCCCGCTCGGCGGCGAGCGCGGTGGCCGGGCCGCGGCGGGCGGGGGCGGGCGTGTCCCACTGTCCGGCGGGGCCGGCGGTGCGGTGCGGTGCGGCCGCGCCGGCCGGCACGAGGGGCGGGTCCTGGGTACGGCCCGCGGGCGGGAGCGCCTGGCGGGCCGGGTCGGCCGGAAGAACACCGGCCGTGCCGCCGGGCGCGGCGCCCGGTGCCGGGACTCCGGGGGCCCGGCGGGGTGACGCGCCGTGCCAGGAGGCGGTGTGCACGCCGTAGGGGTCGGCGATCTGGCCCGGGGGTGTGGCGCCGGTCCGGCCCGTGGCGTCCTGCCCGGGGGCGGGCGGCAGCTGCGGCACGCCGCCCTCGGGGGCGGACCGGGCGCCCGGCACGACGCCGTGCGCGCTCGCCTGCGCCTCCTGGACGCGGGCCGCCGCCCGTGTGCCCGCACGGTACGCCGCGATCGCCCCGGCGCGTGCCGCCCGGACGTCCCCGCCGCTCTCCAGCTCCCGGCGGGCCGGGCCGCCCGGCGCACCGGCGCCGCCCGTTCCGGGCCCGCCCGGCGCGGGCAGCCGCCCGGCGCCGCGTGCCTCGATCGCGGCCCGGCGCGCGGCCTCCGCGTCACCGGCTCCGGGGACGGCGGGTCCCGCGGGCCGGGGAAGGTGCGCGGCGGAGCCACCGTGGGACTCCGTGCCGTCCGGCGGTCCGGCGGGACGCGTCCCCGCGGGCCCGGCCTCCTCCTGCGCCGGCACCGGGTCGTATCCGCACAGCGCCTCCTCCGCCGCGCCGACCGCGAGGCCGGTGAGCATGACACGGCCGTCGTCGCAGACGAGGACCGTGCGGGCGGTGATGTTGCGGTGGACCCAGCCGTGGGCGTGCAGGACACGCAGGGCCGTGAGGACGTCGGAGGCCACCTCGGCGGCCCGGTACGGCGTCAGCGGCCGCTCGGCGAGCAGCGCGGCCAGGGGGCGCGCGGCGACCAGCTCGCTGACTATCCACAGCGAACCGCCCTCGGCGAACACGTCGAAGACCTGGTCCAGCCGTGGGTGGTCGGGAATGGCCGCGGCTGCCTGCGCGGCCTCCACGGCACGCCGTACGGCCGGGTCCGCGGGACGCCGTACGCTGCCGCGCGCGGCGGGCCGCCGTACGCCCGGGTCCCGTGCGGTGAAGCCCTCCGGCAGCCCGTCGGCGTCGAGCACCTCCGCCTCGACGACCTCCGGCAGCGGCACCTGGCGGACCAGGACCTCCTGCCCGCTGTAGGTGTCGAAGGCTCGGCTCTCGGTGAGCTCGTACTCCTCGGAGGGCGGCAGCGGCAGGCGGTAGCGGTCGGCCAGCACCCGTCCCGCATAGTCGTCCACGTTGCCTCCCCCGGCCGCCCGGCTGGTCAATTCCGTTCGTACGGCGTCCCGTTCCGGATGCGTACGGTTCGCAAGCACTCACGATACGTGCCGGAGGCAACCCGCATCGAGGGGATGGGAGATCTCGCCCGGCTCCGCCCCCGGAATCCCGGCTTCAGCCCCCTGGGGGACCTCGCCCGGACCCGGGGCCGGCCTGCGCGGGGACCGGCCCCGGGTCCGGGTCAGTCCTTCGGCCGGAACGTCCTCGTCAGCGTCTGCCAGCTGTCCCGGCGCAGTTCCCCGCGCCACTTGGCGGCCTTCGCCGTGTACATCAGCGCGTAGCCCTGGTCGTCGTCGACGACGAACCCGCGGTCGACCGTCCGGTACTTCGTCCCGCCCTCGGTGTAGGTGAACTCCCAGTCGGCCGTGTTCCAGCCGCGGTAGTCCACTGCCTCTATGCGGATCCGCTGGTACTGAGAGCGGACCATGCCGCCCTCCTGGTTGCGCCAGTCGGCGACCGGGTCGTCCTTGGGCGTGGTGGTCCAGGCGACGAGCAGTTTCTGTCCGTCGGGGCCGGTGAAGCGGTCGCCCGAGTCGCCGCTCGACTCGAACGCCCAGCCCTTGGGCAGCCCGATCGAGTAGCCCTGGCCGCCCCGGTGCGTCCTGGCCACGCCGGTGCCGTCCTTGGCGGAGCCGTCCCCGGCGTCCTTGCCCTTGCCGCCCTCGGCCTCGCCGTCCTCGCCGGTGTCCGGCGTGCTCGCGCCCGGCTTCGCGCCCTGGCCGTCCGGCGCGGACGCCTTGCCGTCCGGGCGGGTGCCGCCCTGCTCGTCGTCCTTGGTGTCGGCGCTCGGGGCCGCCCCGGCCGTCGTGCCGGTGCCGTCACCGGACTTCGCGGAGCCCTTGTCGCCGTCTCCGCCGCCGAGGGTGAGGGCGAGCACCGTGCCGAGCACGGCGAGCGCCAGGGCCACCGCGATGATCACCAGGGTCCGCCGGGGTACGACGTCCGTCAGCGGTGCCCGCCGCACCGGCCGCGGCGGCAGGTCCGGCGGCGGCATGACGGGCCAGCCCGAGCTGCGCCCGCCCGCGGCGGCGTTCCCGCCGCCCGTACCGGCCTCGGCGGTGGGGGCGGAAGAGCTCCGCGTGCCGGAACGGGAGCCCGTGCCGGCCGCACCGGCCGAGCCCGCCGCACCGGTGGCCGTCTCCGCGCGTGCGTCCTTCCCGGACTTCGTCCGGGACGCCGCCGCGGTGGTGGCCGCTCCCGCCGACACCGCGGCCTTGCGCACGGAGCGCAGGGCCCCGCGCAGCCGGTCGCCCGACTCCTCGCCCCGCCGGCCTCCGGACTCGCCCGGCTGCGCCGGCAGCGGCACGACCTTCGTCGCGTCCCTCGCCTCGTCCGGGTCGGGGGCGCGGAGCACGGCGTCGAGCAGCGCCCGCGCGCCCGAGTCGTCGAGCCGCTCGGCGGGGTCCTTGGTGAGCAGCCCGCGGATGACCTCGGCGAGCGGGCCCGCGTTCTTCGGCTCGTCCAGCGGCTCGGTCATCACCGCGGTGAGCGTGGCGATCGCCGAACCCTTGTCGTACGGCGGCACTCCCTCGACCGCGGCGTACAGCAGGCCGCCGAGCGACCACAGGTCGGCCGCGGGGCCGGGCTTGTGGCCGCGGGCGCGCTCCGGGGAGATGTAGGAGGGGGCGCCGACGAGCATGCCGGTCGAGGTGATGGACGGGTCGCCCTCCACCTGCGCGATGCCGAAGTCGGTGAGCACGACCCGGCCGTCCTCGGCGATCAGCACGTTGGACGGCTTCACGTCACGGTGCAGGATGCCCTCGCGGTGCGCCGAGCGCAGCACGTCGAGAATGGCGAGACCGACCTCCGCGGCGCGGCGCGGCTCCAGCAGACCGTCCTCACGGATGGCCTCGGCGAGCGACTTGCCCTCGACGAGCTCCATGACGATCCACGGCCGGTCGTCCTCCTCGACCACGTCGAAGACCGTCACCGCGTTGTTGTTGCGGATCCGCGCGATGGCCTTGGCCTCGCGCAGCGTCCGCGTGATCAGCCGGCGCTTCTCCTCCTCGTCGATGTTCGACGGGAACCGCAGCTCCTTCACGGCGACCGTGCGCCCGAGGGTCTCGTCCTCGGCGCGCCACACCGTGCCCATGCCGCCGCGGCCGAGCACGTCTCCCAGCCGGTAGCGCCCGGCGAGGAGACGTGCGCTCTTGTCCTGACGGGATGTCCCCGCCCGCTCCGCCTCCGACATGCGTCCCCTCGTGCAACCCGCCCTGACAGAGGCTCCATTGTCCCTCACCCGACAAGTGCCCCACGCCCCGGGGGCCCCTCGCCGCACAACCGTGCCGACGTGTCCGGGACTGGCCTGAATCACCCGTTCCGAGCAGCGGCACGGCGGGCCGGGGCCGACGGGCCCCGCAGCGGTCCGCCGGCGCCTGCGGACAACGGGCCCCGCAGCGGCCCCGGCCGCCCCTACAGCGGCACGATGTCGGGTGCCCCCAGGCGTGCCGCGTCCGCGGTCAGGTCGTCGGGCTGGCGCTGGGACTCCCGCTCGGCCTCCACCCGCTTCTCGTAGTGCTTCACCTCCCGGTCCACGTGGTCGTCGTCCCAGCCGAGCACCGGCGCCATCAGTTCGGCCGTCTCCCGGGCGCAGCGGGTGCCGCGGTCGAAGGTCTCGATGGAGATGCGGGTGCGCCGGGTCAGGACGTCGTCCAGGTGGCGGGCGCCCTCGTGCGAGGCGGCGTAGACGACCTCGGCGCGCAGATAGTCCTCGGCGCCCTGCAGGGGTTCGCCCAACGAGGGGTCCTCGGCGATGAGTTCGAGCAGTTCCTCCGCCATCGAGCCGTAGCGGTTGAGCAGATGCTCCACACGCACGACGTGGAGTCCGGTGCGGGCGGCGATGCGCGCTCGCGCGTTCCACAGCGCGCGGTAGCCCTCGGCGCCGACCAGCGGGATGTCCTCGGTGACACAGCCCGCGACCCGCCGGTCCAGGGCGTGGACCGCCTCGTCCACCGCGTCCTTGGCCATCACCCGGTACGTCGTGTACTTGCCGCCCGCCACCACGACCAGGCCCGGCACCGGGTGGGCGACGGTGTGCTCGCGCGAGAGCTTGCTGGTGGCGTCCGACTCGCCGGCCAGCAGCGGACGCAGTCCGGCGTAGACCCCCTCGACGTCGTCGCGGGTGAGCGGCACCGCCAGCACCGAGTTCACATTCTCCAGCAGATAGTCGATGTCGGCGCTGGAGGCGGCGGGGTGGGCCTTGTCCAGGTCCCAGTCGGTGTCGGTGGTGCCGATGATCCAGTGCCTGCCCCAGGGAATGACGAACAGCACGGACTTCTCGGTGCGCAGGATCAGCCCGGTGGTGGAGTGGATGCGGTCCTTGGGCACGACGAGGTGGATGCCCTTGGAGGCCCGGACGTGGAACTGCCCGCGCTCACCGACCATGGCCTGGGTGTCGTCCGTCCACACCCCGGTGGCGTTGACGATCTGCTTGGCGTGGATCTCGTACTCCCCGCCCGCCTCGACGTCCTGCACGCGCGCGCCGACCACGCGCTCGCCCTCGCGCAGGAAGCCGGTGACCCGTGCGCGGTTGGCGACCTGGGCGCCGTACGCGGCGGCGGTGCGCACCAGGGTCGCCACATAGCGGGCGTCGTCCATCTGGGCGTCGTAGTACTGCAGCGCGCCGACCAGCGCGTCCTTCTTCAGGCAGGGGGCCACGCGCAGGGCGTGACGCCGGGTCAGATGTCGGTGCACGGGCAGGCCGCGCCCGTGGCCACGGGCCATGGACATGGCGTCGTAGAGGGCGACGCCCGATCCCGCGTACAGCCGCTCCCAGCCCTGGTGCTGGAGCGGGTACAGGAACGGCACCGGTTTGACCAGATGCGGCGCGAGCCGCTCCAGCAGCAGCCCCCGCTCCTTCAGCGCCTCCCGTACGAGCGCGAAGTCGAGCATCTCCAGATAGCGCAGACCGCCGTGGATGAGCTTGCTGGATCTGCTCGACGTGCCGGACGCCCAGTCACGTGCCTCGACGAGGCCGGTGGACAGCCCCCGCGTGACGGCGTCCAGCGCGGTGCCCGCGCCGACCACGCCGGCGCCCACGACCAGCAGGTCCAGTTCGTGCTCGGCCATGCCCGCGAGGGCCTCGGCGCGCTGCGCCGGCCCCAGTGTCGCTGTCCTCACCGCTGCCTCCCGGTCTTCGGTCGCACCGGCCGCACCCGTCGGGCGAAGCCCGTCCGTATCCCCCTGCCCAAAATTCTGACCGGCTTGCCCGACTTCAGCCACTACTCATGGGCGACCTGTGGACAACTCCGGCTGACCTGCACGCGAACACCACCGCCACGCAAGACGACACACGGAAACAATGCAGCATATCGGTCATATTTACGCCTAGTCTGACATTGCGCTCGCTCGTTCTGTCCACACGACTTGCGCACCTGTCCCGCTTCGGTTACTGGGAAGGACGGCCCACGCCATGCCCGCAGATCTCGCCGTCATCGGACTCGGCCCGCTCGGCCTGCCGCTGGCCCAGGCCGCTGTCGCCGCCGGCATCCCCACCATCGGCTACCGCACCGGCCCCGAGGCCGGCTCGCTCAGCCCCGCCGAACTGCGCCGGATGCACTCGGAGGGCTTCCGGCCGACCGGCAACCCCGCGGAGCTCGGCCGGGTGCGCACCGCCGTCATCTGCGCCCCCACCCCACGCGCCGCCGACGGGGGGCTCGACCTCGGCCAGGTGGAGTCCGCCGCCCGCACCCTCGCGGCCCGGCTGCGCCCCCACACGACGGTCATCCTGGAGTCGCCCGTGCTCCCCGGCACCACCGAGGACGTCCTGCGCCCCCTCCTCGAAGAGGGCTCCGGTCTGCGCGCCGGCCGCGACTTCCACCTCGCCTACTCCCCCACCCGCGTCGACCCCGGCAACCGCGCGTTCACCCCCGCCAACACCCCCAAGGTGATCGGCGGCCTCACCCCCGCCTGCACCGAGTCCGCCGCCGCGTTCTACGGCCGCATCACCGACAAGGTCGTCCGCGCCCGCGGACTGCGCGAGGCCGAGGCCGTGCATCTGCTGGAGACCACCTACCGCCACGTCAACATCGCCCTCGTCAACGAGATGGCCGTCCTCTGCCACGACCTGGGCGTCGACCTCTGGGACGTCATCCGCTGCGCCGAGACCAAGCCCTTCGGCTTCCAGGCGTTCCGCCCCGGCCCCGGCGTCGGCGGCCACTCGGTCCCGCAGGACCTCACCGGACAGCCGGGCCGTGGCCTGCGCATGGTGGAACTGGCCAAGCAGGTCAACGAACAGATGCCGCGGTACGTCGTCCAGCGCGCGGCCGCGCTGCTGAACGAGCACGGCAAGTCGGCCCGCGGCGCGCGCGTCCTGCTCCTGGGCGTCGCCTACAAGCCCGACCTCGCCGACGAACAGGCCACCCCGGCCCACGAGGTCGCCGTACGCCTGATGTCCCTGGGCGCGGCGGTCAGCTACCACGACCCCCACATCCCCGGCTGGACGGTCCTGGACCGCCCGATCCCCCGCGCGGACTCCCTCTACGAGGCCGCCGCCGAGGCCGACCTCACCATCCTCCTCCAGCCCCACCGCACCTACGACCTCCAGGGCCTGTCGGTGAAGGCCCAACTCCTCCTGGACACCCGGGGCGCCACCCCGACGGGGGCGGCGCACCGGCTGTGAACGGGCGCCCGCAGCGACGTGCCCCCCGGGCGGCCCCGGAAATTCACCGGCGACGGCCCCCGGCGCTGCTGTTAATGTGCGGCGTCTTCGTCCGCACGCCTGTGGGCACACCGCTCGCTCGCTCCCCTGGGGGGGAATCCCTGTCATGACCCAATCAGTGCCGCCGCAGCCGCCCACCGACGGCAACCCGTACGCCCAGCAGCCGCCCACCGACGGCAACCCGTACGCCCAGCAGCCGCCCGCCGGGGGCAACCCCTTCGCCGCTCAGCAGCCCGGCGGCTTTCCGCCGGCTCCGCCCGTGCCGGCCCCGGTGCGGGGCGGCAATGTGGCCCTGGGCATCGTGGCCGCGGTCGTCGCCGCCCTGGTCACCGCCGGCGTCTACGGCGCGATCGTCGGCGCGACCAAGTACGAGATCGGCTACGCCGCCGTCGGCGTCGGCTTCCTCGTCGGCTTCGTCGCAGGCAAGGTCGGCGGCGCCAACCCGATGCTGCCCGTCGTCAGCGCGGTGCTCTCCCTGGGCGCCGTCTACCTGGGCCAGCTCATCGGTGTCGCGATGATCGGCGCCGATGAGCTGGGCGTCTCCGCGACCACTCTGCTGTTCGACGAGTTCGGCCTGGTGACGGATGCCTGGAAGGAGACCGCCGACCCGATGACGTTCCTGTTCTTCGCCATCGGCGCGTTCGCCGCCTTCTCCGGGGCGAAGAAGGCCGCCGCGTAGCCACGCATGCGGAAGGGGCCCGTCCACAGGTGTGGACGGGCCCCTTCCGCATGCCCTGAGGGCTAGCGCCGGTGCTGCGAGTCCGCGACCGTCACCTCGACGCGCTGGAACTCCTTCAGCTCGCTGTAGCCGGTGGTGGCCATGGCGCGACGCAGAGCGCCGAAGAGGTTCATCGAGCCGTCCGGGGTGTGGGACGGGCCCGTGAGGACCTCCTCAAGGGTGCCGACCGTGCCGAGGTCGACCTTCTTGCCGCGCGGCAGCTCCTCGTTGACCGCCTCCATGCCCCAGTGGTGGCCCTTGCCCGGCGCGTCGGTCGCGCGGGCGAGCGGGGAGCCCATCATCACGGCGTCGGCGCCGCAGGCGACGGCCTTGGGCAGGTCGCCGGACCAGCCGACGCCGCCGTCGGCGATGACGTGGACGTAGCGGCCTCCGGACTCGTCCATGTAGTCGCGGCGGGCCGCGGCCACGTCGGCCACCGCGGTCGCCATCGGCACCTGGATGCCGAAGACGTTGCGCGTGGTGTGCGCGGCGCCGCCGCCGAAGCCGACCAGCACACCCGCGGCGCCCGTGCGCATCAGGTGCAGGGCCGCGGTGTACGTGGCGCAGCCGCCGACGATGACCGGGACGTCCAGCTCGTAGATGAACTGCTTCAGGTTCAGCGGCTCGTGCGAACCGGAGACGTGCTCCGCCGACACCGTCGTACCGCGGATGACGAAGATGTCCACACCCGCGTCCACGACCGCCTTGGAGAACTGGGCGGTGCGCTGCGGGGAGAGCGCCGCGGCGGTGACCACGCCGGAGTCGCGCACCTCCTTGATGCGCTGCCCGATCAGCTCTTCCTTGATGGGAGCGGCGTAGATCTCCTGGAGGCGGCGCGTGGCCGTCTCGGCGGGCAGCCCGGTGATCTCGTCCAGCAGCGGCTGCGGGTCCTCGTAGCGCGTCCACAGACCTTCGAGGTTGAGGACACCGAGGCCGCCGAGCTCGCCGATGCGGATCGCGGTGGCCGGCGAGACGACCGAGTCCATGGGGGCCGCGAGGAAGGGCAGCTCGAAGCGGTAGGCGTCGATCTGCCAGGCGATCGAGACCTCCTTCGGGTCCCGCGTACGGCGGCTGGGGACGACGGCGATGTCGTCGAAGGCGTACGCCCGGCGGCCGCGCTTGCCGCGCCCGATCTCGATCTCAGTCACGATGTGTGGCCTTTCCCTGATGCGTTTCAGCGTCTTCCAGTATCGCCGACGGGCACGCCGAGGGCGGCCCCGGAGCCTTCCCGGAGCCGCCCTGAACGCGTCGCTGGACTACTTGCGGCTGTAGTTCGGCGCCTCGACCGTCATCTGGATGTCGTGCGGGTGGCTCTCCTTCAGACCCGCCGACGTGATGCGGACGAACCGGCCGTTGGCCTGGAGATCCGGCACGGTCTGGCCGCCGACGTAGAACATCGACTGGCGCAGGCCGCCGACCAGCTGGTGGACGACCGAGGCCAGCGGGCCGCGGTAGGGCACCTGGCCCTCGATGCCCTCGGGGATCAGCTGCTCGTCGGAGGCGACGCCCTCTTGGAAGTAGCGGTCCTTGGAGAACGACTTGCGGTCGCCGCGGGTCTGCATGGCACCGAGGGAGCCCATGCCGCGGTACGACTTGAACTGCTTGCCGTTGATGAACAGCAGCTCGCCCGGGGACTCCTCGCAGCCCGCGAGCAGCGAGCCGAGCATCACCGTGTCGGCACCCGCGACGAGGGCCTTGGCGATGTCGCCGGAGTACTGCAGACCACCGTCGCCGATGACCGGGACACCGGCCGCCTTCGCGGCGAGCGCGGCCTCGTAGATGGCGGTGACCTGCGGGACACCGACACCGGCGACCACACGGGTGGTGCAGATCGAGCCCGGACCGACACCGACCTTGATGCCGTCGGCACCCGCGTCGACGAGCGCCTGGGCGCCGTCACGGGTGGCGACGTTGCCGCCGATGACGTCCACCCGGGTGTGGTTCGACTTGATCTTGGCGATCATGTCGCCGACCAGCCGGGAGTGGCCGTGCGCGGTGTCGACGACGATGAAGTCGGCGCCCGCCTCGATCAGCGCCTGGGCGCGCTCGAAGGAGTCACCGGCCACACCGACCGCGGCACCGACGATGAGCCGGCCCTCGGCGTCCTTGGCGGCGTGCGGGTACTTCTCCGCCTTGACGAAGTCCTTGACCGTGATCAGGCCCTTGAGGACGCCCTCGTCGTCGACCAGCGGCAGCTTCTCGATCTTGTGGCGGCGCAGCAGCTCCATGGCCTCCACGCCGGAGATGCCGACCTTGCCGGTGACCAGCGGCATGGGCGTCATCACCTCGCGCACCCGGCGGGCGCGGTCGGTCTCGAAGGCCATGTCGCGGTTGGTGACGATGCCGAGCAGCTTCTTGCCGGCGTCGGTGACGGGGACACCGCTGATGCGGAACTTGGCGCAGATCGCGTCGGCCTCGGCCAGCGTGGCGTCCGGGTGGATCGTGATCGGGTCCGTGACCATGCCGGACTCGGAGCGCTTGACCAGGTCGACCTGGTTGGCCTGGTCCTCGATGGACAGGTTGCGGTGGAGTACGCCGACGCCGCCCTGGCGGGCCATCGCGATCGCCATGCGCGACTCGGTGACCTTGTCCATGGCGGCGGACAGCAGCGGGATGTTCACCCGCACGTTCTTGGAGACGTACGAGGCGGTGTCGATCTCGTCGGGTGCCATGTCCGACGGGCCCGGCAGCAGCAGCACGTCGTCGTAGGTCAGCCCGAGTGTCGCGAATTTACCGGGCACTCCGTCGACGTTGGCAGTCATGACACCTTCCCCAAATGGCCTTGATCGGTGCGGATGTCCATGCTAACGGGAAGAGAACCCGTCTCATTCCACGCCAAGGGGCCGCACCGGGCTTCGTATGTTCCTACGGAAACAGGCGCCCTCCTGTTCAACCGAGGTGCGCTGCCGCCCCGCTACTGCTCCGCGAGCGCCCTCAGCCGGCTCAGCGCGCGGTGCTGCGCCACCCGGACCGCCCCGGGTGACATTCCCAACATCTGCCCCGTCTCCTCGGCCGTGAGGCCGACCGCGATCCGCAGCAGGAGCAGCTCGCGCTGGTTCTCGGGCAGGTTGGCCAGCAGTTTCTTGGCCCACTCGGCGTCGCTGCTGAGCAGCGCGCGCTCCTCCGGGCCGAGGGAGTCGTCCGGACGCTCGGGCATCTCGTCCGAGGGGACCGCCGTGGAACCCGGATGACGCATGGCGGCCCGCTGGAGATCGGCGACCTTGTGCGCGGCGATGGCGAAGACGAACGCCTCGAAGGGGCGGCCGGTGTCCCGGTAGCGCGGCAGCGCCAGCAGGACGGCCACACAGACTTCCTGCGCCAGGTCCTCGACGAAGTGGCGCGCGTCGCCCGGCAGCCGGGACAGCCGGGTGCGGCAGTAGCGCAGCGCCAGCGGGTGGACATGGGCGAGCAGGTCGTGCGTGGCCTGCTCGTCCCCTTCGACCGCGCGGTGGACGAGCGAACCGATCACCCCTTGGGCACGGCTCGCCTCGTCGTCGCGCATCGGTCCATGGTGCCCTGCGGCCGTCTGGCCCGTGGCACCGCGTCCGTCGTTGTGCACCGAAGCGTTATGAGCAGGTGCGCCGGAACTCATCCCTCGCGCCCTCCCCTTCCGCTCGACCGACTCGTCCCCGAGGAACTCCACACCCTCAAGGATGCGGCATCCGCGCCGAAACGAGCAGCGGGCATCCGAGGGACGGTTCGCACCGCGCCCCTGAGGGGCGCGGGGAACTGCGCGACCAGCCGCGTACGGCCCGGTCCGAAAGGCCACCGATCATGCCCGCGACCTCGGCGGCCACGGACGGGTGCGGGGGATCCGCCCGGATCGTTCCGGCGCCGCGGGGCCCGCCCGAAGGCGGTGACCCCTGCCGGCCGGCCGATCCGCACGGCAGCCCCTAGCGGACCAGCCCCCACCGGAAGCCCAGCGCCACGGCGTGGGCCCGGTCGGACGCGCCCAGCTTCTTGAACAGCCGCCGCGCGTGAGTCTTGACCGTGTCCTCCGACAGGAACAGCTCCCTGCCGATCTCCGCGTTGGACCGTCCGTGGCTCATGCCTTCGAGCACCTGGATCTCCCGCGCGGTGAGCGTCGGGGCCGCGCCCATCTCGGCGGACCGCAGCCGCCGGGGGGCGAGCCGCCAGGTCGGGTCGGCGAGCGCCTGGGTCACGGTCGCGCGCAGTTCGGCACGGGACGCATCCTTGTGCAGATAGCCGCGCGCACCCGCGGCGACCGCGAGAGCGACACCGTCCAGGTCCTCCGCGACGGTGAGCATGATGATGCGTGCCCCGGGGTCGGCGGACAGCAGCCGCCGCACTGTCTCGACGCCGCCCAGACCGGGCATGCGTACATCCATCAGGATCAGGTCCGAGCGATCGGCACCCCAGCGGCGGAGGACTTCCTCGCCGTTGGCCGCCGTCGTCACACGCTCTACGCCGGGCACGGTCGCGACCGCGCGACGGAGCGCCTCTCGGGCAAGCGGGGAGTCGTCGCAGACGAGGACGGAAGTCATGGCCGCCCTCCGCAGCTGATGCGCGTCACCTTGAGCCTCCAGGCTGGTACGAATCGTCACCTGTGCGGTCGACCGTCTCGGACGCCTGCCCGAGCGCTTGTGTTTTCAACCGCCTCGCACTCTCAACGATGGTCACTCGAAAGAGTTACGGGGCCGTCCGCCATCTTCGGCACTCTACGTGAGGGGGCGGACACGGTGCAGACATAGACGGCGGACCCTCAACGTTTCGCCACAACCGTGCCCCATTCGGCCCATTTTCTTCCCTTTTACTGGTGTCCACGGCTAGATTCGCAATGAGTCATATTTTCATCTCCTTAGATCGTAGTTGTACGGTCGTGGGCACCGTATCCGCTCAGAACGGCTACAAGGGGTCACGCAATGGCAGATTTCTCCCGCCTTCCCGGACCGAACGCTGACCTGTGGGACTG
This sequence comes from Streptomyces sp. NPDC093094, assembly GCF_044754345.1. Classification (NCBI taxonomy): domain Bacteria; kingdom Bacillati; phylum Actinomycetota; class Actinomycetes; order Kitasatosporales; family Streptomycetaceae; genus Streptomyces; species Streptomyces sp. NPDC093094. The sequence continues at coordinate 279,161 of NZ_JBIVOX010000009.1, read as the reverse complement.
GCAGCTGCTGGCCGCCTGTCGCGGAGTGGACAGCTCGCTCTTCTTCCACCCGGAGGGCGAGCGCGGAGCGGCCCGGAGCGCTCGTGAGAACTCGGCCAAGGAGGTCTGCATGAGGTGCCCGGTCCGTGCGCAGTGCGCGGCACACGCTCTGGCGGTGCGCGAACCGTACGGCGTGTGGGGCGGGTTGACCGAGGACGAGCGCGAGGAACTCATGGGACGGGCGCGTCACCGCCTGGTGACGGCGTCGGCCGGAAGCGGCGACGCCGCTTCGAACAACTGAAGGAACGTTTCTTCAGAATCGTGGGCACGCACACGTGTGCCGGACGTCAGGGGCACGCGTGCGCGTGCCCCCTCCTTACTTGCGGCCCGCGGCGATCGCCAGGTGCTCCAGCGTCGCCGTGACCGCCGGCACCTGGGCCAGGTCGGGCAGCGTGAGGGCGACGATCTCGCGGCGCACCGCCGGTTCCAGCGTCACGGTGCGTGCCCCCCGGGGACGTACGGACTCGATGGCCAGCTGAGGCAGGACGGCGACGCCGAGACCGGCGCCGACCAGGCCCACCACGGCCGGGTAGTCGTCGGTGGCGAAGTCGATACGGGGAGTGAAGCCCGCGCTCTCGCAGACCTCGACGAGCTGGCCCCGGCAGCGCGGGCAGCCCGCGATCCACGGCTCGTCGGCGAGTTCACCGATGGCGACGGGCCCCGCGGACCCGTCCCGGGCGAGCCGGTGCCGCTCGGGCACGAGCCCCACCAGACGGTCCGTCAGCAGCGGCCGCACGACGAGGTCGTCCCACTCCTCCGCACCCGCCGCCCCTTCGTAGCGGAACGCGAGCGCGATGTCGCAGTCGCCCTCGCGCAGCATCTCCACCGACCTCGGCGGCTCGGCCTCCACCAGGGAGACCCGGGTGCCGGGGTGCGCGGCGCGCAGGGCGGCCAGTGCGGTGGGGACGAGGGTGGAGCTGCCGCTGGGGAAGGAGACCAGCCGGACCCGGCCTGCGCGCAGACCGGCGATGGCGGCGACCTCCTCCTCGGCCGCGGTCAGCCCGGCGAGGATGCCGGAAGCATGCCGGACCAGGGCCTCGCCGGCCTGGGTGAGCCGCATCTCGCGGCCGCCCCGGACCAGCAGCGGGGTGCCCACGGACGCCTCCAGCGCCTTCATCTGCTGGCTGACGGCGGGCTGGGTGCAGCCCAGCTCGCGTCCCGCCGCCGAGAAGGAGCCGGTGGCGGCCACGGCGCGCAGCACACGGAGATGTCGGGCCTCGATCACCCTCCGAGCATAAGGCGACCTTGGGTGTGGCGGCGAATAATGCGTCGACGCTTTGACCGCGGAGAATCTACCGTGCGGCCATGAAGCTTCTCTCCCTGAACCTGGGCCGGGCGACGGCCGTGCCCTACACCGATCAGCCCGACGGTGTGACCGGCATCGACAAGCGGCCGGTCGACGGGCCGGTGCGGGTCGCGGCGCCGGGTCCCAAGGGGGTCGGCGGGAGCGGGCTGGCCGGGGACGCGGTGTGCCACACCCGGCACCACGGCGGCGACGACCAAGCCGTGTACGCGGTGGCCCGGGAGGATCTGGACGCCTGGGAGCGCGAGCTGGGGCGCGAGCTGGCCGGCGGCATGTTCGGCGAGAACCTCACCACCCTCGGCGTGGACGTCTCCGGCGCGCTGATCGGCGAGCGCTGGCGCATCGGGCCGGACGTGGTCCTGGAGGTGACCTGCGGGCGGATCCCCTGCCGCACCTTCCAGGGCCACCTGGGCGAGAAGCGCTGGGTGAAGCGGTTCACCGAGCGCGGGGCGCCCGGCGCGTATCTGCGGGTGATCGAGCCGGGCGAGATCCGGGCCGGGGACCCGGTCGAGATCGTGCACCGGCCGGACCACGAGGTGACGGTCGCCCTGGCGTTCCGTGCGGAGACGACCCGGCGGGATCTCCTGCCGCGTCTGCTCCCGGCCGGGGAGGCGCTCCACACGGAGCTGCTCGCGGAGGTACGCGCATACATGGCGAACCGGACCGACTGAAGCACGGCTCCCGCCGCGGAGCGGGCTGCGGTCGACGGCATCGGCCGGTGTCTCGGCCGCCGGGCCGGGGTCTCGGCCGCCGGGCCGGGGTCTCGGCCGCCGGGCCGGGGTCTCGGCCGGGGTCGGGCCGGGGTCTCGGCCGCCGGGCCGGGGTCTCGGCCGCCGGGCCGGGGTCTCGGCCGGGGCCGGGCCGGGGTCTCGGCCGCCGGGCCGGGGTCTCGGCCGCGGCCGGGCCGGCGCCGGGTGCTCGCCCTGCCCGCGGGGCGAGCGGCCTCGCCGACCCCGGCTGGCGAGCCGTCACCTCCGCTCCTCCCGTGGCGTGTGCCTCTAGGGGACAACCCCGGGGGCCGGGCCGGGGCCCCAAGGACGCGGTGTTCCTGCCCCATGGGACGGTCATGAAGCCGGCCCTGCGCTTCACCGGACCGGCTGATCCGCAGACGCCGTACATGTACCACTGCCACCTGCTGCACCACGAGGACGAAGGCATGATGGGCCAGTTCGTGGTCGTGGAGAAGGGAGGGGCCGCGGCGGTCGGGCGCACACCCCACGAGCACGGGTGACGGGCCTGCGGGGGCGGGCGGGCCGAGGGCGTGCGGGAAGTGGATCCATCCGGTCCGGGTCATAACCTTGCGCCATGACAACGGCTCTGATTACGGGATCGACCGCGGGCATCGGTGCCGCGTTCGCACGGCGGCTGGCGGCGGACGGGCACGACCTCGTCCTGGTGGCACGGGACGGTGAGCGGCTCGCCGAGCAGGCGACCGAGCTGCACGACCGGCACGGCATCGAGGCGGAGGTGCTGGTGGCCGACCTCGCGACGGACGGCGGGATCGACATCGTCGCGGCAAGGCTGTCCGACCGGAAGAAACCCGTGGACCTGCTGGTCAACAACGCCGGCTTCGGGAACAAGGGCCGCTATCTCGATGTGTCGCTCGACGACGAGCTGCGGATGCTCAAGGTGCACTGCGAGGCGGTGCTCCGGCTGACGTCGGCGGCGACGGAGGCGATGCGGGAGCGGGGGCGGGGCGGCGTGGTGAACGTGGCCTCGGTGGCGGCCTTCGTCCCGCGCGGCACCTACGGCGCCTCCAAGGCGTGGGTCGTGCAGTTCACCCAGGGCGCGGCCCGTGATCTGGCGGGCAGCGGCGTGCGGTTGATGGCGCTGTGCCCGGGGTTCGTGCGCACGGAGTTCCACGAGAGGGCCGGGATGGGGACCGACAACATCCCCGGCTGGATGTGGCTCGACGCGGACAAGCTGGTCGCCGCGGCGCTGGCCGATCTGTCCCGGGGCAAGACGCTGTCGATCCCGGACGCGCGGTACAAGGCGCTGATGGGTGTGGTGAAGGTGGTCCCGCGGGGGCTGCTGGGCAGTGTCAGCTCGCGGACGGGCCGGAAGTACGGGCCGCAGTAGGAGCGTCGGGGAGCGCCGCAGCCGCCCCGGCGGCCGGGGGACGCGGAAGGGGCACGGTGGAACAATGGTGCTGTCCGGACGGGACCCCAGGGGGGCCGGAGGCGGCGCCATGACGTTCGTACAGATCATCGACTGCAAGACGAGCCGGTTCGACGAGATGAACCAGCTGATGGACACATGGGTCGAGCAGACCAAGGGGAAGCGGACCGCGACGCACAACGTGATCGGCAAGGACCGGTCGGACGCGTCGCACTACATCGAGATCGTGGAGTTCCCGTCGTACGAGGAGGCGATGCGGAACTCGAACCTTCCGGAGACCGACAAGATCTTCCGCGAGATGGTTGCGCTCTGCGACGAGATGCCGACGTTCACGGACCTGGACGTCGTGCGGGACGAGCAGCTGTTCGCGTCCCAGGTGCGGCGGCTGCTGGAGACGATGGGCACGCGGGGCGAGCTTCCGCCGCTCAACGACCTCGTCGCGGAGCACTACCACGACCACGATCCGGCCAATGAGCAGGACATCCTCGGGCTGGACAACATCCGGCGCCAGATGGAGATGTGGCGCGGGGCGTTCGACTTCGCGTTCACCGTGGAGGACCTGATCGCCGAGGGTGACCGGGTGTGCGTGCGCTGGTTCTGGAAGGGCACCCACACGGGCGACTTCCTCGGGATCGCGGCCTCCGGGAGGCAGTGCACGATGACCGGCACGACCGTCTTCCGCTGCGGGAGCGACGGGAAGATCGTCGAGGGCTGGTGGGAGTACGACCGGCTGGGGCTGATGGCACAGCTCGGCGCGCTGGACGAACTGGGCGAGTAGGCCGCCCGGCGAGCCGGAAGGCCCGGCGCCCCCATCGGGGTGCCGGGCCTTCGGACGACGAGGTGCGTCAGTGGGCGTGGCCGTGGCCGCCGTGGCCCGCCTCGGCCGGCTCCTCTTCCTTCTTCTCGACGACCAGGGTCTCGGTCGTCAGGAGGAGGGAGGCGATGGAGGCGGCGTTCTCCAGGGCGGAGCGGGTGACCTTCACCGGGTCGATGACGCCCTGCTTGACCAGGTCGCCGTACTCGCCGGTGGCGGCGTTGTAACCGCTGCCCTTCTCCAGCTCGGCGACCTTGGAGACGATGACGTAGCCCTCCAGGCCGGCGTTCTCGGCGATCCAGCGCAGCGGCTCGACGGCGGCGCGGCGGACGACGGAGACACCGGTGGCCTCGTCGCCCTCCTTGCCGAGGTTGCCCTCCAGGACCTTGACGGCGTGGACCAGAGCGGAGCCACCACCGGAGACGATGCCCTCCTCGACCGCGGCGCGGGTCGCGGAGATGGCGTCCTCCAGACGGTGCTTCTTCTCCTTCAGCTCCACCTCGGTGGCGGCGCCGACCTTGATCACGCACACGCCGCCGGCCAGCTTCGCGAGGCGCTCCTGGAGCTTCTCGCGGTCCCAGTCGGAGTCGGTGTTCTCGATCTCGGCCTTGATCTGGGCGATGCGGCCGACGACGTCCTCGGAGTTGCCCGCACCGTCGACGATGGTGGTGTCGTCCTTGGAGACGGTCACGCGGCGGGCGCTGCCCAGCACGTCCAGACCGGCCTGGTCGAGCTTGAGGCCGACCTCCTCGGAGATGACCGTGGCGCCGGTGAGGACCGCCATGTCCTGGAGCATCGCCTTGCGGCGGTCGCCGAAGCCGGGGGCCTTCACCGCGACGGCGTTGAAGGTGCCGCGGATCTTGTTCACGACCAGGGTCGACAGGGCCTCGCCCTCGACGTCCTCGGCGATGATCAGCAGCGGCTTGGACGCGCCGGCCTGGATGACCTTCTCCAGCAGCGGCAGCAGGTCCTGGATGGAGGAGATCTTGCCCTGGTTGATGAGGATGTAGGGGTCCTCCAGGACGGCCTCCATGCGCTCCTGGTCCGTCACGAAGTACGGCGACAGGTAGCCCTTGTCGAAGGCCATGCCCTCGGTGAAGTCCAGCTCCAGGCCGAAGGTGTTGGACTCCTCGACGGTGATGACACCGTCCTTGCCGACCTTGTCCATCGCCTCGGCGATGAGCTCGCCGACCTGCTGGTCCTGGGCGGACAGCGCGGCCACGGCGGCGATGTCGGACTTCTCGTCGATCGGACGGGCGGTCGCGAGCAGGTCCTCGGAGACGGCGGCGACGGCCGCGTCGATGCCCTTCTTCAGGGCGGCCGGGGAGGCACCGGCGGCGACGTTCTTCAGGCCCTCGCGGACGAGCGCCTGGGCCAGCACGGTGGCGGTGGTCGTACCGTCACCCGCGATGTCGTTGGTCTTGGTCGCCACCTCCTTCACCAGCTGGGCGCCGAGGTTCTCGTACGGGTCCTCGACCTCGACCTCACGGGCGATGGTCACACCGTCGTTGGTGATGGTGGGAGCGCCGAACTTCTTGTCGATGACGACGTTGCGGCCCTTGGGGCCGATCGTCACCTTGACCGTGTCGGCAAGCTTGTTGACGCCGCGCTCGAGAGCGCGACGGGCGTCCTCGTCGAACTTCAGGATCTTCGCCATGGCAGCGGGAGCCCTCTCGGAAAGTCTGGGGTAAAACACTGCGCCCCGGGCGCCCTGCTACTTGTCGGTCGCGGGGGCCAGGGGCGCAGTGGAAAGCAAAGGTGCTTCGCAGGAAGCGAGGTGACTTACTTCTCGATGATCGCGAGAACGTCGCGAGCCGAGAGAACGAGGTACTCCTCGTTGTTGTACTTCACCTCGGTGCCGCCGTACTTGCTGTACAGGACGACGTCGCCGACCTGAACGTCGAGCGGCAGACGGTTGCCGTCCTCGAAGCGGCCCGGGCCCACGGCCAGGACGACGCCCTCCTGGGGCTTCTCCTTGGCGGTGTCCGGAATGACCAGGCCCGAGGCCGTGGTCTGCTCGGCGTCGAGCGGCTGGACCACGATGCGGTCCTCGAGCGGCTTGATGGCAACCTTGGAGCTGGCGGTCGTCACGATCCGACCTCCCCCTTCGGAGATCTCACGGGGTTAACTGTCTGAGGTGGCGACCAGGTCGATCCGTCGTCGCGGGTGCCGGACCTGCCCGTCGCGTGTTTGGCACTCTCCAGTGGGGAGTGCCAGGGCCGAGACTATGACCGCGATTAGCACTCGGTCAAGCGGAGTGCCAATTGCCGTGCGGCGCGGCGTACGGACGGCCGGTCGGGACGGCAGCCGGGACGGCAGCCGGGACGGCAGTCGGACCCGCGATCGGACGGCGGCCGGGACGGGCTCCTACAGGTAGTCCTCCAGCCGTCCGACCGTCAGTCCCTGCCGCTGGATCCGCCGCAGCACGGCGACCGTGCGGTCGCGCAGCGGCGGGGCGGCGAGCTCGCCGGAGGGCAGCGAGACGATGTCGCCGGGGACGAGACGCGCCGGGGCCCCGGCGCCGGCGACGGAGACGCTCCAGCGCACGACCGCGGCCATCTGGCAGTCGGCGGCCGCCCGCAGCGTGGTGGCGTCGTGGGCGCCGTAGGGCGGGCGCAGGAGCCGGGGGCGGACACCGAAGCGGGCGCGGAGCTTGTCCCGCTGGCCGCAGATCTCCGCGCGCTGTCCGGCGTACGGCAGTCCGCGCAGGACGGCGTGGTCGAGGGTGTGGTTCTGCACGCTCGCCCCGACCGCGCGCAGCCGGGCGAAGTGGGCGTAGCCCGGTCCGACGACGCTGTCGGTGAGGAACAGGCTCACGGGAAGCCGCAGTTCCCGCACGAGGTCGACGAACCGCGGATCGCGTTCGGCCCCGTCGTCGTAGGTCAGGAAGACCACCTTGTCGCGGGTCGGCACCCGTTCGACGACGGGCGGCAGCGTCCGGCCGGCGGGGTGCGCCGGGCGGTCGGCGGGCCGGGGCGCGGCGGCGAGGGGCGCCACGAGGCCCCATCTGCGGTACGGCGGCTGCGGCGCGCGGGAGTCGCCCGCGGCATGGGCCGTCCGCTCCCCCGCGCGTCCGGCCGCCTCGGGGCCCAGCCGCTCGGCCGGGCCGGCGGACCGGGAGCAGCCCGTCAGCAGGGCGGCCGCGGCGAGCGTGCCCGCGACCAGCCCCAGCGTCCTCACAGGTAGTCCTCCAGGCGTGCCACCGCGTACCCCTCGTCCGTCACCTTCTGCAGGAACCGGCGGATCATGTCGGGCATGCTGCCCTTCCATTCGTCCCGGCCGCGGAAGTGGCTGAGGACGATGTCACCGGGGCGGAGGCGGCGGTCCCACTCGCGGTAGTCCCAGCGGTCGACGAAGACCTCCTCGTTCCAGAGCGGCGCGTACTTCACCCCGCACGCCTTCGCGGCGCGCAGCGTGTCCCGGTCGTAGCTGCCGAAGGGGGGCCGGAAGAGGACGGGGCGGCTGCCGTAGCGCTGCTCGATGACGTCCTGCATGCCGCAGATCTCGCGCTTCTGGCGGGCGTAGGACAGGCCGGGCAGATAGGGGTGGTGCAGGGTGTGGTTGTTGATGCCCACCCCGCGGTCCTGCATCCGCCCGAAGTACCCGTAGTCCTCCTTGGCCAGGTAGTCGCTGAGGAAGACGGTGTACGGGATCTTCAGGTCGTTCATCATGCGCAGGAAGGCCGGGTCCTTCTCGGCGCCGTCGTCGATGGTGAGGAAGACGATCTTCTCCTCGGTCGGGATCGTCGTGAAGACCGGCGGCAGCCCGAGCGAGGTGTGCCCGGCGACCTCGAAGCCCTTGCGGGTGGTGATGACGGGCTTCTTCGCGGGCGGCGCGGGGGCCCGCAGCGGCGCCTTGCGCAGCCCCCAGCGTCCGGCGGCGGCCACGAGGGCGGCGTGCTCCGCCTTCAGGCGGCCGGCGTAGGAGTCGAGGGCGCGCGCCGGGGGCGCCTGCAGCGGCGGCTGCTGGCCGGCGGCTGGCCGGGCCCGGCCGCCGGTGCCCTGCGCACAGCCCGAGGCGACCGCCACCGCGGCGAGCACGGCGAGGGCGGCACGCACCCGCCGTGCGCGGCCCCCCGGCGGGAGGACCCGCGGCGCGCGGACCTGACGTGCGCGGGCCTGACGTGCGCGGACCTGCCGGAACGGATACCCAAGTGCGCTATTCTTATCGTTTTGTACGACTTCTTCCATGGCGCCGGATCCTCGCAGCAGCCCACCCCGAACCCCCGCCGACACCGCCACCGCGGGCGCACCGTCCTCCGACTGGCCGACAATGACCCGGTGAACGACCTCGACGCCCTCCTCACCCCCGAAGGCCGCGCCCTCCTCGACGAGGTGCGCGACACCGACCCCGCCCGGGAACTGGCCGTCGCCACCCGGCTGCGCCGCGAGCACCCGGCCGAGCTGGTGTCGGCGGCGCTCGGCCAGGCGCGGCTGCGGCAGCGTGCGGCGGCGAAGTTCGCGGCCGAGGACGCCGGGCGGATGTTCTTCACCCCCCACGGGGTCGAGCAGTCGACCCGGGCGAGCGTGGCGGCGTACCGCGCCGAGCGGTTCAGGGAACTGGGCGTGACCTCCGTCGCCGACCTGTGCTGCGGGATCGGCGGGGACGCCCTCGCGCTCGCCCGGGCGGGCATCCGCGTCCTCGCGGTGGACCGCGACCCGCTGACCGCGCGTGTCGCCCGCGCCAACGCCGAAGCACTCGGGCTGGCCGAGCTGATCGAGGTGCGCGAGGCGGATGTCACGGAGATCGACACGGCGCCGTACGACGCCGTGTTCGTCGATCCCGCCCGGCGCGGCGGGCGCGGCCGCATCTTCGACCCCGAGGCGTACTCGCCGCCGCTGTCCTGGGCCGTGCAGGCCGCCGGGAAGGCCCGGTACGCGGCGCTGAAGATCGCCCCCGGCGTACCGCACGAGGCGATCCCCGCCGAGGCCGGAGCCGAGTGGATCTCGGACGGCGGCGATGTGAAGGAGGCGGTGCTGTGGTTCGGCACCGAGCCGGGCTCGGTGCGCGCCACCCTGCTCCCGGGCCCGCGCACCCTGCACGGGACCGGCCTGCCCGACCCCCGGGTCCGCCCCGTGGGCCGCTACCTCTACGAGCCCGACGGCGCCGTCGTCCGCGCCCACCTGGTCGCCGAGGTCGCCGAGGCCCTGGACGGCGGCCTGGTCGACGAGACCATCGCCTATGTCACGTGCGACGAGCTGCGTCCCACCCCCTACGCCACCGCGTACGAGATCACCGACCGGCTGCCCTTCAACCTCAAGAAGCTCAAAGCCCTGCTGCGGGAGCGCGGGGTCGGGATCCTGACGGTGAAGAAGCGCGGCTCGGCCGTCGAGCCCGAGGAACTGCGCAGGAAGGTCAAGCCGCAGGGCCCGAACGCGGCCACGGTCTTCCTCACCCGCGTGGCCGGCGCCCCGACCATGCTGATCGGGCACCCCGCCTAAGGCCCTTCCGGCGGCAGCTCCCGTGCGCGGCGCAGCAGCAGTGCGCGCTCCTGGTCGTTGCGCGTCAGCGCCGCGGCCCGTTCGAACTCCGCTCGTGCCTGCGCCGTCCGGCCGAGGCGGGCCAGCAGGTCGCCCCGGACGCTGGGCAGCAGATGGTAGGCGCTCAGGGCGGGTTCGGCGGCGAGCGCGTCGACGATCACGAGTGCCTGCGCCGGGCCCTCGGCCATGGAGACGGCCACCGCACGGTTGAGCTCGACCACCGGCGACGGCGTGCGGGCCGCGAGCAGGCCGTAGAACGCGGCGATCCGGGCCCAGTCGGTCTCCTCGTACGTCGCCGCCCGGGCGTGGCACCCGGCGATCGCGGCCTGGAGGGCGAACGGACCGGCGCCGCCGCCCTGTTCGACGGCCCGTTCCAGGGCGGCGAAGCCGCGCCGGATCAGCAGCCGGCTCCACAGCCGCCGGTTCTGGTCGGCGAGCAGCACCGGTTCCCCGCCCGGCCCGGTCCGCGCGGCCGTGCGCGACGCCTGGAACTCCAGCAGCGCGGCCAGGCCGTGCACCTCGGGCTCCTTCGGCATCAGCGCGGCCAGCACCCGGGCGAGCCGCAGCGCGTCCTCGCACAGCGCCGGGCGCAGCAGGTCGTCCCCCGCGGTGGCGGCGTACCCCTCGTTGAAGATCAGGTAGATGACCTCCAGGACCGAGCCGAGCCGGACCGCCCGGTCCTGCCCGTACGGCACCTCGAACGGCACGCCCGCCTTCGCCAGCGTCCGCTTCGCCCGTACGATCCGCTGGGCGAGCGTCGGCTCCGGCACCAGGAACGCGCGGGCGATCTCGTCCGTGCGCAGCCCGCCGACCAGCCGCAGGGTCAGCGCCGTGCGGGCCTCCGCGGACAGCACCGGATGGCAGGCGGTGAAGATCAGCCGCAGCACGTCGTCGTCGATGTCGCCGGGGCCCGAGGGCTCGGGGTCGTACGACTCCCCCGTCAGTTCGCGGCCCGCCTCGGCGAGCTTGCGGGCGTACGTCTCACGCCGCCGTACGAGGTCGACGGCGCGGTGCCTGGCGGTGGCCATGAGCCAGGCGCCCGGGCGGTCCGGGACGCCCTCCCGGGGCCACTGCTCCAGTGCGGCGACGAGCGCGTCCTGGGCGATCTCCTCGGCGATGCCGACGTCCCGGACGACCCGTGCCACGCCGGCGATGATCCGGGCGGACTCCATGCGGAAGACCGTGTCGAGCGTCTCGGCGACCGTGTGCGTGCCCTGTGCCGTCACGCCTCACATGACAGCACAGACGGCACGCCTCCCGCTCAGGCTCCCGGCTCCTCGACCTCTCGGATCTCCAGGCCCACCAGCCACTCCTTCGGGTGGACCTCCAGGAAACGCTTTCCCCACTCGATCGCCTCGGCCATGTCCTTGCACTGCATCAGGGCGTAGCCGCCGACGACCTCCTTGGTCTCGGTGAAGGGGCCGTCGGTGTACGACAGGTTCCCGTCCGACCAGGTGATCCGGGTGGACTCGGCGGTCGGCTTGAGCCCGGCGGTGTCGAGCATGACGCCCGCCTTGGTGATCTCCTCGAACAGCGCGCCCATCCGCTGCTCGAAGCCGGGGTCGGCGGACGCCATGTCGATGGTGTTCTCCTGGATGCGGACCAGGGACAGGTAGCGGGGCATGGTGGCTCCTCGGGTTCCGGGCGGGGTCCGTCTCCCCGCTCTCACCCATGCGTCGAACGGCGGACGCCCGGATCGACACCCCGCCGAAAAAACTTTCCCGCGCCCTCCCGCACGGCACGGCAGCGCACCACAGCCCACCGCGGGAGGTGCCCCCACCGCACCGCCTGCACGGCGCTGCGCTCACCGGAGCGACTCCCACAGCTCCTCCGCCTCCGGTTCGTCCGCCACCACCCTGTTGCGGTTCCAGGGCGCCTGCACCACCGGCATCAGGACCGTCTCCACCCGGTCCGCCGACAGGCCCGCCAGGCTTCCGCCGAGGTCCGTCAGCTCGCCGAGGGAGTCGAGGCCGGTGTCGGTGGTGAGGCTGCCGGTGACGGTGTCGGCGATCCGGTAGAGCCGGGCCGGGTCCGTGAACAGGCCGCCCGAGGAGATCTGCTCCAGCAGGGCCTCGACCAGCTGCTGCTGGAGGCCGATCCGGCCGAGATCGCTGCCGTCGCCGATGCCGTGCCGGGTGCGGGCCAGCGCGAGGGCCTGCTCCCCGTCCAGCAGATGGGTGCCCTCGTCGAGGCGCAGATGGCTGTCCTCGTCGTCGATGTCCTGCTCGGTGGTGACGGTGACCCCGCCGACGGCGTCCACGAGCGCCGCGAACCCTGCGAAGTCGATCTCCACGTAGTGGTCCATGCGGATGTCGGTGAGCCGTTCGACGGTCTTCACCGCGCAGACCGGGCCGCCGAGCTCGTAGGCGGTGTTGAACATCGCCCCCTGGCGCGGCTGCGTCCGGCCGCCGGACGGCAGCGGGCAGGAGGGGCGGTCGACGAGGGTGTCGCGCGGGATGCTGACCACGGTGGCGGACGTCCGGCCCGCGTCGAGATGGACGATCATCGTGACGTCGGACCGGCCGCCCCCGCCGTCCCCGCCGCCGAGCCTGGCGTTCTCCGCGCCGCTGCGCGTGTCCGAACCGAGCACCAGGATGTTCAGCGGCCCCTCGGGCACCGGCGAGGCGGACGGTGCCGGCGTCCGGCGCGGCGGTCTGTCGTCGCCGAGGGCCTGGTCGATGTCGACGCTCTTGATGTTGCCGTCGAGCCGCAGGTACGCCCAGCCCGCCACGGCACCGGCCAGCACCAGCACGCCCGCCAGGACCAGGCCGGCGGTCCTCAGGCCGGCGGTCCTCAAGCCTGCCGACCGCCGGCCCGCTCCCCCGTCGTCGTTGTCGCCGTCGCTCTTGCCGCCGTCCTCGTCGTCGTTCTCGTTCCCGTCGGTCCCGTTCCCCGTTTTTCCCCTCACGGGCAGGAACGTACGTCCGAACCATTACGGGCGGGAACGTCGATCCGTGTTTTCTTCGGAGAATCTAAGATTTCCCGGACCACGCTCAGCTCAGTGTCACCACGGGCACCGGATTGCTCCCGCTCCACGAGCCGTTGAACCCGAACGTCACCGAACTCCCGTCGGGAACCGTGCCGTTGTACGAGGCGTTGGAACAGGTGACGGCCGTCCCGGACTGGGTGCAGTTCGCGTTCCAGGACTGGGTGATCCGCTGTCCGGCCCCGAAGGTCCAGCCCGCCCTCCAGGACGACAGCGCGCCGCCGGAGCAGGAGATCCGCACCTGCCCGGTGAAGCCGGAGTTCCACTGGTTGACGACGCTGTAGACCGCCGTGCAGCCGTCACCCGGAGGCTCGGTGGTGCCGCCGCCGAGGGAGCCGGCGAGGGCGCGGTAGGCCGGTTTCGGCGTGAAGCTCTCGTCGTAGGGGGTCGCCGCCCCGTACCCGTCGAACACGTCCGGGACCCAGGAGTCGGAGTCGGTGAAGCCCCACACCGTCACCCCGGTGCAGCGGCTGACGGCCACACAGGCGTCCATGACGGCCTTGTAGTCGGCGGCCTGCTGGGTCAGCTTGGCCGCCGTCGACGGCAGCTGCATCCGGACGTCCAGCTCGGTGATCGCCACGTCCACCCCGAGATCGGCGAAGCGCTGGATGTTCTGCTGGAGGCTGGAGGGCACCTGACCGAGGATCAGATGCGCCTGGAGACCGACGCCGTCGATCGGGACGCCGCGCTCCTTGAGGGACCTGACCAGGTTGTACAGGGCGGTGGACTTCGCGTTGACACCCTCGACGTTGTAGTCGTTGATGTACAGCTTGGCGCCCGGGTCGGCGGCCCGTGCCCAGGTCAGGGCGTTCGCGATGTAGTCCTGGCCGAGACCGTTCGACCAGATGCTCGACCGGTAGGTGCCGTCCTCGTTGAATGCCTCGTTGACCACGTCCCAGGCGGCGATCCGGCCCTTGTAGCGGCCGACCTCGGCGGTGATGTGGTCCTGGAGGACGGTGCTCAGCTGGGCCGGGGTCCAGGTGCCGTTGGCCAGCCAGCCCGGGTTCTGGCTGTGCCAGACCAGGGTGTGGCCGCGCACCTGCTGGCCGTGGGCCGTGGCGAAGGCGACGACCTGGTCGGCCGGGGCCCAGTTGAAGGTGCCGCGGCTGGGTTCGACCGACTCCCACTTCATGGCGTTGTCGGGAGTGACCGAGTTGAACTCACGGCCGGCGATGTCGCCGTAGGTTCCGGTGAGCTTGGCGGGGTTCACCGCCGAGCCGATGATCTTGCCTTTGGCGGCGGCGAGGTCGCGCAACGGGGCGTCGGCGGCCCGGGCGGGTGCCGTCGCACCGGCGAGCAGCGCGCCGAGCGTGGCCAGCCCGGTGAGGGCGGACGCGAGGGAGAAGCCTGATCTCAGGGATCGCATGTGCGGGTGCCTCCGAAAGTTCCGAAAGTTTCGGTGGTGCAACCGATTGACTCGGAGGAGTGTGGAGGCGACCGCCCCACCCGTCAATAGGTCGTCTTTCGGCCACCCCGGCCCCGCACGGCTCACCAAACCTGTACGCCGGCCCCGGCCCACCGATTCCGCACGGCCCACCGACCCCGCACGGCCGGTCCCGACCCACCGACCCCGCACGGCCCACCGACCCCGCACGGTCGGCCCCGGCCCACCGACTCCGCACGGCCGGTCCCGGCCCACCGGCCCCGTACGCCGGTCCCGCCCAGGGCCCCTCAGCCCGCCACGGGCGCCCCCGTGCTGCTGCGCACCACCAGGCTCGTGGCCAGCTCCACCCGGGTCGCGGCCGGGGCCGCCGCCTCGCCCCGGCCCAGCTCCAGCACCAGCCGGGCCGCCGCCTCGGCCATCTCGGTCAGCGGCTGCCGCACGGTCGTCAGCGGCGGCCCCACCCAGCGGGCCACCGGCAGATCGTCGAAGCCCACCACGCTCAGGTCCTCCGGAACGCGCAGCCCCAGCTCGCGCGCGGCCTCGTACAGCCCGAGCGCCTGGAGGTCGTTGCCCGCGAAGACCGCGGTCGGCCGGTCGGGGCGGCGCAGCAGCTCCAGGCCCAGCCGGTATCCGGCCTCGTGGTGGAAGTCGCCGGTGACGACCAGCGAGGGGTCGACCGGCAGCCCCGCGGTCTCCAGCGCGGCCCGGTACCCGTCGACCCGGGCGCGGCTGCACAGCATCCGCGAGGGCCCGCTGATCGCCCCGATCCGGGTGTGGCCGAGTTCCACCAGGTGCCGGGTGGCGGCCAGGCCGCCCTGCCAGTTGGTGGCACCGATCGAGGGCACGTCGGAGCCGGGGTCCCCGGCCGGGTCCATCACCACGAACGGGATCGAGCGGCTGGTCAGCAGCGCCCGCTGGGACTCGTCCAGCTCGGACAGGACCAGGATCACCCCGTGCGGACGGCGGGCGGCGACCTGGTCGGCCCAGGTCCGTCCGGGGGTGAGCCGCCCGGCGATCTCGGAGAGCACCACGCTCAGCCCGGCGTCGCGGGCCACGTTCTCGACACCCCGGATGACCTCCAGGGCCCAGGCGCTCTCCAGCTCGTGGAAGACCAGGTCGATCAGCGGGGAACGGGTCGCCTCGGCCCGGCGGCGCCGGTAGCCGTGGGTGCGCAGCAGTTCCTCCACCCGCATCCGGGTCCCCGGCGCCACATCGGCCCGGCCGTTGAGGACCTTCGAAACAGTCGGCGCGGAGACCCCTGCCTCTCGGGCGATCTCGGCGAGGGTCGCGGTCTGGGCCGAACGCGCTGCCGTCTGGGTTTCAGCGGATTCCGAAGCTGTCATGCCGGCGATCGTATCTCTGCGCGCAGTCTTGACGGACCCCCTCTGCCGCCATACCTTCCCGGAACATTCGTAGTTCTCACCGAATCTTTCGTTCAGTTCGTTCGATCGACTCTTCCGGGAGAGGTGCTGTCATGGGGTCCATCACGTCGTCCGACGGCGGACGCACGTTCAGCAGGCGCTGGGTCCTCGGCGCGGGGGCCGCCGCTCTGGCCGTACCGGCCCTGGCCGCCTGCGGCGACGACGGCGGATCGGGCGCCGGCGGCGGCACGCTCACCGCGTTCGTCTACGGCGACGACGCGGTCAAGGTGCAGCAGGCCGCCGTCGACCGCTTCAACAAGTCGGCCGCCGCGAAGAGGACCGGCGGCCGTGTCCGCCTGGAGAAGGTGCCCGGCTCCGACTACCTGCCCAAGCTGCGCACGGCCATGGGCTCGCCCAGCGCCCCGGACGTGTTCTTCAACTGGGGCGGCGGCTCGATCAAGGCGTACGAGGAGGCGGGCAGGCTCACCGACCTCACCGACGTCATCGAGTCCGACTCCGGCCTCAAGGACGGCTTCCTGCCCTCCGTGCTCGCGGCGGGCGACCTCAAGGGCCGTCACTACGGCATCCCGATGCGCGGCATGCAGCCGGTGATCCTCTTCTACAACAAGTCCGTCTTCACCGAGCAGCGGCTCCAGCCGCCCACCACCTGGGACCAGCTCCTCGACGTCAACGCCAAGCTGAAGAAGGCCGGCATCACCCCCTTCGCGCTCGGCGGCGCCGACGTGTGGCCGGAGCTGATGTGGCTGGAGTACCTGGTCGACCGCCTCGGCGGCCCCGAGGTGTTCCGGCGCATCCAGGACGGCGACGCCGAGGGCTGGGGCGATCCCACCGTGCTCAGGGCCGCCGAGATGGTCGGGGAACTGATCGACGACGGTGCGTTCGGCTCCAAGTTCACCTCGGTGTCGTACGTCAACGGCGGCGCGCCCGCCGTGTTCGCCCGGGGCAGGGCCGCCATGCACCTCATGGGCTCCTGGGAGTACTCGACCCAGCTCGGCAAGTTCCCCGACTTCGCGAAGCGGGACCTGGGCTGGGCCGCCTTCCCGCGGATCGAGGACGGCAAGGGCTCCCCGCGCAACGTGGTCGGCAACCCCACGAACTACTGGTCGGTCAACGCCCGCACCCGCAACAAGGACGCCGCGATCGCCTTCCTCAAGGAGTGCGCGTCCCGGGAGTACGCCAAGGCCCTGGTCGCCAACGGCGACGTGCCCACCACGTCGAACGCCGCCCTGCTGCTCGGCAGCGCCCCGAACCCCGAGTACGCCCTCTTCCAGTACAAGCTGGTCGAGGACGCCCCCGCCTTCGCCCTCTCCTGGGACCAGGCCCTCGGCGACGAGCTGGGCACCCGGATGCTCACGGAGACAGGCAAGCTGTTCGCGGGCAGGTCCACGCCCGCCGAGTTCGTGGCGGCGTGCAAGGGGCTGAAGTGAGCGCCCGCGCCCGCGCCGCGAAACACCCGCCGAGCCTCCCGGGCCCGGGCAGGGCCCTGCGGGCCGGCCGGCCGCACGCCTCCTGGGCGCTGCCCGCCGTGCTGTTCTTCGCCTTCTTCGCGCTCGTCCCGATGGTGCTCGCCTTCTGGCTCTCCTTCACCTCCTGGGACGGCCTCGGCGACCCGCGCCCGGTCGGCCTGGACAACTGGCGCAAGCTGCTGGACGACCCGCGGCTGACACAGTCGCTGAAGCTGACCGTGCTGCTGACGGCGGCCAGCTGGCTGTTCCAGACCGTCGTCTCGCTGCTGCTGGGCGTCTGGGCGGCCGGGCCGCAGCGCAACCGGGCCGTGCTGTCCGCGGTGTTCTTCGTGCCGCTGCTGCTGTCGTCGACCGCCGTGGCCGTGCTCTTCCTCGCCCTGCTCGACCCGAACTTCGGCATCATCCGCAAGGACACGCTCGGCTCGTCCTCCGGGGCGTTCCTGGCGATCGTCTTCGTCGGCGGCTGGCAGTTCATCCCGCTGCACACCCTCATCTACCAGGGCGGCGCCCGCCAGATCCCGCCCGTCCTCTACCAGGCCGCGGCCATCGACGGCGCCGGGCGCTGCCGGCAGTTCTTCTCCATCACCCTGCCGCAGCTGCGCCACACCGTCACGACGTCCACGGTGCTGATCGTGGTGGGCTCCCTGACCTACTTCGAGACGGTGCTGATCCTGACCCGGGGCGGCCCCGGCACGGACACCGCGATCCTGCCGTACCTGATGTACGAGGCGGGCTTCAGGACCTACGACTTCGGCTACGCCAGCGCCATCGCCTCCTTCCTGGTCCTGGCCGCCACCGGGCTGTCCCTGCTGCTGGTGAGGCTGACCGGATTCGGCGGCATGCGCAGCACCCGTGAAGGGATGTGACGAGGTGTCGAACGACACGCTGCCGCGCCCGGCGAGGACCACCGGCCGCACCCCGCCGCCCGCGCACCGCCCGGCCCGGCGCCGCCGGCACCGGAGCGGACGCGCCAACCCCGTCGCGGGAGCGGGCGCGCTGATCTGGCTGGTGATCGTGCTGGTCCCGGTCTACGCGATGCTCTCCGCGTCCCTGACCGGACCGGACAAGGCCCTCACCGGCAACCCGCTCACGCCTCCCGCCGACCCGACCCTCGACAACTACAACACCGTTCTGCACAGCGGCTTCTGGCATCTGCTGGCCAACACGGCGATCGTGGCGGCCTCCGTCGTCGGCATCGTCCTCGTGCTGTGCGTACCGCTCGCCTACGCCGCCGTACGCACCCGCGACCGTCTCTCCGGCGCCGCGTTCCGGGTGTTCCTGACGGGCGTGGCGATCCCCGCGCAGGCGGTGGTCGTGCCGCTGTACCTGCTCATCACCGAGCTCGGTCTGTACGACAGTCTGCTCGCGGTGATCCTGCCGACGGCCGCGTTCGCGATGCCCGTCTCGGTGCTGGTCCTCGTCGGCACGCTCCGCGACATCTCGGAGGAGCTGTACGAGGCGATGGCGCTGGACGGGGCGAGCTCGCTCAGGATGCTGTTCCGGCTGACGATCCCGCTGGCCAAGGGCGGCATCGGCACGGTCGTCGTCTACTCGGCGCTCCAGGCGTGGAACGGCTTCCTCTTCCCGCTGATCTTCACCCAGTCCGACGGCCCGCGGGTGCTGACCCTGGGCCTGTTCACCTACGTCAGCCAGTTCGGCGTCAACATCCCCGCCCTGCTCGCCTCGGTCGTCCTCTCCGGCATCCCCGTCTTCGCCGTCTACCTGGTGGCCCGGCGTGCGCTGGTGGGCGGGCTGATGGGCGTGGGCGGCAAGTGAACCACTCGGCTTGCCCCGACTCTGACAGGAGTTCCATGACCACCGCTCCCTGGCGTGACCGCGCCCTGCCCGCGGCCGACCGCGTCGCCGACCTGCTCTCCCGGATGACCCTCCGGGAGAAGACCGCCCAGCTGTACGGAGTCTGGGTGGGCGCCGGGGCCGACGGCGACGGCGTCGCCCCGCACCAGGACCAGATGAACGCCGATCACGACTGGGCGGAACTGATCACCCACGGCCTCGGCCAGCTCACCCGGCCCTTCGGCACGGCCCCCGTGGAGGCGGCGGCCGGCGCCCGTTCGCTGGCCGCCGCCCAGCGGCAGATCGCCGCCGCGGGCCGCTTCGGCATCCCGGCGCTGGCCCACGAGGAGTGCCTGGCCGGCTTCACCGCCTGGGGCGCGACCGCCTACCCGGTGCCGCTCGCCTGGGGCGCCTCCTTCGACCCCGCCCTGGTGGAGGAGATGGGCCGGCACATCGGGCACGACCTGCGCGCGGTCGGCGTCCACCAGGGCCTCGCGCCGGTCCTGGACGTCGTACGCGATCCGCGCTGGGGCCGGGTCGAGGAGACCATCGGCGAGGACCCCTATCTGGTGGGCACCGTCGCCGCCGCCTATGTGCGGGGCCTGGAGTCGGCGGGTGTCGTGGCCACGCTGAAGCACTTCGCCGGGTACGCCGCCTCCGCGGGCGCGCGCAACCTCGCGCCGGTGCGCGCGGGCGTCCGGGAGTTCGGCGACGTGACCCTGCCGCCGTTCGAGACGGCGCTGCGCGAGGGCGGCGCCCGGTCGGTGATGGCGGCGTACAACGAGACGGACGGGGTCCCGGCCACCGCCGACGCCCGGCTGCTGACCGAACTCCTGCGCGACACCTGGGGATTCACCGGCACGGTCGTGTCCGACTACTTCGGCGTCGACTTCCTGCGCACCCTGCACCGGGTCGCCGCCGGCCCGGCGGAGGCGGCGCACGCGGCCCTCGCGGCGGGCGTGGACGTGGAACTGCCGACGCTGAACTGCTACGGCGACCCGCTGCTGGAGGCCGTACGCACGGGCGGGATCCCCGAGGAACTGGTGGACCGCGCCGCCCGCCGGGTCCTGCTCCAGAAGTGCGAGCTGGGCCTGCTCGACGAGGACTGGCAGCCGGAGGTGCCCGGGACGGTCGACCTGGACCCGCCCGCCAACCGCGCGCTGGCCCGTCGGCTCGCGGAGGCGTCGGTGGTGCTGCTCGCCAACCCGGACGGTGTGCTCCCGCTGTCGCCGGACACCCGGATCGCGGTCGTCGGCCCGCGGGCGACGGACCCGCTGGCGATGCTCGGCTGCTACTCCTTCCCCTCCCACGTGGGCGTCCAGCACCCCGAGATCCCCATGGGCATCGGCATCCCGACCGTCCTGGAGGCGCTGCGCGGCGAACTGCCCGACGCCAAGGTGACGTTCACCGAGGGCTGCGGCGTCGACGACCCGGACACCTCCGGCTTCGAGGAGGCGGTCGCGCGGGCCGCCGAGGCGGACGTGTGCGTGGCGGTGCTCGGCGACCGCTCGGGCCTGTTCGGCCGGGGCACCTCCGGCGAGGGCTGCGACGTGGCGGACCTCGGGCTGCCGGGCGTCCAGGGCGAGTTGCTCGACGCGCTGCTGGCGGCCGGCGTCCCTGTGGTGCTGGTGCTGCTCACCGGCCGCCCCTACGCGCTGGGCCGCTGGCACGGCCGGCTGGCCGCGACGGTGCAGGCGTTCTTCCCCGGCGAGGAGGGCGGTCCGGCCGTCGCGGGGGTGCTCTCCGGCCGGGTGAACCCCTCCGGCCGGCTCCCCGTCAGCGTGCCGCGCGGGCCCGGCGGGCAGCCCTGGACCTATCTCCAGCCGCCGCTCGGCCTGGCCGGCGAGGTCAGCAGCCTCGACCCGACACCGCTGTACCCCTTCGGGCACGGCCGGTCCTACACGGCCTTCGCCTGGGAGGACTTCACCGACGCGGCGGACATCCCGACGGACGGCTCCCTCGACCTCGCGGTGACGGTCCGCAACACCGGCGACCGGGCGGGCGCCGAGGTCGTCCAGCTCTATCTCCACGACCCGGTGGCGTCGGTGACCCGGCCGGACGTCCGGCTGGTCGCCTACCGCCGGGTGGAGCTGGCGCCCGGCGCGTCGGCCCGGGTGGTCTTCCGCTTCCACGCCGACCTGTCGTCCTTCACGGACGCGCGCGGGCGGCGGATCGTCGAACCGGGTGAGCTGGAGCTGCGGCTGGCGGCGTCGACCACGGACGTGCGCCACCGGACGGTCTTCCGGCTGACCGGGCCGGAGCGGCTGCCGGGCACGGACCGCCGTCTGCTGTGCGAGACGGAGGTGACGGAGCAGCCCTGACCTCACCTGTCGGCGCCCTGGACCCCACGCCTCGCGCAGGCCCGGCCGGACGGCTCCGGCCGGGCCCGGCCGGGTTCACCCCGGCGCCGTCCGCCGCCGGGGCCGCGAAGGGGTCCGGGGCACGCCCCGGGCCCTCACGTCACGCCCAGCGACTCGAAGCGCCAGCGGTGCACGGTGCGGGTCACCAGGTCGGGGCCCGGCTCCGGCAGCTCCGGGACCTCGGCGTCGAGGACCGTGTCCCACCAGGTGATCACCAGCACCCGGTCCTGCGGCGCGGTGAAGGTCTCCCGGCGCAGGGGTGCCAGCGGCAGTTCCTGCGCCCGCGCCCAGGCCAGCAGCTCGGCGCCCCGCCCGGGCACGGCCCGCGCCTCCCACATCAGGGCGACCGTCACGGGTACAGGTTCCCCTTGCCGACCTCGTGCACGTGGTCGTGACGGTGCTGTCCGGGCACATGCGTGTCGGTCACCGGAAGGGAGGAGTCCGCCGACAGGTCCCAGTCGGAGGCGGCCCGGTTGCGGGCGACCATCTCGGCGCCCAGCGCGGCCACCATCGCGCCGTTGTCGGTGCACAGCTTCGGCCGCGGCACCCGCAGCCGGATCCCGGCCCGCTCACAGCGCTCCTGGGCGAGGGCCCGCAGCCGGGAGTTGGCCGCGACACCGCCGCCGATCATCAGATGGTCGACGCCCTCGTCCTTGCAGGCGCGTACGGCCTTGCGGGTCAGCACGTCCACGACCGCCTCCTGGAAGGAGGCCGCCACGTCACGGACCGGCACCTCCTCGCCCGCGGCCCGCTTCGCCTCGATCCAGCGCGCCACGGCCGTCTTCAGACCGGAGAAGGAGAAGTCGTACGCCGGGTCGCGCGGCCCCGTCAGACCGCGCGGGAAGGCGATGGCCCGCGGGTCGCCCTCGCGTGCGTACCGGTCGATGACCGGGCCGCCGGGGAAGCCCAGGTTCAGCACCCGGGCGATCTTGTCGAACGCCTCGCCGGCCGCGTCGTCGATGGTGGCGCCCATCGGGCGGACGTCGGAGGTGATGTCGGAGGACAGCAGCAGCGAGGAGTGGCCGCCGCTGACCAGCAGGGCCATGGTCGGCTCGGGCAGCGGACCGTGCTCCAGCTGGTCCACGCAGATGTGCGAGGCGAGGTGGTTGACGCCGTACAGCGGCTTGCCCAGGGCGTACGCGTACGCCTTGGCGGCGGAGACGCCGACGAGCAGCGCGCCCGCGAGGCCGGGGCCCGCGGTGACCGCGATGCCGTCGAGGTCCCTCGCGCTCACCCCCGCCTCCTTCAGCGCGCGGTCGATGGTGGGGACCATCGCCTCCAGGTGCGCCCGCGAGGCCACCTCGGGGACGACACCGCCGAACCGGGCGTGCTCGTCGACGCTGGAGGCGATGGCGTCGGCCAGGAGCGTGGTGCCGCGCACGACGCCGACGCCGGTCTCGTCGCAGGAGGTCTCGATCCCCAGGACCAGGGGTTCGTCAGCCATTGATCTCGGTTCCTCGTTCGGGGGTCGGTCCCGCGGCGGTGCCGCTGTCGGGGGCGGTGGTCAGGCGCATCACCAGGGCGTCCACGTTCCCCGGCTGGTAGTAGCCGCGCCGGAAGCCGATGGGTTCGAAGCCGAAGCGCTCGTAGAGCCGCTGCGCGCGGACGTTGTCGACGCGGCACTCCAGCATGACCTCGGCGCACTCGAAGGCGGTCGCCGCCCTCAGCAGCTCGGTCAGCAGCCGCGCGCCGAGCCCGGTGCCCCACTGGTCGCGGGCCACCGCGATGGTCTGTACGTCGCCGAGTTCGCCGGAGGAGGCCAGGCCCGCGTAGCCGACGAGCCGTCCGTCCAGTTCGGCGACCAGATAGCGGCGGGTCGAGCCCGGCCCGCGCGCATGGGCCAGCTCGGACCAGAACATGCCCCGGGACCAGGCGTCCTCGGGGAAGAGGTCCTTCTCCAGGCCCAGGACGGAGTCGATGTCCCACCAGCGCATCTCGCGCAGTCGCGCAGTCGTCACGGGGGCGGTCACTTGGGGGTGACCACCTTGTAGTTCTTGGGCACCTGGGCGTCGGGGCGGCGCAGATACAGCGGCCGGGGCTCCTCCAGCTCCGCACCGGCCGCGAGCCGCTCGGCGGCGAGACCGGCCAGGGCCGCGGCCGACACGTGCCCGGGTTCGTGGGCGCCGGGGAAGGTGTCCGGGTAGAGCAGGGCGCCCGCGCCGACCGCGGGCAGACCGGCGACCCGCTCGGCGATGTCGGCGGGCCGGTCGACGGCCGGACCGGTGAGCCGGGTGCGGGAGTCGGCGTACGTCGCCCAGTAGACCTCCTTGCGCCGGGCGTCGGTCGCCACGACGAAGGGGCCTCTCTCGATGTCGGCGGCGTACGCGAGGCCGTCCAGCGTGCACACGCCGTGCACGGGCACGCCGAGGACGAGTCCGAAGGTGTCGGCGGTCATCAGCCCCACCCGCAGGCCCGTGTAGGGGCCGGGGCCGACGCCGACGACGATGCCGGTGACGGCGTCGAGCTTCAGCCCGGCGTCGGCGAGCACACGGTCGACGGCCGGCAGCAGCAGCTCGCCGTGCCGGCGCGCGTCGACCTGGCTCGACGAGGCGATGACGTCCGTGCCGTCGTGCAGGGCGACGGTGACGGCGGGGGTGGCGGTATCCAGAGCGAGCAAGAGCACGCAAACAGCCTACGGCCACCGCGCTGCGTGCACGGCCGACCCGGTCGGGCGGGCACCGGCTGCTAACGTCGCCACGAAGCGGGACGTACGACGCAGAGGGGGACGAGCGTGACAAGCAGCAGCTCGGGGTTCGTGGCCGCACTGACCGCGGCGGCCGTCGCCACGGTCGGCTTCCTCGCCTACCAGGCTTCCGCGAACGTCCCGCCGGAGCTGGCCCGGCGGGACTCGGCCTCCCCGGCGGACGTGTCCTTCACCAGGGCGCCGCGCGACCGGGGCAACCCCGCGGCCCTGCCCTCGGGGTCCGGTTCGGGTGAACGTGTCGTGTACTCGGTGGACGACGACCGGGTCTGGCTCGTCGGCTCCCGCAACCGGGTCCGCCGCACCTTCGAGGTCACCCCGGGCAGCGTCGACCCGGCGCCCGGCACCTACGCCGTGACCTCCCGCTCCAACTCCGTCACCGGCACGGACGGCACCCCTGTCGAGCACGTCGTCCGCTTCGCCAGCGTCAAAGGCGTGGCCGTCGGGTTCAGTGCGGCCAAGGACGGCGCCACGCCCCGGGCGGACGTACGGGTGAAGACGGGCGGCATCCGCGAGTCCCCCAGGGACGGCGACGCGATGTGGGCCTTCGCGACGATCGGCCGGAAGGTCGTCGTCATCCGCTGATCCGGACCCACCGGCCCGCAATGCATCGGTCCGGGTCCACCGGCCCACGGCACGCCGATCCCGACCCATCGGCCCGCGGCACACCGATCCGGACCCACCGGCCCGCAATGCATCGGTCCGGGTCCACCGGCCCACGGCACGCCGATCCCGACCCATCGGCCCGCGGCACACCGATCCGGACCCACCGGCTGCAATGCATCGGTCCGGGTCCACCGGCCCACGGCACGCCGATCCCGACCCACCGGCCCGCGGCACACCGATCCGGACCCACCGGCCCGCAATGCATCGGTCCGGGTCCACCGGCTGCAATGCATCGGTCCCGGTCCACCGGCCCGCGGCACACCGATCCGGATCCACCGGCCGCAATGCATCGGTCCGGGTCCGCCGGTCCGCAATGCACCGGCCAGGGGCGCGCCCGCCCGGGTCCACCGGTCCGGAAGGCCGCCGCCGTCCGCCGCCGTCAGGCGGCCCTTCTCGGCCCCTCGCCCGGCTCCGCCGCCGGCTCACGGGGCGGCGTGGAGACCGCGCTCGCGGCGGCACAGGCCGCGAGCAGATCGCTCATGGGAACGGCGGACAGCGCTCGCGGCTGCTTCTCGTCTCGCTCGGTGGCGGTCACGGACGCCTCCTCGGGGACCTGGCGGCGGGCGTAGTTAGGTAGACCTAACTACCGACGGGCTACCATGTGACCACGCGGACGAGCCCCAAGGCAATACTTTGCCGACGCGTTGTCGGAAACGTGTCCCGTCAGGCCGCGAGCACACTCAGGTCCACGGCGGCCCACCGCTCGCCCAGCCCGGTGAGCGTCACCTGCCGCACCTCGTCGGTGGTGTCGCCGACAGCCCGGTGGATGACCACCTGCAACCGGTCGTCGGTCAGCTCCTCGACCTTTCCCTCGCCCCATTCCACGACCACCACCGACTCCGGCAGCGACACGTCGAGGTCGAGGTCCTCCATCTCGTCCAGCCCGCCGCCCAGGCGGTACGCGTCGACGTGCACCAGCGGCGGCCCGTCACCGAGGGACGGATGCACCCGGGCGATCACGAACGTCGGCGAGGTCACCGCGCCCCGCACCCCCAGGCCCTCCCCGAGCCCGCGTGTCAACGTCGTCTTCCCCGCACCCAGCTCCCCGCTGAGCATCACGAGATCCCCCGCCCTCAGCACCTTGGCCAGGCGCCGGCCGAGCTCACGCATCTGCTCGGGGGAGGTGACGGTCAGCCGGGTCTCAGCGCGGCTGTACGGTGCTGCTGCTTCCATAACCACCCACCGTAGCCCCTGCCGGGACGGCCCCCGCACGGGTGAGCAGGTCGGCGAGCCGGTCGGTGACCGCCTCCGGGTGCTCCAGCATCACCAGGTGCCCCGCGTCGGGCACGAGCACCAGCTCCGCGTCCGGCAGCAGGCCCGCGATCACCTCGCTGTGCTCGCTCGGCGTGATCAGGTCCTGCACCCCGGCCAGCACCAGCACCGGCAGACCGCCGAAGTGCGCGAGCGCCTCCGTCTTGTCGTGGTCGGTGAAGGCCGGGTAGAACTCGGCGACCACGTCGATCGGTGTGCTCTCGATCATCCGCTCGGCGAACCGGGCGACGGCCGGGTCGACGTCCCGGGACGCGAACGAGTAGCGCTTGATGATCCCGGCGAACAGGTCCGCCGTCGCCCGCCGCCCCTTCTCCACCAGCTCGGCCCGCTGCCCCAGCGCCTTCAGCACACCCGGCAGCACCCGCCGCACCGCGTTCACCCCGGCGACCGGCAGCCCGAAGTCGACCTCCCCGAGCCGCCCCGACGACGTGCCGACCAGCGCGACCGCCACCACCCGGTCCCGCACCAGCTCCGGGTACTGGTCGGCCAGCGCCATCACGGTCATCCCGCCCATGGAGTGACCGACCAGCACGAGGGGCCCCTCCGGCACGGCCGCGTCGATCACGGCCTTCAGGTCCCGGCCCAGCTGGTCGATGGTCAGCCCCGCCTCGTCCTGCGCCTGCGCCACGCCGCGCCCGGACCGGCCGTGACTGCGCTGGTCCCAGTGCACGGTCCGCACGACACCGCGCAGCGCCGCCCGCTGGAAGTGCCAGGAGTCCTGGCTGAGGCAGTAGCCGTGACTGAAGACGACCGTGACGGGGGCGGGCGCCTTGCGGCCGAACAGACGGCGCCTGCGCGGCGCGGCGCCGCCCTCCGGTTCCACCTCGTCGACCTCGAAGTAAAGCTCGGTGCCGTCGTCGGCGTACGCCTTGCCGGGCGTGCCGCGCAGCGCCCCGTACGGGCCGGCGGAGTCCAGGGCGAGACGTGCCTTCCTGCGCATGCCGCGGCCCACGGTCATCCGCTCCAGGGCGACACCGGCCGCCGCGCCCGCGGCGACGACGCCTATCGCCACGCCCGCGATCCCGGTGGCCCGGCGCCAGCTCCCGGCCGCCCCCGTGGCGGAGGCGACGGCCGCGACGGCCTCCGCGCTGCTCTCGCTCACGTACCGCTCCTCACTCGGTGGGTGGCTGGTGTGCCGGGTGCATCCTCGCTCCGCCGTGCTCGACGGCGTACCGCGGGGGGCCTACCCCTCTTGTTGCCCGTTCACATACAGACGGGGTACCCGGCTGCCGATCCGGGTGACGATCTCGTAGGCGATGGTGCCCGCGGCCTGCGCCCAGTCCTGGGCGGTGGGCTCGCCGCGGTCGCCGGGGCCGAACAGGACCGCCTCGTCGCCGGCGGCGGGCTCGTCCCCGCCGAGGTCGACGACGAACTGGTCCATCGCGATCCGCCCCGCGACCGTGCGCCACTTGCCGCCGATCAGCACGGGTCCGGCGCCCGAGGCGTGCCGCGGGACACCGTCCGCGTAGCCGACCGGGACCAGGGCGAGCGTCGTCTCCCCCGCGGTCGTGTAGTGGTGGCCGTAGCTGACGCCGTGCCCTCCGGGGACGTGCTTGACCAGGGCCAGGGAGGCCGACAGCGTCATCACCGGGCGCAGGCCCAGCTCGGCCGGGGTGCCCAGCTCGGGGCTGGGCGAGATGCCGTAGAGGGCGATCCCGGCGCGGACCAGGTCGAAGTGGCTCTCGGGCAGGGTGAGCGCGGCCGGCGAGTTGGCGATGTGCCGCACCTCGGGGCGTACACCCTGCTCCTCGGCGTGCGCCAGCATCTCCCGGAAGCGGGTCAGCTGGGCGGCGATCGAGGGGTGGCCGGGCTCGTCGGCGCAGGCGAAGTGCGACCACAGGCCGGTGATCCGCAGCAGCCCCTCGCTCTCGGCGCGCAGGGCCTCGGCGACCAGCTCCGCCCAGTCGCCCGGCTGGCAGCCGCCCCGTCCGAGCCCGGTGTCGGCCTTCAGCTGCACACGCGCGGGACGGCCCGCCTCACGGGCGGCGGCGCAGACCTCGCGCAGGGCCCACATGCCGCTCACCGACACGTCCAGGTCGGCCTCGATCGCCTCGCGCCAGGGCCCGCCCGGTGTCCACAGCCAGCACATGATCCTGACGTCCGTCAGCCCGGCGGCCCGCAGCGCGAGGGCCTCCTCGGGGGTGGCGGTGCCCAGCCAGCCGGCGCCCGCCGCGAGGGCCGCGCGGGCGCACGGCACGGCGCCGTGACCGTAGGCGTCGGACTTCACCACGGCCATGACGGCCGCGCCGGACGCCTTCGCGCGCACGGTGCGCACATTGGCCCGCAGCGCGGCCAGGTCGATCTCGGCACGGGCGCGCAGCGGGGCGGAGGGCAGGAACGCAGTCTCACTCATCCCGCCCAGTGTCTCAGAGGGGTCGGGCGGCACCCGGAGGGCACGGGCTCAGGTGCCCGGCCGACGGCCCCACACGTACACCCGGTCTCCCTTGCGCAGCACGCCCCACAGCTTCCGGGCGTCCCCGGGCCGCAGGTTGACGCAGCCCCTCGACCCGACCGTGGTGAAGAGGGTCCCGTCGACCGCGTGGAACGCCTGGCCGCCGCTGAAGAACTGGGAGTAGGGCATCGGCTGGCCGTAGAGCGTCGACACATGGTTCCTGTGCCGCCAGTAGACGGTGTGCCAGCCGGCGCGCGTGCGGTACCCGGCCCGTCCGGTGCGCACCGGCACCGGCCCGAGGGCGAGCTTCCTGCCCTTCTGCACCCACGTCAGCTGGCGGCCGAGGTCCACGCAGGCGACCCGGTACGCCCGCACGGGGCATTTCCCGGCCGCGTTGGGGTTCCTGCGCGCGGCACGGAGCTGCAGGTGCGTCCAGGTCACCGGCCCCGCGAAGCCGATCGCGGGCTTGATGCCGTGCTTCAGCTGGTACGCCCTGACGGCCCTGCAGTCGGCCGCCGACTGCCTGCCGTCGGCCTTCAGCTTCAGCAGCCTCTCGACCTGGCGCTGATAGGGCCCGGTCCGCCCGGTGCACGTCGCCTGCGCGAGGGCGTCCCGGGCCGGGTCGCGGGCGTCCCGGGCGAGGGCGGTTCCGGCGGGCAGGAGCGTCATGGCGGCCAGGGCCACGGCGACGGTCCTGAGGGCAACTCGCGCACTGGTCACAGCGTCAGCAAAACCGGCCCCGCCGCGCGTCGTCCGGGCGCCGCGCGGCGGGGTCACCCGGACGTACGCGCGCCGGGGCGGGCCCGCCCCGCGCAGGCCGGCGTCCAGGGCCTGTCCGACCGTTCCCGTCTGCCGCGCGCCGCCGTGCACGCGCTCTCGCCGCACCGGCCCCGGACCCGGGTGCGTCCGGTACGAGGGCCTGGAGCGGGCACGACGAGAGCACGCACCTGACGCGCGCGGCCGCCCTTCGGGCGACGACGCGAAGGGTCAGACAGGCCCTAGGGTGCTCGGCATGAGCATCATCGGGGTCGGTATCGACGTGGCGGAGATCGACCGTTTCGCCGCGTCCCTGGAACGCACGCCGGGACTCGCCCGACGGCTCTTCCTGGAGAGCGAGTTGCTGCTCCCCAGCGGCGAACGCCGGGGCAACGCCTCGCTGGCCGCCCGTTTCGCGGCGAAGGAGGCCCTGGCCAAGGCCCTGGGCGCACCCGCGGGCCTGTACTGGACGGACGCCGAGGTCTACGTCGAGGACAGCGGCCGCCCCCGTCTGCGGGTGACCGGCACGGTCGCGGCCCGCGCGGCCGAACTGGGCGTCCGCTCCTGGCACGTCTCCCTCAGCCATGACGCGGGAGTGGCCTCGGCGGTGGTGATCGCGGAGGGCTGAGCCGGCCCGCGGGCCGGTGGGCCGGGACACGGGGCGGCCCTTCCCGGTGCCGGACCTTTCCCGGCCCCGGCCCCTCCGCGGCTGGTGATCGCGGGACGCTCCCGGCAGACTCGTCGGCATGCGTACTGCGTACAGCGTGGAGACGGTGCGGGCCGCCGAGCGGGAGCTGATGGCACGGCTTCCCGAGGGGGCGCTGATGCAACGGGCCGCGGCCGGACTGGCCGCAGCCTGTGCCGAGTTGCTCGGGCGGGTCTACGGCAGCCGGGTCGTGCTGCTGGTCGGCAGCGGCGACAACGGCGGCGACGCCCTGTACGCCGGTGCCCGGCTGGCCCGGCGCGGCGCGGGAGTCACGGCGGTGCGGCTGATTCCCGGACGCGTCCACGAGGCCGGGCTGGCGGCCCTGCGCCGGGCCGGCGGCACGGTGACCGGCACCGAGGGCGCCGAGCGGCTGATCGGGCGGGCGGACCTGGTGGTCGACGGCATCGTCGGGATCGGCGGCAGGGGCGGGCTGCGGCCGGACGCGGAGCGGCTCGCCGTCGCGGCGGGGCGCTCCCGGGCCGCGGTCGTCGCCGTCGACCTGCCGAGCGGGGTCGACGCCGACACCGGCCGGGTGCAGGGCCCGGCGGTCCGGGCGGACCTCACGGTCACGTTCGGCACGCACAAGCCGGGTCTGCTGGTCGACCCGGCGCGCGACCGTGCCGGGACGGTCCGGCTCGTCGACATCGGCCTCGGCCCCGTCCTGCCCGCCGAGCCCGCGCTGGAGGCGCTCCAGCACGCGGACGTGGCACGGCTGCTGCCGGTGCCCGCCCCGGAGAGCGACAAGTACCGCCGGGGCGTGGTCGGGATCGCGGCCGGTTCCGCGCGGTACCCGGGCGCCGCGGTCCTCGCCGTGTCCGGCGCGCTCGGCGGCGGCGCGGGCGCGGTCCGCTACGTCGGCCCCGCCGGGGACGCGGTGATCGCCCGCTTCCCCGAGACCCTCGTCTCCGACCGGGGCCCCGCGAAGGCCGGCCGGGTCCAGGCATGGGTCGTGGGCCCGGGCGCGGGCGACGACGCCGGGCCCGTCGCGGAGGTCCTGGAGGCGGACGTCCCGGTCCTGATCGACGCGGACGGCCTGCGTCTGGCGGACCGCGAGGCCGTACGGGCCCGGACCGCGCCGACGCTGATGACCCCGCACGCGGGCGAGGCCGCGGCGCTGCTCGGGGTGACCCGCGAGGAGGTCGAGGCCGCCCGGCTCACCGCCGTACGGGAACTGGCGGCCCGCTACGGCGCGACCGTGCTCCTGAAGGGCTCGACGACCCTGGTCGCCGACGCGGCGGACGGGAGCCCGGTCCGGGTCAACCCGACGGGCACCTCCTGGCTGGCCACCGCGGGCAGCGGGGACGTCCTCTCGGGCCTGGCCGGCTCCCTCCTGGCGGCGGGCCTGACCCCCCGGGACGCCGGGAGCGCGGCGGCCTACCTCCACGGTCTGGCGGGCCGGTACGCCGCGGACGGGGCCCCCACCACGGCACAGCACGTGGCGGAGGCCCTCCCGGAGGCGTGGCGGGACGTGCGGAGCTGACCGCGGGGCCTACTCCACCGTCACCGACTTGGCCAGGTTGCGGGGCTGGTCGACCTCGTTGCCCCGGGCCGTGGCCAGTTCGCAGGCGAAGACCTGGAGCGGGACCGTCGCCACCAGCGGCTGGAGCAGCGTCGGGGTCGCCGGGATGCGGATCAGATGGTCGGCGTACGGGACGACGGCCTCGTCGCCCTCCTCGGCGATCACGATCGTGCGGGCGCCCCGGGCGCGGATCTCCTGGATGTTGGACACGATCTTGTCGTGCAGGACGGACCGTCCGCGCGGCGACGGGACGACGACCACCACCGGCACGTCCTCCTCGATCAGCGCGATCGGACCGTGCTTGAGCTCGCCCGCCGCGAAGCCCTCGGCGTGCATGTAGGCCAGCTCCTTCAGTTTCAGCGCGCCCTCCAGGGCCACCGGGTGGCCCACGTGCCGGCCGAGGAACAGCACGGTGTTCTTGTCGGCGAGGGAGCGGGCCAGCTCGCGCACCGGCTCCATGGTCTCCAGCACCCGCTCGACCTCGCCCGAGATCCGGGACAGATCGCGGATCACGGCCCGGATCTCGTCGCCCCACTTGGTGCCGCGCACCTGGCCCAGGTACAGGGCGACCAGGTAGCAGGCCACCAGCTGGGTCAGGAACGCCTTGGTGGAGGCGACCGCCACCTCCGGGCCGGCGTGCGTGTACAGCACGGCGTCGGACTCGCGCGGGATGGTCGAGCCGTTGGTGTTGCAGATGGCCAGCACCTTGGCCCCCTGCTCACGGGCGTGCCGCAGCGCCATCAGGGTGTCCATGGTCTCGCCCGACTGCGAGATCGCGACGACGAGGGTGCGCGTGTCCAGGATCGGGTCGCGGTAGCGGAACTCGCTGGCCAGCTCCACCTCGCAGGGGATGCGCGTCCAGTGCTCGATCGCGTACTTGGCGATCAGCCCGGCGTGGAAGGCCGTGCCGCAGGCGACGACGACGACCTTGTCCACCTCGCGCAGCTCGGCCGCGCCGATGCGGACCTCGTCCAGGGTCAGCGAGCCCGCGGCGTCGATCCGGCCCAGCAGGGTGTCGGCGACCGCCTTCGGCTGCTCGGCGATCTCCTTGAGCATGAAGTAGTCGTAGCCGCCCTTCTCCGCCGCCGACGCGTCCCAGTCGACGTGGTACGCGCGGACGTCCGCCGCACGGCCGTCGAAGCCGGTCACGGTGACGCCGTCCCGGCGCAGCTCGACCACCTGGTCCTGGCCCAGCTCGATCGCCGAGCGGGTGTGGGCGATGAACGCGGCGACGTCCGAGGCGAGGAACGCCTCGCCCTCTCCGACGCCCACCACGAGCGGGGAGTTGCGGCGCGCGCCCACGACCACGCCGGGCGCGTCCGCGTGCACCGCGACCAGGGTGAACGCGCCCTCCAGGCGCCGGCACACCAGCCGCATGGCCTCGGCGAGGTCGGCCGTGGCGGAGAACTCCTCGGCCAACAGATGGGCGACCACCTCGGTGTCCGTCTCCGAGGTGAGCACGTGCCCGCGCTCGGCCAGTTCGGCGCGCAGCAGGGCGAAGTTCTCGATGATGCCGTTGTGCACGACCGCGACCCGGCCGGCGTTGTCCAGATGAGGATGGGCGTTGGCGTCGGTCGGGCCGCCGTGCGTGGCCCAGCGGGTGTGCCCGATGCCGGTCGGACCGGCCGGCATCGGGTGCTCGGCCAGCTCCTTCTCCAGGTTGACCAGCTTGCCGGCCTTTCTGGCGGCGGCCAGACCGCCGTCGGCGAGCACGGCGACGCCCGCCGAGTCGTATCCCCGGTACTCCAGCCGCTTCAGTCCGGCCATCACGACGTCCAGCGCCGGCTGCGGCCCTACGTATCCCACGATTCCGCACATGTGCCGCAGCTTATGGTCCGGCCGGTGCGCGAACACCCCTGAGCGTGCCCGATTTCGGAAATGATCGGCCCCTTTCGGACCCCCGTGGCGCGTGTTCCGCTCTCCGCCGGGCCCGAGAGTCGCTCGAAGCGTGACGGAGCACACCCGCCGCGCTGTTCAAACTCCGTTAACAATGGACTGTGATCTCTCCGATCTCCTCGATGCCCCGGAGCGCCCACCGGCCCAGGCCGGAGGCGACTCCCTACGTCGACCTCACCCGAGCCGAGTGGAGCGCGCTGCGCGACAAGACGCCGCTGCCGCTCAGCGCCGAGGAGGTCGAGAAGCTGCGCGGTCTGGGCGATGTCATCGACCTCGACGAGGTGCGGGACGTCTACCTGCCGCTGTCGCGGCTCCTCAACCTCTACGTCGGCGCGACGGACGGTCTGCGCGGGGCGCTGAACACCTTCCTCGGCGAGCAGGGCTCCCAGTCGGGCACGCCCTTCGTCATAGGGGTCGCCGGTTCCGTCGCGGTCGGCAAGTCGACGGTGGCCCGGCTGCTCCAGGCGCTGCTGTCGCGCTGGCCGGAGCACCCGCGGGTGGAGCTGGTCACGACGGACGGCTTCCTGCTGCCGACCCATGAGCTCCAGGACCGCGGCCTGATGTCCCGCAAGGGTTTCCCGGAGTCGTACGACCGCCGGGCACTGACCCGGTTCGTCGCCGACATCAAGGCCGGCAAGGACGAGGTGACGGCTCCCGTCTACTCCCACCTGATCTACGACATCGTCGCCGACGAGAAGCTGACCGTGCGCCGCCCGGACATCCTGATCGTGGAGGGGCTGAACGTCCTGCAGCCCGCCCTGCCGGGCAAGGACGGCCGCACCCGGGTCGGCCTCGCGGACTACTTCGACTTCAGCGTGTACGTCGACGCGCGCACCGAGGACATCGAGCGCTGGTACCTCAACCGCTTCAAGCGGCTGCGCGAGACGGCGTTCCAGAACCCGTCCTCGTACTTCCGCAGGTACACGCAGGTGTCCGAGGAGGAGGCCCTCGACTACGCCCGCACGATGTGGCGCACCATCAACAAGCCCAACCTGGTGGAGAACATCGCCCCGACCCGGGGCCGGGCCACGCTGGTCGTGCGCAAGGGCCCGGACCACAAGGTGCAGCGGCTGAGCCTGAGAAAGCTCTGAGGGCGTGCCCCGAGGGGGCACGCCCTCAGGGGCACGGACTCCGCGGAAGAGGATCAGCCCAGCGCGGACTTCACGACGTCGGCCAGCCGGCCCGCCACGGACCGGGCCTGCTCGATGTCGGCCGCCTCGACCATCACGCGCACCAGCGGCTCCGTGCCGGAGGGGCGCAGCAGCACGCGTCCGGTGGAGCCCAGCTCCCGCTCGGCCTCGGACACGGCGTCGGCCAGCTCGGCGGAGGTCTTGACCCGCGACTTGTCGACGTCGGGCACATTGACGAGGACCTGCGGCAGCCGCTCCATGACGCCGGCCAGCTCCCGCAGGGACCGCCCGGTGTCGGCGATCCGCGCGGCGAGCATCAGGCCGGTGAGCGTGCCGTCGCCCGTCGTCGCGTGGTCGAGGATGATCACGTGCCCGGACTGCTCGCCGCCGAGGGCGTAGCCGTGGGCCTTCATCTCCTCCAGCACGTACCGGTCGCCGACCGCGGTCTGCTCCAGGCGGATGCCCTCGCGTTCCATGGCCAGCGTGAAGCCGAGGTTGGACATCACGGTGGCGACGACGGTGTCGGAACGCAGCGCCGAGCGCTCCCGCATGGCCAGGGCGAGGACGGCCAGGATCTGGTCGCCGTCGACCTCCTCGCCGGTGTGGTCCACGGCGAGGCAGCGGTCGGCGTCGCCGTCGTGCGCGATGCCGAGGTCGGCCCGGTGCTCGACGACCGCGGCCTTCAGCTTGCCGAGGTGCGTCGAGCCGCAGCCGTCGTTGATGTTGAGGCCGTCGGGCTCGGCGCCGATGGTGATGATCTCCGCGCCCGCCCGGGAGAACGCCTCGGGCGAGACCCGCGCGGCCGCGCCGTGCGCCTCGTCGAGGACGATCTTCAGCCCGTCGAGCCGGTTGGGCAGCACACCGACGAGGTGGGCGACGTACTTGTCGAAGCCCTCGTCGTAGGTCCGTACACGGCCGACGCCCGCGCCGGTCGGCCGGTTCCACGGCGCGCCGGTGCGGTGCTCCTCGTAGACGGACTCGATGCGGTCCTCCAGCTCGTCGGCGAGCTTGTGGCCGCCGCGGGCGAAGAACTTGATGCCGTTGTCGGGCATGGCGTTGTGGCTGGCGGAGAGCATGACGCCCAGGTCGGCGCCGAGCGCTCCGGTGAGGTACGCCACCGCCGGCGTCGGCAGCACGCCGACCCGCAGCACGTCCACCCCGGCACTGGCCAGGCCCGCGACGACCGCCGCCTCCAGGAACTCGCCGGAGGCACGCGGGTCCCGGCCGACCACCGCGGTCGCCCGGTGGCCCTCGAAGGTGCCCGCCTCGGCCAGTACGTGGGCCGCCGCGACGGAGAGACCAAGGGCCATCTCGGCCGTCAGATCCGCGTTGGCGACACCGCGG
Organism: Streptomyces sp. NPDC093094; assembly: GCF_044754345.1. Classification (NCBI taxonomy): domain Bacteria; kingdom Bacillati; phylum Actinomycetota; class Actinomycetes; order Kitasatosporales; family Streptomycetaceae; genus Streptomyces; species Streptomyces sp. NPDC093094. Next base: position 243,653 of record NZ_JBIVOX010000009.1, on the reverse strand, counting down.
ACGCCGTCCGTGCCGAAGAGTCGTCCCACTTGTCCTCCTGAGAAAAACGTTCGTTCGGGAAGCCGTGCCGGTGCGGCTCGCGCACTCCACTTCCTCTCCCGGGCACTCAACGCCCGGGCATCAGATAACACAAGCCCTCGATCGTCTTGTGTCGTTATACGCCCATCGCTGGGATAAACGAACGCCCCGACGGCACTGTGGCGTGCCGCCGGGGCGTTCGGAGTACGCAGGCGGGGCAAGGCCCCTGATACGTACGAGCAGGCAGCGAAGCTTAACGCTTGCTGTACTGCGGAGCCTTGCGGGCCTTCTTGAGACCGGCCTTCTTGCGCTCGACCGCACGGTCGTCGCGGCGGAGGAAGCCGGCCTTCTTCAGCGGGCCGCGGTTGTTGTCGACGTCGGCCTCGTTCAGGGCGCGGGCGACACCGAGACGCAGGGCGCCGGCCTGGCCGGAGACACCGCCACCGGCGATGCGGGCGATGACGTCGTAACGACCGTCGAGCTCCAGAACCTTGAACGGCTCGTTGACTTCCTGCTGGTGCACCTTGTTGGGGAAGTAGTCCTCAAGGGTGCGACCGTTGATCTTCCACTTGCCGGTGCCCGGGACGATCCGGACGCGGGCGATGGCGTTCTTGCGGCGGCCCAGGCCGGCGGCCGGCTGGGCCTCGCCGAAGCGGGAGGCGAGGGACTCGGAGGTGTACTCGCCCTCCACCGGAACCTCGGACTCGGTGGTGTAGCTGTCAATGTCAAGCTCTTCGAGCGGCTGCTCGGCAGTGGTCTCGGCCACGATGCTCCTCAGATTCTCTTCAGTCTTAGGGGGTGGCCGGACTTACTGCGCGACCTGGGTGATCTCGAACGGCACCGGCTGCTGGGCAGCGTGCGGGTGCTGGTCGCCCGAGTAGACCTTCAGCTTGGAGAGCATCTGACGGCCCAGGGTGTTCTTGGGGAGCATGCCCTTGACGGCCTTCTCGATGGCCTTCTCGGGGTTCTTCGCCAGCAGCTCGTCGTAGCGGACGGAGCGCAGACCACCCGGGTAGCCGGAGTGGCGGTACGCCATCTTCTGGGTCCGCTTGTTGCCGGACAGGTGCACCTTGTCGGCGTTGATGATGATGACGAAGTCACCGGTGTCGACGTGGGGCGCGTAGATCGGCTTGTGCTTGCCCCGCAGGATGGAGGCGGCGGTGCTGGCGAGACGGCCCAGGACGACGTCCTGAGCGTCAATGACGTGCCACTGGCGCGTCACATCGCCGGGCTTGGGGCTGTACGTACGCACGGTTCGTAGCCTTCGCTTCGAGTGAATGGTCCTGACAAGGTCACCGAAACGATCACGACAGCCCTGACCGCACCGCGGTGACGCATACCGCGTGCTGGTCGCTGGTCATCGGCCCGGTGGACCGGTGTAAGGGCCCGTCCCGTGAGAATGAGCAAGCCAATACACAACGAACACGCAGGATACCCATCGCGCCACGCCCGGGTCAAAACGACCCGTACGACCGCGCCGGACGCCGGGCCTCCGCCCACGGTCCCGAGCCGCGCGGCCCCCCTCTAAGATGCACCCCCATGAACTATGGGCAGGGGGGACCCCAGTCCCAGTGGGATCCCTGGAAACCGCAATCGCAGCAGGCGTGGGACAGCGGGACGGGCCGGAACCCGGACTGGGCCGCGCTCGCGGAGGCGTCCGAGGCGCGCAACAAGCGGCGGCGCATGCTGCTGGTGGTCGGCGGTGCGCTCGCCACCGTGGCGGTCGGCGCGGCCGTCGCCGTGGCCGTCGTCTCGGCCAATGACAACGGCAGCAACGAGGGACAGCCGACGGCCCAGCTGCCCTCGACGGCGGACATCCCCGGCTCGACGGCCCCGGCGCCGTCCTTCGAGCCGACGACCGCCCCGCCGCCGCTGGACCCGCTGGACTTCATCTCCGGCAAGAACAAGGACACCGCTCCGCTCAGCCCGGACATCCTCTTCCCCGGCACCCAGCTGACCATGGGCGAGACCGTCTACCGCAAGGGCCCGACCGCGGACACCACGAACTGCGCCACCGCCGCGCAGAAGACGCTCCCGAAGGTCCTGACGGCCAACAGGTGCACGCGTCTGCTGCGGGTCACCTACGTCAAGGACGGTGTCGCCGTGACCGTCGGCGTGGCCGTCTTCGACACCGAGGCGCAGGCGGCGGCGGCCAAGGGCCAGGCCGACTCCAAGAGCCTGATCAAGCCGCTGCCCGGCAACGGGATCAAGGCGTTCTGCAACGGCGCCGTCTGCCGCTCGACGACGAACAGCTACGGCCGCTACGCCTACTTCACCGTCACCGGCTTCACCGACGGCAAGGACGTCACCACCAAGGACACCCGGGTGTTCTCCCAGGGCGACGACCTGGCCGAGTTCACCTTCCGCCAGATCCGCCGCCGCGGAGAGGCCCAGGCGTCGGCCGCGGCCCAGCAGTAGCCCGCCGTGCGTGACGGCGGCCCGGGTCGTGGGGGGACCCGGGCCGCCGCCCCGCTCAGCGGTGCCTCAGCCGCAGCCTGATCGGCATCACCGCCGACTCCAGCTGCGTGCGCAGCGTCATCTTCGACGTGCCCTCCATCCGCTCCTCGAAGCGGATCGGGATCTCCACGGCCCGGTGCCCGGCACGCACTGCCTTGTACTTCAGCTCCACCTGGAAGCTGTAGCCCGCGCTGTCCAGCGCGGCCAGGTCCACATCACGCAGCGTGGCCGCCGACCACAGGTTGAAGCCGGCCGTGATGTCCCTGATGTCGGTGCCGAGCACGGTCCGGGCGTACCCGTTGGCGAACCGCGACAGCAGCACGCGGTGCCGCCCCCACTCCTCGTCCAGCGCGCCGCCCTCGACATAGCGGCTGCCGACCACCAGCCCGGCCCCGGTGGAGCGGGCCGCGTCGAGCATGCGCACCACGGCCTCCACCGGGTGGCTCCCGTCGGCGTCCATCTGGACGACGTACTCGGCCCCCTCGTCGAGCGCCGCGGTCATCCCCGCCACATAGGCACGGCCGAGCCCGTCCTTCTCGGTGCGGTGCAGCACGCTCATCCGCGGGCCGTCCGCGTTGTACCTCTCGGCGAGCTCCTCGGCGACCTGCCCCGTGCCGTCCGGGCTGGAGTCGTCGACGACCTTCAGATGCAGCCCCGGCAGCGGCAGCGCCAGCACCGCCTCGGCCATCCGCGGCAGGTTCGCCGCCTCGTCGTAGGTCGGCATCACCACGGTGACGCGGACACCCTCCCCGTCGTACGTCATGCTCGTTCCCCTCGTCTCCCCTGCGGCCGCTGCGCGGTCAGCAGCATCCCGCCCCGGGCAGCGACCGCTTGTTGCGCGCCTCCCGGCTCCGTGCCGCCAGCATCTCGTCCGCCGGATACCCGACCTCCTCCAGGGTCAGCCCGTGCGGCCGTACGACATGCACGGCCGAGTCACGGACGCCCGCAGCGAGCACCTTGGCCGGCCAGTCCGCGGGGCGGTGCCCATCGCCGACGAAGAGCAGCGCGCCGATCAGCGAGCGGACCATGTTGTGGCAGAAGGCGTCGGCGCGGACGGTGGCGGTGACGATGCCGTCCTCACCCCGCACCAGGCTCAGCTCCTGGAGGGTGCGGATGGTCGTGGCCCCCTCCCGCTTCTTGCAGTACGCCGCGAAGTCGTGCTCCCCCAGCAGCCCCCGGGCCGCCTCGTTCATCGCGTCGACGTCCAGCGGCCAGTCGTGCCACAGGACATGGCCCCGCAGCAGCGGGTCGACCCCGCCGGGGTTGTCGGTCACCCGGTACGCGTAGCGCCGCCAGACCGCGGAGAAACGCGCGTTGAACCCGTCGGGCGCCTCCCGCAGCGCCCACACCCGTACGTCCCTGTCGAGCCGCCCGGCGAGCCGCTTCAGCAGCTTCTCGTGGTGCTCGCGCCAGACCGCCCCGGGCAGATCGACATGTGCGACCTGCCCCCGCGCGTGCACTCCGGCATCGGTCCGCCCGGCGACCGTCAGCTCATAGGTCTCCTGCGACCGGGTCACCGTCCGCAGGGCGTCCTCGATCTCCCCCTGCACGGTCCGCCGTCCACCGGCCTGCTTGGCCCACCCGGAGAACCCGCTCCCGTCGTAGGACAGGTCGAGACGGACACGAACGTAACCGGGCGCTGCTTCATCACTCACGTGGGGATCCTCTCAGGAACACAGAAGCGGGCCCGCTCCTCGAAAGGAGCGGGCCCGCAACGCCCCGTCTTTCAGGGGCGCGGGGAACTGCGCGCACAACCACGACGGCGCCGCGGCCGAGAACGCACGGTCACCCCGCAGAACGCTTACGCGTCCTTCGACTCCTCGGCGGGAGCCTCGGCGGCCTCGGTCTGCTCGACCTTGGTCTCCTCGGCCTCCTTGACCGCACGCTTGGTGGCGGCCTCGGCCTCACCGGTGGCCTGCTGCGCGACGGTCAGCGCCTCGACCAGCTCGATGACAGCCATGGGCGCGTTGTCGCCACGGCGGTTGCCGATCTTGGTGATGCGGGTGTAGCCACCGGGACGGTTCTCGTAGCGCGGGCCGATCTCGGTGAAGAGCGTGTGGACGATGCTCTTGTCCGTGATCACCTGGAGCACCTGACGGCGGTTGTGAAGGTCGCCCTTCTTCGCCTTGGTGACCAGACGCTCGGCGTACGGACGCAGACGACGCGCCTTCGCCTCGGTGGTGGTGATGCGGCCGTGCTCGAAGAGGCTCTTCGCCAGGTTCGCGAGGAGCAGCTTCTCGTGCGCGGCGCTGCCGCCCATACGGGCACCCTTGGTGGGCTTCGGCATTTCTTTCTCCTGTGTGTCTGCCCCGGCCGTACTAGGTACCGAGGTCAGTATCCGAGCAGGCGGCTACCTGTCGGAGATCCGGGGCGTCCCCGAAGGGAAGCCCCGGAAGGGGCGCGGGGAACTGCGCGAGAAAGCACAGTGCACCCGCACCCGAGTACGGACCCGAAGGCCCGAGCTCTTAGTACTGCTCGGTCTCGACGAAGCCCGCGTCCGCGTCGTCGTCGGCGCCGAAGGCGTCGGCGGCGGCGGTCGGGTCGAATCCGGGCGGGCTGTCCTTGAGGGCCAGGCCCATGCCGGCCAGCTTCGCCTTGACCTCGTCGATGGACTTCGCACCGAAGTTGCGGATGTCCAGCAGGTCGGCCTCGGAGCGGGCGACGAGCTCACCCACGGAGTGGATGCCCTCGCGCTTGAGGCAGTTGTAGGAGCGGACCGTGAGCTCCAGCTCCTCGATCGGCAGCGCCAGGTCGGCGGCAAGGGCGGCGTCCGTGGGGGACGGGCCCATGTCGATGCCCTCGGCGTCGATGTTCAGCTCGCGGGCGAGACCGAACAGCTCGACCAGGGTCTTTCCGGCGGAGGCCATGGCGTCACGGGGACGCATCGCCTGCTTGGTCTCGACGTCGACGATCAGCTTGTCGAAGTCGGTGCGCTGCTCGACACGCGTGGCCTCGACCTTGTACGTGACCTTCAGCACGGGGCTGTAGATGGAGTCGACCGGGATACGGCCGATCTCCTGGCCCACCTGCTTGTTCTGCACGGCGGAGACGTAGCCGCGACCGCGCTCGACGGTCAGCTCCATCTCCAGCTTGCCCTTGCCGTTGAGCGTGGCGAGGACCAGGTCGGGGTTGTGCACCTCGACACCGGCCGGGGGCGCGATGTCGGCGGCGGTGACCAGACCCGGGCCCTGCTTGCGCAGGTACATCACGACCGGCTCGTCGTGCTCCGAGGAGACGACCAGCTGCTTGATGTTGAGGATCAGGTCGGTGACGTCCTCCTTGACGCCCGGCACGGTGGTGAACTCGTGCAGCACGCCGTCGATCCGGATCGACGTGACAGCCGCGCCGGGGATCGAGGAGAGGAGGGTACGGCGGAGGGAGTTGCCGAGGGTGTAACCGAAGCCCGGCTCCAGCGGCTCGATCACGAACCGGGAGCGGAACTCGTCGACGACCTCTTCGGTCAACGAGGGACGCTGAGCGATCAGCATGTGGTGATCAGATCCTTCTTTCGTGGACGCCCGCTATTTGACGCCCGACGGAACCGCGCCGCTTGCACGGCGCGGGCACTACAAGGGTACGGGCGGTACGCCCCTTACAGAGTCGTACCGCCCGAAAAGCCCGGGAAAAACGGGGTCAGACGCGACGGCGCTTCGGCGGGCGGCAGCCGTTGTGCGGGGTCGGGGTGACGTCCTGGATGGAGCCGACCTCGAGGCCCGTGGCCTGCAGGGAGCGGATCGCGGTCTCACGGCCGGAACCCGGGCCCTTGACGAACACGTCGACCTTGCGCATGCCGTGCTCCTGGGCGCGGCGGGCAGCCGACTCGGCGGCCATCTGCGCGGCGAACGGCGTGGACTTCCGGGAGCCCTTGAAGCCGACGTGGCCGGCGGAGGCCCAGGAGATCACGTTGCCGGACGGGTCCGTGATCGACACGATCGTGTTGTTGAACGTGCTCTTGATGTGCGCGTGGCCGTGAGCGACGTTCTTCTTTTCCTTGCGGCGCACCTTCTTGGCAGCGCCCTGACGTCCCTTGGGGGGCATCCTTTAACTCCTACGGGAGGTGGTCGGTCCTACAGCGAAGACCGTGGACAGGTGTCCGCTGCGGACTACTTCTTGCCCGGCTTCTTCTTGCCGGCGATGGCGCGACGCGGGCCCTTGCGGGTACGGGCGTTGGTGCTGGTGCGCTGACCGCGGACAGGCAGACCGCGACGGTGACGCAGACCCTGGTAGCAGCCGATCTCGACCTTGCGGCGGATGTCGGCCTGGATCTCGCGACGGAGGTCACCCTCGGTCTTGATGTTGTTGTCGACGTACTCGCGGATCGCGACGAGCTGCTCCTCGGAGAGGTCGCGAACGCGGGTGTTCGGGTCGACGCCGGTCGCAGCCAGCGTCTCCTTCGAGAGGGTCCGGCCGATGCCGAACACGTAGGTGAGGGCGACCTCCACGCGCTTTTCGCGCGGGATGTCAACACCGGAAACGCGTGCCATTCAATGGCTCCTGGTGATCTTCGGAGGTCTTCCGCAGGGCCGGACCCCAGCCGCCGTACCAGGTACGAACTGGGTCCCCGGCCTCCGAGCCGGGGGTGTCAGACGAGAAATCGCCTGGGCGCTGCGTATGAACAGAAATTCAGCTCGCGTCGCGCGAAAACTCTGCGATAGAGGTGCAGAGGGTGCGATCAGAGTGCGATCAGCCCTGGCGCTGCTTGTGGCGCGGGTTCTCGCAGATGATCATGACCCGGCCGTGACGGCGGATCACCCTGCACTTGTCGCAGATCTTCTTGACGCTCGGCTTGACCTTCATTGGGTGAGGTTCTCCGGGTCAGTGCCATCGCCCAGGGAGGCCCGGGGCGCGGGCAAGATCTACTTGTATCGGTAGACGATCCGGCCACGCGTCAGGTCGTACGGAGACAGCTCCACCACGACCCGGTCGTCAGGGAGGATGCGGATGTAGTGCATACGCATCTTGCCGCTGATGTGTGCCAGGACCTGGTGGCCGTTCTGGAGCTCGACCTTGAACATGGCGTTCGGCAGAGACTCGACGACAGTGCCCTCGATCTCGATGGCACCTTGCTTCTTGGCCACGCTTCGCCCTTCGAATCGACTACCTTGATCGGCTTTCGTGAGGCATGCAGACATGCGGATACACGAGAGCCGACGAGTCAGTCTACGTCAGGGCATCCAGAAACACGAATCGGGAAAGTCTGCCCCACAGCGGAGATCATTACGCCATCGGGCCCAGGGCCGCCGTGACGCCGCACTGCGCCGCCTCGCCCCTGCTCAGCGGGCAAAGGCGCCCCGGAGCGGGGTCAGGCCAGCGGGTCCGGAGCGGCGGTGACGCCGTACTCCGCCAGCTTGGCCCTGCCGCCGTCCGGAGCGGTCAGCACCAGCGGCCCCGCTTCCGTCAGGGCGACCGAGTGCTCCCAGTGGGAGGACCACGTGCCGTCGGTCGTGATGACCGTCCAGTCGTCCGCCAGGACCTCGGTGCGCGGGGTGCCCAGGGACACCATCGGCTCGATGGCCAGGCAGAAGCCGGGAACCAGCTTCGGGCCCTTGCCGCGGCGGCGGTCGACGTAGTTCAGCAGATGCGGGTCCATGTGCATCTCGGTGCCGATGCCGTGGCCGCCGTAGTCCTCGATGATCCCGTACCGGCCGCCGCCGGGCTTGGGCTGGCGGCGGATGTACGTCTCGATGGCCCTGGAGATGTCGACGAGACGGCTGCCGGGCTTCATCGCGGCGATACCGGCCCACATCGACTCCTCGGTCACCCGGGAGAGCTCGACGAGCTCCGGAGCGTGACCGGAGCCCACGAAGGCCGTGTAGGCGGCGTCGCCGTGCCAGCCGTCGACGATCGCGCCGCAGTCGATGGAGATGATGTCGCCGTCCTCCAGGACGACGTCCTCGGAGGGGATGCCGTGGACGACGACCTCGTTCTTCGAGGTGCAGATCGTCGCGGGGAAGCCGCCGTAGCCGAGGAAGTTCGACTTCGCGCCGTGCTCCTCCAGGACCTTGCGGGCCACCTGGTCCAGGTCCTTCGTCGTGGCCCCGGGCACGGCCGCCTCGCGCGTCGCCGCGTGGATGGCCGCGACGACCAGGCCCGCCTCACGCATCTTGGCGATTTGTTCGGGGGACTTGATCTGCACCATGGTGGCGGGGGCCTTTCGGGTCGGCGGGTGGGCGCTTTTCCACGATACGTGGAGGGGAGCCGAGGTCGTGTCCGGGCTGTCCGCCCGCAGGGGTCGCTCGCGCCCCCCACCAGATCAGCCGCGACCCCTTGGAGAAGGGATCGCGGCTGACAGGAGCGGGCAGGGACGCCTACGCGTCTTCGCGCTTGAGCGCGGCGAGAGCGCGCTCGGTGACCTCGTCGACCGGGCCCATGGCCTCGATCGTCACGACAAGGCCCTGGGCCTTGTAGTAGTCGATGATCGGCTCGGTCTGCGTGTGGTAGACCTCCAGCCGCGTGCGGACCGTCTCCTCGGAGTCGTCGTCGCGCTGGTACAGCTCGCCGCCGCAGACGTCGCAGACGCCCTCCTTGGCGGGCTTCTTGTACGTCACGTGGAAGACGTGGGCCGAGTCGTTGCGGCAGATGCGCCGGCCGGCGATCCGCTTGACGACCTCCTCCTCGGGGGCCTCCAGGTCCAGCACCGCGTCGAGCTTGATGCCCTCGGTCGTCAGCAGCTCGTCGAGCGCCTCGGCCTGCGAGACATTGCGCGGGAAGCCGTCCAGCAGGAAGCCGTTCTCGGCGTCGGGCTGCTCCATGCGGTCCTTGGCCATGGCGATGGTCACCTCGTCGGGGACGAGGTTGCCGGCGTCCATGTAGGACTTCGCGAGCTTGCCGAGCTCCGTCTGCTGGCTGATGTTGGCGCGGAACAGGTCGCCCGTGGAGATGTGCGGTACACGCAGTTTCTCGGCGAGGCGGGTGGCCTGCGTACCCTTACCAGCGCCCGGCGGCCCGACGAGGACGATTCGCATCAGCGGAGGAACCCTTCGTAATTGCGCTGCTGGAGCTGGCTCTCGATCTGCTTCACCGTCTCAAGACCGACACCCACGATGATCAGGATGCTCGTTCCGCCGAACGGGAAGTTCTGGTTCGCCCCAAAACCAACCAACGCCATCGTCGGCACGAGAGCAATCAGACCCAAGTACAGCGAACCCGGCCAGGTGATCCGGTTGAGCACGTACGAGAGGTACTCAGCGGTCGGTCGGCCAGCCCGGATGCCCGGGATGAAGCCACCATACTTCTTCATGTTGTCGGCGACTTCCTCGGGGTTGAACGAGATCGCCACATAGAAGAACGCGAAGAAAACGATGAGCAAGAAGTACAGACTGATGTAAACCGGGTGGTTACCACTGACCAGCGTGCTCTCGATCCAGGTCTTCCAGCCCGAGGTGCTGCTGGAGAACTGCGCGATCAGAGCCGGGATGTAGAGCAGCGACGAGGCGAAGATGACGGGAATCACACCCGCCTGGTTCACCTTGAGCGGGATGTAGGTGGACGTTCCGCCGTAGGAACGCCGGCCGATCATCCGCTTCGCGTACTGCACCGGAATACGGCGCTGGGCCTGCTCGACGAAGACCACCAGGCCGACCATCACGAGGCCGACGAGAATCACGGTGCCGAACTCGATCCAGCCGTCCGCGAGGTCGCCCTGCTCCTTGATCGCCCACAGGGCGGAGGGGAAGGTCGCGGCGATCGAGATGAACATCAGGATGGACATGCCGTTGCCGATGCCGCGGTCGGTGACCAGCTCACCGAGCCACATGACGACGCCGGTGCCGGCGGTCATGGTGACGACCATCGTGATGGTGGTGAAGATCGACTGGTCCGGCACGATCGAGGTGGCCTGCGGGCAGCCGCTGAAGAGGGCGCCGCTGCGCGCGGTGGCGACCAGGCCGGTGCCCTGGAGGATGGCGAGCGCGACCGTCAGATAACGGGTGTACTGCGTGATCTTCGCCGTACCGGCCTGGCCCTCCTTCTTCAGGGCTTCCAGGCGCGGGATGACCACGGTCAGCAGCTGCAGAATGATGCTCGCCGTGATGTACGGCATGATGCCCAGCGCGAAGATGGTGATCTGGAGCAGCGCACCACCGCTGAACATGTTCACCAGACCGAACAGGCCCTGGTTCCCGGAGGCCTGGTCCACACACGCCTGCACGGCCCGGTAGTCGACACCAGGGATCGGGACGTGGGTGCCGACCCGGTAGATCACGATGATGCCGAGCGTGAAAAGCAGCTTCTTGCGCAGGTCGGGCGTCTTGAACGCCCGGGCGAACGCGGTGAGCACGGTGCCTCCTGCGCCCCCCGCGTGCGAACGGGGAGGCTAGTTTGTTGACAAGGCTGACGGAGCGGGTGAGTCGCCACCCAACAGTGCTGCGGGAGGCAGACGCCTGTGACCGACAAGGTATGGATGGACCACTGGACTCTAACAGTGCGGGACCACTCTCATGAAGCCTGATGGCCTGTCGCAGCGCGGGTGGGAGCCCTTGATGCGCTACACACGATCCCGCCCGGCCGCGGCCCCGGCACAAAGATCACCCTTGACGGTGACTTGGCCGCTTCGATCCCGAACACATGCACATCGCCGAGTTGTTCGCCGGCGCGGCCCGTGCCCGGCGGCTCGAAGCAGCCGTAGGAACGAACATGAAAGGGGGCCCGCCGAAATCGGCGGGCCCCTTCTCATGCACTGCTCGGCCCGAAGGCAGAACGCCGGGACGATCCCTCAGCCGGAATCCCCCGGCGTTCTCGGACTCAGACGAGCTCGGTGACCGTACCGCCGGCGGCGGTGATCTTCTCCTTGGCGGAGCCGGAGACGGCGTCGACCGTCACCTGCAGCGCCACGGAGATCTCGCCCTGGCCGAGGACCTTGACGAGGCTGTTCTTGCGAACGGCACCCTTGGCGACGAGACCCTCGACGGTGACCTCGCCACCCTCCGGGTACAGCGCGGCCAGCTTGTCGAGGTTCACGACCTGGAACTCGGTCTTGAACGGGTTCTTGAAGCCCTTCAGCTTCGGAAGACGCATGTGGAGGGGCATCTGGCCACCCTCGAAGCGCTCCGGAACCTGGTAACGGGCCTTCGTGCCCTTGGTACCACGACCGGCCGTCTTACCCTTCGACGCCTCACCACGACCGACACGGGTCTTGGCGGTCTTGGCGCCCGGGGCGGGACGGAGGTTGTGGATCTTGAGCGGGTTGTTCTCCGCCATGATCAGTCGACCTCCTCGACCGTCACGAGGTGGCGGACGGTGTGCACCATGCCGCGGAACTCGGGGCGGTCCTCCTTGACGACCTGCGTGTTGATGCCCTTGAGACCAAGGGAACGCAGGGTGTCACGGTGGTTCTGCTTGCTGCCGATGTAGGACTTGACCTGCGTAATCTTGAGCTGCGCCATGATTACGCACCCGCCCCGGCACGCGCACGGAGAAGAGCCGCGGGAGCGACGTCCTCGAGCGGCAGACCGCGGCGGGCCGCGACCTCCTCGGGACGCTGCAGACCCTTGAGGGCCTCCACGGTCGCGTGCACGATGTTGATCGCGTTGTCGGAGCCGAGCGACTTCGACAGGATGTCGTGGATACCGGCGCACTCGAGCACGGCACGCACCGGACCACCGGCGATGACGCCGGTACCGGGGGACGCGGGCTTGAGCAGCACGACGCCGGCAGCCTTCTCACCCTGGATCGGGTGCGGGATGGTGCCCTGGATGCGGGGGACCTTGAAGAAGTGCTTCTTGGCCTCCTCAACGCCCTTGGCGATGGCGGCCGGCACCTCCTTGGCCTTGCCGTAACCGACACCCACGGTGCCGTCACCGTCGCCCACCACGACCAGCGCGGTGAAGCTGAAGCGACGACCACCCTTCACAACCTTGGCGACACGGTTGATCGCGACAACGCGCTCAACGTACGCGGTCTTCTCGGCGGCAGCAGCGCCGCCGTCACGGCCCTTCCGGTCCCGCCGCTCGCCGCCACCGGCACCGCCACCGCGGCGCTGGGGTCCAGCCATTGGAATTACCTCTCTCTGTTTCCGCTAGCTACGGAACCGGCTCAGAACTTGAGCCCGGCCTCGCGGGCGGCGTCCGCCAGGGCGGCGATGCGCCCGGCGTACTGGTTGCCACCACGGTCGAACACGACAGCCTCGACACCGGCGGCCTTGGCACGCTCGGCGACCAGGGCGCCGACCTGCTTGGCCTGCGCGGACTTGTCGCCCTCGCCACCGCGGACGGAGGCGTCCAGCGTGGACGCCGAAGCCAGGGTGTGGCCCTTCAGGTCGTCGATCACCTGCGCCACGATGTGGCGGTTGGAGCGGGTCACGACGAGACGGGGACGCTCCGCCGTACCGTTGATCCGCTTGCGGATCCGCAGGTGGCGGCGCTTGATCGCGGCGCGCTTGTAGGCGTCGCCCTTCAGGATCTTCTGCCCGTATGCCATGGCTTACTTACCCGCCTTTCCGACCTTGCGGCGGATGACTTCGCCCTCGTACTTGACACCCTTGGCCTTGTACGGGTCAGGCTTGCGCAGCTTGCGGATGTTGGCCGCAACCTCGCCGACCTTCTGCTTGTCGATGCCCTCGACCTGGAAGCGGGTCGGGGTCTCCACCTTGAAGGTGATGCCCTCGGGCGCCTCGACGGTGATCGGGTGGCTGTAGCCGAGCGCGAACTCGAGGTTCGAGCCCTTGGCCGTCACGCGGTAACCGACACCGCTGATTTCGAGCTTCTTCACGTAACCCTGGGTCACGCCGGTGATCATGTTCGCCACCAGCGTGCGGGACAGGCCGTGCAGGGCCTTGTTCTGACGCTCGTCGTTGGGGCGGGTCACCTGAAGGGTGCCGTCCTCGCCCTTGGCGATGTCGATCGGCGCCACGACGGTGTGGGTCAGCGAGCCCTTGGGGCCCTTGACCAGAACCGTACGGCCGTCGATGGTGACGTCCACGCCGGCGGGAACCGTGATGGGGAGCTTGCCAATACGCGACATAGCTGTTTCCTCCGTTCCCTTCCGCTACCAGACGTAGGCGAGGACTTCCCCACCCACGCCCTTCTTGCCGGCCTGCTTGTCGGTGAGGAGACCGTGCGACGTGGAGATGATCGCCACGCCGAGGCCGCCGAGCACCTTCGGCAGGTTGGTGGACTTCGCGTAAACCCGGAGACCGGGCTTGGAGATCCGCTTGATGCCCGCGATGGAGCGCTCACGGTTGGGGCCGAACTTCAGCTCCAGGACGAGGTTCTTGCCGACCTCGGCGTCCTCGACCTTCCAGCCCGTGATGAAGCCCTCCTGCTGGAGGATCTCCGCGATGTGCGACTTGATCTTCGATGCCGGCATCGTCACGGAGTCGTGGTATGCCGAGTTCGCGTTCCGCAGACGCGTAAGCATGTCTGCGATCGGATCAGTCATGGTCATGAATTGGCCTTCGGCCTCTCTCGCCGGGGTTTCCTGGTGCGCCATCCCTCTCCCCGATCCGAGACGGGACGGGTGCGGCGCGGTGGACCTACGGCGTAGTAAGTCGTACGGGCGCGGCAGGCGCCCAACCCCACAAGCCTAAGGCATGCGGGAGTGGGCATCCTGCCGACCCAGATGCTTACCGAGAGCCCTGGGAGTCCGAACTAGCGGATTACCAGGAGCTCTTGGTCACGCCCGGCAGCTCGCCACGGTGAGCCATCTCACGAAGGCACACGCGGCAGAGGCCGAACTTGCGGTACACGGAGTGGGGACGGCCGCAGCGCTGGCAGCGCGTGTAGCCACGCACGCCGAACTTGGGCTTGCGAGCAGCCTTCGCGATCAGAGCCTTCTTCGCCATCTCGCTCACGCCTCCTTGAAGGGGAAGCCGAGGTGACGAAGGAGCGCGCGGCCCTCAGCGTCGTTGGTCGCCGTGGTCACCACGGTGATGTCCATACCCCGGGTGCGGTCGATCTTGTCCTGGTCGATCTCGTGGAACATGACCTGCTCCGTGAGACCGAAGGTGTAGTTGCCACGGCCGTCGAACTGCTTGGGGGACAGGCCGCGGAAGTCGCGGATGCGCGGCAGCGCGAGCGACAGGGTGCGGTCCAGGAACTCCCACATGCGGTCGCCACGGAGCGTGACGTGGGCACCGATCGGCTGGCCCTCACGCAGCTTGAACTGCGCGATGGACTTGCGGGCCTTGGTGACGGCCGGCTTCTGACCGGTGATCGTGGTCAGGTCGCGGATCGCGCCCTCGATCAGCTTCGAGTCACGGGCGGCGTCGCCGACACCCATGTTGACCACGATCTTGACGAGGCCGGGGATCTGCATGACGTTCTCGTAGGAGAACTCCTCACGCAGCTTGCCCGCGATCTCCTCGCGGTACTTCGTCTTGAGACGCGGAGTGGTGGTGGTAGCCATCAGATGTCCTCACCCGTCCGCTTGGCAACGCGGATCTTGTTGCCCTCGTCGTCGAAGCGGTAACCGACACGCGTGACGACCTTGTTGCCGTCCTTCTCCACGACGAGCTGAACGTTGCTCACGTGAATCGGGGCCTCGGTCGTGACGATGCCGCCGGCCTGCGAACCGCTGGCGGTCGGGCCGGCCTTGGTGTGCTTCTTGACCCGGTTGACACCCTCGACCAGGACACGCTCGTCGCGCGGGTAAGCGGCAATGACCTTGCCCTGCTTGCCCTTGTCCTTACCGGTGATGACCTGGACCAGGTCGCCCTTCTTGATCTTCATGCTTACAGCACCTCCGGCGCGAGCGAGATGATCTTCATGAACTTCTTCTCGCGCAGCTCACGGCCGACCGGGCCGAAGATGCGGGTGCCGCGAGGGTCGCCGTCGTTCTTCAGAATGACGGCGGCGTTCTCGTCGAAGCGGATGTACGAGCCGTCCGGACGGCGGCGCTCCTTGACGGTGCGAACGATGACCGCCTTGACGACGTCACCCTTCTTCACGTTGCCACCGGGGATCGCGTCCTTGACGGTGGCGACGATGACGTCACCGATGCCCGCGTAGCGGCGACCGGAGCCACCGAGCACACGGATGCAAAGGATCTCCTTCGCACCAGTGTTGTCGGCGACGCGCAGTCGCGACTCCTGCTGGATCACGTCTATCTCCTGATCGTCTGCCGGTTCCCGGCAGGGGCCTCAGAACGAGGACCCCTGCCGAGCCTGGCGGAACTGTCCTGCGGGATACCCCGCAGGAATTACTTGGCCTTCTCGAGGATCTCGACGACGCGCCAGCGCTTCGTCGCGGACAGCGGCCGGGTCTCCATGAGGAGGACGCGGTCGCCGACACCCGCGGCGTTCTGCTCGTCGTGCGCCTTGAGCTTGTTCGTACGACGGATGACCTTGCCGTACAGCGCGTGCTTGACGCGGTCCTCGACGGCGACGACGACGGTCTTGTCCATCTTGTCGCTGACGACCAGACCCTCACGGGTCTTGCGGAAACCGCGCGCCTCGGTGTTCTCAGTCACGTTCTTCTCGCTCATCAGGCGTTCTCCACCGTCTCGATGCCGAGCTCACGCTCACGCATGAGGGTGTAGATCCGGGCGATGTCCTTGCGGACCGCCTTGAGACGGCCGTGGTTCTCGAGCTGACCCGTGGCCGCCTGGAAGCGGAGGTTGAACAGCTCTTCCTTGGCCTCGCGGAGCTTCGCCAGAAGCTCCTCGTTGCCCAGCTCGCGCAGCTCGGACGCCTTGGTACCGGCCGACATCACGCTTCACCTGCCTCGCGCTTGACGATCCGGCACTTCATCGGCAGCTTGTGGGCCGCACGGGTCAGCGCCTCACGGGCGATCTTCTCGTTGGGGTACGACAGCTCGAACATCACACGTCCGGGCTTGACGTTGGCGATCCACCACTCCGGCGAACCCTTACCGGAACCCATGCGGGTCTCGGCCGGCTTCTTGGTGAGGGGACGGTCCGGGTAGATGTTGATCCAGACCTTGCCGCCACGCTTGATGTGACGGGTCATCGCGATACGAGCCGCTTCGATCTGGCGGTTCGTCACGTAGGCCGGGGTCAGCGCCTGGATGCCGTACTCGCCGAACGCAACCTGCGTTCCACCCTTGGACATACCGTTGCGCTTCGGGTGGTGCTGCTTGCGGTGCTTGACCCTACGGGGGATCAGCATGACGGTCAGGCCTCCGTTCCGGTGCTCTCAGCAGCCGGAGCGGCAGCGGCCTCGGCCTGGGGGGCCTCGGCAGCAGGAGCCTGCTGCGGCTTGCGACCGCGTCGCTCGCCACCACGGCCACCACGGGCCGGGCGGTCGGCGCCACCGCGGGCCGGGCGGTTACCCGCACGGGCGGCAGCGTTCTCGGCGCGGACCTCGGCGATGTTCTTGACGTCGCCCTTGTAGATCCAGACCTTCACGCCGATGCGGCCGAAGGTCGTCTTGGCCTCGAAGAAGCCGTAGTCCACGTTCGCGCGGAGCGTGTGCAGGGGCACACGGCCCTCGCGGTAGAACTCCGAGCGGGACATCTCGGCGCCGCCGAGGCGGCCACCGCACTGGATCTTGATGCCCTTGGCGCCCGCCTTCATCGCCGACTGCATGCTCTTGCGCATGGCACGACGGAAGGAGACACGGGAGGACAGCTGCTCGGCGACGGCCTGAGCAACCAGCTGAGCGTCCGTCTCGGGGTTCTTGACCTCGAGGATGTTCAGCTGGACCTGCTTGCCCGTCAGCTTCTCCAGCTGACCGCGGATCTTGTCGGCCTCCGCACCGCGGCGGCCGATGACGATGCCCGGACGCGCGGTGTGGATGTCCACGCGGACACGGTCACGGGTGCGCTCGATCTCAACCTTCGAGATACCGGCGCGCTCCATGCCGGACGTCAGCATCCGACGGATGGCGACGTCTTCCTTGACGTAGTCCTTGTACAGCTTGTCGGCGTACCAACGCGACTTGAAGTCGGTCGTGACACCGAGCCGGAACCCATGCGGGTTTACCTTCTGGCCCATTACCGGGTTCCTTCCTTGCTGCTGACGACCACGGTGATGTGGCTGGTCCGCTTGCGGATCCGGTAGGCACGGCCCTGGGCGCGCGGACGGAACCGCTTCAGGGTCGGGCCCTCGTCGACGTACGCCTCGCTGATGAACAGCGAGGAGGCGTCCGGGTGGTCGTAGTTGTGCGCGGCGTTGGCGATGGCGCTGTCGAGCACCTTGCCGACCGGCACGGAGGCTGCCTGCGGAGCGAATCGCAGAACAGCCTGGGCCTCCGTGGCGTCCATGCCACGGATGAGGTCCACCACGCGGCGGGCCTTCATGGGCGTGACGCGGATGTACCGCGCCTGGGCCCTGGCTTCCATGGTTGTCCCTTCAGTTACTTACGTGTCTGAGTGCGATCCGCTGCTAGCGGCGCTTCGACTTCCGGTCGTCCTTGACGTGGCCCCGGAAGGTGCGCGTCGGCGAGAACTCGCCGAGCTTGTGGCCGACCATCGACTCGGTGACGAACACCGGGATGTGGGTCTTGCCGTTGTGCACCGCCAGCGTGTGGCCCAGCATGGCCGGCACGATCATGGAGCGGCGGGACCAGGTCTTGATGACGTTCTTGGTGCCGGCTTCGTTCTGGACATCCACCTTCTTCATCAGGTGGTCGTCGACGAAGGGCCCCTTCTTCAAGCTACGAGGCATCTCAACCCGTCCTTAGCGCTTCTTGTTCGTCTTGCGGCGGCGGACGATGTACTTGTTCGACGCCTTCTTGGGCGAACGAGTACGGCCTTCCTTCTTGCCCCACGGGCTGACCGGGTGGCGACCACCGGAGGTCTTGCCCTCACCACCACCGTGCGGGTGGTCGACCGGGTTCATGACCACACCACGGACGGTCGGGCGAACGCCCAGCCACCGCTTACGGCCGGCCTTGCCCCAGTTGATGTTGCTCTGCTCGGCGTTGCCGACCTCGCCGACGGTGGCGCGGCAGCGCACGTCGACCAGGCGGATCTCACCGGAGGGCATGCGGAGGTGGGCCATCGAGCCCTCCTTCGCGAGCAGCTGCACGGAGGCACCGGCGGAGCGGGCGAACTTCGCGCCGCCACCGGGACGAAGCTCCACGGAGTGGATCGTCGTACCGACCGGGATGTTGCGCAGCGCCAGGTTGTTGCCGGGCTTGATGTCGGCCGTGGGGCCGTTCTCGATCCGGTCACCCTGGTTCAGGCCCTTGGGGGCCAGGATGTAGCGCTTCTCGCCGTCCACGTAGTGGAGGAGCGCGATGCGCGCGGTGCGGTTGGGGTCGTACTCGATGTGAGCGACCTTCGCCGGCACGCCGTCCTTGTCGTGACGACGGAAGTCGATCACACGGTAGGCGCGCTTGTGGCCACCACCCTGGTGGCGGACGGTCACACGACCGGAGTTGTTACGGCCACCCTTGCTGTGCAGGGGGCGAACCAGCGACTTCTCCGGCGTGGACCGCGTGACCTCGACGAAGTCGGCGACGCTGGCGCCACGACGGCCCGGCGTAGTCGGCTTGTACTTGCGGATTCCCATTTCTCAGTCCTCGTCCGATATCGGACGATCCGGACCGCCCTCAGGCGGTCGGACCGCCGAAGATGTCGATACGGTCGCCCTCGGCGAGGGTCACGATCGCGCGCTTGGTGGCGGCACGCTGACCGAAGCCGGTCTTGGTGCGCTTGCGCTTGCCGGCGCGGTTGATCGTGTTGACCCCGGTGACCTTGACCTCGAAGACCGTCTCGACGGCCTGCTTGATCTGGGTCTTGTTGGAGCGCGGGTCGACGATGAACGTGTACTTGTTCTCGTCCAGGAGCGCGTAGCTCTTCTCGGAGACCACCGGGCGGACCAGCACGTCACGGGGGTCCGTGTACGACTTGCTGACCGGGGTGACGACCGTGTTCTTGCCCTCGGCGGCCTGACGACGCGCCTTGGCGACGCGCGCGGCCTTGGCGGCCTTGGCGGCCTTCGAGGCGATAGAGGGGTGGCGGATGGCCATCAGACCTCAGTCCCTTCGGTGTCGTTGGCCTTCGGGCCGGACACGAAGGACTCGAAAGCGGCCTGGGTGAAGACCACGTCGTCCGAGACGATCACGTCGTACGTGTTCAGCTGGCCCGGCTCCAGGATGTGCACCTGGGGCAGGTTGCGGGCGGACAGCCACGCGGCCTCGTCGGCGCGCTCGACGACCAGGAGCAGGTTCTTGCGCTCCGAGATCTTGCCGAACAGCGTCTTGGCGGCCTTGGTGGAGATCGCACCCTCGACCACGCCGGTGACGACGTGGATGCGGTTGTGGCGCGCCCGGTCGGTGAGGGCGTGGCGCAGGGCCGCGGCCTTCATCTTCTTCGGGGTGCGCTGCGAGTAGTCACGCGGCACGGGACCGTGCACGACGCCACCACCGGCGAACTGCGGCGCGCGGGTCGAACCCTGACGGGCGCGGCCGGTGCCCTTCTGGCGGTACGGCTTGCGGCCACCACCACGGACCTCGCCACGGGTCTTGGTCTTGTGCGTGCCCTGGCGGGCGGCCGCGTTCTGCGCGACGACGACCTGGTGGATCAGCGGGATGCTGATCTTCTCCACGCCGAAGATCTCCGCGGGGAGCTCGACGCTACCGGTCTTCTCGCCCGCAGGCGAAAGGATGTCAACAGTGCTCATCGGTTACCTCAGGCCCCCTTGGCCGCGGTGCGGACCAGGACGAGGCCGCCGTTCGGACCGGGAACCGCGCCCTTGATGAGCAGCAGACCCTTCTCCGCGTCAACGGCGTGGACGGTCAGGTTCTGGGTGGTGACCCGCTCGTTGCCCATGCGACCCGCCATGCGGAGGCCCTTGAACACGCGGCCCGGGGTGGCGCAGCCACCGATGGAACCGGGCGAGCGGTGCTTGCGCTGGGTGCCGTGTCCGGCGCCGAGGCCCTTGAAGTTGTGACGCTTCATGACACCGGCGAAGCCCTTGCCCTTGCTCTTGCCGGTCACGTCGACCTTGATGCCGGCCTCGAACACCTCGGCGGTGATCTCCTGGCCGAGGGTGTACTCGCTGGCGTCAGCGGTACGGATCTCGACGAGGTGGCGGCGGGGAGTGACGTCGGCCTTGGAGAAGTGGCCCTTGAGGGGCTTGTTCACCTTGCGCGGGTCGATCTCGCCGAAAGCGATCTGGACGGACTCGTAGCCGTCGACATCGTTCGTACGGACCTGGGTGACGACATTGGGGCCGGCCTTGACGACGGTGACCGGAACAACACGGTTGTTCTCGTCCCACACCTGCGTCATGCCGAGCTTCTCGCCCAGGATGCCCTTGATCTGCTTAGCCATTCTCAGATCACCGGCCCCTAGAGCTTGATCTCGATGTCGACACCGGCCGGGAGGTCGAGTCGCATCAGAGAGTCAACGGTCTTGGGCGTCGGGTCGAGGATGTCGATCAGACGCTTGTGCGTGCGCATCTCGAAGTGCTCGCGCGAGTCCTTGTACTTGTGCGGCGACTTGATGACGCAGTACACGTTCTTCTCAGTGGGCAGCGGCACCGGGCCCGCGACCGACGCACCAGTGCGGGTCACCGTCTCGACGATCTTCTTCGCCGAGGAGTCGATGACCTCGTGGTCGTAGGCCTTGAGCCGGATGCGGATCTTCTGTCCCGCCATGGCTACTCAGTAGTCCTTTGTCTCGTACGCTCCGGAACCCGGCGTTCCTGGTCCCGCCTCTCCGACCCACGCGGTCGGGCGTGTCGCTCTCCCGCTGACAAAGATGTCCCTTGTTCGAACATCCCTGCGGGGAATGCACACGGCCCTACCGGAACCGCAAGCCGAGGGCGGAAGGCCCACCGGGTGCCTGGTCGGTGCCGCACAGCACTTCCCGAAAGATTCCCGTACGTCCGCCCCAGCGCTGCCGTGTGGCAGTTAGGGCGACGAGTACTGTGGGACTCGCTTCCGGTCCTCCCGGCGGGAGGCGCGCAGCATCAACACTCGACCGAGCAACTCCGACAGTCTGCCATACAGGGCACGTCGGACGCCAATCGAGCCGGAGAGAATACCCCGAGAGTGACGCACGTCAAACCCGGGGTCACGGCCACCGAGGCCCGGCGCGCACCGGCGTCAGCGCGTCCAGGAGACGAACGCCGACCAGGTCCGCGGGGCGAGGCGCAGCCGGGGACCGTCGGCCTGCTTGGAGTCACGGACATGGACAGCGACGGGAGCGGGGGCGAGAGCGACTTCGACACAGGACTCGCCGTCATTGCCATCGCTGTAGCTGCTCTTGAACCACGCCAGCTCACTCATGTCTCTCCCAGCAGTTCCTTGATGAAAGCCAGCGAATCCCCAGGGGGAAGCGCCTGCGCCCGGATGGTGCCATACCGCAGCTCAAGGATGCGCAGCTGCCTCAGATCGGTGACAGGGCGTCCGCTGAACGCTCCGTCGGAGCGCCCGACAGCGGTGCCGTCCTCAAACTTCAGCAGTTCGATCCTGCCGTCCAGACCGGAGTGCACCTCTCGGTGAGTGGGCATCACCTGGAGCGTCACATTACGCAACTGGCCCACCTCCAACAGACGTTCGAGCTGCTGCCGCCAGACCATTGTGCCTCCGAGCGGGCGACGCAGAGGGGCCTCTTCCAGCACGAAACTCAGCGCTGGCGCCGGAACACGCTCGAAGATCGACTGCCGGGCCACGCGTGCAGCGACCATGCGCTCCACATCGTCCGGCGAATACGGGGGCTGCGCCGCCTCGATAGCCGCTCTGGCATGCGCCGCCGTCTGCAACAGCCCGCTGATGCTGTGGCACACATACACCCCGATCTCGACCGCCTGCGCCTCCATCTTCGCCAGGTCCCGCACCTTCTTCGGGTACCGGACCTTCCTCACGTCCTCCTTCATCGCGGCCAGCAGTCCGCCCGAGCCCAGCACCGCGTCGGCCTTGTCCAGGTACTCCGGCCGGGGAATCCGCTTCCCAGACTCGATCTTGTAGACCATGTCCTCGCCGTACCCGACCTCCGTCGCGAAGTCGGAGGCACGCATCCCCACGGCCTCGCGGCGCAGCTTGAGCTGACGCCCCACCGTCGCGACGACGGCGGCACCCCATTCGTCGTCCGGGTCCAGCTCCCAGCCCGAGTCGTCCGCCTCCGTCTTGAGCAGCACCCGCCCACCCCTCTCGACAAGCCCGGACACCACCGGACAACCCCTGGACAGTGACCGTACGTACCGACCGTGTCACTCACCACGGTAGGCGGAGGCGACCACGCTGAGTGATGTGAATCAAGGAATCCGCAACTTCAGCGTGCTGCTCTCCCCCACCCCGCGCGGAGCGCGACTGGCCCGGCTCCTCGCCACGGAGCAACTCCGCTCCTGGGAGCTGCCGTTCGAGACCGCGCAGCACCTCGTGGCGGAGCTGGCGGCGAACGCGGTCACGCACGGGCGCGTGCCGGGCCGGGACTTCCGGCTCACGCTGTACGTCGTCGGCGGCACGCTCCGGATCGAGGTGACGGACACGCGCGGTGACCGGCGGCCGCGCGCGGGCCGGGCCGCTCCGGACGCCGAGTCCGGCCGCGGCCTGCTGCTGGTGGAGGCGCTCGCCGACCGCTGGGGCGTGACCGAGGGCCCGCGGCCCCGCAAGACGGTCTGGGCGGAAGTGGCTCTGCCACCGCGACCCGGGATCTCGTGCTGCGGTGTCGTCGGCGGCCTTCCCCAAGGACCGACGAGAGGAAAGAACCCGCACCAAGCCCCACCCCTCCCGCCCGTTCCGACGGCTCACTCCGGAGGGTGAACATCGCCAACTGAGCTGGATTCGGGGCCGGTTGCATGCCCTACGCTCGCCGCAGGACCACCGCAGACATGCGAAAGGCCCCCGCCGGGACTGGCATCCCGTTGCGAGGGCCACCACCGAGGAAGCAAAGGACTTCCTGGTGGACACCACCGAGAAACGAAGCAGAAGGCATTCCCGATGGATACCCAGCACCTTAGCGCGACCGCGCCCGCCCGGCCCCGGATTACCGCCGACAAGCACCCGATCCGGCGTCCCGGCCCCGGTCTGGTTCACGAGAACTCCCGCCATACCACCCGCTTCACGGTGATCGGCAACCACCTGACCCAGCACGTGGAGCTGTCGCTGCTGGCGATCGGCCTGGCGTGCCACCTCCAGTCGCTCCCCGCAGGCAGCCAGGCCGGCATCAAGAGCCTCGCGGCGCGGTTCCCGGAGGGGACGACCCGTATCGCGGCGGCCCTGCGCGAGCTGGAGGCGCACGGCTATCTGCGCCGCGAGCGCGTCCGCACGTCCACCGGCCGCATCGTCACCCGCACGACCTCCTGCAACCGGCCCGGCCACCGCGCCGAGGACGCTCCACCGGCGAGGAAGCCCAGGCAGGCGCCGCCACGTGGGAAGGCCCTCCCCGAGGTCCCGCAGCCGGCCTGTCCCGCGCCCGAGCTCGTGCGGGCCGCGACCGGCCTCCTCGCGGGCCTGCGCCGCCTCGACCCGCGCCTGCTCCTCTCGGCCTGCGACACGGCCCACCTGGCTCCGGGTGTCGCAGCCTGGCTGGAACGGGACGTGGCCCCCAGCGCCGTAGGAGAAGCCCTGACCAGGGACCTGCCGGCCGAGGACCTCCGGCGCCCGGCCGCCCTCCTGGCCCACCGTCTCGCGGCGCTCCTCCCACCGCCGCCGCCCTTCCGCGCACCGGCCGCGCCCGCACCGGTCCGCCACCCCTTCCAGGACTGCGACGGCTGCGGCCTCGTCTTCCGGGCCCCCGCCCCGGGCCGCTGCCGCGACTGCCGGCCCGTGCTTCCGCAGGAGCCCTAGCATGAGAGCGACGATCCTTGCCCTCGGGCACAGACGAGGAGCGAGCGCCATGACCATCGCACCGGACGACGCACGGCGGAGCGCCTCCCACCTGTACCGGGCCATGCACGACCTCGTTCAGTCCGTGGACGACACCGTTCCCGGCAGATTCGAGATCACCAAGGAAGGGATCGTCCACGACATGACGTCGCCCGTCGGTCGACACGAACTGACGACATTGCGGCTCCGCAAGCGTCTGGAGCGGGTGATGCCGGAGGAGATCGTGGCCCATACGGGCGAGCCCGACGTCGAGGACGAACCGGAAGGCGTCATGCGCCGCCCCGATGTCATGGTGATCGCCGAAGCCGACATGGACGTCGAAGGTCCTGTCGACCCTCAGGCGATCATGGCCGTCGTCGAGGTCGTCTCCCGTTCCAGCCCCGACAACGACTGGGTCGCCAAGATGCGCGACTATCCCCTCATCGGCATCCCCGTCTACGCGGTCTTCGACCCCCGCACCGGCGCCGGAGCCGTCCTCACCGACATCCACGCCACCCCCGCCGGTCCCCGCTACGCGACCCGCAAGGACTTCGTCTACGGCGAGGACGTCACCATCGGCGAGTGGACCATCCCGACGGACGGCCTCCCGCTCTACAGCGGCGCCCCCTCAGCCGAGCCCGCGTAGACGGCTGAAGGACGCCTCCAGGCCCCGCTTCATCGCGCGGGAGAGCGGCCGCTCCACGAACCGGTGCACCAGCCAGGCCAGCACCAGGAACCCGGCGGTGAGCACGACCAGCAGCAGGCGGGGGTCCGTCGTGTCGCGCAGACGGTTGATGAGCGTCGTCCCGACGACGTAGTGCAGCAGGTACAGCGGATACGTCAGGGACCCGGCCGTCGCGAGCCATCGCCACTGGAAGCGGTCCGCCCGGCCCAGGGCCGTGGCGACCATGACCAGCAGGAAGACGGTGTAGATCAGAAGGGCCCCGCGCCAGCTGGAGACGCCCTCGTAGACGACGCGCTCGGCCAGCTCGTGCTGGGCCATCAGCCAGGACATGCCGAGGATGCCCCACAGCAGCAGGTCCTGGCCGAAGCGGTGCATGAGGTACAGGGCGAGGCCGGCGATGAAGTACCAGGCCCCGTCGGGCTGGGCGACGAGCGTCAGCAGCGGGAGTTCCGCGAGGGGCGCCAGCATCGCGGCGGCACCCCACACGCAGCAGAAGACGACGACCCTGCGGTACGTCGGCCCCAGGGCGACGACGACCAGGAACAGCAGATAGAACCGCAGCTCCGACCAGAGGGTCCAGTACACGGCGTCGACATGCGGGACGCGCGAGCCGGACTGGAGCATCGTGAGGTTGAACAGCACGTCACGGGCGGGCAGCCGCTCCCACACGCCGGGCAGGGCGACGAGCACGGCGGTGCTGAACAGGACCGCGAACCAGTAGGCCGGGTAGAGGCGGATCACACGGGAGACGAAGAACTGCCGGGGCGTACGGCCCCAGCAGGACATGCAGATCACGAAGCCGCTGATCACGAAGAAGATCTCGACGCCGATCCAGCCGAAGGACGCCGCCCGGAACACCGTCGGCATGATGTCCCCGACCGGCCGGTCCCAGAAGGCGTTGCCCGGCTGGTCGGCCCGCCTGGTGCCGGCGAAATGGTGCATCACCACCAGCAGCGCCGCGGCGAGCCGGATGCCGTCGACGAGGTACAGCCGGGGCCGCCTGCCGCGTTCGGCGGAAGAACTCTCGGGGGTGCGGGCCGACGGGGTGCGGGTGAGCCGCTCGGCGACGGCGACGCCCTCCGCGGCTATCGACGATCTGGGCACAGCCAGCACGGTACGGCGACACCTACCGCCCTTTACGGGCGCAAGCGCCCATTTCCCCCGCACACGGGCCGTTGTTGAGGCAACCGCCCGCCTCCGGCCGCCCAGCGTTCCCGAAGACTTCACCGCCGCCCCGTGCAACGAGCGAAGGGGCCCGCACGACCGAAGTCGTGCGGGCCCCTTCTGGAGCTCGAAGAGAGCTACCGGGTCAACGGACCCTCAAGCAAGCGGACTTACTTGGTGATCTTGATGACCTGGCCGGCGCCCACGGTCCGACCACCCTCACGGATGGCGAACTTCAGGCCCTCCTCCATGGCGATGGGCTGGATGAGCTCCACCTTCATCTCGGTGTTGTCACCCGGCATCACCATCTCGGTGCCCTCGGGGAGGGTCACAACGCCCGTCACGTCCGTCGTACGGAAGTAGAACTGCGGACGGTAGTTGTTGAAGAACGGCGTGTGGCGGCCACCCTCGTCCTTGGACAGGATGTAGGCCTGGGCCTCGAACTCGGTGTGCGGGGTGACCGAACCGGGCTTGATGATGACCTGGCCGCGCTCGACGTCCTCGCGCTTGATGCCGCGGAGCAGCAGACCGACGTTCTCACCGGCCTGGCCCTCGTCGAGCAGCTTGCGGAACATCTCGATACCGGTGACCGTGGTGGTGGTCTTCTCGGTCTTGATGCCGATGATGTCGACGGTCTCGTTGACCTTCAGGACACCACGCTCGATACGGCCGGTGACGACCGTACCGCGACCGGTGATCGTGAAGACGTCCTCGATGGGCATGAGGAACGGCTTGTCGACGTCACGCTCCGGCTCCGGGATGGCGGAGTCGACGGCGTCCATGAGGTCCAGAACGGACTGGCCCCACGTGGCGTCGCCCTCGAGCGCCTTGAGCGCCGAGACCTTGACGACCGGAACGTCGTCGCCCGGGAACTCGTACTCGGAGAGGAGCTCACGGACCTCGAGCTCGACGAGCTCCAGGATCTCCTCGTCGTCCACCATGTCGGCCTTGTTCAGGGCGACGACGATGTACGGAACGCCGACCTGGCGGGCCAGGAGCACGTGCTCCTTGGTCTGCGGCATCGGGCCGTCGGTGGCGGCGACCACGAGGATCGCGCCGTCCATCTGCGCGGCACCGGTGATCATGTTCTTGATGTAGTCCGCGTGACCCGGGCAGTCGACGTGGGCGTAGTGACGCGCCTCAGTCTGGTACTCGACGTGCGCGATGGAGATGGTGATACCGCGCTGGCGCTCCTCAGGAGCCTTGTCGATCTGGTCGAAGGCCGAGGCCTCGTTCAGGTCCGGGTACTTGTCGTGCAGCACCTTGGTAATGGCGGCCGTGAGGGTCGTCTTACCGTGGTCGATGTGACCGATGGTGCCGATGTTGACGTGCGGCTTAGTCCGCTCGAACTTCGCCTTCGCCACTGGGGTCCTCCTGTGGAGTGGTTCTGTACGCCTTGGTTCATCGGCGCCAGGTGATCTTTGCTGAAAAGGCCCGGAACCCGGGGCAAGCATCCGCGTTTGCGGCTGTTTGCCCCGTGAGGCTCCGGAGTCAAGCCTAAAGCGTGGGAACGCGGAGCGTTACTCGCCCTTGGCCTTCGCGATGATCTCCTCGGCGACGTTCCGCGGAACCTCGGCGTAGGAGTCGAACTGCATGGAGTAGCTGGCCCGGCCGGACGTCTTGCTGCGCAGGTCGCCGACGTAGCCGAACATCTCCGAGAGGGGCACGAGACCCTTCACGACGCGGGCACCGGCCCGCTCCTCCATGGCCTGGATCTGGCCACGGCGGGAGTTGATGTCGCCGATGACCTCGCCCATGTAGTCCTCGGGCGTGGTGACCTCGACGGCCATCATCGGCTCGAGCAGCACGGGGCTGGCCTTGCGCGCGGCCTCCTTGAAGGCCTGCGAGCCGGCGATCTTGAACGCGAGCTCGGAGGAGTCGACCTCGTGGTAGCCACCGTCGATGAGCGTGACGCGGACGCCCGTCATCTCGTAGCCGGCGAGGATGCCGAACTGCATGGCCTCCTGCGCACCGGCGTCGACCGAAGGGATGTACTCCTTCGGGATGCGGCCACCGGTCACCTTGTTCACGAACTCGTACGAGGCGTCGCCGCCCTCGATCGGCTCGATCGCGATCTGCACCTTGGCGAACTGACCGGTACCACCGGTCTGCTTCTTGTGGGTGTAGTCCACGCGCTCGACGGCCTTGCGGATCGTCTCGCGGTAGGCGACCTGCGGCTTGCCGACGTTGGCCTCGACCTTGAACTCACGGCGCATACGGTCGACCAGCACCTCGAGGTGCAGCTCGCCCATACCACCGATGATGGTCTGGCCGGTCTCCTCGTCCGAGTGGACCTGGAAGGAGGGGTCCTCCTCCGCGAGACGCTGGATCGCGACGCCCAGCTTCTCCTGGTCACCCTTGGACTTGGGCTCGATGGCGACCTGGATCACCGGAGCCGGGAAGTCCATGGACTCCAGGATCACGGGGTTCTTGTCGTCGCACAGCGTCTCACCGGTCGTGGTCTGCTTCAGACCCATCACGGCGACGATGTCGCCGGCGCCCACCGACTCGATCTCCTCACGCTTGTTCGCGTGCATACGGTAGATCTTGCCGATGCGCTCCTTGCGGCCCTTGACGGAGTTCAGCACGGCGGTGCCGGACTCCAGGCGCCCCGAGTAGACCCGGACGAAGGTGAGCTTGCCGAGGTGCGGGTCGCTCATGATCTTGAACGCCAGCGCCGACAGCGGCTCGTCGTCGGACGGCTTGCGCTTGACGACCGTCTCCGCGTCCTTGACGTCGTGGCCCTCGATGGCCTCGATGTCAACGGGAGAGGGCAGGTAGCGCACGACCGCGTCGAGCAGGGGCTGGACGCCCTTGTTCTTGAACGCGGTGCCGCAGAACACCGGGGTGACCGTGGTGTCCTTGGACTTGCCGGACGCGATGGTGATACGACGGATCGCGGCGTACAGCTGCTCCACGGAAGGCTCCTCGCCCTCCAGGTACAGCTCCATGATCTCTTCGTCGTTCTCGGCGACGGCCTCGATCAGCTTGCCGCGGTACTCCTCGGCAGCCTCGGTGTGCGTGGCCGGGATGTCGACGATGTCGTACATCTCGCCCTTGGTGGCCTCGGCGGACCACACGAACGCCTTCATGGTGACGAGGTCGACGACACCCTTGAAGTCGGCCTCGGCGCCGATCGGCAGCTGCATCACGATCGGCTGAGCGCCCAGGCGGTCAGAGATCATGTCGACACAGCGGTGGAACTCGGCACCGGTGCGGTCGAGCTTGTTGACGAAGCAGATACGCGGAACGCCGTAGCGGTCCGCCTGACGCCAGACGGTCTCGGACTGCGGCTCGACACCGGCGACGCCGTCGAACACCGTCACGGCACCGTCGAGCACGCGCAGCGAACGCTCCACCTCGACGGTGAAGTCGACGTGGCCCGGCGTGTCGATGATGTTGATGGTGTGGTCGACGTCCTGCAGCGGCCAGTGACAGGTGGTGGCAGCAGAGGTGATCGTGATGCCACGCTCCTGCTCCTGCTCCATCCAGTCCATGGTGGCGGCGCCGTCGTGGACCTCACCGATCTTGTAGGAGACGCCGGTGTAGAACAGGATCCGCTCAGTGGTGGTCGTCTTGCCCGCGTCGATGTGGGCCATGATGCCGATGTTGCGCACCTTGGCCAGGTCAAGCGAAGTGGTAGCCATAAGGCTTCAGTCTTCTCTCGGTCTCGATGTGGACTGCGACTACCAGCGGTAGTGCGCGAAGGCCTTGTTGGACTCGGCCATCTTGTGCGTGTCCTCGCGCTTCTTGACGGCCGCACCGAGGCCGTTCGAAGCGTCGAGAAGCTCGTTGAGCAGACGCTCGGTCATGGTCTTCTCGCGACGGGCGCGGGAGTAACCGACGAGCCAGCGCAGCGCGAGCGTGTTGGCACGACCGGGCTTGACCTCGATCGGAACCTGGTACGTCGCACCACCGACACGGCGGGACTTGACCTCGAGGGTCGGCTTGATGTTCTCCAGCGCGCGCTTCAGCGTGATGATCGGGTCGTTGCCCGTCTTCTCACGCAGACCCTCCATGGCGCCGTAGACGATGCGCTCGGCGGTGGAGCGCTTGCCGTTCAGCAGCACCTTGTTGATGAGGGAGGTCACCAGAGGAGAGCCGTAGACCGGGTCGATGATGACCGGGCGCTTCGGGGCGGGGCCCTTACGAGGCATTCTTACTTCTCCTTCTTGGCGCCGTAGCGGCTGCGGGCCTGCTTGCGGTTCTTGACACCCTGGGTGTCGAGCGAGCCGCGGATGATCTTGTAGCGAACACCCGGCAGGTCCTTCACACGGCCGCCGCGCACGAGCACGATGGAGTGCTCCTGCAGGTTGTGTCCCTCACCCGGAATGTAAGCGGTGACCTCGATGCCGCTGGTCAGACGCACACGCGCGACCTTACGCAGGGCCGAGTTCGGCTTCTTCGGGGTGGTCGTGAACACACGCGTGCAGACGCCACGACGCTGAGGGGAACCCTCGAGTGCGGGCGTCTTGTTCTTCTCGACCTTGTCCTGCCGGCCCTTACGGACCAGCTGCTGGATCGTAGGCACTACTTCTCCGGTTTCTGTGTGCCGAATGGTGAAGCTAACCTGGAACGTCGCCGACCCACGCGGTCGGGTGTGTCGAATCCTGCTGATCTCCGCCGCGAGGCAGAAAGAAGCGCAGATCACGGTGGCCGCTCATGGACTGCCGGTGCGGTTGAAGGCACGCACGGAAGCCAGGGCACACCCCAGGCACAAGGTCTGAGCGTACCTACCTCATGAGCTGCGGTCAAAACAAATGGAGAGTGCACCCCAAAACGCCCCAAAGCGGGCGCGTAGAGTACACCCTCTCCCAGGCCCTGTCACCCCAGGGCGACGGCCAGCAACAGCAGCGACAGCAGGAACAGCGCCCAGGCCCCCGTGGCCAGCCAGCCCAGGACCAGACCGGTCAGCGCGAGCCCGTCCCCCGAGTCCCCGGTCTGCCGGATCTCGTTGCGCGCCAGATGCCCCAGGACGACGGCCGGGACCCCCGTGAGTCCGCCGGTGAAGAACACCAGGCCGCCGCAGATCACCGCCCCGATCGCCTTCTCGTTGGTCTTCCGCCGGGCGGCCACCGGGACGAACGCCGCCGGGACGGCCGCCGGCTGCGGCACAGGCCCCTGGGGAAGGTCCGCGACCAGCAGCGCCAGCTCCCCCACCGTACGGGCCCCGTACGCCCGCTCCACGCGCTTCTCGAACTCGGGCCGCTCCAGCCGCCCCTCGGCGTATCCGGCCCGGAGCACGTCCACGGCCCGCTCGCGGTCGGCGGTGGAGGCGAGCAGCGACGGGGGGTTCTGCCCGGCCCACGGCTGCCATGCGGGATACGACACCGAAGAACACCTCCTGGCACTGTGCGCATCCATCATGCTCCGCGGCGGCGTCCCGGCGACAGTCCACGAACCGGTGGCGGTCCGCGGCCCCGCGACGGCCCGTGAACCGGGCCGCGCACGCCGAAGGGCGGTCACCCCGCGGGGTGACCGCCCTTCGGATCAAGCGGACGCTCGCTTACTGGTTGTACGGACCGTAGTCGTAGTCCTCCAGCGGAACGGCCTGGCCGGAGCCCGTGCCGAACGGCGAGTAGTCGATGTCGTCGTAGCCGACGGCCGAGTACATCGCGGCCTTGGCCTCCTCGGTCGGCTCGACCCGGATGTTGCGGTAGCGGGACAGACCCGTACCGGCCGGGATGAGCTTACCGATGATGACGTTCTCCTTGAGGCCGATCAGGGAGTCGGACTTGGCGTTGATCGCCGCGTCCGTGAGGACCCTGGTCGTCTCCTGGAAGGACGCCGCCGACAGCCACGACTCGGTGGCCAGCGACGCCTTGGTGATACCCATGAGCTGCGGACGGCCGGAGGCCGGGTGACCGCCCTCCTGGACCACACGACGGTTCTCGGTCTCGAACTTCGAGCGCTCGACCAGTTCGCCGGGCAGCAGCTCGGCGTCGCCGGACTCGATGATCGTCACACGGCGGAGCATCTGCCGGATGATGATCTCGATGTGCTTGTCGTGGATCGACACACCCTGCGAGTTGTACACCTTCTGGACCTCGCCGACCAGGTGGACCTGGACGGCACGCTGACCCAGGATGCGCAGCACGTCGTGCGGGTTGGTGGCACCCACGGTGAGCTTCTGGCCCACCTCGACGTGCTCGCCCTCGCTGACCAGGAGACGGGCACGCTTCGAGATCGGGAACGCCGTCTCGTCGCTGCCGTCGTCCGGCGTGATGACGATCTTCTTGGTCTTCTCGGTCTCCTCGATCCGCACGCGGCCGGACGCCTCGGAGATCGGGGCGACACCCTTCGGGGTACGGGCCTCGAAGAGCTCGACGACACGCGGCAGACCCTGGGTGATGTCGTCACCGGCCACACCACCGGTGTGGAAGGTACGCATCGTCAGCTGGGTACCGGGCTCACCGATGGACTGGGCGGCGATGATGCCGACCGCCTCACCGATGTCGACCAGCTTGCCGGTGGCCAGCGAACGGCCGTAGCACATGGCGCAGGTGCCGACGGCGGACTCGCAGGTCAGGACCGAACGGGTCTTGACCTCCGCGATGCCGCCCGCGATGAGCTCGTCGATCAGCACGTCGCCGAGGTCGGTGCCGGCCGGGGCCAGGACCTTGCCGTCCACGACGATGTCCTCGGCGAGGCAGCGCGCGTACACGGACGTCTCGACGTCGCCCGCCTTGACGAGCACACCGTTCTCGACGTCGGCGATCCGCAGACGCAGACCGCGCTCGGTGCCGCAGTCCTCCTCGCGGATGATGACGTCCTGGGAGACGTCCACCAGACGACGGGTGAGGTAACCCGAGTCGGCGGTACGCAGAGCGGTGTCCGCCAGACCCTTACGGGCACCGTGCGTGGAGATGAAGTACTCCAGCACGGACAGACCCTCACGGAAGGACGCCTTGATCGG
Source organism: Streptomyces sp. NPDC093094 (assembly GCF_044754345.1). Lineage (NCBI taxonomy): Bacteria > Bacillati > Actinomycetota > Actinomycetes > Kitasatosporales > Streptomycetaceae > Streptomyces > Streptomyces sp. NPDC093094. The sequence goes on along the minus strand of NZ_JBIVOX010000009.1, from coordinate 210,758 downwards.
ACGCGGGATCGTCTCGTTCTTGGCGTTCGACACCAGACCACGCATACCGGCGATCTGGCGCATCTGCATCATGTTTCCTCGGGCACCCGAGTCAACCATCATGAAGATGGGGTTCGTCTTGGGGAAGTTCTCGTTCATCGCCTCGGCGACCTCGTTGGTCGCCTTGGTCCAGATCGCGATGAGCTCCTGAGTGCGCTCTTCCTTGGTGATCAGACCGCGCTCGTACTGCTTCTGGACCTTCTCGTCCTGCGCCTCGTAGCCGCGGACGATCTCCTTCTTCGCCTCGGGGACGACGACGTCGGAGATGGCGACGGTGACGCCGGAACGGGTGGCCCAGAAGAAGCCGGCCGCCTTCAGGTTGTCGAGCGTCGCCGCCACGATGACCTTCGGGTAGCGCTCGGCCAGGTCGTTGACGATCTGGGAGAGCTGCTTCTTGCCGACCTCGTAGTCGACGAACGGGTAGTCCTCGGGCAGCAGCTCGTTGAAGAGCGCACGGCCCAGCGTGGTGCGCAGCGTGAAGCTGTCACCCTGCTGCCACTCCGGCTCGCCCTCCTCGCGCGCCGGCGGCTCCCAGCCACGCGGCGGGATGGTGCCCACCGGGAAGCGGATGTCCACCCGCGACTGGAGCGAGAGCTCACGCGCGTCGAACGCCATGATCGCCTCGGCGACCGACGAGAACGAACGGTCCTCGCCCTTGACGTTCCGGCCCTCGCCGTCGGTGGTGAGGAAGAACAGACCGAGGACCATGTCCTGGGTCGGCATCGTCACCGGGCGGCCGTCGGCCGGCTTGAGGATGTTGTTCGAGGACAGCATCAGGATGCGGGCCTCGGCCTGCGCCTCCGCGGACAGCGGCAGGTGCACGGCCATCTGGTCACCGTCGAAGTCCGCGTTGAACGCGGTGCAGACGAGCGGGTGGATCTGGATGGCCTTGCCCTCGACCAGCTGCGGCTCGAACGCCTGGATGCCGAGGCGGTGCAGGGTGGGAGCACGGTTCAGCAGAACCGGGTGCTCGGCGATGACCTCTTCGAGGACGTCGTACACGACCGTGCGGCCGCGCTCCACCATGCGCTTGGCGCTCTTGATGTTCTGCGCGTGGTTCAGGTCGACCAGGCGCTTCATCACGAACGGCTTGAAGAGCTCCAGCGCCATGGCCTTCGGCAGACCGCACTGGTGCAGCTTCAGCTGCGGGCCGACGACGATGACGGAACGCGCCGAGTAGTCGACTCGCTTGCCGAGCAGGTTCTGACGGAATCGACCCTGCTTGCCCTTCAGCATGTCGCTGAGGGACTTCAGCGGGCGGTTGCCGGGGCCCGTCACCGGGCGGCCGCGACGACCGTTGTCGAAGAGGGCGTCAACAGCCTCCTGAAGCATGCGCTTCTCGTTGTTGACGATGATCTCCGGAGCGCCCAGGTCCAGCAGGCGCTTCAGACGGTTGTTGCGGTTGATCACACGGCGGTACAGGTCGTTCAGGTCGGAGGTCGCGAAGCGGCCACCGTCCAGCTGCACCATCGGACGCAGGTCCGGCGGGATGACCGGGACGCAGTCCAGGACCATGCCCTTGGGGCTGTTGGACGTCTGCAGGAACGCGGAGACGACCTTCAGGCGCTTGAGCGCACGGGTCTTCTTCTGGCCCTTGCCGGTGCGGATGATCTCGCGGAGGCGCTCGGCCTCCTCGTCCAGGTCGAAGGACTCCAGGCGCTTCTGCAGCGCCGCGGCACCCATCGAGCCGTCGAAGTACGTGCCGAAGCGGTCACGCAGCTCGCGGTAGAGCAGCTCGTCGCCCTCCAGGTCCTGGACCTTGAGGTTCTTGAACCGGCTCCACACCTCGTCGAGACGGTCGATCTCGCGCTGCGCGCGGTCGCGCAGCTGCTTCATCTCGCGCTCGGCGCCCTCGCGCACCTTGCGGCGCACGTCGGCCTTGGCGCCCTCGGCCTCCAGCTCGGCCAGGTCGGTCTCGAGCTTCTTGGCCCGGCCTTCGAGGTCGGCGTCACGGCGCTGCTCGATCTGCTGGCGCTCGACGGAGACGTGGGCCTCCAGCGAGGGCAGGTCGCGGGTGCGGCGCTCCTCGTCGACGTACGTGATCATGTACGCCGCGAAGTAGATGACCTTCTCCAGGTCCTTCGGGGCGAGGTCGAGCAGGTAGCCCAGCCGCGACGGAACGCCCTTGAAGTACCAGATGTGGGTCACGGGAGCGGCGAGCTCGATGTGGCCCATCCGCTCACGGCGCACCTTGGCGCGCGTGACCTCGACGCCACAGCGCTCACAGATGATGCCCTTGAAGCGGACGCGCTTGTACTTGCCGCAGTAGCACTCCCAGTCCCGGGTCGGACCGAAGATCTTCTCGCAGAAGAGTCCGTCCTTCTCGGGCTTGAGGGTGCGGTAGTTGATGGTCTCGGGCTTCTTGACCTCGCCGTGGCTCCACTGGCGGATGTCGTCCGCGGTGGCCAGGCCGATCCGGAGCTCGTCGAAGAAGTTGACGTCGAGCACTATGCGTCAATCCCTCTCAGGGTTGTAAGTCTTGGGGTCTGAAACGGGGGTCCCGGGGCCGGCGGGCCTTGAGCGATCAAGGCCCGCCGAACTCCCGTCAGACCTCTTCGACGCTGCTCGGCTCGCGCCGGGACAGGTCGATGCCGAGCTCCTCCGCAGCGCGGAAGACGTCCTCGTCGGTGTCGCGCATCTCGATGGACATACCGTCGCTGGACAGCACCTCCACGTTCAGGCAGAGCGACTGCATCTCCTTGATGAGCACCTTGAAGGACTCGGGGATGCCGGGCTCGGGGATGTTCTCGCCCTTGACGATGGCCTCGTAGACCTTCACGCGGCCGGTGACGTCGTCGGACTTGATGGTCAGCAGCTCCTGGAGGGCGTACGCGGCGCCGTATGCCTCCAGGGCCCACACCTCCATCTCACCGAAGCGCTGGCCACCGAACTGCGCCTTACCACCCAGCGGCTGCTGGGTGATCATCGAGTACGGGCCGGTCGAACGCGCGTGCAGCTTGTCGTCGACCAGGTGGTGCAGCTTCAGGATGTACATGTAGCCGACCGAGATCGGGTCCGGGAACGGCTCACCGCTGCGGCCGTCGAACAGCCGCGCCTTGCCGGTCGGGAGCACCATGCGCTCGCCGTCGCGGTTCGGGATGGTGTGCTGGAGCAGACCCGCGAGCTCGTCCTCACGCGCACCGTCGAAGACCGGGGTGGCGACGTTGGTGCCCGGGGCGACCTGGTCCGCGCCGATGTTCTGCAGGCGCTGGGCCCACTCGTCGGCGAGGCCGGAGACGTCCCAGCCGCGGCTGGCGAGCCAGCCGAGGTGGATCTCCAGGACCTGTCCCGGGTTCATTCGGGACGGCACACCCAGGGGGTTGAGGATGATGTCGACCGGGGTGCCGTCCTCCAGGAACGGCATGTCCTCGATCGGCAGGATCTTGGAGATGACGCCCTTGTTGCCGTGACGGCCGGCGAGCTTGTCACCGTCGGTGATCTTGCGCTTCTGCGCGACGTACACGCGCACCAGCTGGTTCACACCGGGGGGAAGCTCGTCGCCCTCCTCGCGGTCGAAGACGCGCACGCCGATGATCTTGCCGATCTCGCCGTGCGGCACCTTCAGCGAGGTGTCGCGGACCTCACGGGCCTTCTCGCCGAAGATCGCGCGCAGCAGGCGCTCCTCGGGGGTCAGCTCGGTCTCGCCCTTCGGGGTGACCTTGCCGACGAGGATGTCACCGGCGACGACCTCGGCACCGATGCGGATGATGCCGCGCTCGTCGAGGTCGGCGAGGACCTCCTCGGAGACGTTCGGGATGTCCCGGGTGATCTCCTCGGGGCCGAGCTTGGTGTCACGGGCGTCGACCTCGTGCTCCTCGATGTGGATCGAGGAGAGGACGTCGTCCTGCACGAGGCGCTGCGACAGGATGATCGCGTCCTCGTAGTTGTGACCCTCCCACGGCATGAACGCCACGAGCAGGTTCTTGCCCAGGGCCATCTCGCCGTTCTCGGTGGCCGGACCGTCGGCGAGGACCTGGCCCTCGATGATGCGGTCGCCCTCGAGGACGATGACCTTCTGGTTGACCGAGGTGCCCTGGTTGGAGCGGGCGAACTTGGCCAGGCGGTACGTGATGTACGTGCCATCGTCGTTGGCGGTGGTGATGTAGTCCGCGGAGACCTCCTGGACGACACCCGCCTTCTCGGCCTTGACCACGTCGCCGGCGTCGACGGCGGAGCGGTACTCCATGCCGGTGCCGACGAGCGGTGCCTCGGACTTGATGAGCGGCACGGCCTGGCGCATCATGTTCGCGCCCATGAGGGCACGGTTGGCGTCGTCGTGCTCCAGGAACGGGATCATGGCGGTCGCGACCGACACCATCTGGCGCGGCGAGACGTCCATGTAGTCCACGTCGTCACCGGGGACGTAGTCGACCTCGCCGCCACGGCGGCGGACCAGGACGCGGTTCTCGGCGAAGCGCAGGTCGTCGTTGAGCGTGGCGTTGGCCTGCGCGATGACGTAGCGGTCTTCCTCGTCGGCCGTCAGGTAGTCGACCTCGTCGGTGACCTGGCCGTCGACGACCTTGCGGTACGGGGTCTCGACGAAACCGAACGCGTTGACCCGGCCGTAGGAGGCCAGCGAACCGATCAGACCGATGTTCGGGCCTTCGGGCGTCTCGATCGGGCACATGCGTCCGTAGTGGGACGGGTGCACGTCTCGGACCTCGAAGCCGGCCCGCTCACGGGACAGACCACCCGGGCCGAGCGCGGACAGACGACGCTTGTGCGTCAGCCCGGACAGCGGGTTGTTCTGGTCCATGAACTGCGACAGCTGGCTGGTGCCGAAGAACTCCTTGATGGAGGCGACGACCGGCCGGATGTTGATCAGGGTCTGCGGCGTGATCGCCTCGACGTCCTGGGTCGTCATGCGCTCACGGACGACGCGCTCCATACGAGCCAGACCCGTGCGGACCTGGTTCTGGATGAGCTCGCCGACGCTGCGCAGACGACGGTTGCCGAAGTGGTCGATGTCATCGGTCTCGACGACGATCGTCTGGCCGTTGTCACCGACCGTCTCGGTCTCGCCGGCGTGCAGCTTGACCAGGTACTTGATCGTCGCGATGACGTCCTCGACGGTCAGGACACCGGCGTCGAGCGGCGCGTCCGCGGCCAGCTTCTTGTTGACCTTGTAGCGGCCGACCTTCGCGAGGTCGTAGCGCTTGGGGTTGAAGTAGAGGTTCTCCAGCAGCGTCTGCGCGGCCTCACGCGTGGGGGGCTCGCCCGGACGCAGCTTGCGGTAGATGTCGAGCAGCGCGTCGTCCTGGCCCTGGGTGTGGTCCTTCTCCAGGGTGGCGCGCATGGACTCGTACTCGCCGAACTCCTCGAGGATCTGCTCGGTGGTCCACCCGAGCGCCTTGAGCAGGACGGTCACCGACTGCTTGCGCTTGCGGTCGATACGAACGCCGACCATGTCGCGCTTGTCGATCTCCATCTCCAGCCAGGCACCCCGGGACGGGATGATCTTGGCGGAGAAGATGTCCTTGTCGGACGTCTTGTCGATGCTGGAGTCGAAGTAGACACCCGGCGAACGGACCAGCTGCGACACCACGACACGCTCGGTGCCGTTGATGACGAAGGTGCCCTTGTTCGTCATGAGCGGGAAGTCGCCCATGAAGACCGTCTGGGACTTGATCTCGCCGGTCTCGTTGTTGGTGAACTCAGCCGTCACGAAGAGCGGGGCCGCGTACGTGAAGTCGCGCTCCTTGCACTCGTCGATGCTGTTCTTCGGCGGCTCGAAACGGTGGTCGCGGAACGTCAGCGACATCGACCCGGAGAAGTCCTCGATCGGGGAGATCTCCTCGAAGATCTCCTCCAGACCGGACTTGGTGGGGACGTCCTGACCGGACTCCAGAGCCTCCTCGACCCGACTCTGCCAAGCGGTGTTGCCGAGCAGCCAGTCGAAGCTCTCGGTCTGCAGCGCGAGCAGGTTCGGAACCTCGAGAGGCTCCTTGATCTTTGCAAAAGAGATGCGCAGCGGGGCGGTGCTGGCGGCGTTGTTCGTATTCGCGGTCGAGGCGTTGCGCGAGGCGGCCAAGAGGGGGTCCTTCCGAGGGCTCGGACTCACTACGCGCGTGCCGGTCCCTCACTCACCCAAAGAGGCAGGCTTCTCTTTTTTCGGCCGTCGGGCCAGGTCGGAGAAGTCCGGTCGTCAGTGCTGAGGTGAGGGCAGGCCCCTGGTGACGGGCAGGGGACAGCTAACAGGCAGCGCAAAGGGTCAGTGTAGCCACTTGGCACACTGATGTCCAGTGCGGGTTTTCATGAACCCTCGTTGTTCTCAACTCCTGCGACAAGGCCACGCCCTCAACGCACGTTGATACTGCCCTCTTCGCCGTCGATCCATGCCTCGGATTCGGACCGTTGTGACGACGCGTCCTGAGAATTGCGCGCCGCGTTCGGTTCGTCAAGGCCCCCCTGGCCGGAACCAGGATGTTCGAAGACACGACGAAGATCACCATACCTCCCGCCGTACCGGGTGCAAGGCAACCGCGACCGCCCCTCCGGGAACGCCGAAGAGCGACCACCCAGATGGATGATCGCTCTTCGGTGCGTCGGCGTTACAGCCCTACAGGGCCGTAATCAGCTCGCAGGGAGTCCGTGCGGACCGCTGAGGTCTTACTTGACCTCGACGGAGGCGCCGGCGCCCTTGAGGGCCTCGGCGGCCTTCTCCGCGGCGTCCTTGGCGACCTTCTCGAGAACGGGCTTCGGGGCGCCGTCCACGAGGTCCTTGGCCTCCTTCAGGCCCAGGGAGGTCAGCTCGCGCACGACCTTGATGACCTGGATCTTCTTGTCACCGGCACCGGTGAGGATGACGTCGAACTCGTCCTTCTCCTCCTCGGCCTCGGCGGCCGGGCCACCCTGCGCCGGGCCGGCGACGACGGTCGCGGCGGCGGCGGTGACGTCGAACTTCTCCTCGAACGCCTTCACGAACTCGGAGAGCTGGATGAGGGTCATCGTCTCGAACTCGGCGAGCAGTTCGTCCTGGGTGAGAGCCATGATGGCTTTCCTTCCACTAATTCGGCTGGTGCCGGATGTACATGAATGGCGGGCGTACATTCGGCCCGCGACGACCGCTGCCCCAGGCGCTGGGCCTCAGGCGGCGATCATGATGCGAGCCGAATTACTCGGCACCGCCCTGCTCGTCCTGCTTGGCGCGAAGGGCGTCCACGGTGCGGACGAGCTTCGAGGGAAGCGCCTGGAAGAGCTGCGCAGCCTGCGTCTGCTTGCCCTTCATGGCGCCCGCCAGCTTGGCGAGCAGAACCTCGCGGGACTCGAGGTCCGCAAGCTTCTTGATCTCATCGGCGGACAGCGCCTTGCCGTCAAGGACACCGCCCTTGATGATGAGGTTCGGGTTGTCCTTGGCGAAGTCGCGCAGACCCTTCGCCGACTCCACCGGGTCACCGGTGACGAAGGCGACGGCCGTCGGACCAGCGAAGAGCTGGTCGTCCAGCGTGATCCCGGCCTCGTTGGCCGCAATCTTGGTCAGCGTGTTCTTCACCACGGCGTACTGGGCGTTCTCACCGAGCGAACGACGCAGCGTCTTGAGCTGCGCCACGGTGAGACCGCGGTACTCGGTCAGCACGGCGGCGTTCGAGCTACGGAACTTGTCCGTCAGCTCGGCAACCGCGGCAGCCTTGTCGGGCCTCGCCATAGAGCCTCGGCCTCCTTCCGGGTGATTCGGACCGCGCGGACCCGAAGGAGGACTGGGGAAAACGAAACGCCCCGGCGCAGGCGCTCGGGGCGGACTCGACCGGCCGTACACAGCGTGTGTGCACTCCGGGAGTTCTTCCACGGTCACCTGCGCGGGTCGCCCGCATTTACAGCGGATCCTTCGGCCACCGCACCCTCTTGCGAGTGCACGGCAACGACCAGCGGTCTTTGGCTTCTCAAGGAGAGTACGTGACCGGATCGCCCGCAGGCAAATCCGGTCGTACGGGGACCGTGCGGGCTCAGCCCTGGCCCATCTCCTCCATCATCTCGGCGAGGTCCATGGTGTCCTTCGCCGCCGGTGCGACGACCTTCACGGGCTCGTTGACCGCGAGGAAGGTGATGGTCATGTCGAAGGCGCCCTTGTCGGCGTCACCACGGGTGCGGAACCGCTTGGGGCGGTCGTCGCCGTCGATCCACATGTCCATCTTCAGCTCGTCGATGCCGAGGTCCTCGTACTGCTTCAGGCTCTTCTCACGGCGCTCGCGGGTCTTCTTGTCCTCGTCCTTGAGCGAGGCGCGCAGGTCGTCGAGCTTGATCGTGCCCCGGTAGTGCGTGGTGCCCACCCCGTCGACCTTCTCGGTGCCGAGCCGCTCCACGTCGTCGGCGTCGGTGAGGAAGCCCGCCTCGGCGGCCGGGTTCTGCTCGACCTGGTTGGCCCCGAGACCGGCTGCGGCGCCGTTCTTCTCCAGGGCGGACATGTCGAACTTCATCCAGCTCTTGCCGTCCATCTCCTTGGCGGCCTCGGCTCCCCCGCCGAGGTACATCGCCTTGTCGACGAGCCGGATCTCCACCTCGCCGCTCTCGTCGGCCGTCTTGCCGTCGACCTTCATCTTCATGCTCATGGCCAGCGGTTCGAAGCTCATCGCGGCGGTGCCGCTGACCTCGCCCTCGCCGGGCACGGTGCCCTCCATGCGGTAGCGCAGGGAGGTGATGTCCTCGGAGTTCTTCGCGGCCTTGGCGACGGCCGCGGCCGGCTCCATCCCGGGCGACCCGCCGCTGTCGGAACAGCCGACGGCGCCGGCCAGCAGCAGCGCCGCGAGGCCCGCGGTGGCGGCACGGGTGCGTACGGAAAGAGCCATGGATTCCCCCCACGGAAAAAAGATGCAGATGCACAGTCCGCTCGGAGCGTAGCCGAGGGCTCCGACAACGGCCTCTCAATTCCCGGCCGGACCGGGCATCAGCGCCGTGAAGTCCTGGGTGTCGGCGGCCGGGGGCGGCGCGACCCTCACGGGTACGCCGTAGTCGCCGTAGAAGGAGATCTGGGTGACCTGTCCGGTCTCCGTGCGGTCCTTCTCGACCTTCTTGACCAGCAGGCCGTCTCCGTCGATCCACACGTCGAGGGTCTGTGTCCGCACCCCGGTCTGCCGCAGCCGCTCGCGCAGCGCGGCCTCCTCCAGGTCGGCGACGCGGACCGTGGCCCGGTACCGGGTGGCGGGTTCGCCGCGGACCGTCTCCGTGCCGACCCGGTGCGCGTCGCCCGCGGCCGGCAGCAGTCGCAGGGCCTGGTGCGGGGCTGCCTCACGGATCTGCTCGGCGAGAGCGGAACCGGAGTCGCCGAGGCCGGCGAGGTCGTCCCAGTCGTAGCGGATCCAGTGCCTGCCTCCGGCCTCGGCGGCGAACTCGTCGCCCATGCGCGCGTAGTACGCGTCGGCCAGATAGCGGGCCTGCATCGTGGCGGAGCCCAGCTCGCGCATGGTCTCGGCCATGCTGCCGCCGGTGTAGGTGACGGTGAGGGACCCGGTGAGGCCGTCCGCCCAGGCGAGGGTGCCCGACGAGGTCATGGAGACGTCCTCGCCGAGGGTGGTCGTGGACTCCACCCGCGCCGACCCGGCCCGTCCGGTGGCCCGCTCGGCGGCCCGCAGCGCGGCGACCGCCTCCGGCTCGGCCGTGGCCGTACGGCGCCCTCCGGCGTCCTCCCGAGGGCCGTCGCCGCCCGCGGAGGTGCAGCCGGCCGCTCCCGCGAGCACCAGTGCCGCGAGCAGCGCCCGGCCCCGTCCCGTCCTGCCGCAGGTCATACGTCCTCCCCGTGCCGTGCCTGCCCGCACGCTAGCGCAGGGCGCCACAACGGGAACGGGCCCCGCACCTTCGAGAAGGTGCGGGGCCCGTGGCCTGCTTCAGTGAGCCCGAGAGGCTCAGACCGCGGCCGGGTCCTCCTCGACGAGGAGGTTGCGGGTGCGGTTCGAGTCGAGCGGAATGCCGGGGCCCATCGTGGTGCTGATGGCGGCCTTCTTGATGTAGCGACCCTTGGCGGCGGACGGCTTCAGACGGAGGATCTCCTCCAGGGCCGCGCCGTAGTTCTCCACCAGCTTGGCGTCGTCGAACGACGTCTTGCCGATGATGAAGTGCAGGTTCGAGTGCTTGTCGACGCGGAACTCGATCTTGCCGCCCTTGATCTCGGTGACGGCCTTGGCGGTGTCGGGGGTGACGGTGCCGGTCTTCGGGTTCGGCATCAGACCACGGGGGCCGAGGACGCGGCCGAGACGGCCGACCTTGCCCATGAGGTCCGGGGTGGCGACGACGGCGTCGAAGTCCAGACGGCCCTTCGCCACCTCGTCGATGAGCTCGTCGGCGCCGACGATGTCGGCGCCCGCGGCACGAGCGGCCTCGGCACGGTCACCGGTCGCGAAGACCAGGACCCGGGCGGTCTTACCGGTGCCGTGCGGGAGGTTCACGGTGCCACGGACCATCTGGTCGGCCTTGCGCGGGTCGACACCCAGACGGAAGGCGACCTCGACGGTGCTGTCGAACTTGGTCGTGGAGGTCTCCTTGGCGAGACGGACGGCCTCGAGCGGGGCGTACAGCTTCTCCCGGTCGACCTTGGCGTCCGCAGCGCGGAGAGACTTGCTGCGCTTGCTCACTACTGCTCCTGGGGGTTCTTAGGAGTTGTGGTCCGGGCCGAGCGGGCCCTGCCACTACTGCTTGTCTACGAGGTTGGGGCTCAGCCCTCGACCGTGATGCCCATGGAACGGGCGGTGCCGGCGATGATCTTCGACGCGGCGTCCAGGTCGTTGGCGTTGAGGTCGGGCATCTTGGTGGTGGCGATCTCGCGGACCTGCGCCTCGGTGATCTTGGCGACCTTGGTCTTGTGCGGCTCGCCGGAGCCCTTCTCGACACCAGCGGCCTTGAGGATCATCTTCGCGGCCGGCGGGGTCTTGGTGACGAAGGTGAAGGAGCGGTCCTCGTAGACCGTGATCTCCACCGGGATGACCCAGCCACGCTGCGACTCGGTCGCGGCGTTGTAGGCCTTGCAGAACTCCATGATGTTGACGCCGTGCTGACCGAGCGCGGGGCCGACCGGCGGAGCCGGGTTCGCCGCACCGGCGTTGATCTGGAGCTTGATGAGCCCCGTGACCTTCTTCTTCTTGGGAGGCATAGCTCTCCGGGTCCTTTCGATTCGGGTCCTGCCCGTGTTCGGGAATCACCCGGACGCAGGCATACCGCACAACGATAACGGGTATGGATGCGCGGCCAAAAACCGAGCAGGTCAGACGAGCCTCGGCGGCTTGTCCGACCTGTTCGGAAGTGCGGTGCCCAGAAGGGGTCAGTTCTTCTGGATCTGGTCGAAGCTCAGCTCGACCGGCGTCTCGCGGCCGAAGATCTCCACCAGACCCTTGACCTTCTTGGAGTCGGGGTTGATCTCGTTGATCGTGGCCTGGAGCGTGGCGAACGGGCCGTCGGTGACGGTGACCGAGTCGCCGACCTCGAAGTCCAGCACCTGGACCTCGACCTTGCGCTGCGGAGCCGGCTTGCCCTCGGCCTCGGCGGCCTCGCGGGCGGCCTTCTCCTCGGCCTCCGGGGCGAGCATCTTGACGATCTCGTCCAGGGTCAGCGGGTACGGGTCGTAGGCGTTGCCCACGAAGCCGGTGACGCCGGGGGTGTTGCGGACGACGCCCCAGGACTCGTTCGTCAGGTCCATGCGCACCAGCACGTAGCCGGGGAGCTTGTTCTGACGGATCGTCTTGCGGTCGCCGTTCTTGATCTGGACGACCTCTTCCTGCGGCACCTCGGCCTGGAAGATGTAGTCCTCGACGTTCAGGGAGACCGCGCGCTGCTCCAGGTTGGTCTTCACGCGGTTCTCGTAGCCGGCGTAGGTGTGGATGACGTACCACTCGCCGGGCAGGGTGCGCAGCTCCTCGCGAAGCGCCTGGACCGGGTCGACGGGAGCGGCCTCCTCGGCCTCCTCCGCCTCTTCCTCGGACTCCGTCCCGTCGGCGGCCTCGGCCTCGTCGGCCTCGTCCTCGACATGGAGAGCGGCTTCCTCGGCGGGCTCCCCCGCGTCGGCCTCGGCAGCCTCGAACTCGTCCAGGTCCTCGTCCGCGCCCTCGACGATGTCGAGCTCGTCGTCCACCGACTCATCCGGCTCGATGGCGTCGTTCAGGTTCTGGTCAGACACGGTGGCTGCTTCTTCCTGGGTGCATAGGGGTGGAACATGCGAAAGGGGCGCCGGTAACCGCGGCGCCCTTCGCTTCTGGCTCAGCCGAAGACGTACTTGGCTGCGTGGTCGAGTCCATAGTCAATCACGGTGACCAGACCGATCATGATGACCACGAAGACGATCACGACGGTCGTGTACGTGGTCAGCTGGTTGCGCGACGGCCAGACGACCTTGCGGAGTTCCGCGACGATCTGGCGGTAGAAGAGAGCCAGACGCTTCAGCGGGCCCTTCTTGGCGCGCTTGCCGCCTTTGCGGGCCTTCTTCTTGGACTCCGGCACCTCGTCCTGGGCGTCAGGCGTGTCGAGGGAGCCCACGGCGTCCGTCATCAATCCTCACCTGGTCCCGGGTCGTGGCCGTGCCGCGCCCGGTCTGAGCCGCACGGCGGTGCATTGCTGTACGTACCTGCGCACACATCCTGGCGGTGTGTGTAGCAGGGCCGGAGGGACTTGAACCCCCAACCGCCGGTTTTGGAGACCGGTGCTCTACCAATTGAGCTACGACCCTTTGTTGCGTCCCCCAACGTACCGCATCCGGACGGGTGCTCGGTGTGCACCGTCTGAGCGCGTGCCGGTGGAGGCCGACGAGGTGAGAGTGTACGTGTTCCTGGGCCGGTCGTCGAACAGAAAGTGGCCGTGGGGGCCGGGAACGTGAAGGATCGCCGGAAGATCACCCGGTCCGGGCCCGGAATCCGGACGTCTGTTCACCTGCCGACCCGCCCTGGTTCAGTCCGTGAAACCCGTGTGCCGGGCAGGTTTCGGGTCTGGAACGATGGGGCCCATGAGCGCTGCAACCCCTCCCACCGAGCGCCGGGTCTCCGCCCGCATCGGCGCGATCTCCGAGTCCGCCACCCTCGCCGTGGACGCCAAGGCCAAGGCCCTCAAGGCCGCCGGGCGTCCGGTGATCGGCTTCGGCGCGGGCGAGCCGGACTTCCCGACCCCGGACTACATCGTCGCGGCGGCCGTCGAGGCATGCCAGAACCCCAAGTACCACCGCTACACGCCGGCCGGCGGCCTGCCCGAGCTGAAGGAGGCCATCGCCGCCAAGACGCTGCGGGACTCCGGCTACCGGGTGGAGGCGTCGCAGGTCCTCGTCACCAACGGCGGCAAGCAGGCCATCTACGAGGCGTTCGCGGCGATCCTCGACCCGGGCGACGAGGTCATCGTCCCGGCCCCGTACTGGACGACGTACCCCGAGTCGATCCGCCTGGCCGGCGGTGTGCCCGTCGACGTCGTCGCCGACGAGACGACCGGCTACCGCGTCTCGGTGGAGCAGCTGGAGGCGGCCCGCACCGAGAACACCAAGGTCCTGCTGTTCGTCTCGCCGTCCAACCCGACCGGCGCGGTCTACTCCCGCGAGCAGATCGAGGAGATCGGCCGCTGGGCCGCCGAGAAGGGCCTGTGGGTCCTGACCGACGAGATCTACGAGCACCTGGTCTACGGCGACGCCGAGTTCCACTCCCTGCCGGTGGTCGTGCCGGAGCTCGCCGACAAGACCATCGTGGTCAACGGTGTCGCCAAGACGTACGCCATGACGGGCTGGCGCGTGGGCTGGATCATCGGCCCGAAGGACGTGGTCAAGGCCGCGACCAACCTCCAGTCGCACGCCACCTCGAACGTCTCCAACGTGGCCCAGGTGGCCGCCCTCGCGGCCGTCTCCGGCGATCTGTCGGCCGTCGAGAAGATGAAGGAGTCCTTCGACCGGCGCCGCAAGACGATCGTGCGGATGCTCAACGAGATCGACGGCGTGCTCTGCCCCGAGCCCGAGGGCGCGTTCTACGCCTACCCGTCGGTGAAGGGCCTGCTCGGCAAGGAGATCCGCGGCAAGCGCCCGCAGGACACCGTGGCGCTGGCCGCGCTGATCCTGGAGGAGGCCGAGGTCGCGGTCGTCCCGGGCGAGGCGTTCGGCACGCCGGGCTACCTGCGCCTGTCCTACGCGCTGGGCGACGAGGACCTCGTCGAGGGCGTCTCCCGCATCCAGAAGCTGCTGGCGGAGGCCCGGGACTGACGTCCCCTCCGTCGTGGGGCCCCGCCGATCCGGCGGGGCCCTTCTGTCTGCACGGGCGGGACGTTTCTTTGTGCGGGCAAGACCTCGTGAGGGGAAACCGCTACCGGGAGGTGTACGGCGTACGGCAGGATCGGCGAATGGAGCGTGTACGTGATCTCTCTGAACTGCCGAAAGCCCATCTGCACCTGCATTTCACCGGCTCGATGCGGCCGGGGACCGTCCTGGAACTGGCCGACAAGTACGGAGTGCGGCTGCCGGAGGCGCTGACCGAGGCGCTGACGAGCGGGGAGCCGCCGCAGCTGCGGGCGACGGACGAGCGCGGCTGGTTCCGCTTCCAGCGGCTGTACGACGCGGCCCGCTCGTGCGTGAGAGAGCCGGAGGACATCCAGCGGCTGGTGCGCGAGGCGGCGGAGGAGGACCTGCGCGACGGATCGGGCTGGCTGGAGATCCAGGTGGACCCGACCTCGTACGCGCCGCGCCTGGGCGGGCTGATCCCGGCGCTGGAGATCATCCTGGACGCGGTGGGGACGACCTCGCGGGACACCGGGATCGGCATGCGGGTGGTGGTCGCCGCGAACCGGATGAAGCACCCGCTGGACGCGCGCACGCTGGCCCGTCTGGCGGTGCGCTTCACCGACCAGGGCGTGGTCGGCTTCGGGCTGTCGAACGACGAGCGCCGGGGCATGGCCAGGGACTTCGACCGGGCCTTCCACATCGCGCGCGAGGGCGGGCTGCTGTCGGCCCCGCACGGGGGCGAGCTGACCGGTCCGGCCTCGGTCCGTGACTGCCTCGACGATCTGCACGCCGACCGGATCGGGCACGGGGTGCGTGCGGCGGAGGACCCGCGGCTGCTGAAGCGGCTCGCCGACCGGGGCGTGACCTGCGAGGTGTGCCCGGCCTCGAACGTGGCTCTGGGCGTCTACGAGAAGCCCGAGGACGTCCCCCTGCGCACTCTGTTCGAGGCGGGGGTGCCGCTCGCCCTCGGCGCCGACGACCCGCTGCTGTTCGGCTCGCGGCTCGCGGCCCAGTACGAGATCGCGCGCCGGCACCACGGCTTCACCGACCAGGAGCTGGCGGAGCTGGCCCGTCAGTCGGTGCGCGCGTCGGCCGCCCCGGCGGAGGTCAAGGAGAAGCTGCTGGCGGGCGTGGACGACTGGCTGACGGGCTGAGCGGTCACAGACCGGCGATCGGCGTCGGCGTTTCCGCCGCCGGTGTCCTCGGCTCGTCTGCCGCATCCGGCGGCCGGCACGGCGGCCATGGCCACGACGACCGCGATCACGGCCGTACGACGGTGTCCCGCGCCCCGCATGGGTGTCCCCTCCCCGCGCGCCCCCGGCGCGACGGAGGCAGACTCTGTGCCGTCGCTGTGGGAGCGCGCACGCGAGTGACCCGGCGGCCCGCGACTACAGGCTGACGCCGACCGTCACCGGTTCGTTGACCAGCGTGATGCCGAAGGTCTCGCGCACTCCGGCGACGACCTCGCGGGCGAGGTCCAGCAGGTCCTCGGTGGTGGCCTCGCCGCGGTTGGTGAGGGCGAGGGTGTGCTTGGTGGAGATGCGGGCCGGGCCGGTGCCGTAGCCCTTGGTGAAGCCGGCCCTGTCGATCAGCCAGGCCGCGGAGGTCTTGGTGCGGCCCTCCCCGGCCGGGTAGGAGGGCGGCTCGGCTCCCTCGCCGAGGCGCTCCTCCACGCGTGCGCGGAAGGCGGCGAAGGCCGTGTCGGTGAGGATCGGGTTGGTGAAGAACGACCCCGCGGACCAGGTGTCGTGGTCCTCCGGGTCCAGCACCATGCCCTTGCCGGCCCGCAGCTTCAGCACCGTCTCGCGGGCGTCGGCGAGCGGTACCCGGTCGCCCGGTTCCACGCCGAGGGCACGGGCCGTCTCGGCGTACTTGACCGGCGCGGACAGGCCGCCCGCGTCCTCCAGCCCGAAGCGGACGCGCAGGACGACGTACCGGTCGGGGTCGGCCTTGAAGCGGCTGTGGCGGTAGGAGAAGTCGCATTCGGCGCCGGTGAGCGCGACCGTCTCGCCCGCGCGGCGGTCGTAGGCCACGACCTCGGTGACGGTGGAGGAGACCTCCTGGCCGTACGCCCCCACGTTCTGGATCGGGGTCGCGCCCGCCGAGCCGGGAATGCCGGCCAGGCACTCGACTCCGGCGAGCCCGGCCTCCACGGTGCGGGCGACGGTGTCGGTCCAGACCTCGCCGGCGGCCACCTCCAGACGGGTGCCGCTGAGCTTCGCACCGCGGGTGGCGATGCGCAGGGCGGTGCCGGCGAAGCCCTTGTCCCCGATGACCAGGTTGGATCCGCCGCCGATGACCAGCAGCGGGGTGCCGGTGGCGTCGGCCTCACGGACGGCGTCGATCACCTCGGCGTCGGTGGTCGCGGTGACGAGCCGGGTGGCGGGGCCGCCCAGCCGGAAGGTGGTCAGCGGGGCGAGGGGGGCGTCGTGGAGTTCCTGCACGCGCCCAAGACTACGAGACACCGCCGGCAGCCCCGGCACACGCGTGTACGGCCCCGCCGGGGTGGGCGGGGCCGTACACGCGTGTGCCGGGGTGGGTGCCGGGGCCGTCGGCGTGTCCTGTCTCAGGTCAGGCGCCGGGCCGCCTCCGCCCAGTCGAGCGGAAGGTCGTCCCCGGTCACCGCCCAGGTCGCGAACTTCACGTCCTTCATCTCGGCGGCGAGACCGCGGGAGGTGGGGGCGTGGGTGCCGGAGCGGGCGAAGTTCTTGAGGGCGGCGGGCGACTCCCAGGCGGAGAGAGTCCAGAAGGTCCGCTTCAGCGGCTCCGCCTTCAGGGTCGCCCCGTAGGCGCCCGGTGCCCGGCTCACCTGCCGCCACACTCCCGGCGTGCGGGCGAGGAACCTGAGCGCTCCCCACAGGCTGCGGGTCTCGAAGCGGGAGGCGAAGACATGGACGTCGGCGCCCTGCGGCGGGGTGTTCGGCACGGTCCAGGGAAGGGTGGGCATCTCGGACTCCTCTGTGCGGCATCGCGTCGGTGCGGTGGGCGTCGGTGCGGGGCGGCAGTGCGGTGGAGCGGTGGAGCCTGGCGCGAACGGCCGTAGGCACGCGGGGCCCGGCCGCGGATGGGGCGGCGGTGCGGGCCCGCCCACCGGCGGACGGGCGGGCGGGCGACCAGCGGACGGGCGGGCGGACGACCGGCGACCGGCGGGCGGAGTGCGGAGTGCGGCGTCGGTGCCGGGCGGGATCAGCGGGTGGAGGGCTCCAGGACCTTCTCCGGGGCCGTGCCGCCGTCGGCCGGGGTGCCCTGCGCCGCGGCGGCGTGGCGGCGACCGGGGATCATCAGGGCGGCGAGCCCCGCGAGGGCGACCACCCCGGCGCCGACGGCGACGGCGGGCCGCAGTCCGTCGACGAACGCCTGGGCGGACTCGTAGCCGCCCCGGGCCGAGAAGATCGAGGACATGACCGCGATGCCGAGCGCGCCGCCCACCTCGCGCAGGGCGTTGTTGGCGCCGGAGGCGATGCCCTGCTCCTTGGCCGTGACACTGGCCATGACCAGTGCCGACGCGGGGGCGAAGAACAGCGCCATGCCGATGCCGCTGAGGATCAGGCCCGGCAGCTGCGAGGCGTAGGAGGCGTCGGCGGTGGCCACGGAGGCGAGGTAGCCGAGACCGGCGGCCTGGAAGAAGAGACCGGCGGCGACGACCGGACGGCCGCCGATGCGGTCGGACAGGATGCCGGCGACGGGTGCGACGAGCATGGGCATGCCGGTCCAGGGGAGCATGCGCAGTCCGGCCTCGGTGGGCGAGTAGCCGAGCACGCCCTGCATGTACTGGCTGAGCAGGAAGATCGAGCCGAACATGCCGAGGAACATCAGCAGGCTCGCGGCGTTGATGCCGGCGAAGGCACGGGAGCGGAACAGCCGCATCGGCAGCATCGGGTTCTTCGCGCGGGTGCCGTGGACGACGAACCCGGCGAGCAGCACGGTTCCGGCGCCGAGGCCGAGCAGCACGGGCAGTCCGGTCCAGCCGTCGACCGGGCCGCGGACCAGGCCGTAGACGATGCCGAAGAGACCGCCGCTGGCGAGCAGGGTGCCGGGCAGGTCGAGCGGGGCGCCGGAGCCGTGGGACTCGGCGAGCCGCAGCCGGGCGAGCGGCAGCAGGGCGACGCCGAGCGGGACGTTCAGCCAGAAGATCCACTGCCAGGAGACGTGCTCGGTGAGGGTGCCGCCGATGAGCGGCCCGGAGGCGACGGCGAGACCGTTGACCGCGCCCCATATGCCGTACGCCATGCCGCGCTTCTCGGCGGGGACGGCCGCGGTGAGCAGGGTCAGGGTGATGGGCATCATCACGGCCGCGCCGACGCCCTGCACCGCGCGGGCGGCGATCAGCGAGTCGATGCCCGGCGCGAGGGCCGCGGCGGCGGAGGCGAGGGTGAAGATCGTGAGCCCGATGCCGAAGAGACGGCGGCGGCCGAAGCGGTCTCCGAGCGCCGCGCCGAACATCAGCAGCACGGCGAAGGTGAGCGTGTAGGCGCTCACGGTCCATTCCAGGTCGTGCAGCCCGCCGCCGAGGTCCTCGCGGATGGAGGGCAGGGCGGTGGTGACGACGAGGTTGTCGAGGGCCGCCATGAACCCGGCGACGCTGGTGATGACGAGGGCCCAGCCGACTCCGCCGCGGCGGGCACCTGGTGCGGTGTGCTGTGACATCTCTCCCCCAGAGGATGCTCGTGGATGACTCGAGGTTTACTTAGTTATTGCTGACTAACTTTCGCGGCCATGAAAAAAGACCGGCAGGCCCCCGGTCGCCGGCCTACTCGTCTTCCGGCAGTTCCTTGCGCCGAGAGGACTCGTAGAGCCCCTCCCAGACACGGTGACCGGGAGGAAACCCCATGGCCACCAGGCAGTTGATGAGCATCCCGAAGGCCATGAAGGTCGTGGTCTCGTTCACGTCGGCGCCCAGCGGCAGATGGACCGTGTCCCACAGCCGCATCCAGCCCGTCCGCACGGCTTCGCCGAACTCGTGGTCGCCCTCCTGCTCGGCGGCGCCCACGGCGATGTACATCTGCATCTGCATCATCAGCCGCTCGGGACGCTCCGCGATGACCCGGGTGTACGCATCGGCCATCGCGTGCAATGCCTCTTCGCCCTCCAGGCCCTCGGACGCCTCCCGGAAGGTGCGGATGGTGTCCTCCATGCACCGCTCGGACGCCGCCAGGAAGATGGCCTTCTTGCCCGGGAAGAGCCGGAAGAGATACGGCTGCGAGACCCCGACCCGCTTGGCGATCGCCTCGGTCGACGTGCCGTGGTAGCCGCCGCGGGCGAACTCCTGCGTCGCCGCGCGGATGACGCTCTCACGCCTCTCCTCTGCGCTCATCCTGACCATGCCCACAAGTTAGTACTCAATCACTAACTAAGTCAAGCGGGAGAAAGGGGCACCCCGTCCCGGCGGGGCGCCCCTTCGCCTCACAGGCGCGTCAGGCCAGGCGTACGACCGCCCGGGACATGCCCAGCACCTTCTGGCCGGCGCTGGTCACCGTCAGGTCGACACGGACGGTGTTGTCGTCCAGCTTGGCCGCGACCTTGCCGCCGACCTCGATCTGGGCACCCTGGTCGTCGTTCGGGACCACCACGGGCCTGGTGAAGCGGACGCCGTACTCGACGACCGCACCCGGGTCGCCGGCCCAGTCGGTGACCACACGCGCGGCCTCGGCCATGGTGAACATGCCGTGCGCGATGACGTCCGGCAGGCCGACCTCCTTGGCGAACTTCTCGTTCCAGTGGATCGGGTTGAAGTCGCCGGAGGCGCCCGCGTAGCGGACGAGGGTGGCGCGGTCCACGGAGAAGGTCCGCACCGGCAGTTCGGTGCCGACCTCGACGTCGGCGTACGCGATCTTCGCGGTCATCTGCTCACGCCTCCTCGGCCGCGCGGGCCACCAGCTTGGTCCAGGCGGTCACGACGTGCTCGCCGGCCTCGTCGTGCACCTCGCCCCGGACGTCCAGGATGTCGTTGCCCGCGAGGGACTTGATGCCCTCGATGGTGGAGGTGACCGTCAGCCGGTCGCCCGCCCGCACGGGACGAGAGTAGGCGAACTTCTGGTCGCCGTGCACGACCCGGCTGTAGTCCAGGCCGAGCTGCGGGTCGTGGACGACCGCCTGCGCGGCCTTGAAGGAGATCGCGAAGACGAAGGTCGGAGGAGCGATCACATCGGGATGGCCGAGCGCCTTGGCGGCCTCCGGGTCCGTGTAGGCCGGATGGGTGTCCCCGATGGCCTCCGCGAACTCGCGGATCTTCTCCCGGCCCACCTCATAGGGCTCGGTGGGCGGGTAGCTGCGCCCCACGAAGGACTGGTCGAGTGCCATGGCCCGGCGCCTCCTGGTCTGAGCTGTGTCGAAACTGCGTTGCTGGTGAAACGGCACGAGGCCGCCCCCCTGGAACAGCGGGGGCGGCCTCGTACGTGAGTCTGAGTCAGCGCGTCTCGCGGTGCGCGGTGTGCGCGTTGCAACGCGGGCAGTGCTTCTTCATCTCAAGACGGTCCGGGTTGTTACGCCGGTTCTTCTTGGTGATGTAGTTCCGCTCCTTGCACTCCACGCAGGCCAGCGTGATCTTCGGGCGGACGTCGGTGGCAGCCACGTGAGTGCTCCTTGACGAACGGGTAGGATTTAATTCAACGCAAGAAAGAGTAGCCGATCGAAGGACCGACCCCGCAATCGGCTACTGTCAGTAGCGGTGACCGGACTTGAACCGGTGACACAGCGATTATGAGCCGCTTGCTCTACCGACTGAGCTACACCGCTTTGATGTGATCCGTTCCCGTCTCGCGACGGGAACCTCTCACACCAGAGCCCCAATACGGAATCGAACCGTAGACCTTCTCCTTACCATGGAGACGCTCTGCCGACTGAGCTATTGGGGCGAGCGAGGAAGACATTACACGGTCCGCGGCCGTTCACCCAAATCCGTATCCGAGACCCCCTCCGGCCCTTCGCCACGCCTCTCCCGAGGGCCCTTCCGGCCCCTCCCTCCCCGTGCGCCCGCCCGGGGCCACACCGGTACGACTATTGCGCTCCTCCCGGTCCCGGACCGGCCGCCGCCCTAGGCTCGACTCACTCTGCGTGATCATGTGAGCCCCTGGAGCCCGATGCCCGACAGCCAGCCGCAGCCGCCCCCCTCGTCGTCCTCGCCGGGCTCCGTGGGGCGGTCCGGCACGCTGCTGCTGTGCGGGGCGCGGCTGACCGACGGCCGGACCGTCGACGTACGGCTGGGCGACGGGCGCATCGAGGCGGTCGGCACGGCCGGCAGCCTCGGCGGCCGTGCCCGCGGCGGCGGCGCCCGTGTGGACCTCTCCGGCCACCTCCTGCTGCCGGCTCCCGCGGAACCCCACGCCCACGGCGACACCGCCCTCACCGCCGACCAGGACGGACCCGTCTCCTACGAACCCCTCGACGTGCAGCGCCGCGCCACCGAGGCGGCCCTGCTCCAGCTCGGCCACGGGGCCACCGCGCTGCGCGCCCACGTGCGCGTGGGCGACGTCCCCGGGCTCGGCGCGCTCGGTGCCGTGCTCCAGGCCCGGCGCTCGCTGCGCGGGCTCGCCGAGCTGACGACGGTCGCCGTACCCCGCCTGCTGACCGGGGCGGCCGGTGCCGACGGGCTCGCCATGCTGCGGGACGCCCTGAAGATGGGGGCCTCCGTGGTGGGCGGCTGCCCCGACCTCGACCCCGACCCCACGGGCTACGTCGAGACCGTCCTGGAGGTCGCCTCCGAGCACGGCTGCCCCGTCGACCTGCACACCGACGCCGCCGACCCGGCCCGCCTCGCCCGGCTCGCCGCGATGGCCGGGGGGCTGCGGCCCGGTGTGACCCTGAGCCCCTGCGGGGGCCTGGCCCGGCTGCCCGGCGAGGCCGCCTCCCGCACCGCCGACCTGCTCGCCGCGGCCGGGGTGAGCGTGGTGTGCCTGCCGCAGGGCGGCTGCTCGGCCGCCGACCGCCGCGCCACCGCCCCCGTCCGGCTGCTGCGCGCCGCGGGCGTCCGGGTCGCCGCCGGCAGCGGAGCGCTGCGCGACGTCTCCAACCCGGTGGGGCGCGGCGATCCCCTGGAGGCCGCCTACCTGCTGTCCTCGCGCTCCGGGCTGCGTCCCGAGGACGCCTACGACACCGTCAGCGCCGCCGCGCGGGCCGTACTCGGTCTTCCCGAGGTCCGTGTGGAGGCGGGCTTCCCCGCGGAGTTGCTCGCCGTGCGCGGCGACCGGCTCTCCGGCGCGCTGTCCCTGGCCTACAGCCGGATCGTCATCCACCGGGGCCGTGTGGTCGCCCGCACCAGCGCGGTGCGCGAGTACTGCAACTCGGCCGGCGCGGAGGAGCCGGGACTGCCCCGTCAGGGCCGGGGAGAGGCGCCGTAGCGGGACCGGGAGACCGAGGCGCCGAGGCACGGCACCCCGCGTCCGGGCGCGTCCGGCGGGAGCACGGGTCGTGCCGGTGGGCGGCCGGGTCCGGGCCGTGGGGCGAGGGCGGGCGTTCGGGCGTACGGTCGAAGGCATGCGCATTGTCATCGCTGGGGGCCATGGTCAGATCGCGCGGCGGCTGGAGAAGCTGCTCTCCTCGCGCGGTTACGAGGTCGCGGGCATCATCCGCAGGCCGGAGCAGGGCGACGATCTGCGGGAGGCGGGCGCCGAACCGGTGCTGCTGGACCTGGAGTCGGCCTCGGTCGAGGAGGTCGCCGCGCATCTGCAGGGCGCGCACGCCGCGGTGTTCGCGGCGGGTGCCGGTCCGGGCAGCGGGGCGGCACGCAAGGACACGGTCGACAAGGGCGCGGCCGTGCTGTTCGCGGACGCGGCCGTCCGGGCCGGCGTACGGCGCCTCCTGGTGGTGTCCTCGATGGGCGCGGACCCGCGCCACGTGGGCTCCGAGATCTTCGACGTCTACCTGCGCGCCAAGGGCGAGGCGGACGCCCACGTACAGGGCCTGGACGCGCTGGACTGGACGATCCTGCGGCCCGGTTCGCTGACGGACGACCCCGGGACCGGGCAGGTGCGGCTGGAGGCGCGTACCGGCCGGGGCGCGGTCCCCCGCGACGACGTGGCCACCGTCCTGGCCGAGCTGATCGAGACCCCGGCGACGGCGGGCCTGACGCTGGAACTGATCGGCGGCAGGACTCCGGTGCCGGTCGCGGTGAAGTCGGTGGCCGGCAACTGAGCGCGCCCGGGGCGGGTTCGCTCAGAACAGAGGCAGCTGCCCCGGGAACTCCGGGACGACGTAGCCGTCCAACGACGGCTGCGCCGCACCCAGTTGTGCGGGCCGACGGGACCCCGGGCACGAGACGAGCCGGTCGCCCTCCCGCACGCCGGGCGGATCGTGCCGGGCGAACCGTCCGGCGACGACGGCGATTTCACGGCGGCACTCGGGGCAGTGCCTGCGACGGGACGACATGCCCTCAGTGTGCCCGCCGGGTCCGACAACGCCGCTTCGCCACGGACAGGCACGCACCCAACGCGAAGACCCCCTCCGTTCGCACGGAGGGGGTCTTCGACGCGTGGCGGCGCCAGGATTCGAACCTGGGTAGGCTAAGCCGACGGATTTACAGTCCGCTCCCATTGGCCACTCGGGCACACCGCCATGGGATTGTCGCTCGGACCCGCTTTGCGGCGGTGTTCCGTGGCAACGACGTAAACAATACCTGATCCCGGGGGGTGCTTCGCCACCCGGTTGATCTGCGCCGAGATCGCTAGGCTTGAGGCCGTATCCGCAGAGCGTCATCACAGCATCCGAGCAAGGAGCCACACGTCATGGCCGACTCCAGTTTCGACATCGTCTCCAAGGTCGAGCGGCAGGAGGTCGACAATGCACTCAACCAGGCAGCCAAGGAGATCTCCCAGCGCTACGACTTCAAGGGCGTCGGTGCCTCCATCGCGTGGTCCGGCGAGAAGATCCTCATGGAGGCGAACTCCGAGGAGCGGGTCAAGGCCGTCCTCGACGTCTTCCAGTCCAAGCTGATCAAGCGGGGCATCTCGCTGAAGGCACTGGACGCGGGCGAGCCGCAGCTCTCCGGCAAGGAGTACAAGATCTTCGCCTCCATCGAGGAGGGCATCTCCCAGGAGAACGCCAAGAAGGTGGCGAAGATCATCCGCGACGAGGGCCCCAAGGGCGTCAAGGCCCAGGTCCAGGGCGACGAGCTGCGCGTCAGCTCCAAGAGCCGTGACGACCTCCAGACCGTCATCTCCCTGCTGAAGGGCAGGGACTTCGACTTCGCGCTGCAGTTCGTCAACTACCGGTGACCTCACCGGCCGTGGAGGGCGGGCGTCCCGGGATCTCCCGGGGCGCCCGCCCTCCGCACGGGTGAACCGGGTGTTCGTCCTCCTTCGCTAAGGTGCGCCGCATGACGGACACCTCGGGTCCCGGGCTGCGCCGCACACTCGGTGTGGGCGACGCCGTGGTCGTCGGGCTCGGCTCGATGATCGGGGCGGGGATCTTCGCCGCGCTCGCACCCGCCGCGCACGCCGCGGGCACCGGACTGCTGCTCGGCCTCGCCCTGGCCGCCGTGGTCGCGTACTGCAACGCCATGGCGTCCGCCCGGCTGGCCGCGCTGTATCCGGCCTCGGGCGGGACCTATGTGTACGGGCGGGAGCGGCTGGGCCCGTTCTGGGGCTACCTCGCCGGATGGTCCTTCGTCGTCGGCAAGACCGCCTCCTGCGCCGCGATGGCGCTCACCGTGGGCGCCTACGTCTGGCCGGAGCAGGCGCACGCCGTGGCGGTCGCCGCCGTGGTGGCGCTGACGGCCGTCAACTACGGGGGCGTGCAGAAGTCCGCCCGGCTGACCCGGGCCGTCGTGGCGTTCGTCCTGGCCGTCCTGGTGCTGGTCGTGGCCGTCTGCCTGGGCTCCGGGGAGGCGGAGGGCGTCCATCTGCGCATCGGTCTGTCGGGCGGCCTGTACGGGGTGCTCCAGGCGGCCGGGCTGCTGTTCTTCGCCTTCGCCGGGTACGCCCGCATCGCCACGCTCGGCGAGGAGGTCCGCGACCCCGCGCGCACCGTCCCCCGTGCCGTCCCGCTCGCCCTCGGCATCGCGCTGGCCGTGTACGCGTGCGTGGCGGTCGCCGTGCTGTCCGTGCTGGGCCCGCAGGAGCTCGGGCTGGCCACGGCCCCGCTGGCCGACGCGGTGCGGGCGGCCGGGCTGCCCGGGCTGGTGCCGGTCGTGCGCGCGGGTGCGGCGGTGGCCGCGCTGGGCTCGCTGCTCGCGCTGATCCTCGGCGTCTCGCGCACCGCTCTCGCGATGGCCCGCGACCGCCATCTGCCCGGCGCTCTCGCGGCCGTGCACCCGCGTTTCCAGGTGCCCCACCGCGCGGAGCTCGCTGTCGGCGCGGTGGTGGCCGTCCTCGCCGCCACGGCCGACCTGCGGGGTGCGATCGGCTTCTCCTCCTTCGGCGTTCTCGCGTACTACGCCGTCGCCAACGCCTCCGCCTGGACCCTCGACCCGTCCCTCAGGGCCCGTGCCCTGCCGGTCCTGGGCCTGCTGGGCTGCGCGGTGCTGGCCTGCTCGCTGCCGGGCACCTCGGTCGCGGCGGGCGCCGCCGTCCTGGCGGCCGGGGCGCTGGCCCACGGAGTACGGGCACGGACGGCCGGGAGCTGACGGAAACCCTGCCGGGGCCGGGTCCTGTGCGGGTCAGCGGCCTGCGAACGGTTCGTCCGTCGGGACGATCTCGCGGCCCAGCGGGAACAGGGAGACCGGGGTCAGCTTGAAGTTGGCGATGCCGAACGGGATCCCGATGATCGTCAGACACAGCGCGATCCCGGTGACGATGTGCGCCAGCGCCAGCCACCAGCCGGCCAGCACCAGCCAGAGCACATTGCCCACGCACGAGGCCGCGCCCGCGTCGCGGCGCTCGACCGTGGTGTAGCCGAAGGGCCAGAGGGCGTACACGCCGATGCGGAAGGCCGCGATGCCGAAGGGGATTCCGATGATGGTGATGCACAGCAGCACGCCCGCGGCCAGATAGCCGAGGAACAGCCAGAAGCCGCTGAGGACGAGCCAGATGACGTTCAGGACGAGTTTCATCGGCGGGGACCTGCCATCTGTTCCAGGCGCGAGATGCGCTCGGCCATGGGCGGGTGGGTGGAGAACATCCGGGACAGGCCCTGACCGGGCCGGAACGGGTTCGCGATCATCATGTGGCTCGCCGTCTCGATTCTGGGCTCGGGAGGCAGGGGCAGCTGTTTGGTGCCGTTCTCGAGCTTGCGCAGGGCGGACGCGAGGGCGAGGGGGTCGCCGGTGAGCTGGGCGCCGGAGGCGTCGGCCTCGTACTCGCGGGAGCGGCTGATGGCCATCTGGATGAGGCCGGCGGCGAGCGGGCCCAGGATCATGATCAGCAGCAGGCCGAGCAGACCGGGTCCGTCGTCGTCGTCCGAGCGGCCGATGGGGATCAGCCAGGCGAAGTTGACCAGGAACATGATCACCGAGGCGAGGGCGCCCGCGACCGAGGAGATGAGGATGTCGCGGTTGTAGACGTGGCTGAGCTCATGGCCGATGACGCCGCGCAGCTCGCGTTCGTCGAGGATGCGGAGGATGCCTTCGGTGCAGCACACGGCGGCGTTGCGCGGATTGCGGCCCGTCGCGAAGGCGTTGGGCGCCTCCGTCGGGGAGATGTACAGGCGGGGCATGGGCTGGCGGGCCTGGGTGGAGAGCTCGCGGACCATCCGGTACAGGGCGGGCGCCTCGAACTCGCTGACCGGGCGGGCCCGCATGGCGCGCAGGGCGAGCTTGTCGCTGTTCCAGTACGCGTACGCGTTGGTGGCGAGGGCGACCAGCACCGCGACGATCAGTCCCGTACGGCCGAAGAAGCTGCCGATGACGATGATGACCGCGGACAGTCCCCCGAGGAGTACTGCGGTCCTGAGCCCGTTGTGCCGGCGGTGCACGGTACGCCCTCCAAGTGGTGCGGCAGGGGAACCCTTTGCTGTGTGGTCTGCGATACCACTGGTGTCGTGTTGTTCACGTCCAGTGGACCCTCCCGCTTGGGACAACGCGAGGCGGGAGCCACTAGTTCCCTTGTGCGCGCCGGGCGTGCGGCTCTGCGGTGTGGGCCGTACGGGTGACCGGGCGGCCCGCACCGCTCAGAACAGGCCGGTGTCCGTGAAGCGGAGGACCATCTGGGGCGCCCCGGACAGGACGACGGCGATGACGGCGGTGACCGCGATCGCCGCCGTGAGGGGCGCCGGGGCGGGATGCCGGGCAGCGTCGCCCTCGGGGGCGCGGAAGAGCAGACCTGTCCACTTCAGGTAGTAGACCAGCGCGATCACGACGTTGACGGCCATCACCACGGCGAGCCAGCCGAGGCCCGCGTCGACGGCCGCCGAGAAGACGGTGACCTTCGCGAACAGGCCGATGACGCCGGGCGGCAGGCCCGCGAGGCAGAGCAGGAAGAAGGCCAGGACGAGGGCGGTGACGGGGTTCTGCGCGTACAGGCCGCGGTAGTCCGCCACGCGGTTGAGCGTGTGCCTGCGGCCCACCAGGGCGGCCACCGCGAACGCGCCGAGGTTCACGGCGCCGTACATGAGGGCGTAGGCGACGGTGGAGCCGACGGCCTGCTCGGCGTCGTCGGCGTACGCGGCGGCGGCGACGGGGACGAGGAGGTAGCCGGCCTGGCCGACGGAGGACCAGGCGAGCAGGCGTACGGCGCTGTACGCGCGCGTGCCCTGCTGCCGCAGGGCACCGACGTTGCCGACGGTCATGGTGAGCGCGGCCAGCACGGCGAGGGCGGGGCCCCAGACGTCTCCGTAGGACGGCAGGGCGACGACGGTGACGAGGATCAGGCCGGTGAAGCCGACCGCCTTGCCGACGACGGACAGATAGGCGGCGACCGGGAGGGGGGCGCCCACGTAGGTGTCCGGGACCCAGAAGTGGAAGGGCACGGCGGCCGTCTTGAAGGCGAAGCCGACGAGGGCGAGGACGACGCCGGTCCGGGCGAGGGTGTGCAGCTGGCCGTCGACGTCCTGGATGCGCTCGGCGATTTGGGTGAGGTACAGGGTGCCGGTCGTGGCGTAGACGAAGCTGACGCCCATCAGGCTGACGGCGGTGGCCGTGACCGAGGACAGGAAGAACTTCAGGGCCGCCTCGGAGGAGCGCCTGTCGCCGTGGCGCAGGCCCACGAGGGCGAAGGCCGGCAGGGAGGCGACCTCCAGGGCGACGATCAGGGTGGCCAGGTCGCGGGAGGCGGGCAGCAGCGCGGCACCGGCCGCGGAGGAGAGCAGCAGGAACCAGAACTCGCCCTCGGGCAGTGCCTTGCGCTCGTCCTTCAGCGCGGTGACCGACAGCAGGGCGGCGAGGAGGGCGCCGGCGAGGACCAGGAACTGGACGACCAGGGTGAAGCGGTCCGCGGTGTAGCTGCACGCGCCGGGGTCACCGGTGAGGCAGAAGGTGGAGCGGTCGCCGTCCAGGAGGGGCAGCAGCAGCGCGGTCGAGACGGCCAGGCCCGCCACCGAGATCCAGCCGAGCACGGCCTTCTTCGCGTCGGGGACGAACAGGTCGGCGACGAGGACGGCGAGCGCGACGACCGCGGCGAGGGTGGGCGGCGCGACGGCGAGCCAGTCGACGTCCTGGACGAGGTTGACGGCCTGCGTCTGGGCCGGGGAGCTCATCGGGTGCCTCCTGCGAGGAGCTGCTGCACGGCCGGGTCGGTCAGGCCGAGGAGGGTCTTGGGCCACAGGCCCGCGACGAGGGTGAGGACGACGAGCGGGGTCCAGGCCGCGAACTCGTAGGTCCGGACGTCGGTGAGCTTCGGCACCTCGTCCCGGGCGGCGCCCATGCACACCCGGCGGACCACGACCAGCAGGTACGCGGCCGTCAGCAGGGTGCCGAACGCGCCGATCGCCATGAAGGTGAGGAAGGCGGGTCTGCTGAGGCCCTCGGCCGGTTCGAACGCGCCGAACAGGGCGAGCATCTCGCCCCAGAACCCGGCGAGGCCGGGCAGTCCGAGGGAGGCGACCGCAGCGAAGGCGAGCAGGCCGCCGAGGCGCGGGGCCCGGCCGTACAGGGCGGCGCCGGTCTCCTCGGCGAGGGTGTCGAGGTCGGTGGTGCCGGTGCGGTCCTTCAGCGCGCCGACCAGGAAGAAGAGGAGGCCGGTGATGAGGCCGTGGGCGACGTTGGCGAACAGGGCGCCGTTCACGCCGGTCGGGGTCATCGTGGCGATGCCGAGCAGGACGAAGCCCATGTGGCCGACGGAGGAGTAGGCGATGAGGCGCTTGAGGTCGCCCTTCGCGCCGCGCCGGGCGAGGGCGAGGCAGGCGAGGGATCCGTAGATGATCCCGACGACGGCGAACGCGGCGAGGTACGGCGCGAAGTCGGCGAAGCCGTCGGGGGTGACCGGCAGCAGGATGCGGACGAACCCGTAGGTGCCCATCTTCAGCAGGACGCCCGCCAGCAGCACCGAGCCGACGGTCGGGGCGGCGGTGTGGGCGTCGGGCAGCCAGCTGTGCAGCGGCCACATCGGGGTCTTCACCGCGAGCCCGAGTCCGATCGCCAGTACGGCGGTGACCTGCACGGACGTGCTCAGGGACCGGCCGTTGTCAGTGGCGAGTGCCACCATGTCGAACGTGCCCGCCGTGATTCCGATCAGGAGCAGGCCGAGCAGCATGACCACGGAGCCGAGCAGCGTGTAGAGGATGAACCGCCAGGCGGCCTGGGCCCGTCCCTCGCCGCCCCAGCGGGCGATGAGGAAGTACATCGGGATCAGGACCGTCTCGAAGGCGAGGAAGAACAGCAGCAGGTCGAGGACGGCGAAGGTGGCGAGGGTGCCGGACTCCAGGACGAGCAGCAGGGCGACGAACGCCTTCGGGGACGGGCCCGAGGGCATCTTGAAGTAGCTGTAGAGCGCGCAGAGGAAGGTCAGCAGCGCGGTCAGGACCAGAAGGGGGAGGGAGATGCCGTCGATGCCGAGGTGGATGCGCACGTCGAGTGCGGGGATCCAGCTGATGTCCGTGCTCGCCTGCATCTTCGACGGGTGGTCGTGGTCGAAGCCGAGCGCGAGGGCGATCGCGGCGAGGAGGACCGCGCCGGTCACGGTGACCCCGTGCCGGAGCACGGCCTGCTCGGGCGACTTCCCCTTCAGTCCGGGCGGGGCGGGCAGCAGAGCGGCGGCGGCGCCGAGGAGCGGGCCGACGACGACGAACGCCAGAAGGAACTGCATCACTGACTCGTTGATATCGATCACGCCTGCTCACGCTCCCGTGGCGACGAGGACGACGGCGACCGTCAGGACGACGGTGCCGGCGAGCAGCGCGCTCACATAGGTCTGCACATTGCCGGTCTGGGCGCGGCGGACGGCCGCGCCGAGCAGGCGGGGCAGGGCGCCCGCGCCGCGTACATAGGTCTCGACGACCTCGCGGTCGAGGAACCGCACGAGAGTCGCGCCGGCCTGGACCGGGCGGACGAACAGCGCCGAGTACACGGCGTCGAGGTGGAAGCCGACGGCCGCGTGGCGGTGCAGCGGGCCGAGCAGCAGCCGTCCCGGGTCGGCCGGGTCGGGGGCCTGGGCCACGTCCCCGTACGCGGGTGCGTGGGCGGCGATGGCCTCGGCCTCGACGAGTCCGGCGTCGCCCTCGGGGTGGGCGGCGACCGCGCCCAGGGGGACACGGGCGGCGAGCGGGGCGGTGTGGCGCCAGGCCGCGTAGGTGACGATGGCGCCGACGAGGGCCACGCCCGTGCCGAGGACCGAGGTGGTGAGGGTCGGGGCGAGATCGTTGCCGTCGAACCAGTCGGGCAGCAGCCGGTAGGCGAGCCCGCCGAGACCGAGGGACGGCACGGCGAGGACCCACAGCACGGCGGTCATGCTCAGGGGCTGGCGGCCGTGGTCGGGGGCCTCGGTGCCGTGGCCCCGGAAGGCGAGCAGCCACAGACGGGTGGCGTAGCCCGCGGTGAGCAGGGCGGTGAACAGGCCGGTGACGAGGATGATCCAGCCGGCGGCGCCGGGGGCGTGCTCGGTGTGTCCGGTGGAGACGTGCTCGGCGGCGCCGAGGACGGACTCCTTGGAGAAGAAGCCGCTGAACGGCGGGATCGCGGCGAGCGCGAGGAGCGCCACGGTCATCGTCCAGTAGGCGTCGGGGACGCGGTCGCGCAGTCGGCTCATGCGGGACATCGCGGCCAGCGAGTTGGTGCCGGCGGCGTGGATGATCACGCCCGCGGCGAGGAAGAGGAGCGCCTTGAAGGCGCCGTGGGACAGGAGGTGGAAGACGGCGGCGCCGCGGTCGCCGACGGCGAGGGCGCCGGTCATGTAGCCGAGCTGGCCGATCGTCGAGTAGGCGAGGACGCGTTTGATGTCGTCCTGGGCGAGCGCGGCGAGGCCGGAGCCGACCATGGTCACCGCGGCCATGACGGCGAGGGTGACCATCGCGGCCGTGGACGCCTGGAAGACGGGGAGGAGCCGGGCGACGAAGTAGACACCGGCGGCGACCATCGTCGCGGCGTGGATCAGCGCGGAGACCGGGGTGGGGCCGGCCATCGCGTCGGGGAGCCAGGTGTGCAGCGGGAACTGCGCCGACTTGCCCGCCACGCCCGCGAGGAGCAGCAGGGCGATCAGGGTGGGGTGGTCGAGCGCCCCGCTCGCGACGGCGCCGAGGACCTTGGTGATGCGGAAGGACCCGGCATCGGTGGCGAGGGCGAACAGACCGATGAGGAAGGGGACGTCGCCGAGCTTGGTGACCAGGAATGCCTTGAGGGAGGCGGCGCGGGCTTCGGGGGTCTCCCAGTAGTGGCCGACGAGGAAGTAGGAGCAGATGCCCATGACCTCCCAGCCGACGAGGAGCACCATCAGGTCGCCGGTGTAGACGACGAGGAGCATGGCGGAGGTGAACAGCGAGACCAGGGCCGCGTAGGAGGGATAGCGCGGGTCGTCGCGGAGGTAGCCCGTGGAGTAGATCTGCACGCAGGTGGCGACGACCGTGACCACGACGGCGGTCAGCGCGGCGAAGCCGTCGACGTAGAGGGCGAGGTCGATGGGGACCGAGCCGGTCGGGGTGAGCTCGGTGGAGGCTTCGACGGGCGCGTTCCCGCCCTGGCGGGCCGCGACCAGGGCGGCCAGCACGAGGGAGGCGAGGGCCGGCAGGACGGCGAGGGGCCGGACGAAGCCGGGGGCGGTGCGGCCGAGGAGGAGTCCGGCGGCGGCGGCGAGGAACGGCAGGAGGGGGACGAGGACGGCCAGGGTGGTCGTGGTCACGCGGTGGCCTCAGCCTTCTCGGCGGCCGCGGCGGCCTCGGGGACGTCGGTCTCGTGGCCCTCGGCGGTGTCGCGCAGCCTGTCGATGTCCGAGGTGCCGCGGTTGCGGTGCACGGCGAGGACGATCGCCAGGCCGATGCCGATCTCGGCGGCGGCGATGGCGATGGTGAACAGGGTCAGGGCCTGGCCGGAGTGCAGGGTCTCCTCGGCGGCGCGGCTGAGCCAGACGTCGAAGGCGACCAGGTTGAGGTTGACGGCGTTGAGCATCAGCTCGACCGACATCAGGACCAGGATCGCGTTGCGGCGGGCGAGGACGCCGTACAGGCCGGTGCAGAACAGCAGGGCGGAGAGTACGGCGGGATAGGCGAGGTGCATCAGCGGGCGCCTTCCTTCCCGGGTGCTGCGTCCACGGAGTCGGCCTTCGCCTTGCGCGACAGGACGATCGCGCCGACCAGGGCGGCGAGAAGGAGGACGGAGAGGGCTTCGAAGGGCAGGACCCAGTTCTGGAACAGGGCCTGGCCGGTGACCTCGGTGGTGCCGGCGGGGGCTCCGTCGAGGTCGATCCAGGTGGTGCGGAAGGCGTCGGCGACCACCCAGACCAGGGCGGCCGCGGCGGCGACGGCCACGGCGAGGGCGGCCCGGCGGTTGCCGGAGTCGGCGTCCGGGGAGCGGCCGATGGGGGCCCGGGTGAGCATCAGTCCGAAGAGGAGGAGGACCACGACGGAACCGACGTAGATCAGTACCTGCACCCAGGCGATGAACTCCGCGGTGAGCAGGAGGTACTCGACGGCGAGGCCGCCGAGGGCGACCACCAGCCACAGGGCGGCGTGCACGAGCTGCCGGGTGGTGACGGTGACCAGGGCGGCGCCGAAGGTGACCAGGCCGACGAGGAGGAAGGCGATCTCGACGCCGGTCGGTGAGAGGAAGCCGTGGGTGTCTGCGGCGAGGGTCACGCCTCCTCCTGGGGTTCGGCCTGGGCGGCGGCGAGCTTCTCCGCGGTCTTGCGGGCCGCGGCGATCTCCTTGGGTTCCTCGGCGGCGGGGTCGAGGGCGGGCGGGGCCGGCACGGTCCACATCCACTCGCGGAGCTTGTCGCGCTCATGGGTGAGGTCGCGGATGTCGGTCTCGGCGTACTCGAACTCCGGGGACCAGAACAGCGCGTCGAAGGGGCAGACCTCGATGCAGATGCCGCAGTACATGCAGAGCGAGAAGTCGATGGCGAAGCGGTCGAGGACGTTGCGGCTGCGTTCGCGCCCACCGGGTGCGGCCGCGGGGACCGTCTCCTTGTGGGAGTCGATGTAGATGCACCAGTCGGGGCACTCGCGGGCGCAGAGCATGCAGACCGTGCAGTTCTCCTCGAACAGACCGATGACACCGCGCGTGCGGGGCGGGAGGTCGGGCTGGACGTCCGGGTACTGCTGGGTGACGGTCTTCCTCGTCATCGTGCGGAGGGTGACGGCCAGGCCCTTGGCGAGGCCGGAGCCGGGAACGGGGGCCACTAGGAGATCACCACCTTGACGATGCCGGTGAGGGCGATCTGGGCGAGGGCGAGGGGGACGAGGAGGGTCCAGGAGAGCTTCTGGAGCTGGTCCTCGCGCAGCCGGGGGTAGGTCACGCGGAGCCAGATGACGACGAAGGCGAGGGCGGCCGTCTTCAGCAGGGTCCACACCCAGCCGAGGCCGTCGGCGCCCCAGGGGCCGTGCCAGCCGCCGAGGAACAGGACGGTGGTCAGGCCGCACAGGACGACGATCCCGGCGTACTCGGCGAGGAGGAAGAGAGCGAAACGCAGACCGGTGTACTCGGTGTAGGCGCCGAAGATGATCTCGGAGTCGGCCACGGGCATGTCGAAGGGCGGGCGCTGGAGCTCGGCGAGGCCCGCCACGAAGAAAACGATCGCGCCGACGATCTGCCAGGGCAGCCACCACCACTCGAAGGCGTCGAGGATGCCGGGGAGGGAGACGGTGCCGGCCGCCATCGCCACGGAGGCGGCGGCGAGCAGCATCGGCAGTTCGTAGGCGAGGAGCTGGGCGGCGGTGCGCAGGCCGCCGAGCAGGGAGAACTTGTTGGCGCTGGCCCAGCCGGCCATCAGTGCGCCGAGGACACCGACGCCCATGACGGCCAGGACGAAGAAGACGCCCGCGTCGATGACCTCCCCGACCGCGCCCTCGCCCGGGCCGATCGGGACGGCGAGCAGCACGAGCAGATAGGGCAGCAGGGCGACGGCCGGGGCGAGCTGGAAGATCCTGCGGTCCGCGCCCGCGGGGACGACGTCCTCCTTCTGCGCGAACTTCACGCCGTCGGCGACGAGCTGGGCCCAGCCGTGGAAGCCACCCGCGTACATCGGGCCGAGGCGGCCCTGCATGTGGGCCATCACCTTGTGCTCGGTCTGGCCGATGATCAGCGGGAAGGTGAGGAAGACGACGAAGACGATCAGGAGTCGCAGGGCGACGTCGAGAGCGTCGTTCACTGCGGGCCTCCTGCGGGATCTTCGGGGTTCTCGGGGTTCCCGGGGGTTTCGGGGTTCCCGGGGGTTTCGGGGTTCCCGGGGGTTTCGGGGTTCCCGGGGGTTTCGGGGTTCCCGGGGGTTTCGGGGTTCCCGGGGACGGGTTCCTGCGGAGTCTCCGTCACGGGGTCCTGCGGCTGCTGCGGCTCCGGCTGTCCCGGCTCGGACGGCTCCGGCTGTCCCGGCTCGGACGGCTCCGGCTGTCCCGGCTCGGACGGCTCCGGCTCGGACGGCTCCGGCTTCGGTTCGTCGAAGGCGGGGCGGGCGTGATGCCAGGGGGCGTCGGGGCTGCGCGGGGAGGTACGGGGCTCGACGGCGGCACCGGTCCCCGGCTCGGCCGGGGCGCCGGCCCGCTGGGAGGCCGAGCCCTGGGATGCGCTGCGGGCGCGGCGGGGCCCGGCGGGAGGTGCCGGTGCCGGGTCGGACGGACCCGCGGGTGTGCCCGCCGGGGCCTCTGCCGCGGGCGCGGCGGGTGCCTCCGCACGCTGGGAGGCCGAGCCCTCCGAGGCGGTGCGGGCACGGCGGGCCCCTGGTGCCGCCGGGGCCGCTGCCGGGGTGGCCGCGGCGTCCGCCGCCGGGGCGGTCTGGCTCGCCGAGCCCTCCGAGGCGGTGCGGGCACGGCGGGCCGGGCGCTCGCCCGCGGGGCGGGCGGCACCTCGGGCCGGGCGGGCCGGAGCGGGCGGGAGCTGGCCCTTGAGGGGGCCCCAGTCGTTGGGGTCGGGGACGCCGGGCGGAAGCATCTGGCGGCGCTTGGGGCCGCCGTGGTCGGACTCCCCCGGCTCCTTGGCGCCGGGCCACGCCTTGGCGACGCGCGCGGCGAGGACGAAGTCCTTGCGCAGGGGGTGGCCCTCGAAGTTCTCCGGGAGGAGCAGATGCTCCAGGCCGGGGTGGCCCTCGAAGGTCACGCCGAACATCTCGTGCGTCTCGCGCTCGTGCCAGCCGGCACCGGCGTAGACGCCGACGGCGGAGGCGAGGGCGGGCGCCTCGTGCGGGACGGTCGTGCGCAGCAGCAGCCTCCGGACCGGCGCGAGGGCCACGACATGGGCCGTGACACGGAAGCCGGTGCCGGGTTCGTCGACGGCGCTCAGCCAGTCGAAGTAGGTGCAGCCCAGCTCGTCGCGGGCGGTGCGCAGGGCGGGGATCCAGCCGGCGGCGGGGACGTCGACCGTGAGGACGTCGTAGGACTCCTCGGCGGTGGCGTCCGGGCCGAACAGCTCTGCGGCGGGGGCGGGCAGCCAGCCGGCGGTGCTCATCGGGAGCCCTCCTCGGCCGGTGCGGCGGGCGGTTTCACCAGGCCGCTCTGCAGCGCGGCCGCCGAGGGGCGGGCAGCGGTGCCGTAGCGCTCCGCGAGCGATTCCCGGGCGATCTTCTCCTGGAGCTTGAGGATGCCCTGGAGCAGCGCCTCGGGCCGGGGCGGGCAGCCGGGGACGTAGACGTCGACGGGGATGATCTGGTCGACGCCCTTGGTGACCGAGTACGAGTCCCAGTAGGGGCCGCCGCAGTTGGAGCAGGCGCCGAAGGAGATGACGTACTTCGGCTCGGGCATCTGCTCGTAGAGCCGCTTCACGGCGGGGGCCATCTTGTCGGTGACCGTGCCGGACACGATCATCAGGTCGGCCTGGCGGGGGCCGGGCGCGAAGGGGATCACCCCGAGGCGGATGAAGTCGTGGCGGGCCATCGACGCGGCGATGAACTCGATCGCGCAGCAGGCGAGCCCGAAGTTGAAGACCCAGAGCGAGTAGCGGCGTCCCCAGTTGAGGACGACCTTCATCGGCTCGGGGGCGAGGCGCGCGAGGGCGCCCAGCCTCTTCGGTTCGGGCAGGGGGACGGGCTCCGGGGTCACGTCCATTCCAGGACCCCCTTCTTGTACGCGTAGAGCAGTCCCACGGTGAGGAAACCGAGGAAGACGAACATCTCGACGAGGGTCGTCGCCCCGTAGCCCGGCGCGGCGAACACCGTCGCCCAGGGGAACAGGAAGATCGAGTCGACGGCGAAGATGACGTAGAGGAAGGCGTAGACGTAGTAGCGGACCTGGGTGTGGGCCCAGCCCTCGCCGACGGGGTCGACGCCGCACTCGTAGGTCAGGAGTTTCTCGGGGGTCGGCACGGTGGGCCGCAGCAGCCGGCCGGCCCCGAAGGCGACGGCGACGAACAGCACGCCGACGGCGGCGAGCAGTCCGACGACCGAATAGGACTGGAAGTAGTCCGCCGCGACGACGGTCGGTTCCCGCACGTCCGTCCCTCGCTCCCTGGCCGACCCTCGACGACGACCTTGTTCGACGCTGTACGCACGGGAGTCTAGGCCCTGATAAAGAGACGGTAAGCAGCCCGTCACGCCTTGAGATGCCGGGGTGGGGTTTTCCCCAGCAGTGCCGGGCGGTCCGCCTCATGGCGTGGCCGGGCGCGGACGGGCAGGCTGACCCGTATGACCGAACGTACTCCGTCCGCGGGCGCCGAGACGGCCGAGCCGTTGCCGCCGCCGCGTCCCGCCTACGACGCTCACACCTGGAAGGAGATCGCGCATCTCCTGGCGAACCTTCCCGCGGCGCTGATCGGCTTCGTCTATGTGACGACCGTGGTGTTCACCAGTGCCTTCCTGACCGTCACCGTGATCGGGTTCCCGCTGCTCGCGGCGGGTCTGCTGGGCGCGCGGCAGCTGGGCAGGCTGGAGCGGGCGCGTGCCAGGGCGCTGCTCGGGGTGCGGGTGGAGGAGCCGTCGCCGATGCCGTGGCGCGGGCGGGGCGGGTTCCTCCAGCAGCTGTGGATGATGCTGAAGGACCCGGTGGGCTGGCGGACGCTGCTGTACGACTTCATCCGGCTGCCGTGGGGGGTGCTCACCTTCGCGCTGACGCTGACGTCGCTGTTCGTGCTGTGGCCGGTGCTGCCGTATCTGGCGCGGGGGCTCGCCAACGCGGACCGGGCCATGGTGCGGGGGCTGCTGTCGCCGTCGGACGAGCTGGAACGCCGTATCGCCGAACTGGAGTCCGACCGGGGGGTGGTGGTGGACACGGCCGCCGCCGACCTCAGGCGCATCGAGCGGGATCTGCACGACGGGGCGCAGGCGCGGCTGGTGAACCTCGCGATGGGGCTGGGTCTGGCCAAGGAGAAGCTGCTGGAGGACCCCGACTCGGCTGCGGTGATGGTCGAGGAGGCGCACGGCGAGGTGAAGCTGGCGCTCCAGGAGCTGCGTGACCTGGCGCGGGGCATCCATCCGGCGGTGCTCACCGACCGGGGGCTGGACGCGGCGCTGTCCTCGGTCGCCTCGCGGTGCACGGTGCCGGTGAAGGTGACCGTGGACCTTCCGACGCGGCCGGCCGAGGCGATCGAGGGGATCGCCTACTTCACCGTCTCCGAGCTGCTCCAGAACATCAGCAAGCACGCGCAGGCCCGCTCGGCCTCGGTGGAGGTGTGGCGGTCGGCGGACCGGCTGCTGTGCCAGGTCGAGGACGACGGCCGGGGCGGGGCGCAGCTGGACGCGGGAAGCGGGCTGCGCGGGCTGGCGGAGCGGCTGGGCGCCGTCGACGGGGTGCTCGTCGTCGACTCCCCCGTGGGGGGTCCGACGGTCGTCACCGCCGAACTGCCCTGGCGGGAGCGGTCCGCCGCACCGCGGCGGGGGTAGGGAAAACCCCCCTTCCGAGAGGCCGACGGCCTCCATGTCCCGAAGGCCCGGGCCGGAGGAGGCTGGTTCCAGAACGAGACACCGGACGCGGACGGCACGACCGCGAGCAGGCGGTGCATCCACCGGCGGCAGAGCAGAAACGGACGGCAGGCGATGGCCACCACGTACGGGGACAGCAGGTACGGACAGGAGTACGGGCACCGGGACGGCCGGCGCCGGCTGCCCGCCGGGCTGCGGGCGCCGTTCGAGGCGCGGCACTGGCGGGAGCTCGGGTATGTGCTGCTGAGCCTGCCGATCAGCGTGCTGACGTTCACCTACGCGGTGACGATGGTGTCGCTCGGCGTCGGTCTGCTGGTGACGTTCCTCGGCATCCCGGTGATGGCGGGGGCTCTCGCCGGGTGCCGGGGACTGGGCGCGATGGAGCGGGCGCGGGCCCGGGCGCTGCTGCGGGTCGACCTGTCCGACCCGGAGCCGCTGCGGGTGCGCGGCAACGGTCTGATGGCGTGGACGGGCGCCGTGTTCAAGAGCGGCTCGTCCTGGCGGCAGCTGCTGTACGCGGTGCTGCATCTGCCGTGGGCGGTGTTCTCCTTCTGCGTGGCCGTGACGTTCTGGGTGTACGGCTGGGCGATGCTGACGTATCCGCTGTGGTTCTGGGTCCTCCCGGTGTACGCGGGTCAGGACGGGATCCAGCTGTACGGCGACGAGACGCACTCGGTCTATCTGGACAACGCGTTCGAGATCGGGACGACGGCGCTGCTCGGGCTGCTGGTCACGCTGGCCACGCCGTGGATCGTGCGGGCGCTGACGATGGTGGACCGGCTGATGGTGACGGGGCTGCTGGGGCCGTCGCGGCTGTCGGCGCGGGTGGTGGAGCTGGAGTCGGACCGGGGGGTGGTGGTGGACACGGCCGCCGCCGACCTCAGGCGCATCGAGCGGGATCTGCACGACGGGGCGCAGGCGCGGCTGGTGAACCTCGCGATGGATCTGGGGCTGGCGAAGGAGAAGCTCACCGAGGACCCGCGGGCGGCGGCCCGGATGGTGGACGAGGCGCACAGCGAGGTGAAGACGGCGCTCCAGGAGCTGCGTGACCTGGCGCGGGGCATCCACCCGGCGGTGCTCACCGACCGGGGGCTGGACGCGGCGCTGTCCTCGGTCGCCTCGCGGTGCACGGTGCCGGTGACGGTCGAGGTCGATCTGCCCTCGCGTCCCGCCCCGGCCATCGAGGGGATCGCCTACTTCACCGTCTCCGAGCTGCTCCAGAACATCAGCAAGCACGCGCGGGCCCGCTCGGCCTCGGTGGAAGTGTGGCGTGCGGAGAGCCGTCTGATGCTCCAGGTCACGGACGACGGCGTCGGCGGGGCCGACACGGCGGCCGGCTCGGGCCTGGCCGGTCTGGC
Organism: Streptomyces sp. NPDC093094; assembly: GCF_044754345.1. Lineage (NCBI taxonomy): Bacteria > Bacillati > Actinomycetota > Actinomycetes > Kitasatosporales > Streptomycetaceae > Streptomyces > Streptomyces sp. NPDC093094. The sequence goes on along the minus strand of NZ_JBIVOX010000009.1, from coordinate 170,911 downwards.
CGAGCGGCTGGGCGCGGTCGACGGCGTCCTCGTCGTGGACTCCCCGGCCGGCGGGCCGACGACCGTCACCGCGGAGCTGCCCTGGCGGGGCTGATCACCGTACGGCCCGCCGTCCCCCGGTCGTCCTCGGCCGCACCTGCTCCTTCGGGGTGCGGCCGCAGGTGTGCGCGGCTGCGGTTTCCCGCCCGTGAAGGCCCGATTGCTGGGATGCTTGAGGGGCGTACGAGTGGAGCCGGGGGCATGGGGGGCCGAAAGTCGTGGAGGACAGGGTGCGGGTGGTCATCGCCGAGGATTCAGTGCTGCTCAGGGAGGGCCTGACCCGGCTGCTGACCGACCGCGGACACGAGGTGATCGCCGGGGTCGGGGACGCGGAGGCGCTGATCAAGACGATCACGGAGCTGGACGCCGAGGGCGCCCTGCCGGACGTCGTCGTCGCCGACGTCCGGATGCCGCCGACCCACACGGACGAGGGTGTGCGGGCCGCGGTGCGGCTGCGGCAGTCGCACCCGGAGCTCGGGGTGCTGGTGCTGTCGCAGTACGTGGAGGAGCGCTACGCCACCGAACTGCTGGCCGGTTCCACGCAGGGCGTCGGGTATCTGCTCAAGGACCGCGTGGCCGAGGTGCGCGAGTTCGTGGACGCCGTGGTGCGGGTGGCCCGGGGAGGTACGGCGCTCGACCCTGAGGTGGTCGCGCAGTTGCTGGGGCGCAGCCGCAAGCAGGACGTGCTCGCGGTGCTCACCCCGCGGGAGCGGGAGGTGCTGGGGCTGATGGCCGAGGGCCGGACGAACTCCGCCGTCGCCCGGCAGCTGGTGGTCAGCGACGGCGCGGTGGAGAAGCACGTCAGCAACATCTTCCTCAAGCTGGGGCTGTCCCCGAGCGAGGGCGACCACCGGCGGGTGCTGGCGGTGCTGACGTATCTGAATTCCTGAGCTCCCCCCGGGGGGGCTGCCGCACCGTTCTAGCCGCTGTCGAGCCGAGAACCGAACGATGGGCGGAGTACCTCTTCACGAGGAAGCCGAGGGCGAGATGACAAGTCAGGGCGCCGGGGCGAGGGCGCGCGCGGGGGCCGGACGCTCTCGATGCGGTGATCGTCGGGTGAACGGTCCAGGGAAGGCGACCCTCACGGTCGTAGGGTTGATCCTGGGAGGGCCTGCCGGCAGGCCGCTCCCCGACAGCCGCCTCGAAGGAGGTCCAGTTCAGTGACCAGCCAGGTCAGCAGCCCAGCGGAGCAGGCCGACGGAACCGTCGTAGGAGAGCAGCGCAGACCGGCCGGGGCGAAGGACGTCCAGCGCGTCGACCGGGTGATCATCAGGTTCGCGGGTGACTCGGGTGACGGCATGCAGCTCACCGGTGACCGCTTCACCTCGGAGACGGCGTCCTTCGGCAACGACCTCTCCACGCTGCCGAACTTCCCCGCCGAGATCAGGGCGCCCGCCGGGACCCTGCCCGGTGTGTCCTCGTTCCAGCTGCACTTCGCGGACCACGACATCCTCACGCCGGGCGACGCGCCGAACGTGCTGGTGGCGATGAACCCGGCCGCGCTGAAGGCGAACGTGGGCGATCTGCCGCGCGGCGCGGAGATCATCGTCAACACGGACGAGTTCACCAAGCGGGCGATGCAGAAGGTCGGCTACGACAGCAATCCGCTGGAGGACGGCTCCCTCGACGGCTACCACCTCCACCCCGTCCCCCTGACCACGCTGACGGTCCAGGCCCTGAAGGAATTCGACCTCACCCGCAAGGAGGCCGAGCGCAGCAAGAACATGTTCGCGCTCGGCCTCCTGTCGTGGATGTACCACCGGCCCACGGAGGGCACGGAGAAGTTCCTGACGTCGAAGTTCGCGAAGAAGCCGCAGGTCGCGGCGGCGAACATCGCGGCGTTCCGGGCGGGCTGGAACTTCGGGGAGACCACCGAGGACTTCGCGGTCTCCTACGAGGTGGCGCCGGCCGCGAAGGCGTTCCCGGTGGGCACCTACCGCAACATCTCGGGGAACCTGGCGCTGTCGTACGGGCTGGTCGCGGCCTCGCGTCAGGCGGATCTGCCGCTGTTCCTGGGCTCGTACCCGATCACTCCGGCCTCCGACATCCTGCACGAGCTCAGCCGGCACAAGAACTTCGGTGTGCGCACCTTCCAGGCCGAGGACGAGATCGCGGGCATCGGCGCGGCGCTGGGCGCGGCGTTCGGCGGCTCGCTGGCGGTGACGACGACGTCCGGTCCGGGTGTGGCGCTGAAGTCGGAGACGATCGGGCTGGCGGTGTCGCTGGAGCTGCCGCTGCTGATCGTGGACATCCAGCGCGGCGGCCCCTCCACCGGACTGCCGACGAAGACCGAGCAGGCGGACCTGCTTCAGGCGATGTACGGCCGCAACGGCGAGGCGCCCGTCCCGGTGATCGCCCCGTGCACCCCGGCGGACTGCTTCGACGCCGCGATCGAGGCGGCCCGGATCGCGCTGGCCTACCGCACCCCGGTGTTCCTCCTCTCCGACGGCTACCTCGCCAACGGCTCCGAGCCCTGGCGCATCCCGGAGGTGGACGAGCTGCCGGATCTGCGGGTGCAGTTCACCCAGGGCCCGAACCACACCCTGGACGACGGCACCGAGGTGTTCTGGCCCTACAAGCGGGACCCGCAGACCCTCGCCCGGCCGTGGGCGGTGCCGGGCACGCCCGGTCTGGAGCACCGGATCGGCGGGATCGAGAAGCAGGACGGCACCGGGAACATCTCCTACGACCCGGCCAACCACGACCTCATGGTCCGCATCCGCCAGGCGAAGATCGACGGGATCGAGGTGCCGGACCTGGAGGTCGACGACCCGCACGGCGCGAAGACCCTGGTGCTGGGCTGGGGTTCCACCTACGGGCCGATCACCGCCGCGGTGCGGCGGCTGCGGACGGCCGGGCAGGAGATCGCGCAGGCCCACCTGCGCCACCTCAATCCCTTCCCGCGCAACCTCGGCGAGGTCCTCGCACGCTACGACCGGGTCGTCGTCCCCGAGATGAACCTCGGCCAGCTCGCCACGCTGATCCGGGCGAAGTACCTGGTGGACGCGCACTCCTACAACCAGGTCAACGGCATGCCGTTCAAGGCCGAGCAGCTCGCCAAGGCCCTCAAGGAGGCCATCGATGACTGAGGCACTGAAGCTGGTCCCCAAGGCCGAGGCCGCGCAGTCCATGAAGGACTTCAAGTCCGACCAGGAAGTGCGCTGGTGTCCCGGCTGCGGCGACTACGCGATCCTCGCGGCGGTCCAGGGCTTCATGCCGGAGCTGGGCCTGGCCCGCGAGAACATCGTCTTCGTCTCCGGCATCGGCTGCTCGTCCCGTTTCCCGTACTACATGAACACGTACGGCATGCACTCCATCCACGGCCGCGCCCCGGCCATCGCGACGGGCCTGGCCGCCTCGCGCCAGGACCTGAGCGTGTGGGTGGTCACCGGCGACGGCGACGCCCTGTCCATCGGCGGCAACCATCTGATCCATGCGCTGCGCCGCAATGTGAACCTCAAGATCCTGCTGTTCAACAACCGGATCTACGGTCTCACCAAGGGCCAGTACTCCCCCACCTCCGAGGTCGGGAAGATCACCAAGTCGACGCCGATGGGGTCGCTGGACGCGCCCTTCAACCCGGTCTCGCTGGCGCTCGGCGCCGAGGCGTCCTTCGTGGCCCGCACGATCGACTCCGACCGCAAGCACCTGACCGAGGTGCTGCGCCGGGCCGCCGCCCACCCGGGCACGGCGCTGGTCGAGATCTACCAGAACTGCAACATCTTCAACGACGGAGCCTTCGACTCCCTCAAGGACAGGGAGTCCGCGCAGGAGGCGCTGATCCGGCTGGAGCACGGACAGCCCGTCCGCTTCGGCACGGACCTCGCCAAGGGCGTCGTACGGGACCGGGCGACCGGCGATCTGAAGGTGGTCACGGTGACACCGGACAACGAGGCCGACGTGCTCGTCCACGACGCCCACGCGGCGTCCCCGACCACCGCGTTCGCCCTGTCGCGCCTCGCCGACCCCGACACCCTGCACCACACGCCGATCGGCGTGCTGCGCTCGGTCGAGCGGCCCGTCTACGACACGCAGATGGCCGACCAGCTCGACACGGCCGTGGAGCAGCGCGGCAAGGGCGACCTCGCCGCGCTCCTGGCCGGCGGCGACACCTGGACCGTCGTCGGCTGAGCCCGCCGTCTCAGGAGGTCCGGGCGGCCGTCGCCGCCCGGACCTCGTCGTACGCCGCCCGGGCCTCGTCGTACACGACCCGGGCCTCCTCGACGTCCGTCATACGGCGCTCGGTCCACAGGGCGAGGGCGCGCACCTGCGCGGCGGCCTCGTGGCCCAGCGGGGTCAGCGAGTAGTCGACGCGGGGCGGGATGACGGGCTTGGCGTCCCGCAGGACCAGGCCGTCGCGCTCCAGGGTCTGGAGGGTCTGGGTGAGCATCTTCTCGCTGACGCCCCGCCCGGTCCGGCCGATCTCCCGGCGCAGTTCGCTGAACCGGTAGGAGCGCTCCATGAGGGCGATCAGCACCAGGACGCCCCAGCGGCTGGTGACGTGCTCCAGCACCAGACGGTACGGGCACATGGCCTCGGCCTCGGCCGCCGAGACCCGTGAGCTGCTTACTGCCATACCAGTACCTTACTTCAAAGTGGGTACTTACGAATAGTTAGCACCTCTCCTAAGGTGAGTGGCACAGACACCGAAGGAGTTCCGAACCATGAGCATCGTCGTCACCGGCGCCACCGGAAAGCTCGGCCGCCACGTCGTGGAGCAGTTGCTGGAGAAGGTTCCCGCGGAGCAGATCACCGCCGTCGTGCGGGACGAGTCGAAGGCCGCCGACCTCGCCGGGCGCGGCGTGAAGCTGGCCGTCGCGGACTACAACACCCCCGAGACCTTCGACGGGCTGTTCGCGGCCGGCGACAAGGTGCTGCTGATCTCCGGCAACGAGTTCGACAAGGGCCGCCCGGCCCAGCACAAGGTCGTCATCGAGGCCGCGAAGGCCGCGGACGTCGCCCTGCTCGCCTACACCAGCGCCCCCGGCAGCCTGACCGCCGCGCTGGCCGACGACCACCGCGCCACCGAGGAGATCCTGCTGTCCTCGGGCGTGCCCTACGCCCTGCTGCGCAACGGCTGGTACTTCGAGAACTACACCGAGAACCTCGCCCCGGTCCTGGCGCACGGCGCCGTGGTGCAGGCCGCGGGCGACGGCCGTATCTCCGCCGCCTCCCGTGCGGACTACGCGGCCGCCGCGGTCGCCGTGCTGACCGGCGAGGGCCACGAGGGCAGGACGTACGAGCTGGGCGGCGACGAGTCCTTCGGCTTCGCCGAGTACGCGGCCGAGCTGAGCCGGCAGACCGGCCGGGAGATCGCCTACACCTCCGTCCCGCCCGAGGCGTTCGCCGGGATCCTGACCGGCGCCGGGCTGCCCGAGGTGTTCGCCGGGATCCTCGCCGAGGTGGACGTGTCCGTGGAGAAGGGTGAGCTGGTGGTCTCCACCGGCGACCTGTCCCGGCTGGCCGGGCGTCCGACCACCTCGCTCACCGACGCCGTCGCCGCGGCGCTCAAGAGCTGATCCGCACGGATCCACCGGAACCCCTGCCTGTCATGACCGTATGGCGATACGGGCATGACAGGCAGGGGTGATCGGCGCTACCTTCGTCCGAGCGGGTGACGGCGACCAGGCGAGGAGGGCCCGTGGGCGAGCCGAAGGCGGAACGGCGCATCGGAATGCTGAACGGCTTCGCGGCCTACGGGATGTGGGGGCTCTTCCCCCTCTTCTTCCCTCTGCTGAAGCCCGCCGGGGCGATGGAGGTGCTCGCCCACCGGATGGTGTGGTCGTTCGCCGTCGTCGCCGTGGTGCTGCTCGCCGTGCGGCGGTGGCGGTGGATCGGCAAGCTGGTGCGGCAGCCGCGCCGCCTCGGGCTCGTCGCGGTCGCCGCGGCCGTGATCGCCGTCAACTGGAGCGTCTACATCTGGGCGGTCAACAACGACCGCGTGGTCGAGGCGTCCCTCGGGTACTTCATCAACCCCCTCGTCACCATCGCCATGGGCGTGCTGCTGCTGAAGGAGCGGCTGCGGCCCGCGCAGTGGGCGGCCGTGGGGGTCGGCGCCGCCGCCGTGGTGGTGCTGACCGTCGGCTACGGCCGGCCGCCGTGGATCTCCCTGGTCCTCGCCTTCTCCTTCGCCACCTACGGGCTGGTGAAGAAGAAGGTCAACCTCGGCGGACTGGAGTCGCTCGCCGCCGAGACCGCGATCCAGTTCCTGCCCGCGCTGGGCTATCTGGTGTGGCTGGGCGCCCAGGACCGCTCGACCTTCGTCTCCGAGGGGGCCGGGCACACGGCCCTGCTGGCCGCGACCGGCGTCGTGACGGCGGTCCCGCTGATCTGCTTCGGCGCGGCCGCGATCCGCGTGCCGCTGTCCACGCTGGGGCTGCTGCAGTACCTCGCCCCGGTCTTCCAGTTCCTGCTCGGCGTGGTCTGGTTCCACGAGGCCATGCCGCCCGAGCGCTGGGCCGGCTTCGCGCTGGTGTGGCTGGCCCTGGCCCTGCTGACCTGGGACGCGCTGCGTACGGCACGCCGGGCGGCCAAGGCCCTCCGGGAGAGCGCGGCGACGGCCGCGGCGGTCCCGGCCGGGGTGGAGCCGAGCGGGGCCGGTGCGGTCGCCGCCGGGGCGGACCTGGAGGGGGTCGGCGTGCAGGGCGGCGAGGAAGCGTCGGGCGTACGGCTGGACGTCAGGCCGTAGGCCGCCGGAGAGGAAGACGGGGACGGGGACGGGCGCACCCGGGGCGGGGGCGGGGCGACCTGAGCCGCCTGGTCGCCCGGTCACCCGACCGTCTGGCCGCTTGATCGCCTGGCCGCTTGATCGCGCCTCGGCGTCAGAAGGGCCCTAGTGCCTGCCGGTCGCGCCGCGGGCGCGGTGGGCGCGGACCTTCTCGCGGTTGCCGCAGTGCTCCATCGCGCACCAGCGGCGCCTGCCGGGGCGCGAGGTGTCGACGAACAGCAGGAAGCAGTCGTGGGCGCCGCACTCGCGGACACGGTCGGCGTACGGTCCGCTGAACAGGTCGATCGCGTCGCGGGCCAGGGTGGCCAGCAGCCGGGTACCGGTGGCGCCCGGCGCCCAGGCGCGCGACCCGTCCGGGGTGATACGGGAGACCAGCGGCGGCTCGGCGGCGGCCGCGTTGACCACGTCCAGGTGACGCGGCTGGAGCGGACGGCCGTGCGCCCGGTCGGCGGTCAGCAGGAACAGCGCGTCACGGAAATGCCGCACATCGCCCAGCTCCTCGTCGGTGACGACCGGCTCCAGCCCCTCCGCAAGACGGCTCCGGCGCACCCAGGCCACCAGATCGGCGGGCTCGTGCAGCACCTCGTAGCGCGCGAAGGCCCCCGGCCCGCCCGTCGGCAGCAGCTCCAGACACAGCGCTCCGGGGTCGAAGCGATAGGGCCTGCCCTCGTACGAGATCAGGGTCAGACCCGGCGCCTTCGCGGAAGTCCCCGACGGCTCCGGCGTTTCCGTTGCACGCTCACTCACGTAACCAATATAACTGGTTACGTGACCGACACCGACGCACAGACCGACACGGCCGGCTCCCCGGCGCCCCTGCACTGGAAGCTCGTCGTCGACTGCGAGAACCCGCAGGCGCAGGCCGACTTCTGGGCAGCCGCGCTCCACTACGAGACCGAGGACAACAACGCGCTCATCGAGCGGCTCCTGGAGCTCGGCGCCCTGCCGCGCGAGGCCGTCGTCGAGTTCCACGCCCGCCTCGCCTTCCGGGACCTGGTCGCCGTACGGCATCCCGAGGACCCCGTCGCCCCGGACAGCGGCACCGGCCTGGGCCGGCGGCTGCTGTTCCAGCGTGTCCCCGAGGCCAAGACCGGCAAGAACCGTCTCCACCTCGACCTGCACCCCGGCGAGGACCGGCGCGAGAGCGAGGTGGCCCGGCTGACAGCCCTCGGCGCGAGCGTGCTGCGCGAGGTGAAGGAACCCTCGGGACAGTGGGTCGTCATGGCCGACCCGGAGGGCAACGAGTTCTGCGTGCAGTAGGGGTCGGGCGCCGGCGCCGGGCCCCTACGGGTGGCGGGGCCGGTCTCCGGCCTGACGGGCGGCCCGTTCGGTGAGACGGCCCATACGGGTGTGGGCCGACTCCAGCTCCTCCAGGTCGTCACCGGCAGGGCCGCCCTCGGCCGCCAGCTCCGTCCACAGGCCGATCAGCTCGTGGCCCAGCTGGAGCCCGAGCCGCGGATCGCGCACCGCGCGCCATGCCGTCGCCGCGCTCTGGACGTCGCCGTAGGCGGCCTCGGCGTCACCCCTCCCGCGGTGGACGCGGGCCAGTTCCAGGGAGAGCCGCAGCGCGCGCTCGCCGTCACCCGCCAGGTAGGCGATGTACGCCGTCAGTCCACGCAGTCGCAGCACCTCGGGGTGGTCCGCGCCCAGCGTCCCCGCCCCCTCAGCCAGCGCTCGACCGGCCAGCTCGGCGGCCTGCCGCACCTGCCCCGACCGCACGGCCTCGTTGACCCGGGCCAGGGGCTCCGCCAGCGGGCCGGGCACGACCGGCGCCTCGTCCAGCACGGCTTCCGCTATGGCGTCGAAGCCCCGGGGAGGGGTGGGAGCCGAGGTGGACGCGGGCGCGGAGGAGTACACGGGGCCCTGCCTCTGCGGCCTGGGTGCCGCCCCGGCGGCGGCCTCCTGCGGGCGGGGCTCGGCCGTCGGGCGGAGATACGGGTTGGGCTCGTCCGCCGGTGCCTGCCGCGACTGCGGGGCGTAGGGCGAGGCGGCGGGGTCGGCCGGGGCGGACGCCTGGACACCGGGCTGCGGCTGCCCCGCGTACGGCTCGGAACCGGAGGAGGAGCCCGCCATCACCGGCGGCGGCCCGAAGCCCTCGGGCGCCGGGACCGACGCCGACGGGGACGGGGCTCCGAAGGGGGACGGCTCGGGCGAGGGCGAGCCGGTCGACGACGGCTGCTCGGCCCGCGGCGCGTCCGCGCCGGGAGTCCCGGCCGACGGGGTCTCCTTGCCGGGACCACCGGGGACCTCGGTCCGGGAAGCCGCCTCGGCCGGTGCCGGCTCCTGCGGCCTCGCCCGGACCGGCTCCGCCGTGAAGCGGCTCGACCCGTCGGGGTCGACCTGGAGCGGGACGACGTAGCCGATGCGGTCGTCGTGCACCATGGCCAGGACCGGATGCCCGCAGGTGCGGGCGAGGGTGTGGAGGTGCTTGAGGACGGTGCGCTGGATCTCCTCGCCGGGGACGGCAGCGATCCGCACCCCGTCGACCAGGGCTCCGGCCGTGCCGACGCGGACGTCGAGCGGCGCCGCAGGACCCGCGGCCGACGCCTGGGCGGCGTACGGCTGCTCCCTCTGCTCACCGCGGCTGGATCGTGTCATCGTCATCGGTCCCCCCACTCACATGTGTCCGCGAACGCCGCCGGACATGCATGGTCGAGTCTCTCCGCTCACCGGCGCCGCACACGTCACCACGACGTCACAGCCTCGTCCCAAGCGCCGGACCGGCACTGGCACCAGAGCACCAGAGCACCAGAGCACCAGAGCACCAGGTCCGGGAACCCCGCACAGGGGCGCTCTACGCCGTGATGTCCTTCGCCGTGAACCGCGCCCACGCCGCCGACCCGAACACCATCGCGTACACCGCCTGTGTGCCGAGGTTCTTGCGCAGGTCCTCCCAGTAGACCGGCTCGCGCATCAGGTCGGCGAAGGACAGCCAGTGGTGCGAGAAGAAGTACGGGTGCAGCGCGCTCAGCTGGGGTATCTGGTCGAGGATCTGCACGGTGATCAGCAGGCCGACCGTGGTCGCCATCGCCGCGACGCCGCTGCCGGTCAGGGTGGAGACGAACAGGCCGAGCGCCGCGACCCCGATCAGTGACGCGGCGACGACCAGAGCTATCAGCAGGGCCCGGCCGAGCCCCTCGGCGAAGCTGATCCGCGTCCCCGAGATGGTCGTCAGCTCGCCCAGCGGGAAGAGCAGGGCGCCGACCGCGAGGGCCGACACGGCGACCGTGAGGGTGGCCGCCAGACAGAAGGCGATCACCGTCGCGTACTTGGTGAGCAGCAGCCTGGTGCGGCCGGCGGGCGCGACCAGGAGATAGCGCAGGGTTCCGGCGTTGGCCTCCCCGGCCAGCGCGTCGCCCGCGACCACGCCGACGGCCATCGGCAGGAAGAACGGCAGCGTCGCCGCGAGGGCCGTGAACACCAGGAACAGACCGTTGTTGGTGATCTGCGAGATGAACGCCGGGCCCTCGCCGCCCCCTCCGCCGAGGGAGGAGCCGTCACTGGTCTCGATCTTCACGGCGACCCCGACCAGCACCGGCACCGCTGCCAGCACACCGAGCAGGGCGAGCGTGCGCCAGCGCCGGAAGGTCGTCACCAGCTCGCTGCGCAGCAGGCCGAACGTCCACAGAGGGTTCGGCCGCACGGCGGCGGCGGTCTCAGCCCGCGACATCGAATCCCTCCCCCGTGAGCGCCACGAACGCGTCCTCCAGCGAGGCACGCTCAAGACCGAAGCCGCGCACCCGCACTCCTGCCTGGACCAACGCGGCGTTCACGTCGGCGAGTTCCCGCTCGGGGGGTTCGCCCGAGACCCTGTCCCCGTCGGCCACCACGTCGCCCACCCCCTGCTCCTTCAGCACGCGGGCCGCCTCGCCCGCGTCCGGCGTCGTCACCACCAGGCGCCCTCGTGCCCCGGCGGCGAGGTCCGCGACCGCGCCCTGGGTGATCAGCCGGCCGCGGGCCATGACGGCCGCGTGGGTGCAGACCTGCTCGATCTCGTCGAGGAGGTGGGAGGAGAGGAAGACGGTCGTGCCGTCGGCGGCGAGTTCCCTGATCAGGGTACGGATCTCGCGCATGCCCTGCGGGTCGAGCCCGTTGGTCGGCTCGTCCAGCACGAGCAGCCGGCGCGGCTGGAGGAGAGCCGCGGCAAGGCCCAGCCGCTGCTTCATGCCGAGGGAGTACGCCCGGGCCTTCTTGCCGGACGCGGCCGCGAGGCCCACCCGGTCCAGGGCCGAGGCGACCCGGGCACGCCGGGTGCGCGGATCGGCGGTGGGGTCGGCGGCGTCGTACCGCAGCAGGTTGTCACGGCCGGACAGGAAGCCGTACAGGGCGGGGCCCTCGATGAGCGCGCCCACCTGCGGGAGCACCGTGCGCGCGGCCCGGGGCATCGGCTGCCCCAGCACGTGCGCCGTGCCCAAGGTGGGCTCGATCAGGCCCATCAGCATGCGGATGGTGGTCGTCTTGCCGGAACCGTTGGGGCCGAGGAAGCCGAAGACGCTGCCCGCCGGGACGGTCAGGTCCAGGCGGTCGACGGCGAGCTGCCCTCCTCGGTAGCGCTTGGTGAGGCCGCGGGTGGCGATGACACCGCCGCCCGCGCCGCTCCCCTCGGGGCCGCCGGCACCCGCAGCAAACTCCTCCGGGGCACCGGCGCCCGCTCGTGTCTCCTCCGGCTCCCTGGCGGGCGCTTCTCGCATGGGCTCCCCCGGCTCCCTCGACTCGTCGTACGCGTACGGTTCTTACTGCCTCACGCGCACGACGTCCACCGCTGTCACCGATGCGAATCGGCGGCCTTCACCAGCGCGTCCTTGGTGACCGCGCCGACGTAGACCTTGCCGTCGTCGGTGACGAGGGCGTTGATCAGGCGGGTCTTGAAGACCGTGCCCGAACCGAACTTGCCGCTCGCCTTGTCGCCGAGGGAGTCCAGGAAACCGCCGAAGTCGCCGCCGACCTCCTCGCCGGACGGGATGCCCTCGCCGCCGGTGTCGAGGACGGCGATCGCGTTCCAGCCCTCGCCGATGGTGTCCATGCCCTCGGCTCCCTGGCCGAGGTCCTCCCCGGGGGTGAACGGCAGGTCGCCCTCACCGGGCTCGAAGCCGCCCTCACCCTGCTCGGCCGCGTCCTGCTCGGTGACCTCGGCCCCCTTGGGCGGGGTGAAGTCGAAGGTGGAGGCGGCCGGCTTTCCGAAGTCGACCTGGGTGAATCCGGCGTCCACGACGGCCGCGCCGCCGGCGGCGGGCGTGAGCGTGAACTTCAGCGGCGTCCAGGTCCTCGCGTCCACCGCGATGCTGATCGCGCCGACGGTGGAGCCGGACTGCCTGGGCTTGATCAGCAGCTTGTAGGCGTCGCGGCCTGCGACCCGGGCGGTGCCGTCGACGGTGACGGACGTGGTCTCGTCGACCGCCTTCAGCGCCTCCTCGGCGAAGTCCTTGGGCGTGGCGGGCACGTCCTCGGCCTCGCCGGTCCCGCCGCTCGTGGAGTGGTGGACCTCGTTGGACCTGCTGTCGTAGCCCCAGACGTCCTTGCCGTTGTGGATGACGCTGTACTCGGCGGCCTCCTGGAGCAGCGACACCTTCTGGCGGTCCGGGCCGTCGGCGGCCACGCGCAGGGTGTGCGAGCCGCTGACCAGCTCGGTGAGGCGGGTCGACGGGTCGGCCGCGGAGCCCTCGCCGCCGTCGCCGCCCGAGGCGGCGCCGGAGAACAGACCGCTCTCCAGTCCGCCGAGGTCGGGCAGGCCGAGGTCGGTGTTGATGCGGACCGTGCCGGACAGCTGCTCGGTGTCGGACTCGGCGATGTTCTGGACGAGTTGCTCGGCGCTGATCTCGGGCAGGTCGGGGCTGCCGGAGTCGGCCAGGGCCGGGACGAGCCCGATGGTCGCCACCGCCACTCCGGTGACCGCGAGCGGGACGACATACCGCGCGGCCCTGCGTCGCCCGCGCGGGACTTCGGTCTCCGAGGCGGTGATGCTCTCGTCGGATTCGTACGGTGCCATGTGTGCCCTACCTCCGTGTCGGCGGCGGCCGTTCAGCTCGATGCGCACTGTTCACCCTGAGCCGCCATTCTCACCCGATTCGGTGAGGAGTGGTGTTTTCCGTCTGTCTCCAATCTGACCAAACGGAAGTCGTCGGGGCGTCACTCCGCGGAGCCAACTCCGCGTACTACTGCGGTATGACACCTGAGGGCGGCACACTCCCCCGACCCGTAGGGGTCGAAGGGGTGCGCCGCCCTCCTGGTGTACAGGTGCGCGGTCCCGGCCGCACGTGCCGGACGGGGGGTGTCAGCCGGCCCGGTGGACCACCGCGTCGCACAGCTCCAGGAGCGACGCCTTGGCGTCGCACTCCCGCAGCGGCGCAAGCGCCGAACGGGCCTCCTCCGCGAACCGGACGGTGTCGCGGCGGGCCTGCTCCAGCGCCGGGTGGGCCCTCAGCGCGGTGAGCGCCTCGGTGTGCCGGGCGTCGTCGGTGAGGTCGGAGTCGAGCAGCTCGCACAGCGCGAGGTCCTCGGCGAGGCCCAGCCGGGCCGCCCGCTCGCGCAGCCGCAGCACCGGCAGGGTCGCGATGCCCTCGCGCAGGTCGGTGCCGGGCGTCTTGCCGGACTCGTGGGAGTCGGAGGCGATGTCGAGGACGTCGTCCGCGAGCTGGAAGGCGACGCCGAGCCGCTCGCCGTACTGGGTCAGCACGTCGACGATCGTCTCGTCGGCGCCGGACATCATCGCGCCGAACCGGCAGGAGACGGCGACCAGCGAGCCCGTCTTGCCGGCGAGGACGTCCAGGTAGTGGTCGACCGGGTCGCGGTCGTCGGCCGGGCCGGCCGTCTCCAGGATCTGGCCGGTGACCAGGCGCTCGAACGCCTCGGCCTGGACCCGCACCGCCTCGGGTCCCAGGTCGGCCAGGATGTGCGAGGCGCGGGCGAAGAGGAAGTCGCCGGTGAGGACGGCCACCGAGTTGCCCCAGCGGGTGTTGGCGCTGGGCACGCCGCGGCGCACGGACGCCTCGTCCATCACGTCGTCGTGGTACAGCGTGGCGAGGTGGGTCAGCTCGACCACCACCGCGGACGGTACGACGCCGGGCGCGTAGGGGTCGCCGAACTGGGCCGCGAGCATCACGAGCAGCGGCCGGAAGCGCTTGCCGCCCGCCCGCACCAGATGCTGGGCGGCCTCGGTGATGAAGGGGACCCCGCTCTTGGTGGCTTCGAGCAGCCCTTCCTCGACAGCCGCCAATCCGGCCTGGACATCGGCTTCCAGAGCCTGGTCCCGCACGCTCAGCCCGAACGGCCCGACGACGGTCACGAGGGGTCTCCTGTCTGCTGGTGTCTACTGGCGATTACGCGGTATGTCGATAGGTCGCTGCCATCACTCAAGTCAGCGTATCCGGTCACGATTCGATCACTGTCGCCGCCCACCCCGCAGGCCGGGCGGTATCGCGGCACGACCGGTATGTTGCTGATCAATCGATAGGAACGGACATTTATCGACTTACCAGGAAGTAGTGATCCGCGCCTCGCAGCGGCGCCGCACCCCACGTCAGCACCGCGCCCCGCACCCCGGCGCCACACCCCGACCCGACGCCGCGCCCCGACCCGGCGCACAGCCGCCGCGCCGCAGGGCACCCCGGGTCCACCGAGGCCGGCGGGATCACGCTCCCGCGCATCCTTACACCCTTCCCCCGCGAGACGCCTCACGTGCCTCACGAGGACCTGCGCACCCCTGTCCGTCCGGTGTCGGGGGGCCCCCCGGCGGCCGGGGGGGGGCCCCCCCCCCCCCCCCCCCCCCGGCCCCCCCCCCCCCCCCCCCCCCCCCCCCCCCCCCCCCCCCCCCCCCCCCCCCCCGGGGCGCCGGGGGGGCGCCCCCCCCCCGCCGCGCCGGGGCCCCCCCGACACCGGACAGCCCCGCGTTCCCCGGGCACCACCCGACCGGCCGGTACGGCCCGTGCCGCGACAGCACCCTCCGGCCGCCGGAGCGCCTTCCCGCCGGCCGGGTGCACGACCCGATCGCCCCCGGCCCCGCCGGCGCCCCGACCGCGGCCCGCCACCCGCCCCCCACCGACCGTGACGCCGATGACGCACGCCCTCCAGGGTTCCGCCGCACCGGCCACCCGCGGAGCGCCGGACCCGCCGGCACACCGGGGGCACGTCCGCACGGCGCCCCGGCCGGGGAACGGGGCACGGACCGCGGGCAGGATCCAGCCGGCCGGGGGTGCGTGATGTGACCGGCGACGCACGGCGTCCGGATACCGGCCCGCGGCGCGGCGTCCCGAGCCCGCCCCGGACGCCGCGATCCACGCCCGGGAGAAGCAGATCCCACGAGCGGCCATTTGAGGCAGAGTTGGGCGTGATGCCCGAATTGCCACTCTTGCGACTGACGGTGAGTTGGCTCACCTCGCAGACCCTCCGCGACCGGCACGCCCCCCACACCCAAAAAGCCACTCTGCCGTGCAATTGGGCCTCAAGGGCCATAAAGGATCAAGTGCCGTAAAGATCCTGGATCATGCTTGATCGGCACTTTGTGCGAATCCTGAACTTGTTTCCCTCATGCGCTCTCGCATACGTTCCGGCAGCCGGGTGGACGCCGAATCCTGCCGCCGCCCAAGGCATCCGACCAACACCGCAGCGGCAGGAGCGGGGGACCCAGGTAAGTCGCCGGTCCGCACGTCGTACCAGCTACGACGTACGGCACGGCTCGGGGTTAAGCCATGCCTTCTTCAGGCACGGCCGGGCACCTTTCCGCCCGAACCCGACAGCTCACCTCGCAGGCGCCGGAGAGGAATGTCCCCATGCGTACGAACACGCCTGCAAACCGCCGTCCCCGCCTCGCCCGTGCCCTGGCCGCCGCCGGAGTCGGCGCCGCCGTGCTCGCCCTGCCGCTCGTCGGCGCCACCGGCGCCTCGGCCGCCCCCGCCGCCGCGGCCTCGGCGACCGTCTACCCGAACACCCTCGACGGGTGGATCCGCCAGTCGCTCGACATCATGTCCCAGCACGGCATCCCGGGCTCCTACGACGGCATCTACCGCAACGTCATGCGCGAGTCCTCGGGCAACCCCCTCGCCATCAACAACTGGGACTCCAACGCGGCCGCCGGCACGCCCTCCAAGGGCCTGCTCCAGGTCATCGACCCGACCTTCGCGGCCTACCACGTGGCCGGCACCGCGTTCGACCCCTACGACCCGGTCGCCAACATCACCGCCGCCTGCAACTACGCGGCGGACCGCTACGGCTCCATCGACAACGTCTTCGGCGCGTACTGATCCTCCCGGCCCTCAGCCGTAGAGGCGTTCGAGGACGACGGCGATGCCGTCGTCCTCGTTCGAGCGGGTGACCTCGTCGGCCACCGCCTTGAGTTCGGGGTGAGCGTTGGCCATCGCCACGCCGTACGCGGCCCAGTCGAACATGGGGATGTCGTTCGGCATGTCACCGAAGGCGACGGTGTCCGCGGGGGTCAGGCCGAGATGCCGGGCGGCCAGCGCCAGCCCCGTCGCCTTGGTGACCCCGCACGGCTGGAGCTCCACCGTCCCGGGGCCCGACATGGTGACCGTGGCCAGCGACCCCACGGCCCCGCGCGCCACCGCCGCCAGCTCGTCGTCGCTCAGCGTGTGGTGGCGCAGCAGCACCTTGCTGATCGGCTCGCACCACAGGTCGTCGCGGCGCTCGACCCTGACCGCCGGAAGCGTGGGGTGCGGCATCGTGTACCCGGGCTCGATCAGTGTCAGCCCGTCGACACCGTCCTGGTCCACGGCCGCGTACACCTGGCCCACCTCCGCCTCGATCTTGCCGAGCGCGGTCTCCGCCAGCTCCCGGTCCAGGGTGACGGACCACAGCAGCCGGTCGGCGTCCACGTCGTAGAGCTGCGCACCCTGCCCGCACACCGCGAGCCCCGTGCTGCCGAGCTCCTCCAGGAGCGGGCGCACCCGGGGCGCCGGCCTCCCGGTCACCACCAGATGACGGGCACCGGCAGCCGCCACCAGCGCCAGAGCGTCCCTCGAACGGTCGGAGAAGGTGTCGTCGCCACGCAGCAGCGTGCCGTCCAGGTCGGTGGCGACGAGTGAGTACGCGGTGCGCTCGGCATATGCGGTGGGTGCGGCCATGATCAGAGAATACGGACACCACGGCACGCCGACTCAGCGCGAACGGACGACGGCACGCGCCTGCACCGAGCCGAGCGCCCCCTCAACTCCCTTTCACGCCCGGGGATTTCACCCCCTTGTGCCATCTCTCGGACATACGGCACCCCCCTCCCCCGCCCTCCCCGCACCCTTCCGGCAGGGGACATTGCGAACTCTTGGGGCACTGCCCAAGACGGCTGCCTCGGCCGTAACGTGTGGGCCAGCCGCCCGCTCGTGCCCGCACCGGCGCGCGGCCGCACGGCACCGCACACGGCACGCACGAGAGTGAGGCACAACCGCATGCCCCCCTTCGATGTCCCCGAGGGTGACCCCTTCGGCCCGCACAACCTTCCGTACGGTGTGTTCTCCACCGGAGACCCGCACGAGCGGACCGTCGGCGTCCGGCTCGGTGACCACGTCCTCGACGCGGGCGCGGCGGCCCGGGCCCTCGGCTCCCCCTATGTCACCCTGCTGGCCCAGCCGTCCCTGGACCGGCTGCTGGCCGCCGGCCGCACGGCCTGGTCGGACGTCCGGCGCGCGCTCACCGCGTGGGTGACGGTGCCCGCTCACCGGGAGACCGTGGAGCCCCTGCTGCACCCGCTCGACTCGGTGACCATGCACCTGCCCTTCACGGTCGCGGACTACGTCGACTTCTACGCCTCCGAGAACCACGCCCGTAACGTCGGCCAGATCTTCCGCCCCGACGCCGAGGACTCCCTCACCCCCAACTGGAAGCACCTGCCGATCGGCTACCACGGTCGCTCGGGCACGGTCGTGGTCTCCGGCACCGACGTCGTCCGCCCCGCCGGCCAGCGCAAGGCGCCCTCCGACGCCGCCCCCGTCTTCGGCCCGTCCGTCCGCCTGGACATCGAGGCCGAGGTCGGCTTCGTCGTCGGCACGCCGTCGCCGATGGGCAGCCCGGTGCCGCTCGCCGGCTTCCGCGAGCACGTCTTCGGACTGTGCCTGCTCAACGACTGGTCCGCACGCGACGTCCAGGCGTGGGAGTACGTGCCGCTCGGCCCCTTCCTCGGCAAGTCCTTCGCCACCTCGGTGTCGGCGTGGATCACCCCGCTGGAGGCGCTGGACGAGGCGCGCGTCGCTCCTCCCGCGCGCACCCATCCGCTGCTCCCCTACCTCGACGACACCGCCGAGGAGCCCTACGGGTACGACCTGCGCATGTCCGTCGCCGTCAACGGCCACGTCATCTCCGAACCTCCCTTCTCCAGCATGTACTGGACCGCCGCCCAGCAGCTCGCCCACATGACCGTCAACGGGGCCTCCCTGCGCACCGGCGACCTGTACGGCTCCGGCACGGTCAGCGGCCCCTCCGAGGCCCAGCGCGGCTCCCTCCTGGAGCTGACCTGGAACGGCCGTGACCCCCTCGAACTCCCCGACGGCAAGCGCACGTTCCTGGAGGACGGCGATGTCGTCACCCTCACGGCGTGGGCCCCCGGGCCGGACGGTGTCCGGGTGGGGCTGGGAGAGGTCACCGGCCGGATCGCACCCGCCCGGGCGGAGTGACCACCGGCCCGACGACACGGACCGGCCCGGCGGGCCCGGCGGGCCCGGCAGGAACGGCAGGCCCGGCAGGAACGGCAGGCCCGGCAGGCCAGGACGGCAAGGCAGGCCGGACCGGCAGGTCCGGCAGGAACGGCAGGAACGGCAGGAACGGCAGGAACGGCAGGAACGGCAGGCCCGGCAGGAACGGCAGGCCCGGTCGGCCCGGTCGGCCCGGTCGGCCCGGTCGGCCCGGTCGGCCCGACGAGGCAGGCCAGGACGGCGAGGTAGGCCGGCCCGGCGAGGCAGACCGGAACGGACCGACCGGCGGGACCGGCCAGCCCGGCGGGACCGGCCAGTCCGGCGAGGCTGGCCAGGACGGCGAGGCTGGCCAGGACGGCGGGCGGCGACCGGCTGTCTGATCGGCCGGGATCGCCCAAGGCCCGCTCGCCGGTGCCCTGTTGAACGCCTCGCCCTGCCGGGCGCAGGCTCCGCCGATGCGCACCGCGTCCGCCGATCCGCTCCTTCCCGGACGCTGACGCGGGCCGCCCGCCGCCGCCATACTGGCGGCGGGCGGTCGCCGGACCGGCCCAGCGGCCGCGGGCGAGGCGCCCGGCCGCTCCCGTCCGTACCCGATCAGGATCCGGAGCCCGTGGCATGACCGTCTGCATGCTCCTGCTGGGCGTCGTCGCCCTGACGGCCGCCGTGCCGGCCCCTCGCGCCCTGACCCGGGCCGCCTGGCCCGAGCGGGAGCCCGTGGTCGCGCTGTGGGTGTGGCAGTGCCTGGTCGCCACCGTCCTGCTGTGCTGTCTCACCGCCCTGGTGCTCAGTGCCGCCGCTGTCTTCCAGACCGTCCGCTCCCGGGTCTTCGCCCCGGCGCCCCCGGCCGTCACCGCCGCCTACGACCTCTCCACGGCGCCGGCCTGGGCCACCGTCCTCACCCTCTTCCTGGCCTGCGGAGCCGCCTGGACCACCGCGATGCTCGCCCGCGAACTGGTGGAGGCCCGCCGCGGACGTGGTCTCACCCGCGCGCATCTGCGGGAACGCGCCCCCGACCTGCCCGCGGACCTCCCCGCCGCCCGCGGCCCGCTGCTGGTGCTGGAGGACGAGTACCCCGACGCCTGGTGGATGCCGGGCCACCGGCCGCAGCTGGTCGTCACCACCGGTGCCCTGCACCGCCTCACGGACCGTCAGCTGGACGCCGTGCTCACCCATGAGCGAGGTCACGCCCGGGCCCACCACGACTGGCTGCTGCACCTGTCGACGGCCCTGGCCACCGGCTTTCCCCGGGTGCCGCTCTTCGCCCACTTCTGCGACCAGACCCGCCGCCTGGTGGAGCTCGCCGCGGACGACACGGCCTCCCGCCGGTGCGGGCACCTCACCACGGCCCTCGCCCTGATCGAGCTGAACCAGCACCGCGGCGTCCTGTCCTGCTCCTCCAGCAACCGCCTCCTGGGCGAGCGCGTCGACCGCCTCCTCCAGCCCCCGCCCCGCCTGGACCGCGGACATCGGGCCCTGACGACGACCGTGGCGGCGCTGGTGCCGCTGCTGCCGCTGCTGATCACGTTCGCGCCGGGGCTGACCGCGCTGGGCTGACCGCCCGACCGTCCCCGGCCCGACGCGGCCTCGCTACATCCAGTCGTCCGGCTCCGGCTCCGGCTCCGGCTCCTCGTCCGGCTCCGGCCAGTCGTCGGAAGCCGCCCCCGCGCCGGCCCGCCCGGGAACCTCGGGTGTCCCGGGCGTCCCGGCGGAGTCCGGTGTCCCGCCCAGGGACGCCAGCACCGCCAGCACACCCTCCCCGTAGGTCGCCAGCTTCTTCTCTCCGACCCCGCCGATGCCGCCGAGCTCACGGACCGAGGCGGGCCGGACGGCGGCGATCTCCCGCAGCGTGGCGTCGTGGAAGATGACGTACGCTGGCACGCCCTGCTCGCGGGCCTGTTCCGCGCGCCAGGCACGCAGCGCCTCGAAGACCGGGAGCAGTTCCTCGGGCAGCTCGGCCACCGCCGCCTTGGACTTGCGCTCGCCCCGGCCGGAGGACGAGGAACCCGAACGCGCCCCCGCCGGTTTCTTCGGTTCCTTGCGCAGCGGCACCTCCCGCTCGCGCCGCAGCACCGAACCGCTGGCCTCGGTCAGCGCCAGCGTGCCGTACTCGCCCTCGACGGCGAGCAGGCCCTGGGCGAGCATCTGCCGGACGACGCCGCGCCACTCGCCCTCGGCCAGCTCCTCCCCGATGCCGAACACGGACAGCTGGTCGTGGTCGAACTGGATCACCTTGCCGGTGCGCTTGCCGAGCAGGATGTCGATGATCTGCCCGGTGCCGAACTTCTGCCCCCGCTCGCGCTGGAGCCGCACCACCGTCGACAGCACCTTCTGGGCCGCGACCGTGCCGTCCCAGGTCTCGGGCGGGTTCAGACAGGTGTCGCAGTTGCCGCAGCCGGGCGATTCGGCGTCCTGGCCGAAGTAGGCCAGGAGCTGCCCGCGCCGGCATCGCGCGCTCTCGCACAGCGCGAGCATCGCGTCGAGGTGGGCGCTCGCCCGGCGCCGGAACGCCTCGTCGCCCTCGCCGGACTGGATCAGCTTGCGCTGCTGGATCACGTCGTTGAGCCCGTAGGCCAGCCAGGCGGTCGACGGCAGCCCGTCACGGCCGGCGCGGCCGGTCTCCTGGTAGTAGCCCTCCACCGACTTGGGCAGGTCGAGGTGGGCGACGAAGCGCACGTCGGGCTTGTCGATGCCCATGCCGAAGGCGATGGTCGCCACGACGACCAGGCCGTCCTCACGCAGGAACCGCGCCTGGTGGGCGGCGCGGGTGCCCGCGTCCAGACCCGCGTGGTACGGCACGGCCTCGATGCCGTTGGCGGTGAGGAACTCGGCGGTCCGCTCGACGGAGTTGCGGGAGAGGCAGTAGACGATGCCCGCGTCTCCCGCGTGCTCCTCGCGCAGGAAGCCCAGCAGCTGCTTCTTGGGCTCGGCCTTCGGCACGATCCGGTACTGGATGTTGGGCCGGTCGAAGCTGGCCTCGAAGTGGCGGGCGGCCGGCATGCGCAGCCGCTCGGTGATCTCGCGGTGGGTGGCGCGCGTGGCCGTCGCCGTGAGGGCGATGCGCGGCACGTCCGGCCAGCGCTCGCCGAGCAGGGACAGCGCGAGATAGTCGGGGCGGAAGTCATGGCCCCACTGGGACACACAGTGCGCCTCGTCGATCGCGAACACCGAGATCTTGCCCCGGCCGAGCAGGCCGAGTGTGGCGTCCAGACGCAGCCGCTCCGGCGCGAGGTACAGCAGGTCCAGCTCGCCCGCCAGGAACTCCGCCTCCACCAGACGCCGCTCGTCGAAGTCCTGCGTGGAGTTGATGAACCCGGCCCGCACACCGAGCGCCCGCAGCGCGTCCACCTGGTCCTGCATCAGCGCGATCAGCGGTGAGACGACGATGCCCGTGCCCGGTCTGACCAGGGCCGGGATCTGGTAGCACAGCGACTTGCCGCCGCCGGTCGGCATGAGGACCACGGCGTCGCCGCCGGCCACCACATGCTCGATCACCGCCTCCTGCTCGCCGCGGAACGCCTCATAGCCGAAGACCCGGTGCAGTGCGGCCAGCGCCTCGCTCACGTCTGCCGGCGCCCCGGTCACCTCTGGCATCTCGATGATCCCGCCCGTCCCGCCCATCGTCGTGTCCCCCGTACGTCGTCTCTCGACCACTGCGTCCACGATAGGCGCCGGCACCGACAGTGCAGGGGTTGTCCACAGACTCGGTCGAGTCATGGCCGTCACTCTCCGCGCTCAGCCGAACGGCCCCGTCACATGGCGTGCCGGTGCTCCCGTGGAGATGCTGCTCGGGCGGGACGGGGGGAGGCCCGCCCCTCCGTACGGTGTGCCGCTTCGGCCCGCCTTCCCCCGGACGGCGTGCCGGCAGCCGCGCGCCCCTCCCGTTCCAAGGAGTCCCCCCATGTCCTTTCGGCCCTTCGAAGCCGCCGTCGGCCTGGCGGCAGCCGGAGCCTTCGTCCTGTCCGCGGCGCCCGCGCAGGCCGCGCCCGCCGCGGACGCGGACCCGTTCGCCCAGATCCAGCTGACCAGGACGTACACGGCGACCGGCAAGTACGGCTACGAGTCGACGGCGAGGGCCGACGGGTTCGTCCCCACCCCGTGCGACCCGGGCATGGGCTACCACTACGTCAGGGCGGCCGACGTCAACAGCACCGACCCGGCACGGCCCGCGGCGCTGGTCTACGAGAACGGCCCGGACGGCAGGCGCAGACTGGTCGCCGTGACGTGGATCGTGCAGGCCGCGCCGGGCGTGGCCCGTCCGACCCTGTTCGGCAGGCAGTTCGGCGGCCCGCACCCGCTCCCGCAGCCCCTCGGCTCCAGCTACACGCTGCATGCCTGGATCTACAAGTCGAACCCCGACGGACTGTTCAGCCCCACGCACCCCCGAGTGACGTGTCCGGCGGACCCGGCCCCCTGACCGCACGCACAGGGCCCCGGTTCCCGCGGGGGGAACCGGGGCCCACGGCCGGGCAAGGGCTCAGCGCACGAACACCCCGGCCTGGCCGGCCAGGTCCAGGAAGTACTGCGGCGCCACACCGAGCACCAGCGTGACCGCCACGCCCACACCGATCGCCGTCATCGTCAGCGGCGACGGCACGGCCACCGTCGGGCCCTCGGGCCGCGGCTCGCTGAAGAACATCAGCACGATCACCCGGATGTAGAAGAACGCGGCGATTGCGGACGAGATCACACCGACCACGACCAGCGGGGCCGCACCGCCCTCCGCCGCCGCCTTGAACACGGCGAACTTCCCGGTGAAGCCCGAGGTCAGCGGAATGCCGGCGAAGGCCAGCAGGAACACCGCGAACACGGCCGCCACCAGCGGGGAGCGCCGGCCGAGACCGGCCCACTTGGACAGGTGCGTCGCCTCGCCGCCCGCGTCGCGGACGAGGGTGACGACCGCGAACGCGCCGACCGTCACGAACGAGTACGCGCCCAGGTAGAACAGCACCGAGGACACGCCGTCCGGGCTGGTGGCGATGACACCCGCGAGGATGAAGCCCGCGTGGGCGATGGACGAGTACGCCAGCAGGCGCTTGATGTCGGTCTGGGTGATCGCGACGATCGCGCCGCCCAGCATGGTGACGATCGCCACGCCCCACATCACCGGCCGCCAGTCCCAGCGCAGGCCCGGCAGCACGACGTACAGGATCCGCAGCAGCGCACCGAACGCCGCCACCTTGGTCGCGGCCGCCATGAAGCCGGTCACCGGGGTCGGAGCGCCCTGGTAGACGTCCGGCGTCCACATGTGGAACGGCACCGCGCCCACCTTGAACAGCAGGCCCATCACGATCAGCGCGGAGCCGACCAGCAGCAGCGCGTCGTTGCCCATGGTGTCGGCGAGGGCCGGGGTGATGTCGGTGGCGGAGCCGTCGACGACCTGGGCGATCGCGGCGTACGACATGGAGCCGGAGTAGCCGTACAGCAGGGCGATGCCGAACAGCGTGAACGCGGAGGCGAACGCGCCGAGCAGGAAGTACTTCACGGCCGCTTCCTGCGACATCAGCCGCTTGCGGCGGGCCAGCGCGCACAGCAGGTACAGCGGCAGCGAGAAGACCTCCAGGGCCACGAACAGCGTCAGCAGGTCGTTGGCCGAGGGGAACAGCAGCATGCCCGCGACCGCGAACAGCAGCAGCGGGAACACCTCGGTGGTGG
Source organism: Streptomyces sp. NPDC093094 (assembly GCF_044754345.1). Classification (NCBI taxonomy): domain Bacteria; kingdom Bacillati; phylum Actinomycetota; class Actinomycetes; order Kitasatosporales; family Streptomycetaceae; genus Streptomyces; species Streptomyces sp. NPDC093094. The sequence continues at coordinate 146,863 of NZ_JBIVOX010000009.1, read as the reverse complement.
TGAACCCGGCCTTCACGGCGGCCTTCTCGCTGTCGCTGCCGGGCACGGAGGCGGCCTGCGCGGCGAAGGAGTCGACGCGGTTGCCGTGCGCCTGCGGGTCCAGCCGGCGCTCGGCGAAGGTGAACAGGCCGACCAGCGCCACCAGCAGGACGGTGCCCTGGAGGAAGAGCGCCGGACCGTCCACCGCGATCGCGCCCATGGCCGCGACCCGCGCCTTGGTGGTGCCGTACCCGTCCGCGGCGAGCGCCACGACCGCGGCGAACGCGGCGACCAGCGCGACGACGGAGACGAACAGATGGGCGTGATAGCGGGTCCTGCGCGGCACGAACGCCTCGACGAGCACCCCGGCGATCGCCGCGCCCACGACGATCAGGACGGGCGACAACTGCCCGTATTCGATCTTCGGCGCGTCGATCTTCAAGATCGGGTCGGCCGCGGTTGTCCACAGGCTGTGGACGGCTGTTGCGCTCACTTGGCCGCCTCCACCTCGGGCTGGGGGTCCTTCTTCTGGACGTCGGACATGGTGTGCTGCACCGCCGGGTTGACGATGTCCGTCAGCGGCTTCGGGTAGACACCGAGGAAGATCAGCAGTGCCACGAGGGGGGCGACGACGACGAGTTCACGCACCCTGAGGTCGGGCATCGTGGCCACCTCGGGCTTCACCGGGCCGGTCATCGTCCGCTGGTAGAGGACGAGGGTGTACAGCGCGGCGAGCACGATGCCGAAGGTGGCGATGATGCCGATCACCGGGTAGCTGGCGAACGTGCCGACCAGTACCAGGAACTCGCTCACGAACGGCGCGAGCCCCGGCAGCGACAGCGTCGCCAGGCCGCCGATCAGGAAGGTGCCGGCGAGCACCGGGGCGACCTTCTGCACCCCTCCGTAGTCGGCGATGAGCCGCGAGCCGCGCCGCGAGATCAGGAACCCGGCCACCAGCATCAGCGCGGCGGTCGAGATGCCGTGGTTGACCATGTAGAGCGTCGCGCCCGACTGACCCTGGCTGGTCATCGCGAAGATGCCCATGACGATGAAGCCGAAGTGCGAGATCGACGCGTAGGCCACCAGGCGCTTGATGTCGCGCTGGCCGACGGCGAGCAGTGCACCGTAGACGATGCTGATCAGGGCGAGGACCAGGATCGCGGGCGTCGCCCACTTCGACGCCTCGGGGAACAGCTGGAGGCAGAAACGCAGCATCGCGAACGTGCCCACCTTGTCGACGACCGCGGTGATGAGCACGGCCACCGGTGCGGTCGCCTCCCCCATCGCGTTCGGCAGCCAGGTGTGCAGCGGCCACAACGGCGCCTTCACCGCGAAGGCGAAGAAGAAGCCGAGGAACAGCCAGCGTTCGGTGTTCGTCGCCATGTCGAGCTCGCCGGCGGCGTGGGCCTGCGCGATCTCCGTGAGCGAGAAGTTCCCGGCGACCACGTACAGACCGATCACCGCGGCCAGCATGATCAGGCCGCCGACCAGGTTGTAGAGCAGGAACTTCACCGCGGCGTACGACCGTTGCGTCGAGGCCGTCTCCTCGCCGTGCTCGTGGGCACGGTCCCCGAAGCCGCCGATGAGGAAGTACATCGGGATGAGCATGGCTTCGAAGAGGATGTAGAAGAGGAAGACGTCGGTGGCCTCGAAGGAGAGGATCACCATCGCCTCGACGGCGAGGATCAGGGCGAAGAAGCCCTGGGTCGGACGCCAGCGGCGGCTGCCGGTCTCCAGCGGGTCGGCGTCGTGCCAGCCCGCGAGGACGATGAACGGGATGAGCAGGGCGGTGAGCGCGACCATCGCCACCGCGATGCCGTCCACACCCAGCTCGTAACGGACCCCGAACTCCGCGATCCAGGCGTGGGATTCGGTGAGCTGGTAGCGGTCCCCGTCCGGGTCGAAGCGGACCAGGACGACGACGGCCAGGGCGAGGGTGGCGAGCGAGAACAGCAGTGCCAGCCACTTGGCGGCGGTGCGGCGCGCGGCGGGCACGGCGGCCGTGGCCACCGCCCCCACCGCGGGGAGCACCGCCGTCGCTGTCAGCAGAGGAAAGGACATCGGTATCAGACCGCCCTCATCAGCAGGGTCGCGGCGACGATGACCGCCGCACCGCCGAACATCGAGACCGCGTACGACCGCACGAAGCCGTTCTGCAGCCTGCGCAGCCGTCCGGAGAGGCCGCCGACCGAGGCAGCCGTGCCGTTGACGACACCGTCGACCAGCGTGTGGTCGACGTAGACCAGGGACCGGGTGAGGTGCTCGCCGCCGCGGACCAGGACCACGTGGTTGAAGTCGTCCTGGTACAGGTCGCGCCGGGCGGCCCGGGTGAGCAGCGACCCGCGCGGGGCGACGGCCGGGACCGGACGACGTCCGTACCGGGCCCAGGCGATCGCCACGCCGATGACCATGCAGGCCACCGTCGCGCCGGTGATCGCGCCCGCGCCGAGCGGGGCGTCGCCGTGGGCGTGCCCGGTGACGGGCTCCAGCCAGTGGAGGAAGCGGTCGCCGAGGCTGAAGAACGCGCCTCCCGCGACGGAGCCGACGGCCAGGACGATCATCGGGATCGTCATGATCTTCGGGGACTCGTGCGGGTGCGGCTCATGGCCGTGCTCGTCGGGCTGCCAGCGCTTCTCGCCGAAGAAGGTCATCAGCATCACGCGCGTCATGTAGAACGCGGTGAGAGCGGCGCCGAGCAGGGCCACGCCGCCGAGGATCCAGCCCTCGGTGCCGCCCTTGGCGAAGGACGCCTCGATGATCTTGTCCTTGGAGAAGAAGCCGGACAGACCCGGGAAGCCGATGATGGCGAGGTAGCCGAGGCCGAAGGTGACGAAGGTGACCGGCATGTACTTCCGCAGACCGCCGTACCTGCGCATGTCGACCTCGTCGTTCATGCCGTGCATGACCGAGCCGGCGCCGAGGAACAGCCCGGCCTTGAAGAAGCCGTGCGTCACCAGGTGCATGATCGCGAAGACGTAGCCGATGGGGCCGAGGCCCGCGGCGAGGATCATGTAGCCGATCTGCGACATGGTCGAGCCGGCCAGCGCCTTCTTGATGTCGTCCTTCGCGCAACCGACGATCGCACCGAACAGGAGCGTGACCGCGCCGACGACGGTGACGACCAGCTGCGCGTCGGGAGCCCCGTTGAAGATCGCCGCGGAGCGGACGATCAGATAGACACCCGCGGTCACCATCGTCGCGGCGTGGATCAGGGCCGAGACCGGGGTCGGGCCCTCCATCGCGTCCCCGAGCCAGGACTGCAGCGGCACCTGTGCGGACTTGCCGCAGGCCGCGAGCAGCAGCATCAGGCCGATGGCGGTGAGCCTGCCCTCGCTGGTGTCGGCCACCAGACCGGGCTCCTCCTGGGTGCCGAGCACCGGGCCGAAGGCGAAGGTGCCGAAGGTGGTGAACATCAGCATGATCGCGATCGACAGACCCATGTCGCCGACGCGGTTGACCAGGAACGCCTTCTTCGCGGCCGTGGCGGCGCTGGGCTTGTGCTGCCAGAAGCCGATCAGCAGGAAGGAGGCCAGACCCACGCCCTCCCAGCCGACGTACAGCAGGAGGTAGTTGTCGGCGAGGACCAGCAGCAGCATCGCCGCGAGGAACAGGTTCAGGTAGCCGAAGAAGCGGCGGCGCCGCTCGTCGTGCTCCATGTACCCGACCGAGTAGAGGTGGATCAGCGAGCCGACGCCGGTGATCAGCAGCACGAACGTCATCGACAGCTGGTCGAGGCGGAAGGCGACGTCCGCGTCGAAGCCCCCGACCTGGATCCAGGTGAACAGGTGCTGGACGACGGTGCGGTCCTCGGCGGCCCTGCCCAGCAGGTCGGTGAACAGGACGAGACCGAGGACGAAGGAGACGGCCGCCAGCGCCGTGCCGATCCAGTGGCCGACGGCGTCCAGCCGCCGGCCGCCGCACAGCAGTACGGCCGCTCCGAGCAGAGGCGCCGCGATGAGCAGCGCAATCAGGTTCTCCACGATTCAGCGACCCCTTACAGCTTCATCAGGCTGGCGTCGTCGACCGAGGCCGAGTGGCGGGAACGGAACAGCGACACGATGATCGCGAGCCCGACCACGACCTCCGCGGCGGCGACGACCATCGTGAAGAAGGCGATGACCTGGCCGTCGAGATTGCCGTGCATCCGGGAGAAGGCGACGAACGCGAGGTTGCAGGCGTTGAGCATCAGCTCGATGCACATGAACAGCACGATCGCGTTCCGCCTGATGAGCACGCCGGTGGCGCCGATCGTGAACAGCAGGGCGGCGAGATAGAGGTAGTTCACCGGGTTCACTTCGACGCCTCCTCGGCCCGCTTGAAGTGCGGCGGATCGATCTCGGTGCGCTCCAGGCGCTCCTCGGCCCGCCGCTCGATGGCCTTGAGGTCGTTCAGCGCCTCGGCCGAGACGTCCCGGATCTGGCCCCGCTCACGCAGGGTCTTGCTGACCGTGAGCTCCGAGGGGGTCCCGTCGGGGAGCAGGCCCGCGACGTCCACGGCGTTGTGCCGGGCGTACACGCCGGGCGCCGGCAGCGGCGGCAGGTGCTTGCCCTCGCGCACCCGCTGCTCGGCCAGCTCGCGCTGGGTCCGGGCCCGCTCGGTGCGCTCGCGGTGCGTGAGCACCATCGCGCCGACGGCGGCCGTGATCAGCAGGGCGCCGGTGATCTCGAAGGCGAAGACGTACTTGGTGAAGATCAGGGCGGCGAGACCCTCCACGTTGCCGCCCGCGTTGGCCTGTCCCAGGCCGGTGAACTCCGTCAGCGAGGCGTTGCCGATGCCGGCGATCAGCAGGATGCCGAAGCCGAGGCCACACACCAGGGCCAGCCAGCGCTGGCCCTTGATGGTCTCCTTCAGGGAGTCCGCCGCGGTGACACCCACGAGCATCACCACGAACAGGAACAGCATCATGATCGCGCCGGTGTAGACGACGATCTGCACGACGCCCAGGAAGTAGGCGCCGTTCGCCAGGTAGAACACCGCGAGAACGATCATCGTGCCGGCCAGGCAGAGCGCGCTGTGCACGGCCTTCTTCATGAAGACGGTGCACAGGGCGCCGATCACCGCGACCGTGCCCAGCACCCAGAACTGGACGGCCTCCCCGGTGGAGGTGGAGTAGGCGGCGAGCTGCGCGCTCATGCCTGCACCTCCTGGTCCTCGGGCTTCTCGCCCTTGGAGACGGCGACCTGCCGCTCCGTGCCGGGCGCGGCCTCCGTCACCAGGCCCCGGTAGTAGTCCTGCTCGTCCATGCCCGGGTAGATGGCGTGCGGCGAGTCGACCATGTTGTCGTCGAGACCGGCGAGCAACTGCTCCTTGGTGTAGATGAGATTGGCGCGGCTGGAGTCGGCCAGCTCGAACTCGTTGGTCATCGTCAGCGCGCGGGTGGGGCACGCCTCGATGCACAGACCGCACAGGATGCAGCGGGCGTAGTTGATCTGGTAGACGCGGCCGTAGCGCTCGCCCGGGGAGTAGCGCTCCTCGTCGGTGTTGTCCGCGCCCTCCACATAGATCGCGTCGGCGGGGCAGGCCCAGGCGCACAGCTCGCACCCGACGCACTTCTCCAGGCCGTCCGGATGGCGGTTGAGCTGGTGCCGTCCGTGGAAACGCGGAGCGGTGGTCTTCTGCTGCTCCGGGTACTGCTCGGTCAGCCGCTTCTTGAACATGGCCTTGAAGGTCACGCCGAAGCCGGCGACGGGGTTCTGGAAACCGGGCTTGGTCTCCTTGGGCTCCTCAGCCATCGGACGCCTCCTTTCCATCCAGAGATCCGTCACTGGCAGTGTCCGGTCCGCCACTGACAATCAGCTCCCGCTCGCGGCGCGGGCGCCTGCGCGGCACCGCCGGCGGTTCCTGTCCCGGCAGCGGCGGCACGGGGAACCCGCCCGCCATCGGGTCGAACGCGGCCTGCTCGGCGGGCACCGCGTCGGCCGGCCGGCCGCGGTCGCGGAAGAAGTCCGCGACGAAGGAGAGCAGCAGCAGGGCGAGCACCCCGCCGCCGACGTACAGGGCGATGTCGGCGAAGTCGTAGTTCTCGTTGCGCAGGACCCGCACGGTGGCGACGAGCATCAGCCACACCAGGGAGACCGGGATGAGGACCTTCCAGCCGAGCTTCATCAGCTGGTCGTAGCGCACCCGCGGGAGCGTGCCGCGCAGCCAGATGAAGAAGAACAGCAGCAGCTGCACCTTCACGGTGAACCACAGCATCGGCCACCAGCCGTGGTTGGCGCCCTCCCAGAAGCCGCTGATCGGCCACGGGGCCCGCCAGCCGCCCAGGAAGAGCGTCACCGACACCGCCGAGACGGTCACCATGTTCACGTACTCGGCGAGCATGAACATCGCGAACTTGATCGACGAGTACTCGGTGTTGAAGCCGCCGACCAGGTCGCCCTCGGACTCCGGCATGTCGAACGGCGCCCGGTTGGTCTCACCGACCATCGTGACGATGTAGATGATGAACGACACCGGCAGCAGCAGGACGTACCAGCGGTCGGCCTGCTGCTCGACGATCGTCGACGTCGACATCGAACCCGAGTAGAGGAACACCGAGGCGAACGCGGCGCCCATCGCGATCTCGTACGAGATCATCTGCGCGCAGCTGCGCAGACCGCCCAGCAGCGGGTACGTCGACCCCGAGCTCCAGCCGGCCAGCACGATGCCGTAGATGCCGACCGAGGCGACCGCGAGGATGTAGAGCATCGCGATCGGCAGGTCGGTCAGCTGCATCGTGGTGCGGGTGCCGAAGATCGAGATCTCGTTGCCGGCCGGGCCGAAGGGGATCACCGCGATCGCCATGAACGCCGGGACGGCCGCGACGATCGGCGCGAGGACGTAGACGACCTTGTCCGCGCGTTTGACGATGATGTCTTCCTTCAGCATCAGCTTGATGCCGTCGGCGAGCGACTGGAGCATGCCCCAGGGGCCGTGCCGGTTGGGGCCGATGCGCAGCTGCATCCAGGCGACGACCTTGCGCTCCCAGACGATGGAGAACAGCACGGTCACCATCAGGAAGGCGAAGCAGAACACCGCCTTGATCGCGACCAGCCACCAGGGGTCGCGGCCGAACATGGAGAGGTCTTCAGCGGCGAGGTACGGGCTCATGCCTCCACCTCCTTGGGGGCCTCGCCGGCGGAGGCCGCCGGGCCGATGCGGACGAGGGAGCCGGACTGCACCCCGGCGTCGGAGGCGACCCCCCGGCCGGTGGAGTTCAGCGGGAGCCACACCACGCGGTCGGGCATCTCGGTGACCGCCAGCGGCAGTTCGACACGGCCGGAGGGGCCGGTGACCGCCAGGAGGTCGCCGTCCTTCACGCCCGCCTCGACGGCCGTGGCCGCCGACACCCGCGCGTGGGCCGCGTGCCGCGTCCCGGCGAGCGCCTCGTCGCCCTCCTGCAGGGCACCCAGGTCCAGCAGCAGCCGGTGCCCGGCGAGCACGGCCTCCCCGGCGGCGGGCCGGGGCAGCACGCCTCCGGTCTCCAGCGGGTCGGTGGCCCGCTGCCCGTCCCAGGCGCCCAGCCGGTCCAGCTCCGCACGCACGGTGCGCAGATCCGGCAGGCCCAGGTGCACGTCCATGGCGTCGGCCAGCATCTGGAGCACACGCGCGTCGGCGGGAGCCAGGCGGCGGGTCATCTGCTCGGGCTTGAGCGCGGCGTCGAAGAAGCGCACCCTGCCCTCCCAGTTGAGGAAGCTGCCGGCCTTCTCGGCGACCGCCGCGACCGGCAGCACCACGTCGGCGTGCTCGGTGACCTCGCTGGGCCGCAGCTCCAGCGACACCAGGAAGCCGATCTCGCCGAGCGCCTCACGCGCGCGTGCCGGATCGGGCAGGTCCGCGATCTCCACGCCCGCGACGAGCAGCGCCCGCAGCTCGCCGGAGGCGGCCGCCTCGACGATCTGGCCGGTGTCACGGCCGTAGCGGTGCGGGAGTTCGGCGACGCCCCACACGGACGCGACCTCCTCCCGCGCGCGCGGGTCGGTGGCCGGACGTCCGCCCGGCAGCAGCGACGGCAGCGCGCCCGTCTCGATCGCGCCGCGCTCCCCGGCCCGGCGCGGGATCCACACCAGCCGGGCGCCGGTCGCGCCGGCGGCTCGTACGACGGCGGTGAGCCCGCCCGCGACGGTGGCCAGCCGCTCGCCCACGACGATCACGGAGCCGTCCGCGCGCAGCGCTTCGGCGCACCGCCCGCCGGGCTGTTCCAGGCCCGCACCGCTCGCGAGCGCGTCCAGCCACTCGGTCTCGGTGCCGGGAGCGGCCGGCAGCAGTGTGCCGCCCGCCTTCTGCAGGCCGCGGGTGGCGTGCGTGGCCAGCGAGAACACCTTCTGGCCGTGCTTGCGCCATGCCTTGCGCAGCCGCAGGAAGACGCCCGGCGCCTCCTCCTCCGCCTCGAAGCCGACCAGCAGGACGGCGGGCGCGTCCTCCAGGGCGGTGTAGGTGACCCCCGTGCCGTCGAGGTCCCGGCCGCGTCCGGCGACCCGGGCCGCCAGGAAGTCGGCCTCCTCGCTGCTGTGCACGCGCGCGCGGAAGTCGATGTCGTTGGTGTCGAGCGCCACGCGCGCGAACTTGCTGTACGCGTAGGCGTCCTCGATGGTCAGGCGCCCGCCGGTCAGCACGCCGGTACGGCCGCGGGCGGACGTCAGCCCCCGGGCCGCGGCCTCCAGGGCCTCCGGCCAGGAGGCGGGCACGAGTTCACCGTCGGCGTTGCGCACGAGCGGCGTGTGCAGGCGGTCGCGCTGCTGCGCGTACCGGAACCCGAAGCGCCCCTTGTCGCAGATCCAGTCCTCGTTGACCTCGGGGTCCGGGGCGGCCATCCGCCGCATGACCTTGCCGCGCCGGTGGTCGGTGCGGGTGGCGCAGCCTCCGGAGCAGTGCTCGCACACCGAGGGGGAGGAGACGAGGTCGAAGGGGCGGGAGCGGAATCGGTACGCCGCCGAGGTGAGCGCGCCGACGGGGCAGATCTGGATGGTGTTGCCGGAGAAGTACGACTCGAAGGGGTCGCCCTCACCGGTGCCGACCTGCTGGAGCGCGCCCCGCTCGACCAGTTCGATCATCGGGTCGCCGGCGATCTGGTTGGAGAAGCGGGTGCAGCGCGCGCACAGCACGCAGCGCTCACGGTCCAGCAGCACCTGCGTGGAGATCGGAACCGGCTTCTCGTAGGTCCGCTTGCGGCCCTCGAAGCGCGACTCCGCCTGGCCGTGCGACATGGCCTGGTTCTGCAGGGGGCACTCGCCGCCCTTGTCGCAGACGGGGCAGTCCAGCGGGTGGTTGATGAGCAGGAGCTCCATCACACCCCGCTGGGCTTTCTCCGCGACGGGCGAGCTGAGCTGGGTCTTCACCACCATGCCGTCGGTGCAGGTGATGGTGCAGGACGCCATCGGCTTGCGCTGGCCCTCGACCTCGACGATGCACTGGCGGCAGGCGCCGGCCGGGTCGAGGAGCGGGTGGTCGCAGAAGCGGGGGATCTCGATGCCGAGCTGTTCGGCGGCCCGGATGACCAGGGTGCCCTTGGGCACGCTGATCTCGGCGCCGTCGATCGTCAGCGTCACGAGGTCTTCCGGCGGCACCGCCGCCTCCCCGCCTCCGGAGGGAGCGCTGGTGGTCACTGTCATGCGTTCACCTCCGTACGGTCGGCCCAGGCCGTCGACTTGGCCGGGTCGAAGGGGCAGCCACGGCCCGTGATGTGCTGCTCGTACTCCTCGCGGAAGTACTTCAGCGAGGAGAAGATCGGCGAGGCGGCACCGTCGCCGAGGGCGCAGAAGGACTTGCCGTTGATGTTGTCGGCGATGTCGTTCAGCTTGTCGAGGTCGCTCATCACGCCCTTGCCGGCCTCGATGTCGCGCAGCAGCTGAACCAGCCAGTAGGTGCCTTCGCGGCAGGGCGTGCACTTGCCGCAGGACTCGTGGGCGTAGAACTCGGTCCAGCGGGTCACGGCGCGCACGACGCAGGTCGTCTCGTCGAAGCACTGGAGTGCTTTCGTGCCGAGCATGGAACCCGCGGCCCCCACTCCTTCGTAGTCGAGGGGGACGTCGAGATGCTCGTCGGTGAACATCGGCGTCGAGGAGCCTCCGGGCGTCCAGAACTTCAGCCGGTGCCCGGGCCGCATCCCGCCGCTCATCTCCAGCAGCTGGCGCAGGGTGATGCCGAGCGGGGCCTCGTACTGGCCGGGGCTGGCGACATGGCCGCTGAGCGAGTAGAGCGTGAAGCCCGGGGACTTCTCGCTGCCCATCGACCTGAACCATTCCTTGCCGTTGTTGAGGATGGCGGGAACCGACGCGATGGACTCGACGTTGTTCACCACAGTGGGGCAGGCGTAGAGACCTGCCACGGCAGGGAAGGGGGGACGCAGCCGCGGCTGGCCGCGGCGGCCTTCGAGCGAGTCAAGGAGCGCGGTCTCCTCGCCGCAGATGTACGCGCCCGCGCCCGCGTGCACGGTGAGCTCCAGGTCGAGGCCGCTGCCGAGGATGTTCTCACCGAGGTAGCCCGCCTCGTACGCCTCGCGCACCGCCTCGTGCAACCGCCGCAGCACGGGGACGACTTCACCCCGCAGATAGATGAAGGCGTGCGAGGACCTGATGGCGTAGCACGCGATGACGATGCCCTCGACGAGGCTGTGCGGGTTCGCGAAGAGGAGCGGGATGTCCTTGCACGTCCCGGGCTCCGACTCGTCGGCGTTGACCACCAGGTAGTGCGGTTTTCCGTCGCCCTGCGGAATGAACTGCCACTTCATGCCGGTGGGGAATCCCGCGCCGCCGCGACCGCGCAGACCGGAGTCCTTGACGTACGCGATCAGCTCGTCCGGGGACATGGCGAGCGCCTTGCGGAGTCCCTCGTACCCCTCGTGCCTTCGGTACACGTCCAGCGTCCACGAGCGCTCCTCGTCCCAGAAGGACGACAGCACGGGTGCGAGCAGCTTCTCGGGGCTGGTGTCTTTCAGCTCGGGTGCCAAGGTCATCACTCCCCCTCCTCGGCGTTGGGCGCCGCCGGGTGGGCGGCGTCGGATGCCGATGTGTCCTGCGGCGCGTCGTGCGAGCTGAGGTGCTCGGCCGGGGACGGCTCGTGCACCCTGTCCTGCGGCTCGTCGTGCGGTCCGCCGTCGCGCGGGTGGACCACGCGCGCGGGCGCGGTCTCTCCCTTGGCCAGGCGCAGGCCCACCAGGGAGGCCGGTCCCGCGCTGCCGCTCGCCTCGACGGCGTCGGGCCGCTCGTCGGGGAAGCCGGCCAGGATCCGCGCGGTCTCCTTGAAGGTGCACAGCGGTGCCCCGCGCGTGGGTGAGACCGTCCGCCCGACGCGCAGGTCGTCCACGAGGCGCTTGGCGCTCTCGACGGTCTGGTTGTCGAAGAACTCCCAGTTGACCATCACGACCGGGGCGAAGTCGCAGGCCGCGTTGCACTCGATGTGCTCCAGCGTGACCTTGCCGTCGTCGGTGGTCTCGCCGTTGGCGACGTCGAGGTGCTCCTGGAGGGCCTCGAAGATCGCGTCGCCGCCCATCACCGCGCACAGGGTGTTGGTGCACACGCCGACCTGGTAGTCGCCGGAGGGCCGCCGCCGGTACATGGTGTAGAAGGTGGCGACCGCGGTGACCTCGGCCGTGGTCAGGCCGAGCACGTCGGCGCAGAACCGCATCCCGGTGCGCGTGACGTGTCCCTCCTCCGACTGCACGAGGTGCAGCAGCGGCAGGAGGGCGGAGCGGGAGTCCGGGTAGCGGGCGATGACCTCGCGCGCGTCGCGCTCCAGGCGTTCCCGGACGTCGTCCGGGTAGCCGGGCGCGGGCAGTTCCGGCATGCCCAGGCTGACGCCCCGCTCGGAAGAAGAGGTGGTCACCGGTCGACGCCTCCCATCACGGGGTCGATGGACGCGACGGCGACGATGACGTCGGCGACCTGGCCGCCCTCGCACATCGCCGCCATGGCCTGCAGGTTGGTGAAGGACGGGTCGCGGAAGTGGACCCGGTAGGGGCGGGTGCCGCCGTCGGACACGACGTGCACCCCGAGTTCTCCCTTGGGGGACTCGACGGCCGCGTACGCCTGTCCCGGCGGGACGCGGAAGCCCTCGGTGACCAGCTTGAAGTGGTGGATCAGGGCCTCCATGGAGGTGCCCATGATCTTCTTGATGTGGTCGAGGGAGTTGCCGAGTCCGTCCGGTCCCAGGGCGAGCTGGGCCGGCCAGGCGATCTTCTTGTCGGCGACCATGACCGGGCCGGGCTGGAGCCGGTCCAGGCACTGCTCGACGATCCTGAGCGACTGGCGCATCTCCTCCAGGCGGATCAGGAAGCGGCCGTAGGAGTCGCAGGAGTCGGCGGTCGGGACGTCGAAGTCGTACGTCTCGTAGTCGCAGTACGGCTGCGCCTTGCGCAGGTCGTGCGGCAGGCCGGTGGAGCGCAGGATCGGGCCGGTGGCGCCGAGGGCCATGCAGCCGGCCAGGTCGAGGTAGCCGACGTCCTGCATACGGGCCTTGAAGATGGGGTTCCCGGTGGCGAGCTTGTCGTACTCCGGGAGGTTCTTCTTCATCTTCTTCACGAACTCGCGGATCTGGTCCACCGCGCCGGGCGGCAGGTCCTGGGCGAGTCCGCCGGGGCGGATGTAGGCGTGGTTCATCCGCAGGCCGGTGATGAGCTCGTAGATGTCGAGGATCATCTCGCGGTCGCGGAACCCGTAGATCATGATCGTGGTCGCGCCGAGCTCCATGCCGCCGGTGGCGATGCACACCAGGTGGGAGGACATCCGGTTCAGCTCCATCAGGAGCACCCGGATGATCTTGGCCCGCTCGGTGATCTGGTCCTCGATGCCGAGGAGCTTCTCGACGCCGAGGCAGTAGGCGGTCTCGTTGAAGAAGGACGTGAGGTAGTCCATGCGCGTGACGAAGGTGGTGCCCTGCGTCCACGTGCGGAACTCGAGGTTCTTCTCGATGCCGGTGTGCAGGTAGCCGATGCCGCAGCGGGCCTCGGTGACCGTCTCGCCCTCGATCTCCAGGATCAGGCGCAGCACTCCATGGGTGGACGGGTGCTGAGGACCCATGTTGACGACGATGCGCTCGTCGTCGGCGCGGGCCGCGCTCTGGACGACCTCGTCCCAGTCGCCGCCGGTGACCGTGTACACGGTGCCCTCGGTGGTCTCGCGGGGAGAGGCGGGGGAAGTGCTCACGAGTAGGACCTCCGCTGGTCCGGAGCCGGGATCTGGGCGCCCTTGTACTCGACGGGGATGCCGCCGAGGGGGTAGTCCTTGCGCTGCGGGTGGCCCTGCCAGTCGTCCGGCATCATGATCCGCGTCAGGGCCGGGTGACCCTCGAAGACGATTCCGAAGAAGTCGTAGGTCTCGCGCTCGTGCCAGTCGTTCGTCGGGTAGACGGGGACGAGCGAGGGGATGCGCGGGTCGCTGTCGGGGGCGCTGACCTCCAGGCGGATCAGCCGGTTGTGGGTGATCGAGCGCAGGTGGTAGAGGGCGTGCAGCTCGCGGCCCTTGTCGTTCGGGTAGTGCACGCCGCTGACGCCGGTGCACAGCTCGAAGCGCAGGGCCGGGTCGTCGCGCAGGGTGCGGGCGACGCGGACGAGGTGCTCACGCTCGATGTGGAAGGTGAGCTCGCCCCGGTCGACGACCGTCTTCCCGATCGCGTTCCCGGGGAGGAGACCCTGTTCCTCCAGCGCGCCCTCCAGTTCGTCGGCCACCTCGTCGAACCAGCCGCCGTAGGGGCGGCTCGCCGGTCCGGGGAGCCTGACCGAGCGGACCAGGCCGCCGTAGCCGGAGGTGTCGCCGCCGTTCTCGGCGCCGAACATGCCGCGCTGGACACGGATCTCCTCACCGCCCTGGCCCCGCTGGCCGGGGAGGTTGGAGGCGGAGAGGTCCTTCTCGGGGTTCGCCCCGTTCTCGCCGTTCGCCCCGCTGGTGCCGTTGGCGTCGCTCACCGCAGCAGCCCCTTCATCTCGATGGTGGGCAGGGCCTTGAGCGCCGCCTCCTCCGCCTCGCGGGCCGCCTCCTCGGCGTTCACCCCGAGCTTGGAGGTCTGGATCTTCTGGTGGAGCTTGAGGATCGCGTCCATCAGCATCTCCGGCCTGGGCGGGCAGCCGGGGAGGTAGATGTCGACCGGGACGATGTGGTCGACGCCCTGGACGATGGCGTAGTTGTTGAACATGCCTCCCGAGGAGGCGCAGACCCCCATGGAGATCACCCACTTGGGGTTCGGCATCTGGTCGTAGACCTGCCGCAGCACCGGCGCCATCTTCTGGCTGACCCGGCCGGCGACGATCATCAGGTCCGCCTGGCGCGGCGATCCCCGGAAGACCTCCATGCCGAAGCGCGCCAGGTCGTAACGGCCGGCGCCGGTGGTCATCATCTCGATGGCGCAGCAGGCGAGGCCGAACGTGGCGGGGAAGACGGACGCCTTGCGCACCCAGCCCGCGGCCTGCTCGACGGTGGTCAGCAGGAATCCGCTCGGCAGCTTTTCTTCGAGTCCCATGTCCTTTAGGCCCCTCAGTCCCATTCCAGGCCGCCGCGCCGCCACACGTACGCGTAGGCGACGAAGACGGTGAGCACGAAGAGCAGCATCTCCACGAGCCCGAACACACCCAGGGCGTCGAAGGTGACGGCCCAGGGGTAGAGGAAGACGATCTCGATGTCGAAGACGATGAAGAGCATCGCCGTCAGGTAGTACTTGATGGGGAAGCGCCCGCCGCCGGCCGGCGTGGGGGTCGGCTCGATGCCGCATTCGTAGGCTTCGAGCTTGGCGCGGTTGTACCGCTTCGGACCGATCAGCGTGGCCATGACCACGGAGAAGATCGCAAAGCCTGCCCCGAGCGCTCCCAGTACGAGGATGGGCGCATACGCGTTCACCGCTCCTCGCTCCTCTCAGTCGGCACTGACTGCTGGCGGTTGCACTGGCTCGCTTCCGCCCCACCGGCCCCTCGGATCCCGCTCGTCCCGGGCGAAGATCGAGAACATGTGAAGCAGGTCACAAGCCCAACTGCCTCGCATCCTATGCCCGGCGCTCTGTGATCTGCGACACGGGGTATTCCACAAGCTTTGTGATCTCCACCACCTGACGAAGGATCATGAAGTCGGATGAGCGGTGATCTTCACACTCGAAGCGTCCGAGTGATCACCAGACGTGACATTTTCGCTCGTCAGGGCAGCTCAGAGGGGTCGTCTCAATATCAAGAGACTTCCGCTGCATGCAAATTGGCACCCGGCGGCACCTCCTGATAGGGGGCGGCATTCACACATCAGGGGGAGGTGAGGGGTCGAATGTGGACGTGTGCACGCGTTCACGAGCGCAGCGCCCTCGCCTGCCCGCACGGGACGCGGCGGACACGGTGACCGTTCCGTGACCTCCGCCACATCCGTAAGAGCCCCATGAGAAGCGGGCTTGGCCAACTGTCGTCACCAGTGGTAGGTGCGGGGCAATCCGGACGTAACGACGAAAGCCCATGATCACAGGCTTGAAAGGGTGCGTCCGCAATGTCCGTTACGGCGTCAATAAAGAGTGACGCGCCCGGGATTCGGGGCCTCGATTGAACAACTGTGGCGCAGCACACGTTTCTTGAAGGTATGGAGGAGCCCCTGATACCGATTGCTCTCATGTCCCACACCACCGCTCACATACGCAGCCACCGGAAGCCCCGCCGCACCGCGTCGTCCACGATCGCGATGCGCGCCGGAGTCGCCGGTGGCGTCCTCGGCATGGCGGCGGCAGGTGCGTCGGCCACGGCGAACGCCGCCGAGCCGGTGACGCAGACCATCGAACTGCCCGCCCTCACGGCCGATCTGTCCGCCCAGGTCGCCGAGTCCGCGGACGCCATGGAGCTGGCCGCGGCGAACTACGAGCTGGAGGCCGAGCGCGACGCGGCCGCCGCCGCGGCCGCCAAGCAGGCCAGGGCGGACCTGGCGGTGGCGAAGAAGGCCGCGGCCGAGAAGAAGGCCGAGCAGGAGGCGGCCCGCCGGGCCGCCGCCGAGGAGGCCGCCTCCCGCGCCGCGGAGCGGGCCACCCTGTCCACCGCGTCCGCGCCCGCGTCCACCGCCTCGGACAGCGCCGATGAGACCGTGGCGTCGGCGCCGGCCAGCGGCTCCGTCGCGACCGTCATCGCCTTCCTCAAGGCGCAGGTGGGCGACGCCTACATCATGGGCGCCACGGGCCCCGACGCGTGGGACTGCTCCAGCCTGGTGCAGGCCGCGTTCAAGCAGGTCGGCGTGGACCTTCCGCGGGTCTCGCAGGACCAGTCGATGTCCGGCACCGACATCCCGCTGTCCGACATCCAGGTCGGCGACATCCTGTACTGGGGCGGCAAGGGCTCCGCGTACCACGTGGGTGTCTACATCGGCGACGGCCAGTACCTGGACGCGGCCAACCCCGGAAAGGGCGTCGTGATCCAGGACCTCTCGGGCTACCCGGCGTCGGGTGCGGTGCGCGTGCTCTGAGCCGCGCAGCGTGCACCCGCGCACGCGGGGACCGGGTGAAGGGCCGCAGCCGCTCGGGGGCAGCGGCCCTTCACCGTTTCCCGGCCTTCTCGAACGGCCGGACACAAAGGGCTTTTTGACTGTTTGCTGAAAAATACCGTTCAGCCGTCTACGCCCGAGGGCGCCCCGGCTTTCACCGAGGCGCCCCTTTCGCTTCTCTTTCCGCTTCCGCACCTTTTGACGCCTTTCGGCGCCCGTGCGGCGGCGTCACGCCTTGGGCGCCACCTTGCTGAGCCCGTTGATGATGCGGTCCATCGCGTCGCCGCCCGTCGGGTCGGTGAGGTTGGCCAGCAGCTTGAGGGTGAACTTCATCAGCATCGGGTGGGTCAGACCGCGCTGGGCGGCGATCTTCATGACCTTGGGGTTGCCGATGAGCTTCACGAAGGCGCGGCCGAGGGTGTAGTAGCCGCCGTAGGTGTCCTTCAGCACGCGCGGGTAGCGCTGGAGCGCGATCTCCCGCTGGGCCGGGGTGGAGCGGGCGTGGGCCTGGACGATGACGTCGGCGGCGATCTGGCCGGACTCCATGGCGTAGGCGATGCCCTCGCCGTTGAAGGGGTTCACCAGTCCGCCCGCGTCACCGACGAGCAGGAGCCCCTTCGTGTAGTGGGGCTGGCGGTTGAAGGCCATGGGCAGCGCGGCGCCGCGGATCGGGCCGGTCATGTTGTCGGGGGTGTAGCCCCAGTCCTCCGGCATGGAGGCGCACCACGCCTTGAGCACCTCGCGCCAGTCGAGCTCCTTGAAGGAGTCGGAGGTGTTGAGCACGCCGAGACCGACGTTGGACGTGCCGTCGCCCATGCCGAAGATCCAGCCGTAGCCGGGCAGCAGCCGGTCCTCGGGGCCGCGGCGGTCCCACAGCTCCAGCCAGGACTCCAGGTAGTCGTCCTCGTGGCGCGGCGACTCGAAGTACGTCCGTACGGCCACGCCCATCGGGCGGTCCTCGCGGCGGTGCAGGCCCATCGCGAGGGACAGCCGGGTGGAGTTGCCGTCGGCGGCCACCACCAGCGGAGCGTGGAAGGTGACCTCCCGCTTCTCGTCGCCGAGCCGGGCGGTGACGCCGGTGATGCGGCCGGTGCGGTCGTCGACGATCGGCCCGGAGACGTTGCAGTGCTCGTGAAGGCGGGCACCCGCCTTCTGGGCCTGCCGGGCGAGCTGCTCGTCGAAGTCGTCGCGCTTGCGGACGAGGCCGTAGTCCGGGAAGGAGGCGAGATCCGGCCAGTCGAGCTGGAGGCGCACGCCTCCGCCGATGATGCGCAGGCCCTTGTTGCGCAGCCAGCCGGCCTCCTCGGAGATGTCGATGCCCATCGCCACCAGCTGCTTGACGGCACGTGGGGTCAGGCCGTCCCCGCAGACCTTCTCCCGGGGGAACTCGGTCTTCTCCAGCAGGAGGACATCCAGGCCGGCCCTGGCGAGGTGATAGGCGGTCGTGGAGCCGGCTGGCCCCGCGCCGACGACGATGACATCGGCGGTGCTGTCGGAGAGGGGCTCGGTCACGGCGGGATCTCCCCAAGGTTCGAAATCTGCGTGCCGACCGGCACTGGACATGGGCAGTCTATTCAGCAGAATTGATCACCCGGCTGAAGGGCTGCCCCGTGAACCGAGCTCTCCCCGCAGTACGGCTGCGCGTCCCCACCGACGAGGACGCCTTCGCCTGGCACCGGATCTTCGCCGACCCGGACGTCATGGAGTTCCACGGCGGCCGGGCCTGGGAGCTGTCGGCCTACGAGGAGCTGACCGCCCGGCAGCGCCGGCACGACGCCGAGCTGGGTTTCTGCCTGTGGACCCTGCTGGACGAGTCCGGCGAGGTCATCGGCTTCACCGGGGCCCAGCCGTGGCCCGGGGAGTGGGGCCCGAAGGGCGAGACGGAGATCGGCTGGCGGCTGGCCCGCCCGCAGTGGGGCAAGGGGTACGTGACCGCGGCCGCGCGGATGACGCTGGACCGCGTGCGCGCGGCGGGCGTGGACGCGGTGGTCGCCATGGTCAACGCCGGCAACACCCGTTCGATCGCGGTGACCCAGCGGCTCGGCATGCGACTGGCGGAGACCTTCGTGAGCCCGGAGTCGCACCGGCAGGGGCACTGCTACCGGCTCGACCTGTGACTCGCGGTAATCGGCTGCTACAGATAGCGACTTGACGCTTCCGGACGGCACCCCCGGGCGGTTACCCTTCCAGTACCGCTGGGGGTGACATCTGTGCACATACCTCACAAGACACCCGATGTGCGTGTGCCGAGACTCGTCGGTCTGATGGCGATCGACGCGCGTCGCGAGGCCGAGCGGCACGGCGTCCTGCTGGCCGCGCCCGACCGGCCCGACTTCCCGCGCACGGTCGTCGACCACGTCGTACGGCAGTACCCTCCGCCCGGCGTCGAGGTGCCGCGGGACGCCGTGGTGACGGTGTGGTTCGACTTCGGCCGGGGTGAGGGCGGCGGGGGCGTGCGTGAGCCGCGCCTGCCGCGCCCGGGCGGCGGAGGCATGGAACGGGAGCTGGACGAACCGGGGGATCCGTACCTGGCCGTACGGTGACGCGGGCCGGCTCAGTCCTTCTTGAACCCGCGGTGCAGCGCGACCACGCCGCCGGTCAGGTTCCGCCACGCCACGTCCGTCCAGCCGGCCGCCTGCAGCCGCGCGGCCAGCGCGGGCTGGTCGGGCCAGGCACGGATGGACTCGGCGAGGTAGACGTAGGCGTCCGGGCTGGACGACACCGCGCGGGCGACGGGCGGCAGGGCGCGCATCAGGTACTCGGTGTACACCGTGCGGAAGGGCGCCCAGGTCGGCTGCGAGAACTCGCAGATGACGACCCGCCCGCCGGGCCGCGTCACGCGGTGCATCTCGCGCAGGCCCGCGTCGAAGTCCTGCACGTTGCGCAGGCCGAAGGAGATCGTCACCGCGTCGAAGGTGTCGTCCTTGAAGGGCAGCCGGGTGGCGTCGCCCGCCGTGAACGGCATCCACGCCTGGCGCCGCTTGCCGACCTGGAGCATGCCGAGGGAGAAGTCGCAGGGGACGACGTAGGCGCCGGCCTGCGCGAAGGGCCGGGAGGACGTGCCCGTCCCGGCGGCCAGGTCCAGGATCTTCTGTGCCGGGCGGGCGTCGACCGCCTTCGCGACCTCCTTGCGCCAGCGCCGGTCCTGTCCGAGGGACAGCACGTCGTTGGTGAGGTCGTACCGTTCCGCCACGTCGTCGAACATCGAGGCGACTTCGTGCGGCTGCTTGTCCAGGGATGCGCGGGTCACCTGTTCATTGTGGCAGCAGGGGGTACGGCGCCCCGGAAGCGGCCCCGCACGTCCCGCACGCGACCGCCGGTGACGCCGGCCGGCAGCACACAGGACCGGTGCTCACCGGCGCCGGTGCACCAGACGTCCGCCGATCACGGTCGCCACACAGGTGGCGGCGCCCTGCCGGACGAGGGCCGCCCGGTCGGGCACGTCGAAGACGGCGAAACGCGCGGGCCCGCCCGCGGCGAGGGCCGGCAGCAGGATCAGCGGCACCGGGGACAGGGAGGGCGGCCCCGGCAGCGACGGCGGCCGCTGCCCCACGGCGAGCCCGGCACGCCGCACCGCGTCCAGTGCGGCCCGCTCGCGCAGCTCCCCCGCGACGGCGACGGTGCCGTGCGCGAGGAGCCGCTGCACACCCCGGCGGGCGCTGGCACCCCTGCGGGAGGGGTCCGCACGGAACAGGGCCTGCGCACGGGCCCCGCCGATCGGCTCGGTGCCGAACCGGTCGGCCTCCCGCGGATCCGGGTGGTACGTGCCCTCCAGCAGCTCGGGCCCGTAAGGGTTGAGCAGCCCGGGTGTGAGGATGCCGGGCCAGCGGCGCACGCGGGCCTGCGGACGGACACCGGCCAGCTCCTCGTACGGCCCGACGGCGGCGATGTGCGCGCCGTCGACGAGGACGGCGGCCTCGGGTGAGGCATCGGCGACGTGAAGAGTCAGCAACGCGGGCTCAGTTGGCCGCGAGGATCTTCAGCTCGGGGTGCGCGGTGCCACCCTCGATCGCGGTGGAGGAGATGTGCGAGACGACGCGCTCGTCGACGGGGTCGTCCGCCGGGTCGTCGTGGACGACGAGGTGCTCGTACGTCGTGCTGCGCTGGGCCGGCGTCCGGTCGGCGCCGCGGATCATCTCGATCATCTCCATGAGGTTGGAGCGGTGCTTGGCACCGGCCGCCGAGACGACGTTCTCCTCCAGCATGATCGAACCGAGGTCGTCGGCACCGTAGTGCAGGGTCAGCTGACCCGCGTCCTTGCCGGTGGTCAGCCAGGAGCCCTGGATGTGGGCGACGTTGTCGAGGAACAGCCGGGCGATCGCGATCATCCGCAGGTACTCGAAGATGGTGGCCTGGGTGCGGCCCTTCAGGTGGTTGTTCTGCGGCTGGTACAGGTACGGGATGAAGGCCCGGAAGCCGCCCGTGCGGTCCTGCACGTCACGGATCATGCGCAGGTGCTCGATGCGCTCGGCGTTGGTCTCGCCGGTGCCCATCAGCATGGTGGAGGTCGACTCCACGCCCAGGTTGTGCGCGGTCTCCATGATCTCCAGCCAGCGCTCGCCGCTCTCCTTCAGCGGGGCGATGGCCTTGCGCGGGCGCTCGGGGAGCAGTTCGGCTCCGGCGCCGGCGAAGGAGTCGAGGCCGGCGGTGTGGATGCGCTGGATCGCCTCCTCCACGGACACCTTGGAGATCCGGGCCATGTGCTCGACCTCGCTCGCCCCCAGGCTGTGGATGACGAGCTGGGGGAAGTCCTTCTTGATGGCCGCGAAGTGCTGCTCGTAGTACTCGACGCCGTAGTCCGGGTGGTGGCCGCCCTGGAACATGATCTGGGTGCCGCCCAGCTCCACGGTCTCCGCGCAGCGGCGCAGGATGTCGTCGAGGTCGCGGGTCCAGCCCTTGTCGCTCTTGGGCGGGGCGTAGAAGGCGCAGAACTTGCACGCCGTCACACAGACGTTCGTGTAGTTGATGTTCCGCTCGATGATGTACGTCGCGATGTGCTCGACCCCGGCGTAGCGACGGCGGCGTACGGCGTCGGCGGCGGCGCCGAGGGCGTGCAGCGGGGCGTCCCGGTAGAGGTCGAGCGCTTCCTCGGGGGTGATGCGCCCGCCCCCGGCGGCTCGGTCGAGGACGGACTGGAGGTCGGCCTTCTCGGTCACCGGGTGTCCCTTTCGTCAAGGGTTGTGGACGGACTGATCCAGCGTACGCCAGGGCTTTCGCCAGGCCGACGTCAGGCCGTGTACGCCCCGGCCAGCACCCCGAGGAGGGCGCCCGCGATCAGGAACGGCCCGAAGGGGATCGCCGTCCTGCGGTCCGCGCGCCGGGCGACGACGAGCGCGCCGCCGTAGAGCGCGCCCAGCAGGAACCCGGCGAAGGTGCCGAGCAGCAGGGTCCCCCAGCCGTACCAGCCGAGCGCGGCACCGGCCCCGAGGGCGAGCTTCACGTCGCCGAAGCCCATGCCGCCGGGGTTGACGAGGAACAGCACGAGATAGCCGGCCCCCAGGGCGGCCGCCCCGAGCAGGGACGTCGTCCACTCCCCCGCGTGCCCGGGCAGCAGTGCGGCGAGCCCCAGCAGGGCGAGGGCCGCCGCCGCGAGGGGCAGGGTGAGCGGATCGGGCAGCCGCTGCACCCGCAGGTCCACGGCGGCCAGCAGCACGCAGACGGGCGCGAGCAGCAGCCAGACGACCAGTTCGGGCCGGGCACCGGTGGCCGCGGCGAGCGCGGCACAGACCGGCGCCGTGACGGCCGCCGGCCCCAGGACCTTCGGACCGTACGACGCCCCGGACACGGCCGGTACGGCACGCCCTGCGCCGGGAGGGACGGCCGTGGGCGCACCGGGGGCGTCGGCCGGGGACCCGGTGGAGACGTCGGCCGGAGACCCGGCGGGGGAGGCGGCAGAAGTGTCCGCCGGGGACACGGCGGGAGCGTCGGAAAGGGCGTCCGCAGGCGCACCGGAGATGTCTGCCGGGGACACGGCGGAGACATCGGCCGGGGACACAGCGGAAGCATCGGCCGGGGACACACCGGAGACGTCCGTCGGGGACACGGCAGGGGCGTCGGCCGGGGGCGCGCCGGAGGCGCACTCCGGGCAGCGTGCGGGGCCGAGCCAGCCCCGCAGGGGGTGCCCGCCGGGGCATCGGTCCCGCCACGGCTCCCCCGCCGGGACCGCGAAGCGGTGGATCGCCCGGGGCAGCAGGGCACCGGCCGCCGCGCCCCACAGCGCGGCGAGGACGGCCAGCGCGGGCTCGGCCATGTCCGCGGCCAGGGTGCCCGGCCCGTTCATCCCGCGGCCGCGACGCTGTCGCGCCAGGACGGGAGGAGTTCGTCCAGGAGGGCCTCGGTGCGCGGCGGCAGGCCGCGGGTGCCGCCGCGGGAGAGCAGGTCGGCGGCGAGGGCGGTGAGCCGCTCGGTGTCGCCGGTGGCGTGGGTGGCGCGAAGGAGTTCGTTCCACAGGCGCTCGTCGTCCGGGGCCGTGCGCAGGGCCGCGCCGAGCGCCTCGATGGCCTTCTCCGCGCGGTCCTTCTCCAGGTGGAACGCGGACAGCGCGAGCCCGATGTCCGCGACGAGCAGCGGGAGCTGGGCGTCGACGATCTCGTGGGTGAGCCAGCGGTAGCGGCTCTCGGGCCGGTCGGCGAGCAGCGGCCCGCGCACCAGCACCAGCGCGTCGGTGAGCAGCCGCCCGCGCACGGCGCGGTTGTCCGTGCCCCGGCCCTGCGTGGCCTCGTGGTAGAGGGAGCGCAGCACGTCGAGGTCGGAGACGACCGACTTGGCGAGGGTGAGACGCCCGGTGGAGTCGGAGCCGAGGCGCGGCGTGCCGTCGGGGTCGGCGCCGAGCCAGTCGCGCAGCCGGCCGAGCAGCGCGTCCCGCACGTCGTCGGTGACGCCGCGCGGCCACAGCGCGGAGGCCAGCACCCGCGGATGCACACCCTCGCGGTGCAGGAGCAGCAGGGCGAGCGCCTCGTGCAGCAGCGCGCTGCGCTCCCCGTCGGGCGTGTCCAGGCCGATGATCTCGTACGACCCGACGAGCCGGGCGTAGACGGCGGGCCGTCCCTGTTCGCTGACGTCGACCAGGAACGGCGGCGTGGTGGTCGGCCCTCCGGGACCGTTGTCGTCGGGGTCGGCCTCGACGAACAGCTCGACGACGGCCCGCTGCTGCGGCACCGGCAGGAGCTGCGCGTCGAGTTCGAGGCCGAGCAGCGGGGCGAGCAGCCTGCCCTCGCCGGTGATCTCCATCTCCCAGGCGGCGCCGGGCAGATCGCCGGACTCGGTGCCGACGAGGTAGCCGATGCCGAGGCGGCCGGCGTCGGCGGCGAGTTCGGCGAGCTTGAGGGCGTCCTCGGCGGAGGGCTGGGCGGCGAGCAGCACCAGGTGCGGGGCCCAGCGGGTGTGCTGGGCGGGCCCGGTGCGGCCGGTGAGCACGGAGTCCTGCCCGGCGGCGCCGAGCGCTCCGCGCCGCTGCCGGGTCTCCGCGTCCATCGTCTCGATCAGGTCGTCGATGCCGTCGAGGTGGCGCAGCCGGTTGGGGGCGAGCGGGGTGAGGTCCTCGCCGAAGCCGACGAGGGTGACGGTCATACGGTCCGACCAGCCGCTGGTGGCCAGCTCGGCGGCGACGGAGGCGAACACGGCGGCCCGGTCGGCCTCCGGGCCGCTCAGCGAGACGAGACCGGGGACGGCCTCCAGGTTGAGCAGCAGCCGCGACTCGTCCATGGTGCCGAGACTGACCAGGCCGGGGTACGGGGCGGCGGTGTCGGCGTCCTCGTAGCGCTCGGCGTCGGCGCGGGCCAGCGTCCAGAACGTCTGGTCCTGGCCGGGCTGCCAGGGCGCGGGCGGCTTCCCGGCGGGCTGGGCGAGCTGGAGGTGCAGGTCGCCGTTGCTCAGCCAGGCCGCGTACACGACGGGCAGCGGCCGCGACTCGGCGGTGAGCGAGGCGGCGAGCCCCCGCAGGGAGCGGTCCAGCAGGCGTACGGCTTCGGGGTCGGCGCCGACCAGGAGCGCGTCCTGGGCGTCCGCGGCGGCCCCGGTGGGGGTGGGCGGCTCCATGCCGCGCCGGCCGCCGACGGCGCCGAGCGCCGACTGCCACAGGGCCTGGCGGCGGCGCCGGCCGAGGGCGCCGAGAAGACCGGCGGCGAGCAGCGGGGCACCGAGGAGGGCCTCGGGCAGACCGAAGGAACGGCCGTCGTCCGTGCCGGCGGCCTGCTGCCCCGGCCGGGCCTGCTGCGGGCCGCCGTCGCGCTCGGGGGCGGGGGCGGGTGCGGGCCGCTGCCCGGGCAGGGACACCTCACCGGCGCCGTCCCCGGCCCCCTCCTCCCCGGCCCGCTCGTCCCCGGCCCGCTCGTCTCCGCCCTGCTGCTCGGCGTGGTCGCCGGTCCGCTCGTCTCCGCCCTGCTGCTCGGCGTGGTCGCCGGTCCGGGCGTAGTCGCGGATCTGCTGCCGCACCTCGGGCGAGACCGCGGGCGCCTCGTCGGGCATCTCGACGAGCTCGCCGCCGCGGGCGTCGCCGGGCATCTCCATGATCCATCCGGGCCGGATGAGGCTGGCCTCGGACAGCCGGGAGCCGTCGGGCTGCACGCGGTCCTTGTTGAGCTGGTAGATCTCCTTGTAGCGGCGGCCGTCGCCGAGATGACGCTCGGCGACCTCCCACAGGGAGTCGTGGTGACGGCCCTCCGGCGGCTGGATCCGGTAGTACTTCGTGTCGCCCTTGCTCGCGCCGCCGTCCGGGCCGGTGCGGGCGGCGGCGTCGGCGGCCTGGTCGGCGAGGGCGGCCGCGGCGGAGGCGGTCTGCTCCTGCTGCTGGGCGAAGAGGCCGGGCGTCGCCTGCGCGGCGGCGGCCGTGGGCCGCTGGTTGCCCTCCAGGTTCTGCCCGAGCTGCGACAGCCCCGGGGTGAGGCTCGCGGCCGTGGCGCCGACCAGCAGCAGCGCGGCGACGAGCTGCCGCGCGAGCAGCTGGCTGGGGCCGGACCCCGGCACCCGCCCCGGTACGCCCACCCCGGACACCGCGGCCTTGACCTCGACGAGCACGCACGCGGTGAACTGGGCCCAGGCCAGCCACACGACGACGGTGAGGATGTTCAGGAACGTCTGCACCGAGATCTCGCGCTGCAGCCAGTCCAGGCCGGGCGCGCCGTCCGGGAAGGGCCAGCCGAGCTGCGAGGCGAGCCCGAGCGGTACGCCGAGCACGAGGACGACCAGCGCGACGAACGCGAGGAACGCCTTCACGAAGTCCCCGAACGTCCGCCGCCGCACGCGCACGGGCTGCGGCGTACGGTTCCTCGGGGCCGACGTGTCTCCCGTCGAGCTTGACGAGCTGGAACTGCGGCGTCGTGGCATGGCGGGTGTCCTGGGGTCGGGTGCGTGGGCGGGGCGGGTCCGGGCGCGGGGCAGAAGGGTCTGCCGAGCCCACTGAGATCTTATGGACAGGGCCCTCGCCCCTGAAGCGAGTACCGGAACCCTGCTTGCCCGTTCACGAATTTCCGCCCGTTACACCCCACTTGCGCCTGTGTGAACCGGCCGCTCTCCCCGGGATCTTCACCACACCTCGCCGCCGCCGGGGCGCCTCCGCCTGTCCGGCGGCTAGATTCATACGTACGTTCCGATGAACTGAATTGCAGGCGTTACGGGGGTGAACGCGTGTCGCACCGGCCGACCGACTGGCACGTCCTGGACCTGGACAAGGACCCGACCCCGGGCGACCCCCACCGCATTCGCCAACTCGCCGGCAGCCTGCACGACTTCGCCGACGACGTGGGCGACGCGCTGCGCGACCTGAAAGGCATCGCGAAGGAGGACGAGATCCTCTCCTGGGCCGGGAAGACGGCCGAGGTCTTCGCGGACGAGTTCGGCGACGCCCCGAAGAAGCTGCGCAAGCTGCGGAAGTCGTACGACCTCGCGGGCGACGCCCTCGCCTCCTTCTGGCCCGACCTCCAGGAGGCCCAGGAGAAGGCGGACAGGGCGCTGCGGGACGGCCGCAAGGCCCGCGACGAACTGGGCACGGCCCGGACGGCGTTGACCGGTGCGGACGACTGGGTGCGCCGGGCCACCGAGAAGACCGACTCCTACGACCCGTCGAAGAACGGCGGCAAGGACGTTCCGAAGCCGGACGAGTCGGAGGTCCGCCGGGCCACCCGTGACGCCCGGCACGCCAAGGAGCGCCAGGAGACGGCCCAGCGGGACGTCAGCGCCGCCCAGAACGCCCTGGAGGCGGCGAAGAGGCTGGCCGCCCAGGCCCGGGGCCTGCGCGAGGAGGCCGCCCGCCGCACGGTCACCAGGCTCCAGGAGGCGTCCGACGCCGGCATCCCCAACCGGCACTGGTGGGAGGAGATCGGCGACTGGGTCACCGACCACTGGGACGAGATCGTCACCGTCTGCAAATGGGTCGTGACGATCGTCGGCATCATCGTCATGATCATCGGCGGCCCTCTCGGGTGGCTGGTCTTCGCCGCCGCCCTGATCGTGCTGGCCGACACGGTCAGAAAAATGCTCAACGGCACAGCGGGCTGGGGAGACCTGGCCTGGGCGGTGCTGGACTGTATACCCGCCACCAAAGGCTTCACCAGCCTGGCCAAGCTGGGAAAGCTGTGGAAGGCGGGCGGACTGAAGGCGCTCGGCGCCGGAGCCATGAAAGGCATCGGCGGGGGTCTGAAGAACACCGCCGACAGCATCCGGCAATTGAAGAACGTCCGCTTCTCTCTCTTCAGCATGATGGGCAAGAGCCGGTGGTGGAAAGCCGACTCGCCTCACGTGGGTCCCCCCGGCCGGGCGGCCGACGACGCCCTCCCCTCGGATGTCCCCGTCTATCACAAGCCGGGTGCGACGGCCATCGGCCACGACCCCGCCACCCTGCGGAATTTCGACGTCGCCGAGCGGCTCCCGGGATATCAGGACGTCATCATCCACGGAACACGCGACGGCAGAATGGTGGCCGGCGAGGCGAACCGCGCCGGAGTCCGGGCAGGCGGCCATACGGTCCACCCGAACCACGTGCTTGATACGATCCAGCGGATACCCGGCTACAATGGCGAGCCCGTCAGAATGCTGACCTGCCATTCAGGGGCGGCCCAGCCCCAGGTCATCCAGGAAATGGCGAACTCCCTCGGAGTACCCGTCAAAGCACCGACGAACGCGGTGGGTGTGCCCAGCTTCGGGGAAGGCCCCTTCACTCCGCACATCAAGGATGAAGGAGTATGGCTGACGTTCCTGCCGATGGCCTAGCTCCCGACAGTATCGAGGTACTTCTGATGATTCACCCTCTGGGTTTCTTCGCGGAGCTCTCCCCCGGCTGGGGACTGCCTCTCGACGGTTCGATCAGGGATGCCGTCAGGCTGGCCGGCGAGTTCGACGAGGACCGGATCGCCGGCTACCTCAGAGGGGGAACGGGCATCTGGAGCGAGATGAGCGCCGGACCCGACGTACTGGATCCCGAGGCTCCGGACCTCACGGGGATCGGCTCGCTCTACACCGACGGCACATGGATCTGGCGCGAGGACCTCGCGTACTACCTGTCGAAATACCATGTGACTCTGCCCGCCGACTTCCTCGGCCACGCCAGAGGGCTCGGCTATTCCGCTCCCCGGGTCCCGGACAGCAGGCTCATCGAAATCGCGACAGAGGATCTCGGTATGGACCTCGGCTGACCGGGGTTCCACGGAGCGAAGGAAAGTTGCCTCAATGCCCAGTTTTTCCCTGGCAGTTCCAGAAACCTGGTGGGAATTCGACATCCGCCCGGAGGGGCGCGAGTCGACCGTCCGGTCGCTGGTGGACGAACGGGTCCGCGACACGCCTGAACTCCAGCCCTACCGGGCGGACGTGACGGCCGTGCTGCACAGGATGGCCAAGGAGGCACACGATTCCGGGGCGCTCTACCTGGGCTGCATGGCCGAGAACTTCGAGGGGGTGCCGCTGGTCGCGACCCTCACGGTCTCCGCGCTCGGCGCCAGGAACCGGCAGGGCGTCGCCCTGTCCACCGACCCCCGCGCCATCGCCGACAGCCTGCGGACGGTCACGGCCCGCCGGGAGGGCGACGCCTGGCGGACGGTGACCACGGTCGAGATCCCCGGGGCGGGGACGGCGGCACGGACGTACGGCGTGGAGGACGTGCCGGTCGCGCGGGGCGACAGCCGGACCCTGCGGATGGCACTGACCCAGACGTACATCCCGGTCCCCGGAACCACGGACCAGGTCCTCCTCGTCTCCGGCGCCAGCCCCGTCCTGGACCTGGCCGAGGCGTTCCACGACATCTTCGACGCCGTCACGAGCACCTTCCGCTTCGTCTGACCGACCCGTCTGGGGGACACCGGCACATGGGCAAGGGAAAGAGCGACCTCTCACTCCCGCTGGAGGAACTGGCCGGCTTCGGCAGCCGGTTGCGTTCCGTCAGAACCCGCCTCGACCACACCAGGAAGCTCTTCGAGTCCTACAAGGACGACATCGGGGACAGCAGCGTCAACGACGCCCTCGGCGACTTCGAGTCCAACTGGGAGGACGGCCGCGAGGACATCACCCAGCAGCTCGACGCCCTCGCGGACATGTCGGAGGCGGTCGTGCGCGAGTTCACGAAGCTCGACGAGGAGCTGGCCAAGCAGGTGCGGGAGGCGATGAAGGTCGAGGACAGAAGAGGGAAGAAGGACGACAAGGCCGGGTGACGACAGCGGGGACAGCCGGCTGCCCCGTGGCGCCTCACCGGACGGCCGCCGGCCCCACAGGTCCTCAGCCGACCTCGTTCTCCGCCACCGCCTGACCGTGCACGACCACGTCGCCGCCGTAGAACATGCCGGTGAACACCGGCGAGTACGTCAGCTGGATCTCGACCTCGACCTGGGCCGCGTCGGCCGCCACACAGCGGGACGCGGCGATGTCGGCGCCGGTCATGTCCATCTCGCGGGCGAAGGCCCTGACGCGGGCGTCGCAGTTCTGGAAGTTGATGGGTGCCGGGCCGCCCTCGTTGTCGTAGAGGGCCTCGCGGTCGATGTCCTGGGCGGCGTAGCGGGCCGCCTGCTCCGCGATGTCGGCGGCGCGTTCCCGCTTGGAGATCGACATGCCGCCGTCGATCACGAACGCGGACAGGGACAGGAACACCAGCGCGAAGATGATCACCGCGCCGGCGCCCGAGCCCCGGTCGTCCAGTTCCGCCCGCCGCGAGGCGGTCCATGCCCTCACGCCGTCCTCCGGAAGGGGTCCAGGGGTGAGCTGAAGCTCGCCGACAGGGTGGTGGGGATGTCCAGGCCCAGCATGGCCAGTCCCCGCACCTCACAGCTGACCTCGACCGTGAAGAAGGTGTCCGGTTCGAAGCCTGCACTCGTCTGGCGGACCGAGACCGGGCCCGCGCAGACGTCCTCCAGGTCCGCCCTCGCCGCCTTGCGCGCCTCGGCCATCGCCGTGGCGTGGTCCTTCTGGATCGAGCCCGCGCGGGCTGCGTCCCGGGCGGCGCCGTCGATCGCGCCGCGGCCGTCGACCAGCTGGCCGAAGGCCACCAGGACCAGGATGAAGAGGATCATCACCGGCGCCAGGATCACGACCTCGACCGTGGACAGGCCGCTGTCGCCGCCGTCGTCCCGTACCGCCGTCGGCAGGCCGTCCCACGGCACCTTCCGGTTCACCTAGTTCTCCCCCTCCGGCACGAACCGCTCCACCGGCCCCGACGACTGCGCGTGCACCGTCAGGTCCAGGCCGGGGAAGACCGTGGGGACACGGGCGGTGATCTCCACGCCGACCGTGTTCTGCTCGGGCTGGAGCATCCTCACCTCGGGCGACAGCACCAGCTGCGGACCGAGCTGGTCGATGTAGGAGTCGACGACCTCGCGGGCCTCGCCGCGCCAGCCGCCCGGCTGGGCGTCCGCCGTCGCCCGGGCCTTGCGCGCGCCCGCCTGGGCCGCCGCCTGGGCGACATGATCGGCGAAGAAATACAGCGCGAACTGGACCGTCGCGAAGATCATGAAGAACAGCACCGGCGTGAGCAGCACGAACTCGATCGCGGTCATGCCGGAGTCACCGCGGGCGGAGGCTGCCTCCGTCCTGCGGCGTACCCAGCGGCACGCCCGGCCGCACACCGAGCCGCGCTCCCAGCGATGTCCGCGCACCTGCGCCCCCGTCGATCCGCGGCCGTCAGCAGGTCTTGCCGGCGTCCGCGCCCTTGATGCAGTCGCCGACCTTGTTGGCGCCCTCGCTCAGGGCGGCGTTGATGATCGCGGCGACGACACCGACGATCGCCACGACGACCGCGGAGATGATGACCCACTCGACCGCGGAGGCACCGCGGTCCAGTTCGCCCGAGCGGGCGCGCTCGACGCGGCCGCGCAGGAAGGTGACGAGGAAGTCCACCGCCGGGATACCGGTGCGGAAGTCGTCGTGTGCGTTCTTCGGTGCGTTCATGAGGGTCTCTTTCCTCTCGACTCAGCTGGGAACAGGGGCGGTTGCGATCACTGACGTCACACCTGGAACACCCGCATCGCCGCCGGGAAGATCAGGAACACCAGGAAGCCGGCGCACAGCAGCAGCTGCGCCACGAGCATCGACTGCGACTTCTCGCCCGCGCTGCCCTCGATCTCGGCGAGCTCGCGGTGCCGCATGGTCTCGGCGCGCGAGGCGAGGGACTCCCGGACCTTCGCGCCGTCGTCCGCGACGAGCGCCAGCGACGCCGACAGGTCCTTCAGCTCCTCCACGCCCAGCTCCTCGCCGAGCTGCCCGAGCGCCTGCCACTGGCTGATGCCGGTGATCCGGGCGTCCGCGAGGGCGTTGCGGATGCGCTGCGTGGCCCAGCCGTCGGAGACCTCGGCGGCGGCCAGCAGCGCCTCGGGCAGACCGCGCCCGCCCGCGAGGCTCATCGACACCAGGTCCAGGTAGGCCCCGATGACGCGGCGCAGGTCGCGGCGCTTCTCCGCGGCGTCCCGGCGTACCTCCAGGTCGGGCAGGAAGAAGAACAGGCCCGCGCACAGCAGCGCCAGCCACACCGGCACGACCGGGTTGCGGCCGAAGCCCATCGTCCAGACGACGGCGAAGAGGAAGGGACCGAAGAACAGGCCCGCCGTGCCCAGCAGCACCTTCGTCGCGAGGAACTTCTCCCAGCTGCGGTCCAGGACCGCGAGGTCGGCCCGCAGCGAGCGCAGCTCCCAGCCCTGCTGGAGGTAGAGGTCGGCCACCCTGGCGCCCGTCTCGGCGCGCAGGGAGGCGAACCTGCCGCCGGTGTCCTGGGCCTTGCGGGAGGACTCGTACGCCGCCCCGCGCGCCCGCATCGCGTCGATCCGGGCGACCTGCGCGACCGCGCTGCGCCTGGTCGGCATCAGGGCGCGGATCAGGGCGTACACGCCCAGCCCCAGGATCACCCCGACGACGATCGGCATGGTCAGGCTCATCGCCGTACCCCCTCTTCCGTCGGCGCCTGCGTACGGGGACGGACGAACCGGACCGACGACTCGTCGCGCACCAGGAAGCGTTCGGGCGTCTCGATGGTGGACAGCTTGCGCAGCCACCAGAAGCCCAGGGCGAACAGGGCGCACACCAGGGCGAGGACGAGCTGGCCGACGGCGGTGCCGTACGGCTCGACGAAGTCGCGGTTGAACACGGACAGTCCGAGGACGAACGCGATCGAGACGGCGACGACGATCTGCACCGAGCGGCGCGTGGAGGCGCGCTGGGCCATCACACGCTGACGCATGTCGACCTCCTCGCGCGCCGACTTGGCGAGCGCGCCGAGCACCTGGCGCAGACCGGGTCCGCGCAGCCGGGCGTTGAGGATGAGCGCGGCGACGATGATGTCGGCGGACGCGTCGTCGATCTCGTCCGCGAGGATCTGGAGCGCGTCGGGCAACGGGGTGCGGGCGCGCAGCCGGTCGACGAGCGCGTCGAGATGCGGCCGCAGCACGGGCGCCGCGGCGCGCGCGGACGCGGGGATGGCCTGCTCCAGGCCGACCGCGCCGGCGATGGTGTCGCGCAGCGACTCCGTCCAGGAGGCGAGGGCCTCCACGCGGCGCATGGCGGCGCGTTCCTCGCGGGCTCCGCCGAAGAGACGGTCCCAGAAGAAGACGAGCACGCCGGCCGCGATCCCGGCCACCGCCCAGCGGGTGAGCAGCAGCACGGCGAGGCCGACGAGGGCCGCGAGCGAGCCGCGCCGGCCGGCGAACCTGAGCAGTTCCTCGGCCCGCTCGGTGGCCTTCTGCTTCTCGTGCTCGGGTTTGGCGGGCAGTCCGCGTACGGCGATCAGCAGCAGGGCGAGGCCGCCGCCGACGGCGATGCCGCTGCCGACGGCGTACAGGACGGTCGTGGAGAACAGTCCGCCCATGGAGCCGAACCGGCCTGCTGCCGCGAGCGCCGCCGCCGGAGAAGTCGTTGTCATGGTCGAGTCACCCCCATGACCCGGTGTGCCGGTAGCCCTGCGCGATGAGGTCGTCGAGGCAGGCGATCGGGGCGTGCGGCACGATGCGGCCGTCCGGCGCCTCGGCGAACACCTCGCTGGACAGCACGCGGCCGTCGACGCCGTTGACCTCGCGGACGGAGGTCACCGTGCGCTGGAGCCGGCCGCCGGCCTGGAAGTCGTTGCGGCGCTGGATGAACACCACGAAGTTCACCGCGCCCGCGATCAGCATCTGGCTGGCCTCGATGGGTAGCCGCTCCGTCGCCTGGAGGGCGTAGGTGGAGATGCGGTTGAAGACCTCGCTGGAGCTGTTGGCGTGGATCGTGGACAGCGAGCCGTCGTTGCCCTGGGACATCGCGTTGAGCATGGTGACGATCTCGTCGCCGAGGACCTCGCCGACGATGACCCGGGAGGGGTTCATGCGCAGCGACCGGCGGACCAGCTCGGCCATGGGGATGGCGCCCTGGCCCTCGGAGTTGGGCAGCCGCTCCTCGAACGCCACGACGTTGGGATGGAGTTCGGCGAAGGTGTCGAGGCCGAGCTCCAGCGCCCGCTCGACGGTGATGAGGCGCTCGTGGGGAGGGATCTCGTTGGCGAGGGCCCTCAGGAGCGTGGTCTTCCCGGCGTTGGTGGCGCCCGCGATCATGATGTTCTTGCGGGCCCGTACGGCGCAGGCGAGGAAGTGCCCGATCTCCGGCGTCACCGTGCCGTTGCCCACGAGGTCGGAGATGAAGACCTTGCCCATGCGGGCGCGGCGGATGGACAGCGCCGGCCGCCGGGCCACGTCCATCACGGCCGACAGACGCGAGCCGTCCGGCAGCCGGAGGTCGAGCTGCGGGTTGGCGGAGTCGAAGGGCCGGGAGGACAGTCCGCTGTACGCGCCCAGCACCTGGATGAGCTCGATCAGCTCCTCGTCGGTCTCCGCGACCGGCTCGCCGCGCGCCTCGCGGCCGTCGGCGTATCCGACGAAGACCTGGTCGCAGCCGTTGATGTCGATGTTCTCGACCTCGGGGTCGTCCAGCAGCGGCTGGAGCCGGCCGACGCCGAACAGCGCGGCGTGCACGGCGGCCGCGTACTGCTCCTCGGTCTCGGCGTCCAGCGGCGTACGCCCCGCGTTGATCTCCTGGCGGGCGTGCTCCTCCAGGATCTGGGCTATGACCGCGCGGGCGTAGTGCCGCTCGTCCTCGCCGGACATCGGCGTGACCCCGGCGACCTGGTCCTGCCGCCGCTGCTCGGCGATGCGGTCACCGGCGTCCTGGCGGAACCGCTTGACCAGCTGGTGGTCGACAGCGGTCATCGGCCGGCCTCCTGCGGGGCCTGCCCGGGCACGGACCAGGAGGCTCCGTACTGCTGGTAGAGGTCCGCGGCGACCTTGCGGGCCGAGCGGATGAGCAGCGACTTGTCGAGCCGGCCGCGCCTGCGCCCGGCGAGCTGTTCGGCGCCGGCCGGGTCGTCGGCGATGGTGCCGACCACGCGGGCGCCGGTCTGGGCGTGCACGAGCATGTCGTTGACCTGTCCGGCGAGCTTGGCGGCGCTGCCCGGGTCCGCGACGAGGACGACCCCGATCATCGGGGTGCCCAGGCTCGCGGCCCCGCGGGCACCGCCGTGCAGCTTGGCGGAGAGCGCGGCGGCGCGGTCGCGGACGCGCGCGATGGCCTCCGGCTCGGTCCGCGAGACCAGCAGCACCAGCGCGGCGTGCGGGAACAGGTCCGCCGCGGGGGTCTCCCCGCTGATCCGCCCGCAGTCGGCCATGACGTCGGCGGGCGAGCTCGGTGAGTCGCCGAGCGAGGCGAAGGCACGGCCGAGGGTGGGCCACAGCCCGGCGAGGCCCGCGGCCTGCTCGGCGATGCCGAGCCCGACGAGGACCTCCAGTCCCCCGCTCAACGGCTGTACGTGGTCCCACAGTTGGTCGGGGACGAGGCCGCGCCGCGCGGTCGCGGCGATCGACAGCATGCCGGTGTTCGGGTTGAGCGGCCCGCCGTGCGCGGCGGCGGACCGGTACACCAGGTCGCCGCCGGCCGGGTCGGTCTCCGCGAGCAGGACACGGCGCGGCCAGACCGCCGCGAGGGCGACGGCCGCGGTGGTGACGCCGGGGGAACCCTTGTCGGCGGCGAGAGCGATGAGCGCCATGGTTCGTGGTGCCCTGTCTTCTAGTTGCCGGGGACGCGCACGACGGCGACCTCGCCCGCCGCGGCGGCCTGGGCCAGGGCCGCGGCGTCGCCCTCGTCGACGAGGAGGGTGAGCGCCAGGGTGCCGGTGCTCACGGTGGCGTCGCTGTTCGTCTTCATCTTGTCCACGCGCGCGTCGGCGACGATGAGGCCGCCGCTGTCGCCCTTGTCCGCGCCCGCGCCGGAGTTGCCGGAGTTGCCGGAGTTGCCGGAGGCGGAGCCGGTGGAGCCGACGTGGTAGGCGGAGACGGCGTCGCCGTTCTTCAGGTCCGCCGGGTACTGGCCCTCCTTGAGGGCGAGACCGACGAGGGCCTTGCCGTCGGGGAGGCTGTCGCTGTCGGTGAACATCTCGCCGATGACGACGGTGCCGGGGTAGATGGTGGACTTGGCCTTGAGGTCCTTCAGCGCGTCCAGCTGCTCCCAGCGGATGTAGTTGATGCCGTCGTCGGCGGCGACCATCACGGACGTCACCCTCTTGCCCACGGACTCACCGGCCTGGACCTCCTCGGTCACCTTCACGACCTCGATCCGGTCCCCGGCCCGCAGTACCAGCATCGTCGCGCCGAGCGCGCCGACGAGGATCAGCAGGACCGCGAGTGCGGCCAGTGCGGGTTTGCGCTCGCGGGGCGGCGCGGGAAGCCGGTCACCGACCGGCGGCTGGACCGGAGCGCCGGAACGCCCGGCGCCCACCCCCGTACGCTCTTGGATCTTCACGCAACCGCTCCCCGTACACCCAAGAAACTGTCTGCCACATTCTTTGCCCTTGCGGACACTTCACCCGTCGTCGCGCCTGCCGTCCGCGTCTTGCGCGGGTATTGCAGCGCCGGGGCGAGTGTCAAGCCATGGCACCGTATCAGCCGCCCAAACACCCCTCAAGGCACGTCCGGGCACCCGCACCACACGGACACCACCGTTACCCCTCTGCAACTCCCCCTGGGCGAACCCCTCTTGGATACGGCCCTCCACCCCCGCCTGTCCTGTGCGCCAGCGAATCTGTTGCCGTACCCGCACGGTCCCCGCACACGGCTGTGACGGAGGGGACGAGGGAGGACGTCACGGGGAGGACATGATGCCTGCACACATTGCTCACGCGGGTGGAACCGGGGTGGCAGGGGTCACGGCTCCGACGGCCGAAGTACGGCCCGTGGTGGGGCAGATGCGGGGGAGGCCGGCGCGGGCCGCCTTCGACGCGGCCTTCTGCACAGGCGGCTTCACCGCCACAACGTGGCTCCGCCCGCCGCTGACACCTGTCGGCACAGACGGCTTTCAGCCGATGTGGGCCCGGTCCCATCGGCTCTGCCGTACGCCGCCCCACGTGCCCATCAGAACCGCGGCCAGGAGAAGGCCGGCGAGCAGTCCCGCGTACGAGGTGCCGTCCACCCGCTCGACCGGCCGGGCGGCACCTTCGGGGTCGTACCTCACCCGCAGCCTGTCGCCCTTCGCGATCGAGTCGCCGCAGCCGTCCTGCTCCGAGAGCGAGGGCGAGACGGCACGTCCCTCGGCCGTGCGCAGCTCGCACCGATTGGTCCGCCCCTGATCCACCGCCACGACTTCCGCAACGGCCCAGGTCCCTCGCCCGGCCAGCGCGGCCTGGTCACCGGCTCTGCCTCCCAGCACACCGAGCGCGACGCCCGCGACAACCGGCACGACGAGTTGCCACGCCACCCGCCGCTGCTTGCGCGGAACCCTCCTCAGCAGCAGGAGCGGTCCCAGCAGCGACATGAGCGGCAGCACGATCCAGGCGAGGAGCAAGGCGGCTCCCCGCAGCGGGCCCGGCAGCGGCAGGGCCGGTGCGAGCCAGGCCAGACCTGCCGAACCGCCCGCGCACACAAGGCTGAACAGCAGCCACGCGATCACGTCCCTGCGTCGGCCGGCCTGCACGTCCCTCGGCTCCTGGCGGGCAACCGCCTCACCGACGGCCTCCGTTCCCACTGGCTCCCGGCCTCCTCCCTGTCCCCGGCTTCGCGTCGGCCGGATTGTTTCCCACGCCACACTAATGCGCGGTCATCGCGGCCCCGGCCCCCATATGGCCTGGATTGCCGCTTCTATCAGGATGGTTCGCGCTGGCGAAACCGAGAACCTCACCGATAGCGTCTGAGCTCTTGACTGAACGTCTGTCACACGGGGAGTCCACTGTGAAGCGCCGAACTTTGCCCGTTGCTGTCGCGCTCGCGGCATCCGCAGCGCTGCTGCTGACCGCATGCGGCGGCGGGGAGAACAAATCCGATCCCAACGACAAGATCGCCGGAGTCGGCGGCGGCGATCCGACCGAGTCAGGGTCGGTGTCAGCGAGCCCGACACAGGACGTCAGCCGTCCGGATCTGTCCCTGCCGGGTGATGTCAAAGAAGACTTCGAAGGCTGGAAGACCGGCGTCGCCGCCAAGGACGCAATCCTCTCCGACGCCGGCCGCTCCATGACGGCGGTCAACCGCGCCATCACGGACGGCGATGTGAATTCTCCGGCTCTGACCTTCTACTACAAGGGCGAAGCATTGGCCGGGGCCGTGCAGTGGGTGCAGACGTTCATCGATCACGATGCGACGATCACCGGCACCACGCGCTACTACTCGCCCACCGTAGATCTGTCGGGCAAGACGACGGCAGCAGTGACGCTCTGCGCAGACGAGAGCAAGGTCTTCAACAGGTTCAAGAAGACGAACAAGGTCGACCGGAGCGCCCCCACGAACACCTCGTACGTCTACTACATCAGCCGCCTGGAGCGGAACTCAGAGGGTGTGTGGGTAACGAGCAAGGTCGTATCGAACAGGGGGAGCGAGAAGTGCATTCCGTAGGGACTTCCAGGAAACGCGTCATTGTCGCTCTCTGCCTAACCGTGAGCGCATCCCTTGCCACAGGGACTGCACACGCGGAGACGGGGTTCGGTGGGTCACGCGGCGGCAACGGTGCCGGTGGCTCCAAGGGCCGCACCATCACCTCTCAGGTCACCTTCGACACATCCAAGAACGGCAGCGGAGGTTCGACCGGGACGCTGGCTCCTGTGGGCAACTATGACCCGCCCGCCTGCTGGTACGAACCTCAGTGGACACCGGAGGAGTACGAGAAGGAGTTCGAGCGTCGCTGGAACGTGGGACATTTCAGCGGTGCCGCAGAGGCGTACGCCGCGGACAAGTCGCGCTACATCGAGGGCGATCCCTACAAGAACTTCAACAAGGACAAGTCCGGTGAAGGGATGTTCTGGGGGACGGTCTACGACTGGAAGCGCCTCGAGGGCGATGACTACTTGGCCTGCAGTCAAGCGGACTTCTGGGTCGACAACGGCGACGACCCTCCGGTAGAGAACGCCATCGACGCGGAGACACTGGCCAAGCTCGCCTACAACGAGGTCCAGGTACCCAATACCGAAGTGACCCTGGCTCCGGAGGGTACGTCGAAGGTCAACCTCCCCACATGGGCCTGGCTGGACAAGGCGGACTTCCATGAGGTCTCCGTCACAGCAGCCCTCAACGTGGGCGGTTGGAACCTCTCAGCCACCACGACAGCCAGGCCCAAGTCGCTGAAGCTGGAGCCTGGCACCGCCGACGCCACCACATTCCCCGCTTCCGGCGAATGCACGATCAACGCAGACGACTCCATCGGGGCGCCCTACACCAGAGGTAAGACTGACGAGACCCCGCCGTGCGGCATCACGTATCTGCGCTCGTCCGGCGGCAACACGTACAAGCTCAAGGCCACCGTCACGTGGGAAATCACCTGGAAAGCGTCCAATGGTGAGGCAGGAACGCTCCCCAACGGCACCTTCGGCAACGACCAAGATGTCATCGTCCAGGAGATCCAGTCGATCAACCGGTGAGGAGTAAGGAGGGAGCCGGCTACCTGCTGGTCGGCAGACGAACGAGAGGCGTCAGGAGCATAAGTGGCGTCACGTTCGAGTTGCAGCACGCTGCATCCGTCAGCGGGAACCGCGGGGAGATCTTGTCGTGGGTCAGCCAGGTGAACGGCCAGATCCTGAAAGGGCGTCCTCCTTCCTGCATTCCGTTCCGCGTAGCGCAACTGGCTGAGCGGATCGGCGCCAACACACCGTCCGTCGTCCTCGACGTACTGGGGGGATCAGACAGGCTCGCCCAGCTCCTCGGCGGACGGCTGTGGGCCTGGGGAAGCCAACCTCCTCGAGGTCGGCAAGAACGCAGGCACTGCCGCGCGGGTCGCCGGGGCAAGCAGGTTCGGGGCCTTCGCCTCCGGGGCCGGTACGGCTCTGCGGACAGCCGGGTGGGGCGGGCTGCGGGTGTGGGCGGCAGCGCCGTCGCCACAGCCGTGGGTGGCTTCGATGTCCATCAAGAGGGCAACCCTGTCGACGCCTTCAACGGAGACAAGGCGGGATACGTCGCGAAGGTATCCGGCGTGGCCTTATACGCCTCGCTCATCGCCGCGAGCGAAGGCGCCGGGGCACTGATGGACGGGGCGAAGGGCGTCGGGAAGGCCACCGGCGGCTGGTTCGACTGATGCCGCGCCAGCCCTGTTCGCCAGGGAGTTCGCTCTGGTGAAACCGCGAACCCCACCGATATCGTCAGATACATCGATGGAGCTTACGTCTCACGGGGGGACCCCAATGTGCAGCGCCACACTTTGCTCGTCACCACCGCACTCGCGGATCCTACGGACTTGAACGCGGCCCCACTTGTCGCACCGTCACAGGTGAGCTCACCGCCCGCCGTCCATGAACCTCGCCCGCAGACCGTAGGAGAGACTGAACAGCATGCCTTCGTTCGACAGCTCCCGAGGCCGCTTCAAGCTGGCCGACCGTCACATCGCAGTCTTCGCCCAC
Source organism: Streptomyces sp. NPDC093094 (assembly GCF_044754345.1). Lineage (NCBI taxonomy): Bacteria > Bacillati > Actinomycetota > Actinomycetes > Kitasatosporales > Streptomycetaceae > Streptomyces > Streptomyces sp. NPDC093094. The sequence continues at coordinate 107,191 of NZ_JBIVOX010000009.1, read as the reverse complement.
CTGCTGGACAAAGAGACGCCGCCTGCCGAGCTCTACCACTCACTGGGTGAGCTTCAGCAGATCGGCCTCGTCGGCCCCGAGGGTGAACTCTCCCCTCTGCTCCGTGAGCTCCTGACTGCTCTGGCCCGCCCCTTGATGGTCATCCAGGCCGAGGTCACGGGCCAACTCGGTGCCCTCACCCATGGTCTGGTCGTGGGACAGGACAGCGTCTTCTCCCATGACGCCTGGCCCGGAGAGGAAGAGTCAGAGTACGTTCCGATCGAGCCGCAGACCCTGGTCTGGGAGATGGCCCGGAAGGTCAAGCTGCGGCGCGTCGAACTCGACGATTCGGAGATCGCGGGGGTCTCCGAGATCACGACGACGATGGGCGCGCTGGACGAGGTGTTCACCGCTCTGGCCGACGAGGCCGACGACGAAGAGGCCGTACGGACAGCTGCCCTCAACGCCCTCACCGGTGCGAGCGACCTTGCTGAACCGCAGCGGTCCGCGCTCGTCGAACTCGCCCTCTCCCTCGACTCGACCTGGCGCATCACCATTGCGTGGCAAGGCAAACAGCAGAACCAGGCCGTGCGGAGTATCGCCGTGTGGGACTGCGGTCACCACGGGTACTGGGTGCGCACTCAGCCCCAAGAGCCCATCCAGGAAGGCCAGGTAGGTCCCGACAGCACCCTGACGGTCGCGCGCTCCAGCGCCGGCGAGATCTGGGACAACCTCGCCGATCTCCTCCCCGACAAGGAAGATTTCGCCGACCAGAGCTCGTAGCAACGGGGGACCAAATGCGGAATGTCAACCCTGACGACCTTGACCAGCTCGCCAAGCTTCTGGACGGAAAGGGCGGCCTGTCCGACAAGCTCACCGAGGCATTCACACGTGCTTCGACGCTGGGAGTCTCCGGCAAGCTGGCCGTCATCAAGCCGATGCAGACATGGGCCACGGAAACTCCGCCCGACCTGCGGAAGCGGGCGGGTATCGCACGGGAAGACCAACTCTTTGAGCGTGGACACCGGGAAACATACAGCGACTGGCTGATGCGCATTGAGGCCCACTACCTCGCGAAGGTTCCGGGCCTCAGCCAATTTGGCGAGAAGGGTATCGAAACCCTTCTGAAGGATGTCTCGGATGCAGCCACTGTCGTGAAGATCGGAGGGGGTGGCTTGTTCTATGCCGGCGTCCTGGCGAAGAACATCTACCAGAACTCCTGGCACAGTGGGCTGCTGCGCGCTGCGGTAGACAGGGGATGGCTCACAAACGCTGCACGGTCGCTTCCAGCAGGGCAGCTGCGCAACCTCGCTGCGCCGGGGAGCTGGCTCCCCGGCCAGCTGGGCAACGCGTTCAGCAGGAGCACCACCTATCAGCGCATCAGCCGAATCCCCTTTACGGCTACTCTTCGTGCTGACTTGCTCGGCCAAGGCTGGAATCGACTGCGAGGTCTCCCCGGCGTTGGTCGCCTCTTCTCGAACGGCGCCGTGGATGCCTTGGTCGGATCCGACAAGCTGGCCAGGGCCTTCGGTGGAATTTCTCATTCTGGCGCAGCCATCACCCGGGCCGGCCACGCGAGCCTGCCAGCAGTCTTTTCCAAGGCAGCCAACGTTCAGCGGTTCGCCAACAGCATTCCCGGCGCTACCAAGGCTTCTCCATGGCTTGCCGGTCTCAAGACCGCAGGCAAGACCGCAGGCGTCATACGAGTTGGCGGCATCGGCCTCAGTGCGGTTGCAACTGGAGTGAGTTTCGCGAACGTCGTCGCTCAGGGGAATCCGAAGGATGCCTTCAAGGAGAAGGGTGCCGGATATGTCGCGGACGTCGCAGAGGTGGGCTTCAATGCGTCGCTGACTGCTGCGATGATCGCCCCGAATCCGGTCACTATCGGCCTGACCGTCGGCACCGGCCTGGTCTACGGCGGGGCAAAGATCGTGGAGCACTGGCCCGAGATCAAGGCTGGTGCCGGCAAGGCGGTCGACTGGGCGGGCGACAAGGTGTCAGAGGCCAAGGATGACTTTGTCAGTGGTGCGAAGAGCGTGGCGAAGGCAGCGAACCCGATGAACTGGTTCTGAAACGCTCACCCAAGTGGAGCTCGCTGAAGCGGGCCGTCCAGGGCACAGCACCGTTGAATGGAAGCACGATGACTGAACTGAAATTTGAACTCAAGCCATTCCTCACCAAGAAGGAAGCAGGTAGAAGTGGCACAGTGGGTGACTTCGGCGAAGTAACCCTCAGCTACCCGCGCAAAAAGTGGTCTGACACAACCGAAACCCGGATCGAACTCCGACTTCACGGCGAGTCGATTCCCGAGACTACTTACCGGTCGCATGGCAGAAGTCAGCCCACACTCAAGGACCCGCTACTTCTGCTGGACGGAGTCACCGTCGACCTCGATTTCAACATGCGTGCCTTCAGGGCCAGGGCACGCGCATTGAAACTCACCTACCATGAGCGCGCATACGAATACGTCGTCACACGAGCCAAGAAGGTTGGCACCCTGCGACGCGCTGGAGCAGAAATCACGACCACACGCGCGAAGAATCCAACGGGAAAGGGATTCAGTACCTTCGGGTCTGCAGCGGGGGAAGTAGATGCGATCGACCTTGCCCTGGCCATCGTCTTCGACGAGGTCGACACATTTGACCTGACCGCCTTGGGTGCGACAGCCTCGGCTTTGAACAGAGTCCGTAATTTGGCCAGCTCGCACGACTCGGCCTCTACGGACTGAACTCCCCAGCCAGACGAGAAGGAGAAGGTATGGCGAACCCAGAAGTCCAAGAACTGACGGAGCGAGCCGCAAAGCTGAGGAGTCTCGCGGAACACATCGAAAAACTTACTGACTCACCGCACACATTTTCAACGGTCACCATGAAGAATTGGTCCGGCCCCCATGCGGACCGGATCCGCGGCGACTTGAGGAACTGGCGGACAAAGTGTGGAAGTGTCGCGGAAGCGCTGCGCGACGAGGCCACCGCCTGCGACAAGTCCGCGAAGGACCTCAGAAACCCCAAGCCCTGATCCAGTCCCTGCCGGGCCGAGAGGAAGAAGAACATGCGAGTCCTGGTGACGGTCCTGCGGGAAGGCACAGACCCGCGCGACACATTGGTCACCCTGGAAGTGGGAGCAACGACCGGAGATGTGGCTGCTTGCCTGAGCGGCGCATCCGCCTTGCCCAGCGGTGACCGGTTGGGACTAGAGCCCTCGGTTGTCGTTCCTCTCCTTGGACCGGGGGGCGTCGGCTCGCGCACGACTCATGTTCCTCCCGCTGCACCTACGTTGTGGGTCGACGGGCAGAGTTACGAACCTGAGGCCCCTGCCGCGGCCGTCCTCCGCGACGGCGTACGGGTCACCACCGACGATTCGATCGGCCCCTTCATGCGCCGGGGCGAGCCCGACGGCCGGTACGAGCTCCGCGTCTGCGGTGGGCCGGGAGCCGGCCACATCGCCCGGGTGCAAGTGGGCGTCGCCACCATCGGCTCAAGCCGGATATGCACCCTGCCGATCGATGATCCCTCTCTGCCCGCCACCGCTCTCAAGCTTTCTGTCGGCATCGACGGGACCGTCACGGTCCATCCCACCGAAGACGCCGCAATATCGTTCGACGATGCTTCGGTCGAGGTCCATGCAGGAACCGAATGGCCTGTCGGGGCCACCGCCAGGATCGGGGACTCCGTGATCCGGCTGTGCGAGCCGGAAGCGCCCGATGCCCACCTCTCTGCGACCGACGACGGCGGCTACGCGTACAACCGCCCCCCGCGCCTCTCCCCTCTGAGGCAGCGACCACGACTCGTGGTCCCCGCCGAACCCGTCAAGGGTGAAGGTGCCCGCCTTCAGCTGATCGCTGCCTGTATCCCGGCGCTGTTCGGCTTGGTCACTTACTTCATGACCAAGCAGGTGTACACCCTGCTCTTCTGCGCCATGAGCCCACTCATGGTGATCGGGTACTGGGTCAGTGAAGCACGGCATGGGCGGAAGCGGCACCGCAAAGCGGTAAAGCAGTACAAGAAGGAAAGCGCCGAGTACGAGGCCACACTGCAGGACCTCTGCAAGGCGGACCAGAGTGCGCGGCGCGAAACCCACCCCGACCCGGCGGAGTTGCTGCTCTACGCCACTGGCCCTCGGCGACGGCTCTGGGAACGGCGCATCGTCGATCCTGATGTTCTGCAGCTCCGCGTCGGCTTCGCGAACCTTCCGGCGGAGATCGAACTGCGCCCCGCCAAGGGCGGGAGCCTTGAGGACGCGCCGCAGCCACCCGACGTCGCGGATGTCCCCGCGATCGTTCCTCTCGCCGAGCTGGGGGTCGTCGGCATCGCTGGCCAGCGGCAGTTCGGACGGGCCATCGCCCATTCGCTGGTCGCGCAGTCCGCGATCCTGCACAGCCCTCGTGACCTGTCGCTCGTCGTGCTCTCGTCGGCCCCTGATGCCCAGGTGTCTTGGGACTGGGCTCACTGGCTGCCGCACACCGCACCTCAGCTCGGTCAGGACTGCATCTCTCTCATCGGATCCGAACCCGAAGTCGTCGGCCGCCGCATCAATGAGCTTCTCACCGAACTCGAACGCCGCAAGAGCGGCTCCCAGAACTTCGGTTCAAGCAATCAGCTACGTCCCGACCAGTTCGTTCTGATCGTCCTTGACGGAGCTCGCCTCCTGCGTCGTGTGCCCGGCGTACCGCAGCTTCTCCAAGAGGGCCCCTTGCACGGGATGTTCGCCGTCTGCATCGATGAGGACGAGCGACTGCTGCCCGAGGAGTGCAAGGCGGCGATCAGTGTCGTGCCGGATCGCGCCCATCACGTGCGGATCAGCGGCGGCGGCCTTGAGACCAAGGGCGAGGTGCTGGCCGACCAGGTCACGACTGCCTGGTGCGAGTTGGTGGCCCGTTCTCTTGCCCCTGTCCGTGACGTGAGCCAGGACGACGCGGACGCCGCATTGCCGACTTCTGCTCGTCTGCTGTCCCTCCTCGGCCTGCCCGACCCCACGGGTGCGGATGTCGCGAACATCTGGCAGCGGGGTGGTTCGACCACCGCCGCGCCCATCGGCATCGCCGCCGACGGGCCGTTCGTGCTGGACATCAAACAGGACGGCCCCCACGCCCTCGTTGCGGGAACCACGGGTGCCGGAAAGTCGGAGCTGCTCCAGACCATCATCGCTTCGCTCGCTCTGGCCAATCGGCCGGACGCTCTCAACTTCGTCCTGATCGACTACAAGGGCGGCAGTGCGTTCCAGGACTGTGCCCGGCTCCCGCACACCGTCGGCATGGTGAGCGATCTGGACGCTCACCTCACCGAGCGCGCGCTCGCTTCCCTGGCAGCCGAGCTCAAGCGCCGGGAAGAGATCCTCTTCGAGGTCGGCGCCAAGGACATCGAGGACTACAACGACACACGGAAGCTGCGCCCCGAGCTGGACCCGATGCCTCGACTCGTCCTGGTCATCGATGAGTTCGCCTCGCTCGTCGCGGAGCTTCCTGACTTCATCGCAGGTCTGGTCGACATCGCTCGGCGTGGCCGATCCCTCGGAGTTCACCTGATCCTCGCCACACAGCGGCCAGCCGGCGTCGTGAGCGCGGACATCCGTGCCAACACGAACCTTCGCATCGCCCTCCGGGTAACCGACGGGGCGGAGTCCTCGGACGTCATCGACGCGCCGGACGCAGGATCCATCGCCAAGTCCACTCCCGGACGGGCCTACGTACGATCCGGCGCTCAGTCGCTTACCGCCGTCCAGTCTGCCCGGATCGGTGGCCGACGGCCCGGCATCGGAACGGATCGCCCGAAGGTCACCGTGAAGTCCGTCGCCTGGTCGTCATTCGGGCGGCCCGCACCACGGGTGTCGGAGGGAGAGGACGACGGCACGCTCGTCACCGATTTGAGCCTCCTCGTCGATGCCATCCGCGGCGGAGCGGAGCAGATGCGGTTCGGCTCCCAAAGAAGCCCCTGGCTCGCGCCGCTGCCGGACCAGTTGTCGCTCGCTGATCTCCCGGACAGCGCAGTAGCCTCACAGGGCAACCAGGACGTCCCCCCGATCCGCCTAGGTCTGACGGATCTGCCGGCCCTGCAGAGTCGTACGGCGCTGGCCCTGGATCTCGTGCACGGGGAGCACCTCATGCTGGTCGGAGGCCCCCGCTCCGGACGTTCGACGGCCCTGCGGACCCTCGCAGGATCCCTTGCCGCCAGCACGTCACCGACGGACGTCCACCTCTACGGCATCGACTGCGGCGCGAACGCCCTGCTGCCTCTGGCCAATCTCCCGCACTGCGGTGCGGTCGTGACACGCGATCAGCCGGATCGCGTCCGCCGACTGCTCGGCCGACTGCTGGCTGAGATCTCGCGTCGTCAGCAACTCCTGGCCCTGGAAGGACTCTCGAGCGCCGCAGAGCAGCGCGCCATCGCCGCGCCCGAGGACCGACTCCCCTGGATGGTCCTCCTGCTCGACGGCTGGGAGGGTTACACGTCGGCACTCGAAGGCGTCGAGTACGGCCGGCTCGTGGAAATGGTCGTGAAGGTCTTCCGAGAAGGTGCCGCGGTCGGAGTGAAGGTCGTCATGACCGCCGACCGCAGCGGATTCAGCGGCCAGGTCTCGCCCGCTTTTGCGGACAAACTGGTCCTGCGCCTCACCGACGCCAATGAGTACTCGCTGGCCGGCTTGTCCAACCGGGAAGTGCCAAAGAACATGGCGCCCGGACGCGCGCTCCGCTTGACGGACCACGGCGTGCAGGAGACCCAGATCGCGCTGCTGGCGCCTGAGCCGTCAGGACAGGCACAGGTGGCGGCCCTCCGAGACATCGCGCAGGAAGCTCGTCGAGTGCACGGTGTACCGCCCAAGAGTCACCGCCCGCTGCGCGTTGACGAGCTTCCCGTGCGCCTCACGGCAGAGCAGGCGCTGGCTCTCGATCCGAACTTCGCTCCGCCGTCCCCGCTCTGGGCCCTTGTCTGTGTGGGAGGCGACGAACTCGAGCCGATCGGAGTGGACCTGGAGGAGTCGGGTCCGGGTTTTGTCATCGCTGGCCCCCCGAGGTCGGGCCGTTCCACAGCCCTGCTGGTGGCCGCGCGAAGCCTGCTGCGCAACGACGTGCCCCTCGTCCTGGTGACCCCGCGGCGCTCACCGCTGCGCGCCCTTGAGGATGAACCCGGCGTACTGGGCTTCCTGACCACGGACAACTCGGAACGCGACCTGAAAGAATTGCTTCAGCGCGCGGAGGGGCGGCCCTACGCGGTTGTGGCCGATGACGCCGACATGCTGTACGACACCGATCTGGACCGCGCGTTGGAGGACGTGGCGCAAAGCGCCAGGGACGGCGGCGTCGGCCTCCTCGTGGCGGGCGCCACGGACACCTTCAACTCACAATACCGAGGCTTTGTCGTGGAAACACGTCGCTCGCGTCAGGGTCTACTCCTCTCGCCCCAGAGCGCTTCCGACGGCGAGCTGTTCAATGTCCGAGTGCCCACATCCGGGGAGGGCCCGGTCGGCCGAGGCATCCTCGTTCGTAGCGGACAGATGATGCCGGTGCAGGCGATCCTTGATGAGTGATCGCTGGGCTGTCTGTCGAAGCGTGGCCGTTCCTCCCCGGCAACGAACGCCCTCAAGAGGTCACTATTGCAACGGCGTTCGCCGTGTATCAGGTCTGCAACCGTACGAAGGCAACTTTTCTGAGCAACAGCCGGTGCGGTAGCGTCCTGTGCGACAGCAGAGGTCTTTGCTTTGGTGACACGGGGAGGACAGATGGCCGGCGACATCGATCGCGGTGCAGGACTCGACAAGCTGAAGACGCTCTACGAGGCGTTCCAGAAGAAGGAAGGCGAGGTTCGCGACCTGATCCACCTGCTGGACGGTCAGGCGAACAACAGCCACGGCTTCTGGAAGGGCCCGGGCGCAGACCGGTTCCGCGATGAATGGCGTGACTTCAAGCCGCAGATGACCCGGCTCGCCGACTCCCTCGGTGACGCCCACAAGTCTGCCAAGAACAGCCACGACAGGATCGAGCAGGCGACGAACTGAGCGTCGCTGGCGACGACCTGCAGCGGGCGCCTCTTCGAGAGGTGTCCGCTGCATTTCGTTGGGGGGCATGGTGGGAGGTTCGGCGAGGCCGGGACGCCGGAGGGCGGCACCCGCGAGCCTGCGTCACGAGCGCCGGCGGGTACGGCTGCCGCGGCCGAAGGAGCGGGACGGCGGTTGTCTCTTCTTCTGCCTGATGTTCCTCGGCGCGCTGGCGCTCGTCGTGCCGGTCGCCGCCGGCGCCGTCGCCTGGGGCGAGACGGTCTGGGGCGAGATCGCGGCGAAGTGGCCGGGCAGGGGCTACGGACTCGCCGCAACCGTGGGCGCACTGGTGCCCTTCGCCCTCGCGGCCTTCGTCGCGCCGCTCACCCGGATGAACTGGAGCCGGAGCAAGGCGCGTTCGCTCGCCTGGGCGGGAGCCGCGCTGCCGGGGCTGCTCGTGTGCCAGGCGCTCGGCTCCGTGATCTCCGGGGTGCTGCGGCCGAGGCGCCGCAGGGACTGGGGCTCCGTCTGCCACAGCGAGGGCCACCCCTGCTGGGTGCACATCCACTACCCGTGGGTCTGGCTCGTCGGTCTGCTGGTCACGCTCGCCGTGACGGCGCTGCTGGTCACCGTCCTGGTGAGGTACGTGGCGCCGCGCACGAAGCGGCTTCCCGACGATGCCTAGTCGACCTTCGACATCCGCGCCTCCGGGTTGCCCGACTCCGCGCTGTCCGACTCGTACGTCAGGTCGTCACCGGTGGGGACGAGGCGGACCGTGGTGAGGGCCGGGTTGCAGCCCGCGTGGTTGCCCTTCGCGCCCACCGAGTCGGCGACGAGCTGCTTGTCCGTGACCTTCTTGAGCGTCAGCACGTCGGTGCAGACGCCGCCCGCGATGTCGGTCTGCCGCAGCCGGCCGATCTCCTCGCCCACGGCGGCCTGCCGGACGGTGATGCGGAACGTGCCGATGGGCAGGTTGCCTTCGAGGGCCGTGCCCTGTCCCTCCCAGGTGCCGAGGTAGCGGGCGGGGACGCCGGTCGTGCCCTCGGCGGGGTCGGGGACGGGCGGGGAGGAGGACAGGGACGGGCCCGTCGCCGAGGGGTGGGCGTCGTCCTTGCCCGTGCCGCCCGCCGTGTCCCGGTGCCCGCCCGGCAGCAGGTCGAACACGAACACCGACCCGATCGTCACCGCCGCCAGCGCACCCGCCACCGCGAGGACCACGGTGCAGCTCAGCCGTCGCCCGCGCCCCGCGCCGCCCGGCACGGAGTCCGCGAGGACGCTGACGGAGAGCTTGCCGCGCCGGTCGTCCGCCGCGGCCCCGGCGCCCGGCGGCGTGCCGGTCCCTCCCGGCTGCCCCGGTACGACGGGCTGCCCCGGTACGACGGTCGGGACGGGGCCGCTCCCCGGGGGAGCGGCCGCGGGGACCACCGCGGAAGCCGCCACCGGCGTGCCGGACGGCATGACAGGCGGAGGCCCGAACACCCCGGGCCCGGAGGCCGGGAAGGCGCCGGACCCCGGCAGCGGATGCTCGCCCGGCCCTGCGGAGCGGGGAGCCCCGGACGGCAGGGACGGCGTGCCCGTGGCGTCCGGCTGCCCCGGCACGCCCGGCGGCGGACTCCCGAAGCCCACGGGCCCGGACGGTGTGTCCCGGTCGGCGGCGTCCATGTTCAGCAGCCGTACCGCGCTGCGGCTGACCCGCTCCACCACGGCGCCGGGCAGCCAGCCGCCCGCGACCAGGCGGGCCGCGCCCTCGGGGGCGAGCCGCCGGGCCACGTCGCCGGGGGCCGGACGGGCGTCCGCCTCCTTGGACAGACAGGCGGCGGCGAGGTCGCGCAGGCCGCCCTCCAGCGTGCCCAGGTCGGGTTCCTCGTGGACGACCTTGTAGAGCAGCGCGGCCGAGGAGTCCCCGGCGAAGGGCGGCTCGCCGGTGGCGGCGTAGACCAGGACCGCGCCCAGGGAGAAGACGTCGGCGGCGCCGGTGACTCCGTGGCCGAGGATCTGCTCGGGCGCCATGTAGCCGGGCGAGCCGACGGAGACCCCGGTGGAGGTGAGGGACGCGGTGCCGTCCGTGGCGCGGGCGATGCCGAAGTCGATGAGGAGGGGCCCGTCGAGGGTGAGCAGCACGTTGGAGGGCTTCACGTCCCGGTGGACCAGGCCCAGCGCGTGCACCGCTGCCAGTGCCTCGGCGAGGCCCGCGCCGAGTGCCCGTACGGAGTGCCCGGGCAGCGGGCCGCTGTCGGTGACGGCCGCGGTCAGGGACTGCCCGGCGGCGTACGCGGTGGCCACCCACGGCACCGGGGCGTCGGGGTCGGCGTCCAGGACGGGTGCCGTCCAGGCGCCGCCGACCCGCCGGGCGGCCGCCACCTCGCGGCGGAAGCGGGCCCGGAACTCCTCGTCGAGCGCGAAGTGCGGATGTACGATCTTCACGGCGACCGTACGTCCTCCCGCGCTGCGGCCCAGGTAGACCCGGCCCATGCCGCCGGAGCCCAGCCGGCCGAGCAGCCGGTAGGGCCCCACGACGGCCGGTTCGTCGGATCCGAGCGGTTGCACGGCGTCCCCCACGGCGTCCCCCTTCCCCCGTACGCCTTTCTGTCCGGAAGCGTATAAGCCCCGGGGGCCCCGGGCCGCCTAGGGTCGCAGCAGATCCACTTTCACGTCCGCCGGGAAGCCGGTCGTGGGGCCCACACGGCGGGCGAACTCGGCGACCGCTTCGAGCTGGGGGGCGCCGAAGCGGAAGTCGAGGGTGGTGAAGTACTGCTCCAGGACCTGCTCGTCGAACGCCTCCCAGCGGGCGGCCTGTTCGGCGACCTTGCCGACCTCTTCGAGGGAGAGGTTGCGGGAGGCGAGGAACGCCTCGTGGACCTGGCGGGTGATGTCCGGCTCGCGGTCGAGGTAGTCGCGGCGGGCCGCCCAGACGGCGAAGACGAAGGGCAGTCCCGTCCACTCCTTCCACAGGGCGCCGAGGTCGTGGACCTGGAGGCCGTAGCGGGGGCCGTCGAGCAGGTTGGCGCGCAGGGCGGCGTCGCCGATGAGGACGGCGGCGTCGGCCTCCTGCATCATCAGGCTGAGGTCGGGCGGGCAGGTGTAGTAGTCGGGCGTGACGCCGTAGCGCTCGGCCAGCAGCAGCTGGGCGAGGCGGACCGAGGTGCGCGAGGTGGAGCCGAGCGCGACCCGGGCGCCGTCCAGGCGGTCCAGGGGCACCTGCGAGACGATCACGCAGGACATGACCGGTCCGTCGCAGCCGACCGCGATGTCGGGGAAGGCGACGAGGTCGTCGGCGTTGCGGAGGAACTCGACGAGGGTGATCGGACCGATGTCGAGGTCGCCGCGGACCAGCCGCTCGCTGAGCTTCTCGGGGGTGTCCTTGGTCAGCTCGAAGTCGAGGAGCGTGCCGGTTCTCGCGAGCCCCCAGTACAGGGGCAGGCAGTTCAGGAACTGGATGTGGCCGACGCGCGGCCGGGTGCGAGAATTGTCCACATCGCGAGACTAGACCCCGGCGACGGGGGCCGGGCCTCCGACCCCCTGGGTCAACCCCTTCACCGGATCTTCAAACATCCGGGTGACGTGATCTTGACCTCTATTGCTTTCGGCTGCGCGCGTGCTAGGCTCGCCGCAAGTTGCAGTTTGGTTTCCCTTGCAGTACAGAGCCTGCGGAGCATGTGACCGCGGGCTCTCGTCGTTTTCAGACATATGCAGTTGTGCAGAATCTCGTCTTCACGGTTGCTGGTTCTGGAGCAGGGCAACCCTTTGAGCCCATAGGAGGGCTTATGGCTACCGGAACCGTGAAGTGGTTCAACGCCGAAAAGGGCTTTGGCTTCATCGCCCAGGAAGGCGGCGGCCCCGACGTCTTCGTCCACTACTCCGCGATCAACTCGACCGGCTTCCGGTCCCTCGAGGAGAACCAGCAGGTGTCCTTCGACGTCACGCAGGGCCCCAAGGGCCCGCAGGCGGAGAACGTCACCCCGGTCTGATCTGACCAGATCCGATCGAAACCGAGTGCAGTACCCAAGGAGCCCCGCCGCCTTCCCGGCAGCGGGGCTCCTGCCCTTTGCGGTCCTCGACGGCCGGGTGAATTCTCCGCGAATTCTCATACGTGCTGCATGATCAGCACGAAGCGGCTGCCGGGTTCCAGCGCCTCGTACGCGTGCGGGACATCCCCGCGATAACTCATGTAGTCACCCGGTCCCAGCTCCACGCTCTCACCGTGCGGACCGGCTTTCACTTTCCCCGCACCGACGACGATGTGCTCCACCGACCCCGGGATATGGGGCTCCGAGTCCCGGACGGTGCCGGGCTCCAGCCGGATGTCGTAGAGGTCGCGCCGCACGCCCGGCGGGCTCGCCGACAGCAGGGTGGCGACATAGTCGGCCTGTTCCGAGTGCACGGCCGGACCCTCCCCCGAGCGAATCACCCGGACGGCCGGAACCGGCGGTTCCACCAGGGCGCTGAAGGGCACGCCGAGCGCCACCGCCAGCGCCCAGATCGTCTCCATGCTCGGGTTGCCGCTCGCCGACTCCAGCTGGGACAGCGTGGACTTGGCGATGCCGGCGCGCTTGGCCAGCTCCGTCAGGGACAGGCCGACACGGGTGCGCTCGCGGCGCAGGGCGGCGGCGATCCAGTCGAGGGGGAGGCGGGGCGGGACGGGTGCCGACATCTTTGTTCGCTCCATCGGTACGGAACGTTCGCCTTGACGAACGGGGGAGGTTCTGTTCATTGTAGAAAACATGCGTTCGATGCAGCGAACAACACGAGCGGGGGCGGTGGACGCCGGCCTTCTGCGGGACGTGGCCCTCGTCTGCCTCGCGGGCGGGATCGTCGGGGTGTCCTTCGGGGCGATCGCCGTGGCGGGCGGACTGCCCGTGTGGGTGCCGGTGGTGATGTCCCTGGTGGTCTACGCGGGCTCCGCCCAGTTCAGCGCGGTCGGGGTGCTGCTGGCCGGCGGCGGTCCCGTCGCCGCGGCCGCCACGGGACTGCTGCTCAACACCCGCACGGCCGCGTTCGGTCTCGCCGTCGCGCCGTACATCGGCCGGAGCCGGCTCGCCCGGCTGGCCGGGGCGCACCTGGTGACCGACGAGACGGTCGCCTTCGCCCTCGCCCAGCGCGACCCCGAGCGGCGCAGGGCCGCCTTCTGGGTCTCGGGGGTCGCGCTGTTCGCCGTGTGGAACGCGGGCGTGCTCGCCGGAGCCCTGGCCGGAAGCGCCCTCGGCGACACCGCGCGCCTCGGCCTGGACGCCGCCTTCCCCGCGGTGCTCGTCGCCCTGGTCCTGCCGGCCCTGCGCAAGGACGCCGGTGTGCGGCGTGCCGCGCTCCCGGGGGCCGCGCTGGCCCTGGCGGCCACGCCGTTCGTGCCCGCCGGGGTGCCGGTGCTGCTGGCGCTGGCGGGTCTGCTGCTGCACGGCAGGGGGCGTACGGCGTGAGCGCGACCGTCGCCATGATCCTCGCCCTGGCCCTGGGGACGTACGCGTTCCGGCTGGTGGGGCCCGCGCTGCACGGCCGGGTGGAGATACCGGAGCGGGTCCGCGAGCTGCTGGCGGCCGGCGCGGTGGTCCTGCTGACCGCGCTGCTGGCCATCGGCGCGCTCACGGAGACCGCCGGTTTCGCGGGCTGGGCCCGCCCCGCCGGAGTCCTCACGGCCGGCGTCCTCGCCTGGCGCCGGGCCCCGTTCGCCGTGATCGTCCTGGCCGCGGCGGCGACGACGGCGGTCCTGAGGGCCCTGGGAGCGGAGTGACCCCGGCGGGACTGTCGGTGGGTGCCGCTACGGTTCGCCGTCATGACCGACCCCGACTTCCTCACCGCCACCCGCACCTTCTACGACGCCATCGCCGAGGACTACGCCGACCACTTCCGCACCGATCTCGCCGACCGGCCCCTCGAACGGGCCCTGCTCGCCGCCTGGGCCGAACTGGTCACCGGAACCGGCCCGGTGGCCGACCTGGGCTGCGGGCCCGGCCGGGTGACCGCCCGCCTCGCCGCGCTGGGGCTGGACGCGTACGGCCTGGACCTGTCGGCGTCCATGCTGGCGGTGGCCCGGCGGGAGAACCCGCACCTGCGGTTCGAGCAGGGCTCGATGCTGGACCTCGGTGTGCCGGACGGACACCTCGCCGGGATCCTGTGCTGGTACTCGTCCATCCACACCCCCGCGGACCGGCTCCCCGGCCTCTTCGCCGGCTTCCACCGGGCCCTCGCCCCCGGCGCCCCGCTGCTCGTGGCCTTCCAGGCGGGCGACGTTCCCCGCCGGCTGGAGCGCCCGTTCGGTCACCCGGTCGCCCTGGACTTCCGGCGCAGGCGCCCGCAGGACATGGCGGAGCTGCTGGCGGGCGCCGGGTTCGACGTGCGCTCCAGGACGGTCCGCGAGCCGGAGGAGGCGCTCGGCGAGAAGGTCCCGCAGGCGTTCCTCACCGCCGTGAAGCCCGTCTGACCGCTACGGGGCGCCCGCGGCGATGTCCCGGGCGGCGACGTAGCCGAAGGTCATGGCCGGTCCGATCGTCGAGCCCGCCCCGGCGTACGACCGGCCCATGACCGCCGCGCTCGCGTTGCCCGCCGCGTACAGCCCGGGGACCACCGAGCCGTCGGCCCGCAGCACCCGGGCCCGGGCGTCGGTCACCAGGCCCCCCTTGGTGCCGAGGTCCCCGGGCACGATCCGGAAGGCGTGGTAGGGCGGCAGCCACAGCGGTGCGAGGCAGGAGTCCGGCAGGACGGCGGGGTCGGTGTAGTAGTGGTCGTAGGCGCTGTCGCCCCGTCCGAAGTCGGGGTCCCTGCCGCTCAGGGCGAGGGTGTTGAACCGGGCGACCGTGGACCGCAGGGCGCCCGCCGGCACCCCGATCGACGCGGCCAGGGCGTCGAGCGTCCAGGCCCTGTGCGCGGCACCGGAGCCGTACCAGTCGGCGGGCAGCGGCAGCGCGGGGGCGACGTCCTTGAAGAGGTAGCGGTTGCGGTAGTTCTGGTCGGTGATCAGCCAGGCCGGGATGGCCGGGGCGGTCGGGTCGCGGTCGTACATGGTGTGCACGACATCGCTGTAGGGCGCGGCCTCGTTGACGAACCGGGCGCCGGACCGGTCGACCATCAGCCCGCCGGGCAGGGTGCGTTCGGCGAGGCAGAAGTAGGGCTGCCCGGACAGCGGGATCGCCGGGCCCCACCAGGCGTCGTCCATCAGCGCCAGTGCGCCGCCGGCCCGTTCGCCCGCCCGGATCCCGTCGCCGGTGTTCTCCTTAGCGCCGACGGTCCACTCCGTGCCGATCGGCTGCCGCTGGTACCGCGCCCGCATCGCCGCGTCGTGCTCGAAGCCGCCGGAGCCCACGATCACTCCGCGCCGGGCACGGACCAGGCCGGGTGTGCCGTCGCGGGTGACGACCGCGCCGGTGACGGCGCCCCTCTCCTGATACAGCTCGGTCAGCGGGGTGTTCAGCCATACGGGCACACCGGCGGACAGCAGACCGGCCCGCAGCCCGGCGGCCAGTGCCTGTCCCATCGTGAGCGGCTTCTGCCCGAGGAGGGCGGCCCTGGTGCCGCGGGCCAGACAGGCGGCGGCCACGGCGGCGCCCCTGGCGTTCACCGCGGCGAGCGCGAGCCACTTGTAGTCGGCGCTGAAGACGACCATGCCGGCCGGCACCGGCATGTACGGCGGGTTCAGCCGGGCCAGTTCGGCGCCGAGGAGGTTCCCGTCGAGCTGGTCGGGTTCGATCGAGCGGCCGTTCGGCAGGCCGCCGGGCAGCTCGGGGTAGTAGTCGCTGTACCCCTCCATCCAGCGGAACCGCAGCGGGCTGCGCGCCATGACGAGGGAGAGCGCGGCCGGTCCGTGGGCGAGGAACGCGGCCCGGCGGTCGGCGGGGACGTCCGGTCCGACGACGGCGGCGAGGTACTCGGCCGCCCGGGCGGGGGTGTCCGGCACTCCGGCGGCGAGGATCACCGGGTTGTTGGGGATCCAGATCCCGGCCCCGGAACGGGCCGTCGATCCGCCGAAGGTCTCCGCCTTCTCCAGCACCACGCAGCTGAGCCCTTGCGCGGCGGCGGTCAGCGCGGCCGTCATCCCCGCGGCGCCGGATCCCACGACGACGACGTCGTACGTCCCGAGCAGGGGCAGGTCGGCCGCCGAGGCGCCTTTCTGGAGGCCGGCGGCGACGGCCAGGGAGGCTCCCGCACCACCGGCGAGGACGCTTCTGCGGGAGGGCCTGGGCGGTTCGGGGCGCGCGGACATGGCGACTCCGGCCTGCTGGGGAAGGAGAAGGGGTGCGACTGTCGCGCGGGGGTCTTGTGAAGTCAAGAGTGCTGTGGCGCGACCCCGTCCCCGAGGACGGCGGCGCAGTCGGCCCAGGCCGCACCGCTCAGCAGCGGGCGCAGCCGGGTGAACAGCCGCAGCAGGTCGGGGCCCCAGCGCTCGCGGAAGCCGGGGTCCTCCCAGGCCAGGTCGAGCTCGTTGGCGGCGGTCAGTTCGGCGAGATCCCGCCGCAGGCGCGGTCCGGGGTCGGCCGCGCGGCCGGTGAAGCGGTCCCGCAGGGGCGACCCCGGTTCGGCGAGGACGGGGTAGGAGGCGGCGCGGTCGCAGCTGCCGTACGCGTAGACGATCTCCTCGGCCTCGGTGCCGATCAGGGCGGCGAGTTCGGTGCGCCGGCCGAGCGGGAGGAGGGTGGCGGGGAAGCCGTCGGTGCCGTAGCAGGCGTGGCAGAGCCCGGCCAGCAGCAGTTCCGGGCGGGCGCCCCAGCCCGCGAGACGCTGCTGCACGCGGTCGAGGTGGACGAGGAGGGTGCCGCCGGGGTGGGCGATGGACCCGGCGCCCAGCCGGCTCAGGAATGCGCGGACTTCGCTGGACACGGGCAGGCGTCCCTTCGTGACGGGGCCCCGGCCGGGTCGGCACCCGCTGTGCTCCGCCGCCCGGGTCCGGACCTCGGCGGGGAGGGGAGCGGGTTGCCGCCCTGGGCCCTGTGAAGATCCTGGTACGGGGACGAGGCCCAGTCAATCCTAAGTATTTGTCGCCAACTCCAAGCCGGAGCTTGGGTGTTGCCGGGTAGGGTCGCGCTCATGACTCTCGACGACCTGCGGGTGTTCGTGGCGGTGTGCCGGGCCGGAAGTCTCAGCGCGGTGGCGCGGGAGACCGGCTGCACCCAGTCGGCGGTGAGCCAGCACGTGAAGCGGCTGGAGCGGGAGACGGGCGTGAGCCTGCTGGAGCGGCTGCCGCGCGGGGTGGCCCCCACGGCGGCGGGCCGGGTGCTGGAGGCGGCCGCGTCGGAGGGGATCGCCGGCCTGGATCTGGCGCTGCGGCGGCTGCGGAACCTCGCGGACGGGGAGACCGGCTCGGTGAGGGTGGCGACGGGCGCGACGACCGTACGGCACTTCATGGCGGACGCGATCGTGGCGTTCCGGCGCTCGCACCCGAAGGTCAACCTGGAGTTCCGCACGGAGAGTTCCAGCCGGGGGTGCTTCGGCGCGCTCGCCGACAGCGATCTCGACCTCGCCTGGATCACGCTGGGCGCGCCGGTGCGGGGCATCGAGCAGCGGCCTGTGGTCGAGCTGCCGTGGGTGCTGGCCGTACGCCCCGACGACCCCCTCGCGCGGGAGGCGCAGGCCGACGTGCGGGAGCTCGCCCGGCTGACGGACCTGCGGCTGATCCGGCTGCCGCCGAACTCGACGTCGGCGGCCCATCTGGACGCGGCCTGCGCCGAGCTGGGGGTGCGGTTCGCCTTCGACACCGGTGTCGCCGACTGGGACACCGCGCTGCTGCTGGCCGAGCTGGGACTGGGCCGGGCGGTGGTCCCGGCCCGGCCGGGGCTGCCGGCCGGGGGCGAGACCGGCGGCGGCCGGCTGCGTCTGCTGCCGCTGCCCGGTCTGCGGCCCCTGCGGGTGGGCTGGGCGGTACGCCGCTGGGACGCGCTGCCCCCGGCGGCACGGGCGTTCGCGGACACGGTCGCGGCGGCCAGGACGTCCGGCCGCGCTCAGAGCAGCGCGAGCGAGGCCACCGCCGGAGCCGCGTAGACCAGCGGGAAGGGCACATGGGCGTACGAGCGTGCCCGCAGGACGGTGACCGCCGCGCCGGCGAAGTACAGCGCCAGTCCGGCCGCGGCCGCGATCCCCGCCGGCCGGACCGCGAGCCCGGCCAGGAGGCCCAGCGCACCGGCCGCCTTGGCGGCGGCGAGCCACGGCCACCAGGGCCGCGGGACCCCGTACTCGGTGAGCGGGCCGACGACCCACTCCTGACGGCTGTGGAGCGCCCAGGCGGAGAAGCCCGCCATGAGGGCGGCGAGGACGGTGACGACGAGGTAGGCGGTGGACATGCCGGGCTCCTGCTCCGTGAGGCGGTCGGTGTTCCACACCTCTGACACGCCTCGCCGCGCCCGTGTGACCGGACCCGGAGTGACCCGCATCACACTCTCCGGGTCTCGTCGTACAGTCCCTCCACCACGTCCGGGAAGTCCCGCAGGATCGCCTGGCGGCGCAGCTTCATGGACGGGGTGAGGTGGCCCGAGAACTCCGTGAAGTCGACGGGCAGGACGGCGAACCGGCGGACGGACTCGGGCCGGGAGACCATACGGTTGGCCTCGTCCACGGCCCGTTGCAGGACCGCTCTCAGCTCGTCGTCGTCCACGAGGAGTTCCGCGGGCACCGGGTGTCTGCCGTTCATCCGGCGCCAGTGCGCGATGCCGTCCATGTCGAGGGTGAACAGGGCGGTGACGTAGGGGCGGCGGTCGCCGACGAGGAGGCAGTGGGAGACCAGCGGGTGGGAGCGCAGCCGGTGCTCCATCGGGGCCGGGGCCACGTTCTTGCCGCCGGAGGTGATCAGGATCTCCTTCTTGCGGCCGGTGATGAGGAGGTAGCCGTCGTCGTCGAGGCGGCCGAGGTCGCCGGTGGGGAACCAGCCGTCCGGTGTCGCCGGGACCACTCCCCCGGCGGCCGGGTCCCAGTAGCCGCGCAGGACCTGGTTCCCGGCCAGCAGGATCTCCCCGTCGGCGGCGATGCGCACCCGGGTGCCCGGCAGCGGCCAGCCGACCGTGCCCAGGCGGGGCCTGAGCGGCGGGGTGACGGTCGCCGCGCCGGTCGTCTCGGTGAGGCCGTAGCCCTCGTAGACGGTGATGCCCGCGCCGTCGAAGAACGCGGCGAGGTCGCGGCCCAGCGGTGAGCCGCCGCAGATGACGTGCCGGACCCGGCCGCCGAGGGCGGCCCGCACCCGCCGGTAGACCAGGGTGTCGTACAGCGCCCGCGCCGCCTTCAGGGCCGCGCCCGGGCCGGGTCCGGTGCCGTGCCGGGCGGCCTCCCGGGCCTCGGCGTAGCGGCGTGCGGTGGCGGCCGCGCGCCCGAACGCGGCGCCCTTGCCCGCGCGTTCGGCGGTGGCGCGGGCGTTGTCGTGGACCTTCTCCAGCATGTACGGGATGGCCAGCAGGAAGGTCGGCCGGAACGAGGCCAGGTCGGCCAGCAGGTCCTCGGAGCTCAGGCTGGGCGCGTGGCCGACCCGCACCCGGGCCCGTACGCAGGCCACCGCGACCATCCGGCCGAAGACGTGCGACAGCGGCAGGAACAGCAGCGTGGCCGGTTCCCCGTCGATCTTCTCCTTGAAGACGGGGTGGAGCAGTTCGACGGCGTTGTCGACCTCGGCGAGGAAGTTGCCGTGGGTGAGGGCGCAGCCCTTGGGCCGGCCGGTGGTGCCGGAGGTGTAGACGAGCGTGGCGAGGGTGTCCGGGCCCAGCACCCCGCGCCGTACGGCCACTTCCTGGTCGGGCACGGGCGTGCCCAGCTCGGCGAGCCGCTCGACGTGCCCCTTGTCGATGGTCCACAGATGGCGCAGGTCGGGCAGATGCCCGAGCTCCGGCCCGAGCGCGGCGGCCTGCTCGGCGGTCTCGGTGATCAGCGCGACCGCGCCGGAGTCCTGGAGGATCCAGCGGGTCTGGAAGACGGAGGAGGTCGGGTAGACCGGCACGGTGACGAGCCCGGCGGCCCAGGCGGCGAAGTCCAGCAGCGTCCACTCGTAGCAGGTGCGTGCCATGACGGCGAGCCGGTCGCCGGGCGCGAGCCCTTCGGAGATCAGCCCTTTGGCGAGGGCCAGCACCTGTGCGGCGAACTCGGCGGCGGTGACGTCCTGCCAGTCTCCGTCGGCGTCCCGGCGGCTGAGGACGCGCCGCGCGGGCTCGGCGCCGGCGTTCTCGAACGGCACGTCGGCCAGCGAGCCGTGCGACACGGGCGGCACCAGCGGCGGTACGGCCGCTTCGCGCACCTCGCCGTCCAGTCGGCGTATCTCGGGCTCCACGAGCACGGGGCCGCCGTCCGGGTCGTACTCCAGGGAGGACTCGGCGGTCGGCTCGGGCAGGGACGGGGACGGGGACGAGTACGAGATCGGCATGTCGGCTCCTGAGACCTGTAGCTGCGTCCTTGCGGGCTGCACGGGGGTACGCGGGATGCACACCGCAGCGTTCAGCGGCGGTGCCCGGCAGCGGGGCTGCGCACGGGGTTACCGGCGGTCAGGTGCGTGATCGTACGGCGCCCTCGTGGGGAGCACGTGCGGGTTCCGGGGGGTTCCGGAGACGGTCCGGGAACGGGCCTGTGCAGTCTCCCCACATCCCCCCTTCGGCGACTTACCTACGGTAACCTTACTCGTGAGTAAGAAGGAAGAGCCGTGCACCGCGAAACCCCCGGAGCCGCCCATGACCGAGGTCGTCCTCACCGGCCCGCCCGCCCTGGCCCCTCTGCTGGCCCGCGGCGCGGTCCGCTCGCCCTTCAAACGGCCCCGCCCCGACGCCGCCTTTCCCCCCGACCGGCTCGTGCTGCGCGGAGTGCGTGCCGATGCGGCGCGGCTCGCCCGCTACGAACGGGTGTGCGGGTTCCCTGCGGGCGCGGACGTGCTGCCGGTGACGTACCCGCAGGTGCTGGCCTTCCCGCTCGCCATGCGGCTGATGAGCGACCCGGTGTTCCCGCTGCCGCTGCTGGGGCTGGTGCACACGTCGATCGCCCTCGCCCGGCACCGGCCGCTCCCGGCGGACGGGGAGTACGAACTCGCCGTGCAGGTGGCGGGACTGGCCCCCCATCACCGCGGCACCGAGGCGACCGTGGTCACGGAGGCGCGGCTGGGCGGGGCGGTGGTCTGGGAGTCGACGAGCACGTATCTCGCGCGGCACACCGGCGGGCAGGGCGGGCCGGATGGGCAGGGCGGGCCGGGCCGGGCCGTGGGGCGGACGGACGCCGGACCGCTGCCCGTCCGGGAGGAGTGGCGCCTGGGCGCGGACGCGGGGCGCCGGTACGCCGCCGCCTCCGGTGACCGCAACCCGATCCATCTGTCCGCGCCCACCGCCCGTCTCTTCGGCTTCCCCAGGACGGTCGCCCACGGCATGTGGACCGCGGCGCGGTGCCTGGCGGCGTTCGGGGCGGCGGAGCGGGTGCGGGTGGAGTTCCGGGCGCCGGTGCTGCTGCCGGGCACGGTGGAGTTCGCCGCCGGGGAGTCGTGCTTCGAGCTGCGGGGCGGGGGGCGGGTGTGTCTGGCGGGGACTGTCCGGGGGTGGTGAGCGTGGTCCCGTGCGGGGCGTCCGCGGCTGTTTCGCGCAGTTTCCCGCGCCCCTGAAGGGTGTCGCCCGAGCGGCGGCGTCGAGAGGGCGGGGGCCGTCGTCGGTCGTATGCCGCGTCGCCGGGTGCGGGACGGCCGGGGCTGATCGCGCAGTTCCCCGCGCCCCTGAAGGGGTGCCCGAGCGGCGGCGTCAGGACGGCGGGGGGCGTCGTCGGTCGCGCCGCGCGTCGCCGGGTGCGGGACGACCGGGGCTGATCGCGCAGTTCTCCGCGCCCCTGAAGGGGTGCCCGAGCGGCGGCGTCAGGACGGCGGGGGGCGTCGTCGGTCGCGCCGCGCGTCGCCGGGTGCGGGACGGCCGGGGCTGATCGCGCAGTTCCCCGCGCCCCTGAAGGGGTGCCCGAGCGGCGGCCTCAGGACGGCGGGGGCCGTGGTGTTCAGTCTCGGGTGGTCCAGGGGCGGCCCTCCATCAGGTCTCCCAGGCCCGACCAGGAGAAGTTCATCAGGGTGCCGGCCACCTGCCGGGCGGTGACGCCCTCCGTGGCGTTGGCCCAGGTGGCGAGGGATTCGGCGGCGCCCACCAGGGCCTCGGCCAGACCGGCCACCTCGTGGTCGGGCAGGTCGGGGTCGCGGTGGACCTCACGGGCGGCGACGGCCAGGAGCTGCGTGACGAAGGTGACGATCCCCTCGCGCAGCCCGGCGACCTCGGCGGCGAAGCGTTCGCCCTGGGTACGGGCCTGGAGGTGGAGGACGGACCACGCGTCCGGGTGCCGCTCGGTGTGGGTGAAGAAGGCCAGCAGGCCGTCCCAGAGCCGGCGGTCGGCGGGCTGGTCCAGGCGGACGGCGTCCCGCACGGCCCGGGTGAGGGCGTCCGCCTCACGGCGGATGACGGCGGAGAAGAGGTCGTCCTTGGAGTTCAGGTACAGATAGACCAACGGCTTGGACACACCCGCGAGTTCCGCGATGTCGTCCATCGAGGCGGCCGCGTACCCGCGCTGTCCGAAGATCCTTACCGCGGCGTCCATCATCTGCTGCTCACGGACGGCACGCGGCATCCGCTTGGTCTTCACAGCTCCCATGGGAGCAAGGGTAGTTACGAAGCCCCCTGCGCACGCGCGGCCTCGTCGACCGCCGCGTCCTCCTGGCCGGCCTCGGCCTCGAACCTGGCCTTGACGCGCTCCACCTTCGGCACGAGCTTCTCCGACGCCCGGTCCCGCTCCTTGCGCAGCGCGACGAAGCTGATGGGCGCCGAGACCACCAGCGCGAGCAGCAGGATCCACATGCCGTTCGAGTCGCCGAGGCCCCGCGGGACGATGCCGAAGTGGACGAGACCCGACACGGCCAGCAGGCAGGCCACGAAGATCCCGAGGCGCATCAGCGTGTACCGGAGCATCTCAATCCACTCTTCCGATTCCAAAAGGGGGCAGCGTCCAGTGAAGCACGGCGGGACCCCGATCTTGTACGGGGGTCAGCCCAGCGGCAGCAGCATGATCACGTCGTCGCGGTCGTCCCCCGGGGCCACACGGATCGCGGCGGGTATCCGGCCGACCTCCTTGTAGCCGCAGGAGCCGTAGAACCGCTCAAGGCCGAGTCCGCCGCGGCAGGTCAGACGGATCGCCTCGATGCCGTCCAGGCCGCGGGCCGCCCGCTCGGCCGCCGCCAGCAGATCACGGCCGTAGCCCTTGCCCTGGTGACCCGGGTGCACCATCACCGTGTACAGCCACACCCAGTGCCGCATCAGCCGGTGGGCGTTGAAGGCGACGAAGGCCGTGGCGGCGACCCGCCCGCCCTCGTCGTGCCCGACGAGCAGCCGGGTCCGGCCCTCCGCCATGGCCGCGAAGTGCCGCAGCAGCTCGGGGCGGACCGTCTCCCTCGTCACCGGCGGCACGAAGCCGACCGCGCCGCCGGCGTTGGAGACGTCCGTCCACAGGTCGAGGATGCCGTCGCGCAGCTCCGGGGTGACGGCCGGATCGAAGGTGAAAGTAAGGGACACCCCGGCATCGTAGCCATTACCCCGCGCGGTGCGCCGCCGCTCTCGGATCGTGGACGGACCCGAGCGGCCCGCGGAACGGGCTCAGAGGCGCATCGGCTGGGGCGACTCGCGGCGCTCCCGGTCCGGCCCCTCGAACTCGCGGATGATCTCGTAGCGCGTGTTCCGCTCCACCGGCCGGAAGCCGGCGTCACGGATCAGGTCCAGCAGGTCGTCACGCGTCAGCTTGTTCGGCGTGCCGTAGTTGTCCGCGTCATGGGTGATCTTGTACTCGACGACCGAGCCGTCCATGTCGTCCGCACCGTGCTGGAGCGCGAGCTGCGCGGTCTGGACGCCGTGCATCACCCAGAAGACCTTGACGTGCGGGACGTTGTCGAACAGCAGACGCGAGACGGCGAAGGTCTTCAGCGCCTCCGCGGGCGTCGCCATCGTGGTCCGCGCCTGGAGACGGTTGCGGATCTTGCCGTCCTGCATGTCGACGAAGTCGTGCTGGTAGCGCAGCGGGATGAAGACCTGGAAACCGCCGGTCTCGTCCTGGAGCTCCCGCAGCCGCAGCACGTGGTCGACCCGGTGCCGGGGCTCCTCGATGTGGCCGTAGAGCATGGTGGAGGGCGTCTTCAGGCCCTTCTCGTGCGCCAGCCGGTGGATACGGGACCAGTCCTCCCAGTGGGTGCGGTGGTCCACGATGTGCTGCCGGACCTCCCAGTCGAAGATCTCCGCGCCACCGCCGGTCAGCGACTCCAGGCCCGCGTCGATCAGCTCGTCGAGGATCTCGGAGGCGGACAGCCCGCTGATCGTCTCGAAGTGGTGGATCTCCGTCGCCGTGAAAGCCTTCAGCGAGACGTCCGGCAGAGCGGCCTTCAGCTCGCGCAGGGAGCGCGGGTAGTACCGCCACGGCAGGTTCGGGTGCAGGCCGTTGACGATGTGCAGCTCGGTGAGGTTCTCCGACTCCATCGACCGGGCCAGCTTCACGGCCTCCTCGATGCGCATCGTGTACGCGTCCTTCTCCCCCGGCTTGCGCTGGAAGGAGCAGTACGCGCAGGAGGCCGTGCACACGTTGGTCATGTTGAGGTGCCGGTTGACGTTGAAGTGGACCACGTCACCGTTCTTGCGGGTCCGCACCTCGTGGGCGAGCCCGCCGAGCCAGGCCAGGTCGTCCGACGCGTACAGCGCGATGCCGTCCTCACGCGTCAGCCGCTCACCGGAGCGGACCTTGTCCTCCAGCTCACGCTTGAGCCCGACGTCCATACCGACACCTCTCTAGAAACAGACAGACCGAGGAAAACCTACGCCTACACCTCTTCCGGAAGCTCACCCACCCGGTTCTCCCACTTCGTGGAGAGCACGATGGTGGTACGGGTCCGGGACACGCCCTTCGTGCCGGACAGCCGCCGGATGGTCTTCTCCAGCCCGTCCACGTCGCTCGCGCGCACCTTGAGCATGAACGAGTCGTCGCCGGCGATGAACCAGCAGTCCTCGATCTCGCCGAAGTCCTTCATCCGGCGGGCCACGTCCTCGTGGTCGGCGGCGTCGGAGAGCGAGATGCCGATCAGGGCGGTGACGCCGAGTCCGAGCGAGGCGGAGTCCACCGTCGCCCGGTAACCGGTGATCACCCCGGCCGCCTCCAGGCGGTTGATGCGGTCCGTGACACTGGGGCCCGACAGGCCGACGAGGCGTCCCAGCTCCGCGTAGGAGGCCCGGCCGTTCTCTCTCAGGGCCTGGATGAGCTGCCTGTCCACCGCGTCCATGCGATCGAAGCCTTCCGAGATAAAGAGTGATGGTCTGAGAGTCCGGGTGCCGGTCAGGAGGGGCGGGCCCCGCCGAGGTCGCCCTTCCACCGGCGGTAGAGGTCGTGCCCGACGCCCGCCGCGTCCAGGACGCGTCCTGCCACGAAGTCCACCAGGTCCTGGATGTGCGTGGCGCCCGCGTAGAAGGCGGGCGAGGCGGGTACGACGGTGGCGCCCGCGTCGTCGAGAGCGACGAGCTGGCGCAGGGTCTGGCCGTTCAGCGGGGTCTCCCGTACGGCCACGACCAGGGTGCGGCGCTCCTTGAGCGTGACGCTCGCCGCGCGCTGGAGCAGGTCCTTCGACAGACCGAGCGCGACACCGGCGACAGCGGCCGTGGAGGCCGGCACGATCAGCATGCCCTTGGCCGGGTACGAGCCCGAGGACGGCCCGGCGGCGAGGTCACCGGCGTTCCAGTACCTCACCCCGGCCAGGTCGACGTCGAAGCTGTCCGGCTTTCCGTCGGCCCCCCGGGCCAGCCATTCCCGCAGGTCGTCGCGCCAGTGGCCGTCCCGGAAGGAGATCCCGGTCTCGTCCAGCAGCGTGAGCCGCGAGGCCCTGCTGACCACGAGATCGACGCTCTCCCCGGCGCCCAGCAGCGCCCGCAGCACGGACGCCGCGTAGGGCGTCCCCGACGCCCCGGACACCCCCACGATCCAAGGTCTGCGCTGCGATTCCCCTGCGTTCACATCTTGAGCGTACCGGTGGGACGACCGTCGCTCAGGCCGGGGCGGCCTCCGCGTCAGGACCGGGCGCACAGGCGGCCCTCGTGCGGGCCGGACTCAGACCGTCAGGCCCCGGTTCAGGAGGTCCAGGAGGGCGCAGACGAACAGGGCGATTCCGATGAAGCCGTTGACCGAGAAGAAGGCACGGTTCAGGCGGGAGAGGTCGTGCGGGCGGACGATGGTGTGCTCGTAGACGAACGCGGCCGCGACGATCAGCAGGCCCAGCCAGAAGAAGGCACCGGCGCCGGTGGCCAGGGCGTACCAGGCGAGCAGGACCGTGGTGACGGCGTGACAGACCCGCGCGCCCCGGATCGCCGCCGGGATGCCGAAGCGCGCCGGGACCGACATGACGCCGGTCTCGCGGTCGGTCTCGACATCCTGGCAGGCGTAGATGAGGTCGAAGCCGCCGATCCAGATGCCGACCGCGAGGCCCAGCAGGACCGCGTCCCAGGACCACTCACCCGAGATCGCCAGCCAGCCGCCCACCGGGCCCATCGCCTGGGCCAGACCCAGGATGGCCTGCGGGAAGTTCGTGAACCTCTTGCCGTACGGGTAGACCACCATCGGGATCACCGCGACCGGCGCGAGCGCCAGGCACAGCGGGTTGAGCAGCGCCGCCGACCCCAGGAAGACCGCCACCGCGATCAGCGCGCCCGTCCAGGCGTGCCGCACGCTCATCGCGCCGGTCACCAGTTCACGGTGGGCCGTGCGCGGGTTCCGCGCGTCGATCTCGCGGTCGATGATCCGGTTCACCGCCATGGCGAACGTCCGCAGCCCGACCATGCAGATCGTGACCAGCAGCAGCTTGCCCCAGTGGATGTTCCTGTCCCACTCGTACATCGCCGTCAGCGCGGCGATGTAGGCGAAGGGAAGCGCGAAGACCGAGTGCTCGATCATCACCAGGCGCAGGAAGGCGCGTGTCCTGCCGGGCTGGGGCACCGCGGCGGCGGAGGCGCTCACAGTCCGTACTCCTTCCAACGCCGTGTCACCCGTTCGGCCGTGTCCGGGTCCGACTCGACCATCTCCGGCCAGCCGCCGTCGCGGGTGTAGCCCTCCTCGGGCCACTTGCGCGTCGCGTCGATGCCCGCCTTGCCTCCCCAGAACTGCTGGTAGGAGGCGTGGTCGAGGTGGTCGACCGGGCCCTCGACGACGGTGAGGTCACGGGCGTAGTCCGTGTTCCCCAGCGCCCGCCAGGCGACCTCGTGCAGATCGTGGACGTCGCAGTCGGCGTCCACGACCACGATCAGCTTGGTCAGGGACATCATGTGCGCGCCCCACACGGCGTGCATGACCTTCTGCGCGTGCTTGGGGTACTTCTTGTCGATCGAGACGATCGCGCAGTTGTGGAAGCCGCCGGCCTCGGGCAGGTGGTAGTCCACGATGTCCGGGACGATGATCTTCAGCAGCGGGAGGAAGAAGCGCTCCGTCGCCCTGCCGAGCGGGCCGTCCTCCGTCGGGGGCCGGCCGACCACGATCGACTGGAGCAGCGGGCGCCGCCGCATCGTCACACAGTCGATCTTCAGTGCGGGGAACGGCTCCTGCGGGGTGTAGAAGCCGGTGTGGTCGCCGAAGGGCCCTTCCGGCAGCATCTCGCCGGGCTCCAGCCACCCCTCCAGCACGACCTCCGCCTGCGCGGGCACCTGGAGCGGGACCGTCTTGCAGTCGACCATCTCGATCCGCTTGCCCGAGACGAAGCCGGCGAAGAGGTACTCGTCGATGTCGCCGGGCAGCGGGGCCGTGGAGGCGTAGGTCACGGCGGGCGGGCAGCCGAAGGCGATGGCGACCGGGAGCCGCTCCCCGCGCCGCGCCGCGGCCTGGTAGTGGTTGCGGCTGTCCTTGTGGATCTGCCAGTGCATGCCGATGGTGCGCCGGTCGTGGCGCTGGAGGCGGTACAGCCCGAGGTTGCGGACGCCCGTCTCCGGGTCCTTGGTGTGGGTCAGGCCCAGGTTGAAGAAGGAGCCGCCGTCCTGCGGCCAGGTGAAGAGGGCGGGCAGCAGGTCCAGGTCGACCTCGTCGCCGCGCAGGACGACCTCCTGGACCGGGGCCTCCTTGACCTTGCGGGGCGGCACGTGCGTCATCGAGCCGAGCTTGCCGAACGCCTCGCGCACCCCGACGAACCCGTGGGGCAGCTCCGGCTTGAGCAGGCCGCCGATCTTCCCGCTGATCTCGTCGTACGACTTCAGGCCCAGGGCCTTCAGCAGACGGCGGTCGGTGCCGAAGACGTTCATCGCGAGGGGCATCGAGGAGCCCTTCACGTTCTCGAAGAGCAGCGCCGGACCACCCGCCTTGTTGACCCGGTCGACGATCTCCCCGACCTCCAGGTACGGGTCGACCTCCACCTTGATGCGCTTCAGGTCTCCCTCACGCTCCAGTGCCCTGAGCAGGGAGCGAAGATCGTCGTAAGCCATGGGGTCAAGTATCCGACAAGGGGGTCGGTCCACCCGTCACCGGGTGCCCGTGGCCGGGTCGCCCTCCTTCACCGGAGTGGATAGTTCCGGGTGTTTCGTCCCGCGAGTTTCCTCGTCACCGCCCGCCCGCTAACCTGACCGGCGTCACGGGGCCCGGCACGGGCCCGCACCGTTTCCAGGGGGCTGCCGCACATGCTCAGGCTGCTGATGTACCTCGTGCCGCTGGCGCTGACGATCTTCGCGTTCATCGACTGCCTGAACACGCCCGAGGACGAGGCCCGCCACCTGCCGAAGATCGCCTGGGTGTTCATCATCCTGCTCTTCTGGATCGTCGGCCCGATCGCCTGGCTCGCCGCGGGCAAGGTCCGCACGCCCCCCGCGAACGGCCGCACCCCCTCGGAGTGGCACCGCAACCACCGCGCGCAGTTCGTCGCCCCCGACGACAACCCCGAGTTCCTCAAGTCCCTCGCCGAGGAGAACAAGAAGGACGAGTCCCTGCTCAAGGACTGGGAGGCGGACCTGCGCCGCCGCGAGGAGGAGCTGCGCCGCAAGGAGCGCGGCGAGGAGCCGAAGGGCGAGTGAGGGAGCCGCGGCCGCCGTACGCGGGCCCGCCGACGGGGCCCGGTCAGTCGAGGCGGGCCTGCTCCACGTGCTCGACCCTGATGTGCCCGGCGCCGAACTCGTCCTCGATCAGCGGCCGTGCGGTGTCCGGGTCGTCGACGCCGACCCTGACGTATCCGCGCTCGTCGACGCCGACCTCGCGCAGCTGGAAGGCGCCGTCCCAGCGGCTCATGTCCGCGCCGATCCGGCCGGCCAGGGCGTCGAGTTCGGTGCGGTTGGTGTCGGTGGTGTGCAGGCGGACCCTGACGCCCTTCTCGGCGGCGCCGCACACGGCGGTGTCGAAGGCGGCTGACGGGATCCGCCACACGTCGGCGGCGTTGCGGTCCTCGTCGACGGCGAGTCCGGTGTAGACGTCCGCGTGCCGGCCGGCGGCCAGTTCGCCGATCCGCGCGAGCGTCCGGTACAGCGGGGTGTCCTCGCTGCCGCCCCCGCCGCCGTCCGGTGCCGCGCCGCCGGGCCCGACGCCGACGCATTCCCGCAGGCCGTCCGCCGACGGGGCCGGGTCCCGGGGTGCCACCCGCACTCCCCCGCCGCTCTGTCCCTCCCGGGTCGCGTCGACCCAGACCGCGAGCGCGACCACGGCCGCGGCCGAGGCGGCCCCCGCCGCCAGAGTGCCGTACTTCATGAGCCCCTCCGTCCGTTGCTCCCGGGACTGTGACGCGGGAGGGGCACGAAACGTTGTGCGCGCGGCCGTCACGGCTCGCGCGGCGCCGGCTCCGGCAGTCCGCGGAGGCACGCGTCGGACCCGGTCCGGCACGGACGGCCGATCCGATCCGGTCCGGCGCGGACGGACGGCCCGGCACGGACGGCCGACCCGGCACGGACGGACGGCCCGGGACAGACGGACGGCCGGCACGGACGGACGGCCGGCACGGACGGCCGGCACGGACGGCCGGCACGGACGGACGGCACGGACGGACGGCACGGACGGACGGCACGGACGGACGGCACGGACGGACGGCACGGACGGACGGCACGGACGGACGGCACGGACGGACGGTACGGACGGGTGGTACGGACGGGTGGTACGGACGGGTGGCGGCCGCCGGTCAGGGATTCCACGCCCGGAGCTTGTCGGGGTTGCGGATCGCCCAGATGCGGTCGATGCGGCCGTCGTCCGTGAAGCCGAACGCCGTCACGCTCACGGTGACGCCCTCGTGCCGGGCGACGAGGCCGGGCACGCCGTTGACCGTCCGTTCCTCCAGCGTCAGGCCCGCGGTCGCGGGGGCCATGCCGGCGAGGAACCGGACGATGCGTTCTGCGCCCTCGACCGGGCGCAGGGCGGCGCGGACCCGGCCGCCGCCGTCGGCGGTCATCACGGCACCGGGATCGAGGAGGCCGACGAGGGCCCCGATGTCCTTCGCCTCCCACGCCTGTCTGAAGTCCCGCACGATCCCGGCGGTCCGACGGGTCGCCGGGACCGCCGCGGCGCGGGCGTCGCGCACCCGCAGGCGGCCCGAGGAAGCCAGCTGGCGGCAGGCGGCGGGGGTACGGCCGAGGATCCCGGCGACCTCGGCGAAGGGATAGCCGAAGACGTCGTGGAGGACGAACGCCACCCGCTCGGCGGGCGTCATCGACTCCAGGACGACGAGGAAGGCCAGGTTCACCGACTCGTCCAGGGTGATCCGGTCGGCGGGGTCGCCGTCGCCCTGCGCCCGGTCGGGCAGCGGCTCGGGCAGCCACTCGCCGACGTACGCCTCGCGCCGTACCCGCGCCGAGCCCAGCAGGTCCAGGCAGATGCGCCCGGCGACCCGGGTCAGCCAGGCGCCCGGCGAGGCGATGGCCTCCTGCTCCGGCGGCGACATCGCGTACCAGCGGGCGTACGCCTCCTGCACGGCGTCCTCGGCCTCGGTCAGCGAACCGAGCAGCCGGTACGCGACATTCACCAGCTGACGCCGCTCCGCGACGACCGCGCTCACCATCGTCCCCTCGCCCCCTGTCCCCCGCCCCGGCCCCCGGGCTGTGACGTCCGCCACCCGGCCTGACATCTGCCGGGCCTGTGTCGTCGGACCACCGAGACAGTACCGATCACCGCCCCCGCACGGAGAAGAGGATTTCGCCATGGCCACCGCCCCGACGCCGGCAGCACCGCGCAGGTTCACGTTCCCGCAGGTCGCGATCGCCCTTCAGACCCTGGCCCTGGCCTTCCAGGCGGTCACCGCCGGGATCCTGCTGTCGCCCTCGCACACCGCCTACGTCCTGCACGACGCCGGATCGAAGGTGATGTACGGCGCGTCGATGCTGTACGTGATCGCCGCCGTCCTGGCGTGGCGCCCCGGCGGCGGCCCGGCCCGGCCGGTCCTGTACGCGTCCGGCTTCCTCGTGCTCGCCTCGGTGCAGGTGGTTGTGGGCGTCGCGCGCGTCCCCGGGGTCCACGTCCCGCTGGGGATACTGATGTTCACCCTGAGCGTGCTGGCGCTGGTACGGCGACGGAGGTCATGACATGGATCGGCACACCGCGCGGCTCTGGCTCGGCACCGCCCTGGACGAGGCCCGGACCGGGCTCGCCGAGGGCGGCGTCCCGGTCGGGGCCGCGCTGTACGGCCCCGACGGCGTCCTCCTCGGCCGCGGCCGCAACCGGCGCGTGCAGGACGACGACCCGTCCGTGCATGCGGAGACCGCGGCCTTCCGGGCGGCGGGACGGCAGCGGTCGTACCGGGGCACGACGATGGTGACCACGCTGTCGCCCTGCTGGTACTGCTCCGGTCTGGTGCGGCAGTTCGGCATCTCGCGCGTGGTGATCGGCGAGGCGCGGACGTTCCACGGCGGGCACGACTGGCTGGCCGGGCACGGCGTGGAGATCGTGCTGCTGGACGACGCCGAGTGCGCCGCCCTGATGCGGGGGTTCGTCGCCGCGCACCCCGCGCTGTGGAACGAGGACATCGGCGACTGAGGAGGGCACCGGCGGCCGGGGAGATCACCGGTCCGGCCCGATCCTCTC
Source organism: Streptomyces sp. NPDC093094 (assembly GCF_044754345.1). Classification (NCBI taxonomy): domain Bacteria; kingdom Bacillati; phylum Actinomycetota; class Actinomycetes; order Kitasatosporales; family Streptomycetaceae; genus Streptomyces; species Streptomyces sp. NPDC093094. Next base: position 75,301 of record NZ_JBIVOX010000009.1, on the reverse strand, counting down.
GACCAGCTGTTCGAGACGGGTCCGCCAGCCGCGCTCCGACGCCCCCTCGCCCTGGAACTCGTGGGTGAAGCGCAGCACGCTGGCGGACTCGCCGTCGCGTTCGAGGTGGAAGCGGACCCGGGCGCCGTCGTCCATCGTGTACTCGGCGACCCGGTCCACGTCCCAGGCGGTGATCCGCCCCGAGCCCAGGCCCCGCAGGCCGACAGCGCCGCCCAGCCGGGGCTCCAGCACCTCCACCGGGGCCAGCCAGCCCGCGAGGCCGTCCGGGGTGGACAGCGCGGGCCAGACCGCCTCCATGGACCAGGGAAGACGCACGAGGAAGTGCAGGATGTGCGTGTTCCCATGGGTCTGGCTGATGCCCTGCTCAATGGATCCGGTCATGACACCAGCGTGACCCGGCGAGCGCCCGCACGCCCACCTCAGGGCATCAGAACCCGGCCGACCGCAGGACGCCGAGACCGACGTCGGCGTAGGAGTGCTTGCCGGAGAACAGGATGTTCACGCCGTAGTAGTTGAACAGCCACGTGGCAAAGGCGAACAGGGCGAGCCAGGCGGCCTTGCGGCCCTTCCAGCCGGCCGTGGCACGGGCGTGGAGGTAGCCGGCGTAGGCGACCCAGGTGATGAAGGACCAGGTCTCCTTGGGGTCCCAGCCCCAGTAGCGGCCCCAGGCGTCACCGGCCCAGATGGAGCCCGCGATGATCGTGAACGTCCACAGCGGGAAGACCGCGGCGTTGATCCGGTACGAGAACTTGTCCAGGGAGGCCGCGGAGGGCAGCCGGTCCAGGACGGAGTTGGCGAAGGAGCCGGGCTTGCCGCCGCCGGCCAGCTTGTTCTCGTACGAGTCCTTGAACAGGTACAGGATCGCGCCGACCGCGCCGAGGTAGAACACCGCGCCGCAGAAGATCGCCGTCGAGACGTGGATGTAGAGCCAGTACGAGTCCAGGGCGGGAACCAGCTGGTCGCTGGCGGTGTACAGGATCTTGACGGCGATACCGAGGTCGAGGAGGACCGAGGTGATCAGGAACAGACCGATCCAGCGGACGTTCTTCCGCAGCGCGAGCAGTCCGAGGTACACCCCGACGGCCACCGTGGAGAAGGTGATGTTGAACTCGTACATGTTGCCCCACGGCGCCCGCTGCACCGACAGGGCCCGGGCGAGCACACCGCCGAACTCCAGCAGGAAGGCGAGCACCGTGAGCGAGACGGCGATGCGCCCGTAGAGGTCGCCCTGCTCGTCACCGCCGTGCGCGCCGGGGCCGTCGGGCACGTCACGGCTGCCCGCCGCGGCCCGCACGGTCACCTTGGGCCGCTCCAGCACCGTGGTGCCGCCGCCCGCCTTGTTCACGGTGACCGCCGGGGCGGCCCCTGCCCCGGACCGGTCGGTGAGCGCGGCGGCCGTACGGCCGACCTTGCTGCGGCTGCCGAAGGTCCATTCGGCGATGTACGCGAGGAAGGCCAGGGTGTAGACGGCCATCGCGGAGTAGATCAGCGTGTTGCTGAGGTTCGCGAGGTTCTCGTTGGTCGCGGCGGCCAGATCGCTCGCGTCGGCGAAAGTCACGGCTTGTCAGCCCCTTCGGCAGGTGCGGCTTGGGGGTCGGGGGTGGATGAGGGGTTCTCGTCGGGGTCCGGCACGCCGGGCGCCGTCTCGTAGAGGGCGGCGGCGAGGTCGCCGAGCTCCTGGGGAAGCCTGGCGGACTCGCTGCGGCCGAGTCCGGCCATCTCGACGACCGTCACACCGTCGGCTCCGGCGGTGGCCCGCACCCAGACGCGGCGCCGCTGGATGAACAGGGATCCGGCGAGGCCGAGGATCGCGGCGACGGCGCCGGTCAGCGCCCAGGCGCCGCCCGGCTCCTGCACGATCTGGAACCCGGCCCACTCCCGGGTCTCCTTCTCGTACGTGATCGAGCCGGCGCCGTCCGGGAGGGTCAGGGTGTCGCCGGGGCGCAGCTGCTTCTTCAGCAGCTGTCCCTTGGCGTCCTTGAACTCCTTCATGTGCGTCTTGTCCAGCTGGTACACGTTCTTCGGGATGCCGGAGTCCACGCCGAGGTCGCCGTGGTAGGCGTTCACGGCCATCATCGGGCTGATCAGCGCGGGGAACTGGGAGACCATCGTCCCCTCGCTGTAGGTCGGCAGGAACCAGAGCTGGAAGCCGAGCTGTTCGCTGGCGCCCTTGGCGTTCCGGTAGCCGTCCATGACGCGGACGACTCCGGAGGAGGTGACGTTGCCGTCCTGCGGGAGCAGCGGCACCGCGTCCTGGTGGACGATCTTCCCCCTGCCGTCGCGGACGGTGATCACGGGGGCGTAGCCGTGGCTGACCAGGTACGCCTTGGCCTCGCCGATCTTCAGCGGCTCGTTGACCTCGACGGTGGTCTTCTTCTCCTTGCCGTAGGCGCCCTCGCTGTAGGTGAGGCCGGCCTCGTAGGTGCGGGGGGTGCCGCGGTTGGGGCCGCCGAGTTCGTAGGTGCCGGTGAAGCGGTCCAGCCTGAAGCTGAAGGGTTCCAGGTCGTCGTTCTGGAAGAGGTTGCCGGACTTGAAGTCGTCGTACTGCGAGAGCGTGTTGGCGAAGCCGTCGCCCTCGACGATCAGCTTGTTGCCCTCGGACTTGAACAGCTGGCCCCAGGCGAAGGCGACCAGCATCACGATCAGGGCGATGTGGAAGGCGAGGTTGCCGGCCTCCCGCAGATAGCCCTTCTCGGCGCAGACGGCGTCCCCGGCGGTGTGGGCGCGGAAGCGGCGGCGCCTCAGCAGCGACAGCGCGGCCCCGCGGACCTCCTCGGGCGTGGCCCCGGTGCGCCAGGTGGTGTGGGCGGGCAGCCGGGTCAGCCGTTTCGGCGCGGCCGGCGGGCGGCCCCGCAGCTGGCCGACGAACTGCCAGGTGCGCGGGACGATGCAGCCGATGAGGGAGACGAACAGCAGGATGTAGATCGCGGAGAACCACACCGAGCTGTAGACGTTGAAGAGGCCGAGCTTGTCGTAGACCGGCGCGAGGGTGGTGTGCTTCGCGCGGAAGGCGTCGACCTGGGTGACGTCGACGCCGGTCTGCGGGATCACCGAGCCGGGGATCGCGGCGAGCGAGAGCAGCAGGAGCAGCAGCAGCGCGACCCGCATGGAGGTCAGCTGCCGCCAGAACCAGCGGGCCCAGCCGATCACGCCGAGGGAGGGCAGGCCGGGTGCCGTCTCCTCCTCGGGCGCGGTGGACAGCTGGGAGCCGGCGGCGCCGAGGTCCTGGTCCTCACGGGCGCCGGGTGTCGTCTTGCTCATGGATCAGATCCCCACAACGAATCCGTTGGACCAGTTCTGCATCTCGCGTACGAGACTGTCCCACGCTCCGGTCAGCAGCAGCACACCGGTCAGGATCATCATCGTGCCGCCGATGCGCATCACCCACACGTAGTGGCGCTTGACCCAGCCGAAGGCGCCGAGGGCCTTGCGGAAGGCGACCGCGGCGAGCACGAACGGAATGCCGAGGCCGAGACAGTAGGCGACGGTCAGTATCGCGCCGCGTCCGGCGCTGGCCTGTTCCATCGCGAGGGTCTGCACGGAGGCGAGCGTCGGGCCGATGCAGGGCGTCCAGCCGATGCCGAACAGGGCGCCCAGCAGCGGCGCGCCGACCAGGCCGGTCGCGGGGCGCCGGTGGAAGCGGAACTCGCGCTGGGTGAGCCAGGGCATCAGGCCCATGAAGAAGACGCCCATGAGGATCATGAGCACGCCGAGGACCTTGGACAGCAGGGCCTGGTGTTCGCGCAGGGTGTAGCCGAAGTAGCCGAACAGCGCGCCGCCGGAGACGAAGACGACGGTGAAGCCGAGCACGAACAGCGAGGCGCCCGCGACCATCCGGCCCCGCCGGGCCTCGGCGAGGTCGGTGCCGCTGACCCCGGTGACGTAGGAGAGGTAGCCGGGGACGAGCGGCAGGACGCAGGGCGAGAAGAAGGAGACGAGGCCGCCGAGGACGGCGAGGGGCAGCGCGAGCAGCAGGGCGCCGTGCAGCACGGTGCCGTTGGTGTCGGTGGCCGCGGCCAGGGTGGACAGCGCGGTCACGTCACTTCTCCGCGAGGACCGGCTCGATCATGCCGCGCAGCTTGTCCGCGCCGAGCGGCTGGAGCGCGCGGGCCGCGATCTTCCCGTCCCGGTCGATGACGAGCGTGGAGGGCACCAGCTGCGGGTTGAGGGTGCCCTTCTTGAAGCGGAGCATCAGCTTGCCGGTCGGGTCGTACAGGCTCGGGTAGGTGATGCCCCACTCCTTCTCGAAGGCGAGGGCGGGGACCGTGCTGGTGTCGCGGGTGTTGATGCCCACGAACTGGACGCCCTGGTCCTTGAGGCCGGAGTAGACCTTCTGGAAGTTCTTCGCCTCGACGCGGCAGGGGCCGCACCACGATCCCCAGACGTTGACCACGAGGACCTTGCCCTTGTAGTCGGCGGTGCTCAGCGGCTTGCCCTCCAGGGTCTCGCCGTCGAGCTCGGGAGCGGCGGCGCGCTCGCCCTGCTTCGCGGTGGCGATGCCGTCGTCGCCGGTGACGAAGTTGGTGTCACCGCCGCCGCCGGACGTCCCCCCGGAGGTGCACGCGGACAGTGCCAGCGCGGTGACGACGGCACCGGCGGCGAGCAGGGTGGTACGGCTGGCGGCACTCATGTGAAAAGTTTCGCATGTCCGTTCCGGGGATCTTGCCCACCCCCCTCGCGGGCGCAGAGCCGCATTTCACGACCCCTTCCGGGGTGCCGTCACAGGGCCTTCCAGCCGCCGGCCGGAGCCTGTCCCACGCCGAGCGTGCGCAGCTTGTCGAGCACCTCCGGACGCTGCACGTCCAGCCAGTCGGCGAACTGCCGGAAGGACACCAGCCGCACGTCGCCGCCCTTGTCCTTCTCGCGCGCCATGTGCCGGAGCGCCTTCTCGACGGCGTCCATGTAGATGCCGCCGTTCCACTGCTCGAAGTGGTTGCCGATGAACAGCGGTGCCCGGTTTGTCTCGTACGCCCGCTTGAAGCCGGATATGTATGCCTCGGTCGCCTGCTCGCGCCAGCCCGGGTAGTTGTGTGCGGGCGCGTTGGTGGAGTTCAGCGACTGGTTGGCGAGGATGTTGTAGTCCATCGAGAGGACCTCGAAGGTGTGTCCGGGGAAAGGTATCTGCTGGAGCGGCAGGTCCCAGATGCCCTGCTTCTTCGCCGGCCAGACCTGGAGGCCGCCCGGCGAGGAGGCGTCGTAGCGCCAGCCCAGCTCGCGGGCGACGGGCAGCAGGTTGTCCTGGCCGAGCAGACAGGGCGTGCGGCCGCCGACGAGTTCCTTGTCGTAGTCGAAGGGCAGCGACGGCAGCTCGGTCCAGCCGCTGTTGGTGCGCCACTCCTTGACGAACGCCTTCGCCTGGTCGATCTCGCTGCGCCACTGCCGGGACGTCCAGTGCGCGACCGAGCCGTGCCCGTCCCCGCAGAAGTGCCCGTTGAAGTGGGTGCCGATCTCGTGGCCCTCCAGCCAGGCCCGGCGCAGGTTGAGCAGCGTCGCCTTGATGTGGTCGTCGGTGAGGTAGCCGATGTCGGAGGCGCCGCGCCCGTTGTTCGGGGGGTCGTAGAGCCGCTTCTTCGACTCGGGCAGCAGATACAGCCCCGACAGGAAGAAGGTCATGGACGCGCCGTGCTCCTCGGCGAGGTCCAGGAAGCGCGGGAAGAGCCCGTTGCCGACCTCGCCGGCGCCGTCCCAGGAGAAGACGACGAACTGCGGCGGCGTCTCGCCGGGCTCCAGCGGGACGGGGCGCGCGGGCTGGCGCGGCTGCCTGCCGGTGAAGGAGGTGGAGCCGTCGCCGAGAGGACGGGCGGTGGGCGTGGCACTGGCGGTCGGCCTGCCGGAACGGTTCTTCCCGGAGCCGGAACCCGCCCCGGAACCGGAACCGGAACGGGCGTCCGGGCCGTCGGAGGAGGTGAGGGTGCCGCACCCGGCCAGTGGGACGGCGGCGGCGGCTCCCGCACCGAGTCCGAGTGCTCCCCTGCGGGTCACAGTGCGCATGGCGCCCCCCGTTCGTCGCGTTCTCTCGTGGTCACCCAGTGAGAGGCCGCGGCGAACGGGGAGGTTCCCGCACTATCTACCGATTGTGTAACAGAGCGGGCGTCCGGGACCTACGCGCCGAACGCCTTGTCCTTGCCCTTCACCGGCTTGGCGCCCGCGCGCAGATGGACGGGGACGAGGTCGATGGCCGGCTCGCTGTAGCCGACGGAGACGATCCGGTCGCCCTCGTAGGTGAAGGACGTCAGCGAGGCGAGCGTGCACTGCCGCTTGCGCGGGTCGTGCCACAGCCGCCGCCTCTCGACGTAGGAGCGCACGATCCAGATCGGCAGCTGGTGGCTGACCAGCACCGCCTCATGGCCGCGTGCGGCGTCCTTGGCCGCGTCCAGCGCGCCCGTCATCCGCACGACCTGGTCGACGTACGGCTCGCCCCACGACGGCTTGAACGGGTTGGTCAGGTGCTTCCAGTTGGCCGGCTTCTTCAGGGCGCCGTCGCCGACGCCGAAGGTCTTGCCCTGGAAGACGTTGTCCGCCTCGATCAGCCGGGCGTCCGTGGCGAGGTCCAGGCCGTGCGCCTTGGCGATCGGCGTCGCCGTCTCCTGGGCCCGCTCCAGCGGGGAGGAGCAGACGTACGTCACGTCCCGCCCGGACAGGTGCTCGGCGACCACGTCGGCCATACGGCGGCCCAGCTCGGAGAGGTGGTAGCCGGGAAGCCGGCCGTAGAGGACGCCGTCGGGGTTGGCGACCTCGCCGTGCCGCATCACATGGACGACGGTGATGTCACGCCCGCTCATGCGCTCGCCTCCGCCGCGGCACGGGCCGCCGCCGGAAGGGCGTCGGCGATCCGCTGGAGGGCCCGCTCGTCGTGCGCGGTCGACACGAACCACGACTCGAAGGAGGAGGGCGGCAGATAGACGCCCTGCGCCAGCATGGAGTGGAAGAACGCGTTGAAGCGGAAGGACTCCTGGCGCCGCGCGTCCTCGTAGTCCCGCACCTCGCGGTCGGTGAAGAACACCGAGAACATGGTGGACGCGGTCTGCAGCCGGTGCGCCACGCCCTCCTTGGTCAGCGCCTCGGTCACCAGCGCCTGGATCCGGGTGGAGACGGCGTCCAGCTTCTCGTACGCGGCGTCGTCGAGCAGCCGCAGCTGGGCGAGACCGGCCGCGGTGGCGACGGGGTTCCCGGAGAGGGTGCCGGCCTGGTAGACGGGGCCGGCGGGGGCGAGGTGGGCCATGACGTCGGCCCGCCCGCCGAAGGCCGCGGCCGGGAAGCCGCCGCCCATGACCTTGCCGAAGGTCATCAGGTCCGGGACGACGCCCTCGACGCCGAACCATCCGGCGCGGCTCGTGCGGAAGCCGGTCATGACCTCGTCGGAGACGAACAGCGCGCCGTTCTTCGCGCAGGCGTCCTTCAGCCCCTGGTTGAAGCCGGGCAGCGGCGGGACGACGCCCATGTTGCCGGGCGACGCCTCCGTGATCACACAGGCGATCTCGCCGGGGTGCCGGTGGAACGCCTCCTGCACGGCCTCCAGGTCGTTGTACGGCAGCACGATCGTGTCGCCGGCCTGGGCGCCGGTGACCCCGGGGGTGTCGGGCAGGGCGAAGGTGGCGACGCCGGACCCGGCCGCGGCGAGCAGCGAGTCGACGTGGCCGTGGTAGCAGCCGGCGAACTTGATCACCTTGGACCGCTGGGTGAACCCGCGGGCGAGCCGGATCGCCGACATGGTCGCCTCGGTGCCGCTGGAGACCAGCCGCACCTGCTCCAGCGGGGCGATCCGCGCGACCATCTCCTCGGCGAGCGCGACCTCACCCTCACCGGGCGTGCCGAAGGAGGTGCCGCGGGAGACGGCCTCCTGCACGGCGGCGACGACCTCGGGACGGCCGTGGCCGAGGATCATCGGACCCCAGGAACAGACCAGGTCGACGTACTCGCGCCCGTCCGCGTCGGTCAGGTACGGGCCGGTGCCGGACACCATGAACCGGGGCGTGCCGCCCACCGCGCGGAAGGCGCGCACCGGGGAGTTCACACCGCCCGGCGTGACGGCCGCCGCACGGTCGAACAGCGCCTGCGAGACGGGTGCTTCGTATGGATATGGCTGTTCGCTCATGACCTGCGACTTCTCCGGCTTCTCGGACTCCGGTGGGCACTGACCTGTTCAGGGTAGGCCGCGGGCGACCTTGATCGACCACCTGCCGCCGGGGAATGCATCTGCGAAACTGAGAGCTGATACACACAGCCCTTGCGGGCGAGAGGGGCCAGGGGCTGCGAAGATCCTGCGGACAGGAGTTCCCACGCACGTTTCGGCGGGCGACCGTGGGGGAGGTCACTGACACGATGATCGGGTTGCGCGGCGGGGGCCGCGCGTCCTAGAAAAGCAGTCGGGTGGAGATATGCATCGCGGTGGCGGACTGGGCGAGGGGACTGACGATCTGGGTCCTCGACGTGCCCGGCGGGGAAGGCACCGGCGCGACGCGGAAGAGACGAGCGAAGCACGTCAGGCACACGGTGGACCGAGTGGGCCCGACAGCGGCGACAGACGTCCGGAGCTCCGGGCGGACGACGCGCTGGGGGCCGGGAGCAGGAATGGTGGTCGGGTGGGGGTGACGTACAAGTACTTCGGCGCGCCGGACGGCGCGACCGCGGCCCGGGTCCCGATCTCGATGCGTCCCGAGGAGCTGGGCGGCGACGAGCTCGGGATGAACGGCATGTTCACCAAGATCAAGCCGGAGACGATGGCCGCGATGGTCCTCACCGGCATCGAGGGCGTCCCCCTCCACAAGGTCCCCCCTCTGGAGCTGGTCGTCCTCCACCCCGACTACGCCGTGGTGAAGCTGCCCATGACCGTGGTCGACCCCCTCCGCGACATCGGCGAGGAGGCCGTGGGCGCGGCGGCGTTCATCTGGTCGACGGTGCCGGACCGCGGCGGACCGAGGGACGCGTTCAACGTGTACCAGCTGCTCCACGAGTGGCAGGACTTCTCCAAGCGCCTCCACGAGGCGGGGCACCAGCCCTACTGTCTGGTGTGGCCCTGAGCTGGACTTTCATGGTGTGCGGGCAGGGTTTTCGGACCCCGCCCTTTCCATGTACCGACGGGGGCTGTCAGGCGGCCGGGGCGGGTCACGCGACTGGCCCGGTCACGTGCCGAGAGCGGGCAGACCGACCGAGGCGGCACATACGCTCCAGGCGCAGGAGGTGGAGCCGTCTCGCAAGCGAGGCGGTCAAAGTTCGGTGAGAACGCTCAGCCTTCGGTGAGATGGGACACGTCGGCAGTCACGCGTGCACCCGAAGGAGATGAGTTTCCCGCTGGGCAGCCAGTCGGTTCGCCAGTTCACCGGGACCGATCGTGCTCAGGGCCCAGAGGCTGCTGACTCGACGGGCCCACTGCCAGAGCAGGCAATCCACAGGGGTGTGGAAAGACAGCACGGAAACATCGTGGGCGCCGAAGGGATCGGCGTCGAGATACTGCAGACCGCCGGTGCCGCACAGATAGTGAGTGCTGCCGGTGGCTGCCGCGAGATCCGCCAGGCGCTCGGAGCGACCTGGGCGGGTCGGGATCTCGCTGCTGTCCAACGCATCCCCTGACCAGCCAAGGGCCGTGAGCAGGGCAATTGTCGATGTTCTCGCGAGGTCGGCCACGCGGTCCGAGGAGTCGAGCGTGTCCAGCACCGCGTCGAGGACATCGGATACGGCTTTCCAATGGGGGCTTCGGCCGTAGTACTGCCGCACAAGCAGATGGACCGCCCTGCGCGAGCGCTGGGGGTCAACGAGCCGTGCCTGGCTGATCAGCGTCGAGCGCCCGTGGGGAAGGTGCGTCGGAAGCGTGAGCCACTGCTGTCGGGATGGGTCGTCCAAGGCGGCGAGACGGGCGCGGTGCTGGTAGTCGCGCCGGGCGAACTGCACATCGGCCAGGACGATCCATCGGTCGGCCGCGAACAGCTTGGCCAGCGTGGACAGTCGGGGAAACAGGTTCGGCTGGTGGATCGCGCACAGTCCGTCCGAGGTGTCGGCGCCGGGCGGCTCAGGTACTGATGAGGCGGCTGTCGAAGCCAGCGCCCAGGAGGCGCTCGTAAGCGTCATACACATCCCCCGGTACGTCCTGCTCGACGGCGAATCCGAGCTTCGGGTACTCGATCACCCGTTGCAGGTCGCCGACGAGCATGTCGACGACGAGCTTCTCGTCGCCGATGGACTTGATGTAGTCGTCCAGCTCCAGCGGCTCCGAAGCGCACACGGCCTCAGCCTCGGGCCACAGCTTGCGGCAGGTCGCGTACGAGCGGCGCTCCATGTACGGCTTCGAGATCAGCAGCAGCGACTCGACCGCGATGCCCGCCTCGGCCAGCAGCTCGCGGGAGAAGGTGATGTTCTGGCCGGTGTTGGCCGCCTTGGGCTCGACCAGGATCGCCTCGTCCGGCACGCCCAGGCTCAGGGCGTGCTCGCGGTAGTGGACGGCCTCACCGCGCGGGAAGCGGGCCCGGGTGGTGGGGCTGTTGCCCCCGCTGAACACGACGACCGGGAAGAGGTCGGCGCGGTAGAGGTCGGCGGCCGTGGTGGCCACTCCGAGGTCGTGGCTGCCCAGGCCGATCGCCGCCGAGCAGGGCCGCTGTTCATGGCCCATCTGGTGGTAGTTCCAGATCAGCGTCGCGTCGTGGAATTGCTCGTCGGTGATCTGGCGCTGCTCGTGCTCCGGCACTGGCACTCCCTGGCTCATCCTTGCTGGCCCTTTCGGATGCCCTCGATGCTGCGCAGCTGGTGGCTCAGCCCGAACTGCTGAGCCACTTGTGCCGCCTGGTCGAGGACGGATAACCCATCATTCCGGGTCGCCGCGTCCGACAGAAGAATGTGCCCGTACGCGGTGTCCAACCGCACCCGCTGCATCGGGGAGTCGACCGTGCCGGTGGTACGCGCGATATCGATGCAGTGCAGAGCCTGCTTCAGGTCGCCAGCGCCTCGGTGGGCCAGGGCCAGCTTCTGGTGGGCAACCGACCAGTCCTCCGGCTCGCCCAGGTCCTCGAAAGCATGGGTGGCGTCGGCCATGACATCAGTGGCGTACTCGTTGTTGCCCTCCTTGCTCAGCGCCGTACCGACCCAGAGCCGGGCCCTGGCACGATCGCGGGAACTCAAGCGCTCATCCTCGGCGAGGAGTTCGTATTGGCAGGCGGAGGCTTCCAGCTGGCCGGACATCTCCTGGACGACGGCGAGGGAGAGCTCGATCTGGGCCACCCGGCGAGGGATGTCGAGCTCGGTGAACATGCCGCGGGCGGTCAGGTAGGAGTGCCGGGCGGAGAGCGGACCGAGGATCGCGCCCTGGTCACGTTGGAGGTCGCCGAGAAGCACGAGGGAACGGCCGTAGAGGTAAAGGCCCTTGTCATCCAAGTCATCTGGGTCGTGGCGAGTCAGCCAGCGGTTCAACAGTGAAGTGGCAAAGGGAAAGTTCTGGCGGCTGACACAGACCACAGCCCGCTCGATGTCCTCGGTCCAGGTCTCGTAGTCCGCCGGCCGCGCGCTTTTCCTGTCGGGGAAGATCAGCGCCTCGAATCTGGCCTGAGCAGCGGAGTCCGCGCGGGCCAGTGCCGTGTCGAGGATGGCCTGGGTATCCGGGCGGGGCTGGGTGGCGGCACCGAGGCTCTCCCACTTGGCGACGCAGGCACCGGGTCATCTCGAAGCCCGCAGCGTCTTCACCGGCTGCAACGCCGGCCACACGTTCTTCCACGTCAACCCGCACGGCATCGCGTCGATCTGCAAGGTCGGCCGCGACCCGAGCGTGAACCTCATCACCGAGGGCGTCGAAGCCCTCCCCCGACTCGGCGCGGTTGCCGAGTCCCTACAGCTCCGCACCGGTGGATGCTCCGGCTGCACGAAAGTCGGCACGTGCCGCACATGCCGACCGCTGGCCAGGCTCTACCAGGAGGCGGGGGACCGACGAGAGCTCTACTGCCAGCATGGAGGTTACGGATCATGACTCCGCCCACCGCACTCCTGACCCCGCCCCGCGAACCGGTCATGCTCACCATCGGCCGGCATCCGGCGGACAACCCGGTCGGCGCCCTGCCGGTGCCGCTGACCGCCGCGTCGATCAAGGACGACGAGTTCCAGATCATCGCCGACCTGGACGAGGCTGCCGAGGGCGCCGAGTGCAGCTGCTCGGCCGGTGACGACCAGCCGTACTAGATCCACCACGGGCGGCACCCGTGCCGCCCGCTCGTGCCACCCCCTCAGTGCCGCCCCGGCCGTACCCTGGCCGGGGCGGCGTTCCCTGTGCCCGAACACCCCTGAGGAACCGCACGTGTCCATGTCCCGTATCCCCTTCGAGCAGCTTCCCGTCGACGTCCGCCGAGCCGTCACCGACAAGAGCGGCGCCGTTCACCGGGCAGTGACCGTGCAAGGCGGCATGAACTCCGGCATCGCCTCCGTCCTGGAGACGAACAGCGGCAGGGTCTTCGTGAAGGGCATCCCGGCCGACCATCCCCAGGTCGGTGCTCAGCGCCGTGAGGCAGCGGTCGCCTCGCACCTGCCGGCATCCTGCCCTCGCCTGTACTGGCATCTCGAGCTCGACGGCTGGAGTCTTCTCGGCTACGAGGTGGTTGACGGCCGCCATGCCGACTACACACCTGGCTCGCCGGACCTGCCGCTCGTGGAAGCTGCGCTCACCGAGCTGCAAGGGATCACGGTCCCGGCCGACATCGAGATCAAGGACGCTGCGGACCGGTGGGAGAGCTACGCCCCGCCGGGCGCATTGCAGCACTTCAGCGGCAACACACTGCTGCACACAGACTTCGCCCCGGACAACGTCCTGATCGTCGGCAAGCGGGCCCGGCTCGTCGACTGGGCGTGGCCGACACGGGGTGCAGCCTGGATCGACCCGGGCGCCTTGGCGCTGCGGCTCATGGACGTCGGCCACCCAGGGAAATCAGCGGTCGCCTTCGCAGGCCGCTTCCCGTCGTGGCGGGACGCCGAGCCGGAAGCACTCGCAGCGTTCGGCACGGCCACAGCGGCACTGTGGCGGGAGATCGCCGCGGAGGACAGGACACCGTGGAAGCGGAGGATGGCGGAACAGGCGGCGACGCTCGGGCACATCCTCGCCGAGGGGCTGTAGGGCCTTCTCGATCCCGGGTCGGCAGCCAAATGGCTTGCAGCAGGAGAAGTCAACCGGTCTGGGACGCTGGTCCAGCGCTCGGCGCAATGCAGGAACCGCCAGCCCGGCATGGCTGAAGCAAGCGTCTGCACGATGGAGATGACCAGAAGCAAAGGATCGACGGCGCGAGAACTCCAGAATGCGATCAGGCAGCTCATCGGCAATGCCAAGTACGTGAATTGATCAACAGCGGTTTTCAATCGCTTGCGCGTGGTGCGGCTCACGTCCTCACGGTGGTAGATCTCCCAGCCGAACACAGCACCACGGGCACCACTGAGCTCACCCGGGTCCTGACTGTCTGGTGTGGCCCTGAGCCTTCGCGGACTCCGTCACCGGGTCTTCGCGAACTCCGTCAGGAACAGTGCCTCGACCTGGGCCATGTGCTCGATCTCCGTCGGGTCGACGCTCTCGTTCGGGGCGTGGATGAGACAGCGGGGCTCCTCGACGCCCATGAGGATGATCTCGGCGCGGGGGCAGGCCGCCGCGAACACGTTGCACAGCGGGATGGAGCCGCCCTGGCCGAGGAAGGCCAGCGGCTTGCCGTAGACCTGCCGCATCGCACGGTCGAGGGCCGTGTACGCCGGCCCGTCGGTGGCCGCGCGGAACGGTGAGCCGGTGCCCTGCGTCTCGACCGACACCCGGGCGCCCCAGGGTGCGGCCTGTGTCAGATGCCTGGTCAGGGCCTCGCGGGCGGCGTTCGCGTCGGTGCCCGGCGGGATGCGCAGGCTGACCCGGGCGCGCGCGGTGGCCGGCACCGCGGCCGCCGAGCCGACGACGGGCGGGCAGTCGATGCCGAGCACGGTGACGGCGGGGCGGGCCCACAGCCGGTCGGCGACCGTGCCGGTGCCGGTGAGACGGACGCCGTCCAGGACACCGGCGTCGGCGCGGAAGGCCGCCTCGTCGTAGTCCACGCCCTGCCAGGTGCCTTCGCAGTCCAGGCCGTCGACACGGGTGGCACCCGTCGCGGGGTCCCGCAGGGTCGACAGCATCTGGATCAGCGCGGCGAGGGCGTCGGGAGCCGGTCCGCCGAACATCCCGGAGTGGACCTCGCCCTTCAGGGTCTCCACGGTGACGACGAGGTCGGCCAGGCCGCGCAGGGTGATCGTCGCGGTGCCCGTCCCGACCTCGGCGTTGCCGGTGTCACACACCAGCAGGGCGTCCGCCTGGAACAGTTCCGGGTGCTGGGACACATACGCCTCCAGACCGCCCGTGCCCTGCTCCTCCGAGCCCTCAGCGACGAACTTGAGCCCCACCGGGACGTCGTCGCCGAGCGCCCTGAGCGCGGTGAGGTGCATGACGATGTTGCCCTTGCAGTCGGCGGTGCCGCGCCCGTACCAGCGGCCGTCGTCGCCCTCGGTGAGCGTGAAGGGCGGCGTTCTCCAGGCGGCCTCGTCGAGCGGGGGCTGCACGTCGTAGTGGCAGTAGAGCAGGACCGTCGGCGCGCCGGGCGGGGCCGGACGGTGACCGAGGACGGCGTGACTGCCGTCGGGGGTCTCCACCAGGTGGACATCGTGCAGGCCCGCCTCGGCGACGGCGTCGGCGACCCACTGGGCGGCCCTGCGGCACTCCGCGGGCGGGTACTGGCGGGGGTCGGCGACGGACGGGACGGCGACGAGTTCGGCGAGGTCGCGCCGGGCCCGGTACATCGACGCGGAGATCCGCGCGGTCAGTTCGCTCATCGTCACTGCCTCACCGTGTCGTCGGTCTTGAGGTCGTCGAACTTGTCCTGGAAGTCGTCGAGCTTGTCCGGGCAGTAGATCCGGAGGATCTCGGCCTCGGCCCGCAGCGCCCGTCCGTCGCCGACGACCGGCCGCTGGCCGACGAACGCCGCCCCGTTGGAGACGTTGATCTTCCACAGGGCCGACCTCAGCGCGGTGGCGGGGTTCTCGCAGACGACGCCGCCGTCGGTGCCCAGGACACGCTCGATCGTCGCCGTGTCCGGGCGGGGGTATCCGGCCTGCTCGGCCGCGTCGGCGAGCTGATTGGCCTTCTTCGCGGCCTCGTTGGTGCTCCTGACGCTGCTGTAGTTCACGAGGCCGATGATCACGAGGGCGACCAGGACGACGATCGCGCCGATGTAGATCCACTTGTGCTCGGAGGCGAACCGGGTGGGACTCATGACTCGCTCCTCTCCGCCTCCGGCAGACGCCAGCCGGGCTTGCGCAGCTTCAGGAACGCGTACGGGATCAGCAGACCGAGGACGACCAGGCCGGCGCCGATGAAGGCGACGTACGCCAGGACGCTGCTGCCGCCGAACTGCGACGGCGGGACGAAGCCGATGGCCATGGCGGCGGCCGAGGACAGCAGGCCGGTGACGCAGATGAGGCCGAGAGCGGGAACGCGGTAGCCGCGCGGGTGGTCGGGCTGGTTCTTCCTCAGGCGCATCGCCGCGAGGAACATCAGCAGGTAGACGATCAGATACACCTGCGTGGTGATCGTGGAGAAGATCCAGTAGACGCTGGAGACGTTCGGGATCAGCGCGTACATCAGCGCGATGACCGTCGTGACGATGCCCTGCGTGACCAGGATGTTCTGCTGGATCCCGTACTTGTTGAGCTGTTGCAGGAAGGGCGGCAGATAGCCCTCGCTGCGGGAGATCTCCAGCAGGCCCTTGGACGGCCCGGCGAGCCAGGTGAGCATGCCGCCCAGCGCCGCCGACACCAGCATGACCGCGGCGATCGGGGTCATCCAGCCGATGTGGAAGTAGGAGAAGAACGCCTCGAACGCCTGCATGACACCCGCGGTCAGGCTGAGCTGGCTGCTGGGCACGACCCAGCTGATGGCGAGCGCGGGCAGGATGAAGATCAGCAGCACCAGTCCCATCGCGAGGAACATCGACCTCGGGTACTCCTTGGCCGGGTCCTTCAGCGAGGAGACGTGGACGGCGTTCATCTCCATGCCGGAGTAGGAGAGGAAGTTGTTGACGATCAGCACCAGGCTGGCCAGGCCCGTCCAGGCCGGCAGCAGATGACTGGCCGTCATCGGCGCGGCGGAGGGGTTGCCCTGGCCGAGGAAGATGATGCCGAGGACGACCAGGAGCGTGCCGGGGACGAGAGTTCCGATGATCAGGCCCCAACTGGAGAGTCCGGCGAGGGCCTTGGTGCCGCGCGAGGACACCCAGACGCCGGTCCAGTACAGGACCATGATGACGATCGCCGTGTACACGCCGTTGGAGGCCAGCGCCGGGTCGATGACGTACGCGATGGTGCTGGCGACGAACGCCAGCAGGCTCGGGTAGTAGAAGATCGTCATCGCGAACTGGCACCAGACCGCGAGGAATCCGAGCGGCTTGGACAGTCCCTCGCTCACCCACCGGTAGACGCCGCCCGGCCATCCGGAGGCGAGCTCCGCCGAGACCAGCGCGGTCGGCAGCAGGAACACGATCGCCGGGACGAGGTAGAGGAAGACACAGGCCAGGCCGTAGACGGCCATCGTGGGAGCGGCCCGCAGACTCGCCACGGAGGCGGTGGTCATGAAGGCCAGCGTCAGCCAGCTCAGTCTGGGGGTCGACGCGGTGCCCGCCACGGCACGGACCGCCTGCCGCGGCCGGTCCGCCGGAACGTCCATCGAGGCCATCCAGCCCTCCCGGGGTGATGTGGACGGGGTCGCTGCAAGCGTCGGCTCCGTCCCGTCCGGGCGCAGGACGAGCGGGCCGTTCGGGTGACGGTGGCGGCCGCCGCCCCGCCCGGGATGCCGGCCGCGGACACCGCGTGCACCCTGGGAGTGCCAGGGCCCGCGCCGCCGGCACGATCCGGCCGGGGGTCCACGGCCCCGAGCGAGGAGACGGGCGTGGAGCGAGGCGCGGACCCGGATGCCGACGACCTCACGGCGTTCCTGGCCCGGCTGACCGGTCTTCTCCTGCGTTCCTCGGGCGAGGGCGCCCGTCTCGCCGCCCGGCGTCCGCACGGGCCGCCCCGGCTGGTCCTGATCCTGCCCGGCTTCTTCACGCTCACCGTCGGCTCGCTCGGCATGCGCGGGCTGACCGGCCTGGCCGGCGGCTACGTCGTCGAGGGCTTCCGGGACCTGCTCGAACTGGTCACCGTCGTCACGGCCATCGCGGTCGGCCTGGTGGTGGGAGGGGTGCTCGTGCCCGGCTCCCGCGCGCCCGTACCGGCAGAGGACCCGGCCGCGAGGTGACGGCGGACCCATGAGCGGCGCCGGGGCCGGCCTTCTGCGCGAAGGGCTCTGCGCGCGAGCCGCAGGGCGGCGCAGACCGCGAGGGCGGCACAGACCGCGAGGGCGCCACAGACCGCGAGGGCGCCACAGACCGCGAGGGCAGCGCAGACCGCGAGGGCAGCGCAGACCGCGAGGGCAGCGCAGACCGCGAGGTGCGTACGGCCGTCGGCCGTACGCACCTCCCGTGTCAGGCCATCCGGCAGGCCCCGAATCCCGCCGCGCGGTCCGCCGCGCGCAGGGTCGCGGCGACGCTGTCGCCGTCCCCGTCGGCGGTCGCCGGGGCGGCGCCGACGTACCGGCCGGGCAGCAGACGGGCCAGGGTGTCGACCACGCCCCGGGTGCAGGAACGGGTGCCGACCACGACGAACCGGCTGTGTGCACCGGCCAGTTCGGCCGCGGCCGCCGCCATGTGGTGGTCGTCCAGGTACACCACGTGGGCGTGGGCGAGCCAGGGCGCGAGGGCGCGGGTGGCACGGGCGGTTCCGGTGCCCTGCTCCCCCACCGACACCAGGCAGACCGCCTCCTCGTGGGAGTGGCCCGGGGACTCCCACGCCAGCGGCCGGGGCAGGCCGCCCGGCACGAGGTCGGCCCTCGGCCAGTACGGCCGGGGTTCGGAGCCGACCCGGATGTGGAAGGGCCGGTCGGTGGTGGCCGCGGCCCGCACGACCGCCCGGGTCTCCGCGTCCCCGCAGGGCGCGGCCAGCGTCACCCCCTCCAGGCGCCGCAACACCTGATAGTCCTCCAGAAATCCGGAGTAGGGCGTCGCCACGCTCGCCCCCGCCTCCAGCAGCCGTGCCCGCAGGCCCAGATTGCCCGCGGCGCCCAGCCCGCGCGGCCCTGGCCCGGTGCAGACGAAGGGCCGGAACCCGGCGGCGACCATGCCCGAGACCACGTCCACCATCGCCGAGGCGACGCCGGCCAGGCCGAAGAAACGGTCGGGATGGGTCGCCTCGAAGGGGTGATCAGCGCGTCCCGGCGAGGCGTCCAGGCACACCACGCGGCCGTCGAGCCCGGCGAGCGCGGTCAGTTCGATTCGGTAGGCGTCGTACCCGGACAGGCTCATCGCCTCACCCGGGTGCCCCGCGTGGTCCCCGGCCCGGGCCGGGGTGCCCGGCGCGTCGCCGCGGTGGTGGCTCCCAACGGTTTCATGACCTCGACTCCACTCTCTCCAGCAGAAAGTCACGGTGTTTTCACAGCCTTCACCTCTTGGGCGGCGGTGCGGCCTCCTCTACGCTCCGGTCGCATGCTCTGCCCCTCCACGGCCGCCGCGCTGGGCCGGCTCGAAGCGGAAGGCGTGGGCGTGTGGCTGTCGGAGAGCCCCGGCGACGAGGTCGCCGCCGCGACGCTGCGACGGCTGGTCACCGGTGCCCCGTACGCGTTCCAAGGTCTGGTCAGCACGGCCGCCTCGGTCGCGGACGCCCGCTCCGTGTGCGACGCGCTGCTGCCGGCCCATCTGTCCCGCGGCGGACGCGCCGGTCTGGTCTCCGCGCCGCTGGACCCGGACGCCGCTCTCGCGGTCGGCCGGCCGAACCTGCTGGTGCGGATCGTGCCGGATGCCGACGGCCTCGTCGCCATCGGTGAGACGCTCGGCCGCGGACTGCGCGTGGACGCCTCTCCGGTGACCACGCCCGACTGCTACGGGCGGGTCCTCGACGCCTACTTCGCCGGTCTGGAGCAGGCGCTGACCCGTGGACTGCCGCTGCCGGCGTCCACCGTGGTGACCTCGGTGCCCGTGGGGGCGATCGACGCGGCCGTCAACGCCCGTCTGGACGGGCGCCACGCCGGCGGCAGCCGGGTACAGACGTCCCTGGCGCTGGCCCGGGTGCTGTTCCGGATGCGCGAGGAACGCCTGGACGACGACTGGTGGCGGGTGCTCAGAGCGAGTGCCGCGCAGCCGCCGAGGCTGCTGTGGACGACGTCCGCACCCCGGCATCTGACCGCCCTCGTCGGCTGGAACACCGCGCACGCGATGCCCGCCGAGCTGGCCGAACGCCGGCTCACGGCCGCCGGGCTGTACGGCGACACCCTGCTGAACGAGCACGTCCGGGGCCATGCCGAGCTGGCCGCACTGCGCCGGCAGGGCATCCGTCTGGAGAGGCTGGACCTCGGTCCCGGCCTCCGTGACACGGCCCTGACCGGGGCCGCCCCGGATCTCGCCGCCGGCCGGTGAGCCGGTGTCCCGCGGACGGACGCGCGCCGGCCTCGTGGGCCGCACCCCCGCCTAGCGGACGCGGCAGCCCGCCGGGGGCCCGTCACGTCCCGGGCGCCCTCGTGTCCGCACCACGCGCATGTCGGTACCGCCCCATTCCCCCATACGGCGCATGACCGCCCGCTTCCCTTCGTCTCCACCCCTCGGACTTCCCGTTCGGGCCGCCTGCCCGCGCGGCCCTCGACACCGAGGGTGCCCGCCGGACCCCGCCGCCGGGAAGGTGTCTCGGCAACAGCATTCGGCCGCAAGGTGGTGGTTGCACCACCCAACTGGCTCCCACCTGCGGTGATGTCTCCGAAAAACGGGTCGGATGAACCGGTTCCGGCGAATATTGACGGTGGCGGCGCACGCCATCTAGGTTCACAAAGGCCCGTGGCGGATTCGCTGCACTCCGGGGCCTGGCTGGGGGTGACATACGGTGCCGGACGAGGACCGTCTCTTACGCGACGGACTGCTGGGACTTCTGGAACTCCTGGCCACGGAGGCACCTCCGGCGGACCGCTCCGGTCCCGCCCCGGCGCAGCACGGAGCGGCCGGGGAACTGGCCGAGGGGCTGGCGCGTGACGTCCAGGGGCTGTTCGCCCGGCGGCGCCAGCGCGAGGCGGGACTGGCCGCGCTGATGGAGACCACCCGCGAACTGACCGTTCCCTATGTGGTGGACGAGTTCCTCAAGGTGGTGGCCCGGCGGGCACGGCTGCTGCTGAACTGCGACCTCGCCTGGGTCAATCTGTCCTCCCCGGCCGACGGCCGGTCCTTCGTGGTGACCACCGACGGCCGCAGCACCGCGCTGACCGTGGGTTTCTCGCTGCCTCCGGCCGCCGGTGCGGGGTCGACGGCCGCCGCCCGCTCGGCGCCGTTCTGGACGCCGGACTACCTCGCCGACAAGCGGTTCGCGCACGCGTCCGCCCTCGACGACACGGTCCGCGAGGACGGGCTGCACGCGCTGCTGGCGGTGCCCCTGAAGCAGGACAGCACCGTGCTGGGCACCCTGTACCTCGCCGACCGCGCCGTGCGCCACTTCACCCCGGACGAGATCACCCTGATGTCCGCGCTGGGGGATCTCGCCGCGCTCGCGATAGAGAAGTCGCGGCTGCTGGGCCTGACCGACCAGGGGCACGCCCCCGCCGGCGAGGAGCGGGCCGGGCTGGAGGATGTGCGCGCCCGGCTCATCGACATGGTGCTGCGGGGCTGCGACGTCGCGGAGCTGGCGGTGAGCGCGGCGGCCGAGCTGGGCGGGGCGCTGCTGGTGCGCGACCCGGGCGGGCGCACCCTCGCGGTCACGGACGGATTCCCGCCCGCCGACGCCGCCGAGCTGGGCAGACGGGCGCTGGAGGCGCAGACGGCCCACAGCCCGGTCCGCGCGAGCGGGGGGCTGTGGGTGTGCCCGGCCGTGGCGGGCGAGGAGGTGGTCGGCACTGTGGTCCTCGCTCCGGGCACGAACCTGGGATTACGGCCGCCGCGGCTGCTGGAGGCCGTCGCGCAGGCCCTCGCGGTGCTGCTGCGGCTGCGGTCCACGGCCGCGGCGGCGGAGGGCAGCGGGCGCGACGAGCTGCTGGCCGAGCTGCTCGGTGAACCGCCGCTCACGCACGACCAGTTCCAGCGCAGGTCCCGCCGGCTGGGCGTCGACCTGGACCAGCCCCATGTGGTGCTCGTCCTGCGGCCGGAGGGCGGTGCGCCGGGCCGGGCCCTGGTGTGGGCGTCGTCGTACACGCACCGGCACGCCGGTCTGCGGACCTCCGACGGCGGATGTCTGGTGCTGGCGCTGCCGGGCGCCGATCCGTCGGCGGCCGGCCGGGAGGCCGGTGCGGCCCTGCGGACGGCCATCGGCCATCCGGTGACGGTCGGTTCGGCCGGCCCCGTCACCGGGCCGGAGGCGGTGCCCCGCGCGTACGCCGAGGCCAGGCGGTGCCTGGACGCCCTGACCGCGCTGGGCGGAACCGGCGGCAGCGCCTCGCCGCAGGATCTCGGCTTTCTCGGGCTGGTGCTGGCCGAGAACCCGGACACGTCGGCGTTCATCACGGGTGCCATAGGGCCGGTGCTGGACTACGACGAGCGCCAGGACACCGAGCTGGCGCGGACGCTGGAGGCGTACTTCGCCTCGGGCGGCTCGCCGCGGCGGGCCGCGGAGAGCCTGCACGTGCACCCGAACACCGTCTCGCGCCGGCTGGAGCGCATCACGGATCTGCTGGGCCCGCGCTGGCAGGAGCCGGTGCAGGCGCTGGAGGTGCAGCTGGCGCTGCGGCTGCGGCGTGCCCGTCACACGGTGCGCGGCAGGCAGGTGCGACTGCCGGCACCCGACGAGCGCCGAGGGTGACATCGCGGGAACCGTTCACAGCGCGATGTCGTCTATCAGGGCGGACTTGGCCAGGAGAAAGGCGAGTTGGGCCCGGCTGCGGCTGTTGAGCGCCTCGGACGCCTTCTTGATGTGGGCGGAGACGGTGCGGGTGCTGATGCCGAGCCGTTTGGAGATGGCGGAGTCGGTGTACCCCTCGATCATGAGGCGAAGGACGGCACGGCGGGTCTCGTCGGTCATCAGCGGAGGGCGGATCTGCTCCTGGGTGATGCTGACCGGTTCGGCACGTTCCCAGGCGTGGTTGAAGACACCCACCAGGTAGTGGATGACCGCGGGATGCTCGATGGCGAGGGCGGTCGTGCGGACGTCGAGCAGGGGGTCGGGGATGAAGGCGACGTTGCGGTCGAAGATGATCAGGCGGTCGAACAGTTCGTTCAGCGTGCGGACCTCGGCGCCCCCGACGGCGACGTTCTCGATGTAGGCGAGGGTCGGTCCGTGGGTGCGCACGGTGTGCTGGTAGAGCGTGCGCTGCCGGACCCCGCGGCCCAGCAGGGCCAGGTCGGACGGAAGGGCCCGGGCGAGGACGTCGGGATCCCTCGGACCGCCCGGTTTGGCTGTGAGAAGTTCCTCCTTGCACGTGTCGCGGGCCTGTTGCAGTGCGGCCTCGATGACGTCGGTCCCGCGCAGCAGCCGTACCGACGGCCCTGATTCGCGGTATTCCTCGCGGTAGAGGTCCTCGACGCCGGTGAGCGCGTCGCGGATGGCGGCGATGGTGTGCTGCTGGACGAGAACGGCTCGTTCGATCGGTCTGCGCAGCTCGCTGCCGGCGATGTCCGGGGGAACCGCTCCCAGAAGTGACGGGTCTTCGGCCAACGGACGCAGCAGACCCAGCTCGACGAGACAGTCGGGCACTTCCCCTCGTAAGGGACCCTCGGTGAGGGCGCGTCGGTAGTACACGAGCCCCTCGTCGCACACCCTCACAACGTTGGGCTGCGGGCTTATGTCCGGATTCCTACACATCTATCCCCCCTTCCGGTTTCTACACTGCACAATGCCGATGCTACCCAACCCCCCGGCGGCGCTGTTCCGTGCGCAATGATTTCGGAGGCGAGAGCGGGACCGCTTTCAGCCAATGGGAGGGGAAAAATGAAATTGCAGCGAACCGCCCTGGTTCTGGCCACGACAGTTCTTCCCGCACTCTTCGTTCTGCCTCAGGCCCAGATATCCGCGGCCGCCTCGGATTCCGCTCCGGCAGTGGCTCCTTTCGGCGGCATCGAGGCCGTCGCGGCGGCCCACAGCGGTGACGACGACAGCGGCTGGCCGTAAATCCGGATCGGAAACCACAGCGCTTTCCACGATGGGGGACGTGATGAGTACCGATTCCGAAATCGTCGGCATCCTTCTGGCCGGCGGCCGAGGTGAACGGGCGAAGCCCATCACCCTGGAGTCCGCCGACTACATCAGGAGCAAGGCGCTCATCCCGCTCGTCGGCCGGCGGCTGGTCGAGTGGGTGCTGGAATCGTGCCGCGAGCAGGGGATCCGCCGCTTCTACGTGGTGACCCACGGCCTGGAGAACCGCAACCAGATCAAGCTGCTGCTCGGACACGGCGAGCGTCACGGCGTCCGGATCACGTACTCGCGCTCCCGTTTCGACCGTTACAACGTCGGCTCCGCCGGCGCGACGCTCCACAACCTGGAGCAGTGGGACCTGCAGGGGAGGGCACTGGTCCTGCCGGTCGACTCGCTCTTCGACTTCGATCTCGCGGGGATGGCCCGTACGCACGAGGAGCAGGGCGCCGTGGTGACGGTCGCCTCCGTCGCCCGTACCGCGGCCGACATCGCCCGCAAGTACGGAGTGATGCGCACCGACGAGACGGGCCTGGTGAGAGGCTTCGTCGAGAAGCCCGGAGAGACGGAACTGCGGCAGTTGTTCCCGAGGATCGCCGACGACCCCGGGGCCACGCTGCCGACCAACGCCGGCATGTATCTCGTGGACTGTGCGCGCCTGCGGCTGCTGGCCCGCGAGCCGGAGCTGTTCCGGCGCTCGCACCAGCGCCTGGACGTGGGCGGTGACCTGCTCCCGCATCTGGTCGAGCAGGGGCACCCCGTGGCCACGCACACCATCGGCCGGCTCGGCGACATGGGCAACGTGCCCGACTATCTGGACACCGTACGGCTCGTGCTCGACGGCGCGTACGAGCAGATGAACCGTCTGACCGGCCGTCCCGGGGACGGTTCCGGGAAGCTGTGGATCCACGAGAGCAGCCTGCGCACCAAGGACGACTCCACCGGCACCACGCTCGCCCAGAAGATCGAGGAGGGCTCCGTGGTGATCGGCCCCGGCGTCCGGATCGGCCAGGACGTGGAGATCGGACGGGGTGTGCGCCTGGAGCACGTGGACATCGGCGACGGGGCCGAGGTCCGCGAGGGCAGCACGCTGATCCGCTCCACCGTGGGCGAGTCCGCGATGGTCGGCCGCTACGCCGACATATCCGACAGCTACATCGGCCCGATGGCCGAGGTGTGCTCCGAGCGCGCCCGGCCCATCCGGCTGGAGAGGTACTCGGCCATCGGCGACGGCGCCGTGCTCTGGCCGGGATCGCGGCTCTGCGGGGTGACCGTCTACCCGCGGCTGAGGGTGCCCGCACTGACGGGGCTGCCCGCAAGGACCGAACTCAGGAGCGCCGAGGACATCCTGCGCTGGGTGTAGGCGTCCGACCAGGGAGGGGACCCATGCAGAACCCCATCGCCGTCGTGGGCGGGGCGGGCCGGCTCGGCACGCGCGTCACCCGGCGGCTGACCGAACAGGGCCATCGCGTCCGCGTGGTGAGCCGCAGGCCACAGAGCGGGCGGCTGCCACTCGGTGTGGAACTCCACCGGGCGGACGTCCGGTACGCCGACAGCCTCACTCCGGCGCTACGGGGATGCGCCGGAGTGGTGTTCACCGTCGAACCCGGTACCGCGGACTCCGGCCCCGACAGTCCCGAGACCACGATGCACGACGGTGTGCGCAATGTGCTGGCCGCGGCCACCGCACAGGGCGAACGACCGCATGTCGTGCTGGTCAGCCAGATCTTCGTGACCCGTCGCGAACACCCGATGAACTCCTACGGCCGGCTGCTCGACTGGCGGCTGCGCGGCGAGGACGCCGTGCGCGCCAGCGGTCTGCCGTACACGGTGATACGCCCCAGCTGGCTCACCGACGACGCCTTCGCCGGTGCCGGTGTCCGACTGGAACAGGACGACCGGGGCGACGGCTGGGTGTCACGGGGCGCGGTCGCGGAGGCATGTGTGCAGGCCCTGCGGGTGCCGGAAGCCGTGGGCAAGACGTTCGAGCTCTACAACGAGCCCGGCGAGGCCCCGCACGACTGGTCCCCGCTCTACCGCAGGCTGACCCCTGACCGGCTGCTGGCCTGGTCGGGCCGGGTCGGCTGAGAGACACCCCAGGACACCGCCCGCCGGGAAACCCCCCTCCCGGCGGGCCTCCCGAAGGACCCGGGGCCGGACGGGACGGCCACGCAGCGCTGCCGCGCCGCCGCCCGGCCCCGGGTCTGTCGCCGCCGCCCTCACCGGGCCCGGCCCGCGTCCCCCGTCCAGGGGGACGCCCGGTCGCGTGCCCGAAACCCGACAGCCCCGGACAGGAATTCCGTGCACCCGGTGGAGCGACCGCTCCCCCGGGCCTGACGGCTTGTACCGGAAAACCGGGCGGATGCCCTTGTTCCACTGCGGCGGGCGAGCAGACAGCACCACTTGCAGAGAGGGCCCCACCATGTCCGTAGAACATCGGCAGAACGTGCCGGAGGGAATGTCCGAGGACATTCTCTCGGGCATCCTCTCCCGGGCACTGGAGTCGATTCCGCGCAGCGATCAACGGCGGTGGGCAGAGCTTTATGTACGGGGTCTGCTCACGGTCGACGGAAAAAAGACCATGCGCGCACTCGCGAACGGCGCGGGGAACAGCGTCGAACAGAGCCTCTATCAATTCATCACCAAGTCCACGTGGCAGTGCGGGCCCGTGCGCCGCGCGGTGGCGCAGCTGCTGGCCGAGCGGCTGACCCCGCGGGCCTGGGTGGTGCACCCGCTGGTCATCACCAAGATCGGTGAGCACTCGGTGGGCGTGGAGCGCCAGTGGGTGCCGCACATCGGGCGCATCGTCAACTGCCAGCAGGCCGCCGGTGTGTGGCTGGTCTCGGAGCAGGGCAGCTGCCCGGTCGACTGGCGGCTCGCGCTGCCGGAGTGCTGGACCGAGCATCCCGAGCGCCGCCGCCGTGCCTCGATCCCCGCGCACGTCGACTCCTGCCCGCCCGAGCAGTGCGGGATCGGCGCGGTCGACCGCATGGCCTCCGACTGGAACCTGCCCGGCCGGCCGGTGGTGATGGACCTGCGCGACGGAGACCCGTACGCCGCGTGCGCCGAGCTGAACGCCCGCCAGATCCCCTTCGTGGTGCGGATCGACCCGGCCTCGCGGTTCGCCCTGCTGGATCCGCTCCAGCAGCCGGCGCTCGCCGACCGCGCACAGGCAGCCGACGCGCTGACCGCCGCGCTCAGCCGCAACTGCATGCCCGTCGAGTGGTACGACCATGTCACGGACACCGTCCGGGCGACGTCGGTCGGCACGACACGGGTGCGGTTACGGCGCCGCCGTGCGGCTCCGGCCCAGCTCAACGAGCGGCAGGAACTCGTCCTGCTCGGCGCCTGGACCTCGCGCACCCGGCGGGCGCCGGCGGAGTACTGGCTGTCCAACCTCTCGCGCACCCAGCTCGGCACGATCTACCGCACGGCGATGCTCGCCCGGCGGGTGGAGCGCGATCTGTCCGATGTCACCGACGGTCTCGGCGCCCGCGACTTCGAGGGCCGCTCCTTCCGCGGCTGGCACCACCACATGACGATGGTGACCGTCGCCCACGCGGCCGCGGCCCTCGCCTCGCCCGCGGACGCCTCTGTGTCCGGTCCGCTCCCCGTCGGAGCGCGCCCGACCCGGGTGGGTGCGGTATGACGGCGCCGCCGCAGGCACCGGGCCGGGTGCGCCGGGCCGGCGCCGACGACTCGGCACGCCTCGCGGCCGCCCTGTGCGCCCCGCTGCTGGGCCGGCGCGGCGGCTGGCATCTGCTCGACGGCCAGGGGTGCCTCGCCCCGGCCGCCGGGCAGCCGGCGACCACGCCCGGGTCCGGGTCCGCCGACGGACCGGCCGTCCCCGGTCCCGCCTGCGGGCCCGGTCCCGCGGACCTCGCCACCGGGCCGCACGCGCGACCCCTCGTTGCCGTTGCTCCCCCCACACGGGCAGGTGCCGTATGAACACCCCCCTCATGACCACCGACGCGCAGCGGATCGCCGCCGAGCTGCGGGAGCTGCTGCCGGACTGGCTGTCCGGGCGGCGCTGGTT
This sequence comes from Streptomyces sp. NPDC093094, assembly GCF_044754345.1. Classification (NCBI taxonomy): domain Bacteria; kingdom Bacillati; phylum Actinomycetota; class Actinomycetes; order Kitasatosporales; family Streptomycetaceae; genus Streptomyces; species Streptomyces sp. NPDC093094. The sequence goes on along the minus strand of NZ_JBIVOX010000009.1, from coordinate 48,120 downwards.
CGCCGGCAAGGGCGAGCGGGCGCCGGTCGTGGAGCCGGTGCTGGCCGACCTGATCCAGGCGGGCGACCCCGCCCTGCTCCAGCTGATCGTGCGGGCCGGGCAGCCCGGGCACGAGGAGTGGTACCAGCTGCTGGTCGGGGTGCGGGCCGACGGCCCCGGACCGGCCGCGGACGCGGTCATCGGCCGCGGCTCCGGCTCCGGGCTCCTCTTCTACGAGGCCACCGGCGACCCCGCCCTGATGTCCGGCCTGCTCGCGCACCTGGCCGCCGAGGACGCCGACGGCACGGTCGAGTGCCACCGGCTGCCCGACGTGGAGGTCCCGGCGGGGCTCGCCCCGCGCGTCATGACCGCCGAGCAGTCCAACACGTCCATCGCCTTCGGCGACCGGCTGATGCTGAAGGTGCTGCGCCGGCTCCAGCCGGGCCCGCACCCCGAACTGGAGATGCTCACCGCGCTGCGCCGCGCCGGGGACGTGCCCAGCGCGCACCCGCTCGCCTGGATGCAGACCTCCGACGCGTTCGCGGCGGGCCGCACCACGCTGGCGATCCTCCAGCAGTTCGTGCCCTCCGAGGGCGACGGCTGGGCACTGGCCACCCGTGAGGCCGCCCGGTGCATCACCGGGGAGTGCGTCTCCGTCACCCCCTTCGGCGGGTTCGCCGACGAGGCGCACGCCCTCGGCCGGTCCACCGCCCAGGTGCACACCGCCCTCGCGCAGCAGCTCGACAGCAGGCACCTGGCCCCCGACGAGATCGGCGACCTGTCCGCCGAGCTGGTCCGCAGGCTCGACGAGGCCGTCATCGAGGTGCCCGAACTGACGCCTTTCGCACAGCAGTTGAGGGACCTGCACCGTGATCTGCACGGCATCGCGGCCCGCGGCCGGCCCCTCCTCGTGCAGCGCGTCCACGGTGATCTCCACCTCGGCCAGGTGCTGCGCGCGCGGGACGGCTGGGTACTGATCGACTTCGAGGGCGAGCCGGGCCATCCACTGGCCGAACGCCGACGGCTGCAACCGGCCGTGCGGGACGTGGCGGCGATGCTGCGCTCCTTCGACTACGCCGCCCACCACGCCCTCACCGAGGTCCTGGGCGCCCCGCCCGGCGCCCAGGCGCAGCAGGGCCTCAAGGGCAGCAAGCTGGCGCGTCGCGCCTCCGCCTGGGCGGTGCACAACCGGCGTGCCTTCAGCGCCGGTTACGCCGAGGGAGGCGGTGCCGACCCGCGCTCCAACCCCGTACTGCTGCGTGCCTTCGAAGCGGACAAGGCGGTCTACGAGGCCGTCTACGAGGCGCGCAACAGGCCCGAATGGCTGGCCATCCCGCTCGCCGCCGTACGGCGTCTCGCCCAGGGCCGGCCCGAGACCGCCTGAGGGCTGTTCAGGTCAGGAAGTCATCCGGAGTTCGTTGCCCGGGGCGTGGCGCATTGACACGCTTTTCCGAGTCCGGACCGGTGTGGAACAGGAGAAATTCAATGATCCACCAGTTCATTCTGGCGGCGCCCAAGCCGGGTATGACCGCGCAGGAATTCCAGGATTACTGGGTGAATGTGCACGCGGTGCAGTACGCCGCGAAAATTCCGCAGATCCGGAAGTACATGGTCGACACCGTCGTCGACATCGAGGGCAACCTCGGTACGCCGGCCCTGCCCCACCAGGGCATCGCGGAGATCTGGCTGCGGCCCGAGGAGCAGCTGGAGTCCCTCCAGACCGACGAGTTCCTCAACGGCGCCCGCCTGGACGAGCCCAACTGGGCCGCGTTCTGGATGACGATCGTGGTCGACACCAACGCCCACGAGATCGTCCCCGGCCCCGAGCTGGCCAAGGGCCAGGACTGGGTGAAGCTCACGCTGCTCCAGAAGCGCCGCCCCGGCCTGGAGCTGGAGGAGTACCGCAAGCGGAGCCTCGGCGCCTACGCCGACGTGGTCAAGGAGACCCCGGGCCTGCGCCGCTACCTGCACGCCCACACCGTCGACGGGGCGTACACCTTCGGCGAGTCGTCCTTCGACTCGGTGGAGCAGCTGTGGTTCGACGACGTCGAGGCGCTCCAGCAGGCCCTCGCCTCCCCCTACTTCACCGAGCAGGTCAAGGCGGCCCGGGACGAGATCGTCGACCCGAAGTACGTCTTCTCGCTCGCCGTCAAGGAGAACTGGATCATCGGCCCCGAGGCCCGCTGACGGCCCGCCGACGGTCCCCCGATCCACCCCACCACGAATCCAAGGAGCTGGCGTGGCCAGGAGGAATGCCAAGAAGATCCTCGTGATCCTGTCGGAGTACGGCTACTGGGGCGAGGAGCTCATCGGGCCCCTGTCCCACTTCGACCAGCGCGGTTACGAGGTCGTGTTCGCGACCCCGACCGGCAAGCGCGCGCACGCGCTGCCCCCGTCCATGGACCCCGAGTTCATCGACCCGCCGCTGGGCCGCTCGGTGACCTCGGAGAAGGTCGCCAAGATCACCAAGGAGATCGACGACTCGGACCGTCTCGACGACCCGATCGACATCTCCAGCTGGGTGCCCGAGCGCCCCTACACCTCCGACGACGACTACCTGCGCAAGCTGGAGGCGTACCACCGCGCGGTCGACGTCGTCGCCCAGGAGATCGAGGACTACGACGCGATCCTCCTCGTCGGCGGCTCGGGCCCGATCGTGGACCTCGCCAACAACGAGCGCGTCCACCAGCTGATCCTCGCCTTCCTGCGGGCCGGCAAGCCCGTCGCGGCCGAGTGCTACGGCGTCACCTGCCTGGCCTTCGCCCGCGACTGGGAGGACCGCAAGTCGATCATCTGGGGCAAGCACGTCACGGGCCACTGCAAGGAGTACGACTACAAGGACGGCACCGGGTTCCTCGGCACCGACTTCCAGATGGGCCCGCCGCCGTACCCGCTGGAGTACATCCTGCGCGACGCCACCGGGCCCGAGGGCCGGTACCACGGCAACTTCGGCAAGGAGACCTCGGTCATCGTGGACTTCCCGTTCATCACGGGCCGTTCCACGCCGGACTCGTATCTCACCGGCGAGAAGATCGTCGAGGTTCTCGAAGACGGGCTGACCCGCTTCGGCTGGTAATTCCGTAACTCAGCGAGAGAAGGAAGACATGGCCAGGCAGGGCAATGCGGCGATCATCGAGCAATTCATCGCCGACGGAATCCCGTTCATGTTCGGCAATCCAGGAACGGTCGAGCAGGGTTTTCTGGACGCGCTGGAGAACTATGACGATCTCCAGTACATCCTGACGCTCCAGGAGACGGTCGCCGCCGGCATCGCGGACGGCTACGCCCGCGCCACGGGCCGCCCCGCCCTGCTCCAGCTGCACAGCGGTGTCGGTCTCGGCAACGCGATCGGCATGCTGTACCAGTCCAAGCGCGGCCACACCCCGCTCGTGGTGATCGCGGGCGAGTCCGGTGTGAAGTACGAGTCGATGGACGCGCAGATGGCGGCCGACCTGGTCGCCATGGCCCGTCCGGTGACCAAGTACGCCACGCGGGTCACCGATCCCAACTCGGTGCTCAGGACGCTGCGCCGGGCCATGAAGATGGCGATGACCGCGCCGCGCGGCCCTGTCTTCGTCGCTCTCCCGATGGACGTCCTCGACGCGGTCAACACCGAACCGGTGGTGCCGAGCACGGTCCTGCGCACGGAGGCACTGCCCGTGCCCTCGCTCGTGGAGCAGGCCGCGTCGCTGCTCGCCGGCGCCGAGAAGCCGCTCGTCCTGGTGGGCGACGGGGTCTCGGTGTCCGGCGGGCAGGCCGAACTGACCCGTGTGGCGGAGCAGTTGGGCGCGGACGTCTGGGGCGTGGACTACTCCGAGGTCAACCTGGACGCCCGCCACCCGCTCTACCGCGGACAGCTGGGCCATATGTTCGGCGAGGTCTCGACGTCCCATGTGAAGGACGCGGACGCGGTGCTGATCGTCGGCACGTACGTCTTCCCGGAGGTGTTCCCGAACCTGGCGACGCCGTTCCGCGAGGACGCGCGGATCGTCCACATCGATCTCGACGGCTACGAGATCGCCAAGAACCACCCGGTGAGCCTCGGTCTGGTCGCCGACCCCAAGGCCACCCTGGCGGCGCTCGCCGAGCAGCTGGAGACGAAGCTCTCCGCCGCCGACCGCTCGCGCGCCGCCGCGCATCTCACCGAGCGCCGCGCCCAGCAGCCGCTGCTGCCGGCCGACGACGGCTCGCTGCTGAACACCTTCCTGCGCGAGCTGTCCGCCGCGGCGCCCGAGGACACGATGGTCTTCGACGAGGCGCTGACCGCGGCCGGCCCGCTCAACGCCCATCTGCCCGGACGGCTGCCCGGCCACTGGTTCTCCACCCGCGGCGGCTCGCTGGGCGTGGGCATCCCGGGGGCGCTCGGCATCAAGCTGGCCCACCCGGACAAGACGGTGATCGGCTTCACCGGCGACGGCGGCTCGATGTACACCTTCCAGGCGCTGTACACGGCCGTCCGCCACGAGATCGGCGCCAAGTTCGTGATCTGCAACAACCGCAGCTACAAGCTGCTCGACCTGAACATCGAGCAGTACTGGCGCGAGCGCGGCGTCCAGGCGCACCAGTACCCGACGCCCTTCGACCTCTCCCGCCCCGACCTCGGGTTCGCCGAGATCGCCCGCGGCTTCGGCGTGGACGGGGTGCGGGTGGACACCAAGGACCAGGTCGCGGACGCGGTGAAGCGGATGCTCGCCGACGACCGTCCGTTCCTGGTCGACCTGCGGACCACCGAGGGAGCCTGACCATGGCCGGACCCGTCCCGTCCCGCGACGGAGTGCTCTCCGGTCGCCGGATCGCGCTCCTGACCGAGAGCGACTTCTACGAGCCCGAGATCTCCTACTACCAGCGCCGGTTCGCCGAGGAGGGCGCCCGCGTCGACCTGGTCACCCGTCTGTGGGGCAACCGGTCGATCACCTTCTCCGGCCACGAGTACCGGGCGCCCCTGGTCGTCGACAAGAGCCTGGAGGACCTCGACGACAAGGCGCTGCTCGAGTACAGCGCGCTGATCGTGCCGTCCGGCATGGTCGCCGACCGGCTGCGCTACACCGAGGACATCGAGCAGCTGGCGCCCGCCACGGACCTGCTGCGCCGGGCGTTCGCCCGCTCCGGAGTGGTCAAGGGGATCATCTGCCACGGCATGTGGCTGGCCGCCTCGATCCCGTACGTGGTGCGCGGCCGCAAGGTCGTCTGCCACAACAACCTGATCGGCGACGTGCGCAACATGGGCGCCAACTACGTGGACCAGGACGTCGTCGTCGACGGCGACCTGGTGACCGGGCGCACCGGTGACCACTGCCATCTGTTCGCCAGGACCATCATCGACGAGCTCGTGCTGCGAGGTGCGTGAGACATGACCAGCAACCCCGGCACTGTGAACTTCACCTTTTCCGACACCATCGCCGGCCGTGTGACCTCCTTCGACCGCGACGCGGCCGTCGTCACGGTCGCCACGGCGGACGGACGGAGCTTCGACATCTCCCTGGACGGCGGCCCCAGCGCGGAGCTGCTGCACAACCTGGGCGAGCCCTATCAGGACGCGTCGGGTCACATCTACGACCTGCTGACCCCGGGCCGCTTCCTCCAGGCGTACGGCATCTTCTACCCGCAGGGCGGAGGACTGCGGTTCGAGGCCAAGCGCCTGGTGTTCGTCGGCCGTGACACCGACGACTACCGCTTCGAGGAGGGCGGCTGGTGGGTGCGGCAGATCCGTGAGATCGCCGCGTTCTACCGCAGGGCCCAGTTCGGCGAGGGTCCGGTCGACTTCACGGACTACCGCACGGAGATCCGCCTGAGCGGCGACAAGACCGCCAGCCACATCCAGGAGACCGACACGATCTCCCGGCTGGTGTACGGCATGGCGTCGGCGTTCCTGCTGACCGGCGACGACGAGTACCTGGAGGTCGCCGAGCGCGGCACCGAGTACCTGCGCGAGCACATGCGCTTCGTGGACCAGGACGAGAACGTCGTGTACTGGTACCACGGCCTCAAGGTCGACGGCGACACCGAGAAGAAGCTGTTCACCTCGGAGTTCTCCGACGACTACGACGCGCTGCCCGCCTACGAGCAGATCTACGCGCTGGCCGGCCCGATCCAGACCTACCGGATCACCGGCGACCCGCGGATCAAGGCCGACGCGGACGCCACGATCCGCCTGTTCGACCGGTTCTACCTGGACCCCGAGCACGGCGGGTACTTCAGCCACATCGACCCGATCCTGCTCAGCCCCGAGCACGAGTCGCTGGGCCCGAACCGGTCCCGCAAGAACTGGAACTCCGTCGGCGACCACGCCCCGGCGTATCTGATCAACCTGTACCTGGCGACCGGCGAGAAGTCCTACGCCGACATGCTGGAGTACACCTTCGACACCATCGTCGAGCGCTTCCCGGACCTGGAGCACAGCCCGTTCGTGCAGGAGCGGTTCCACAAGGACTGGTCCCGTGACACCGAGCACGGCTGGCAGCAGGACCGCGCGGTCGTCGGCCACAACCTGAAGATCGCCTGGAACCTGATCCGCATGAACTCGCTGCGCCCGAAGGACGGCTACCTCCAGCTGGCCACGAGCCTCGGCGAGACCATGCCGGCGATCGGCAGCGACCGTCAGCGCGGCGGCTGGTACGACGTCGTCGAGCGGGTCCTGGCCGACGGGGAGGAAAGGTTTCGCTTCGCCTGGCACGACCGCAAGGCGTGGTGGCAGCAGGAGCAGGCGATCCTCGCCTACCTCATCCTGCACGGCGTCACCGGCCGTGAGGACTTCCGCTCCGAGGCCCGCGACGCCGAGTCCTTCTACAACTCCTTCTTCCTCGACCACGACGAGGGCGCCGTCTACTTCAACACCCTGGCCAACGGCCTGCCGTACCTGCTCGGGGTGGAGCGGCTCAAGGGCAGCCACTCGATGTCGATGTACCACTCGGCCGAGCTGTGCTACCTCGCCGCGGTCTACAACAACCTGCTCATCAACGGCAACGCGATGGACTTCTGGTTCAAGCCGGACCCGTCCCAGCTGCCCGAGCGCACCCTGCGCGTCGCCCCCGACCTGCTGCCGGCCGGCTCCGTCCGGATCGAGAGCGTGGAGGTCGACGGCGAGGAGCACACCGACTTCGACGCCGGCGCGCTGACCGTCCGCCTGCCCGAGACCTCGGGCCGCGTCAAGGTCAAGGTCCGGCTGACCCCCACGGAGGTGACCGGATGACCGTGAAGCTCACATCCCGCATGGAGGGCTCGGCCTGCGTCGTCGCCCTCGAAGGTGAGATCAACTCCACCACGTCCGGCGGGCTCCAGGCCCAGCTGCTGCCCTTCATCGGGCACAGCTCCAGCGTCCTGATCGACCTGACCGGAGTCAGCTACATCTCCAGCGCCGGCCTGCGCACCCTGCTCATCGTGCACCGCCGCGCACAGCAGCTGGAGGCACTGGTCACTCTGGTCGGGCTGTCCGAGGAGGTGCGGTTCGTGATGTCGGCGACCGGCTTCCTGGACTTCTTCGACATCGCCGAGGACCTCGGTTCCGCACTGGAGAACGCGGGCCGATGACCGTCCAGGACACACGAGAGCGCGTCGACGGTTTTCCGACGCGCCGGATCTCCGGTTACCGGGTGCGCGCGGGACGTCCGTTCCCGTACGGCGCGCACCCGGTGCCGGGCGGCGTCAGCTTCTCCGTGTACTCCGACCGCGCCACCCGGATGAGCCTGGTGCTCTTCGAGCGTGGCGCCAAGGAGCCCCTCGCGGAGCTGCCCTTCCCGCCCGAGTTCCGTATCGGCAGCGTGTACACGATGACGGTGTTCGACCTGGACGCCGAGAACCTGGAGTACGGCTTCCGCGCCGACGGCCCCTTCGACCCCGGCGCGGGCGACCGCTTCGACCCGTCGAAGGTGCTCAGCGACCCCTACGCCCGGCTGGTCTCCGGCCGGGACGTGTGGGGCACCGAGCCCGACTGGGCCGACGTGTACCAGTACCGCGCGCGCATCCCGGACGACGACTTCGACTGGGACGACGACACCCCGCTGGGCATCCCCAGCGAGGACCTCGTGATCTACGAGACCCATGTGCGCGGCTTCACCCGGCACCCGTCCTCCCGGGTGTCGGCGCCGGGCACCTACGCGGGCCTGCGCGAGAAGATCCCGTATCTGCGGGAGCTCGGCGTGAACTGTGTGGAGCTGCTGCCGGTCTTCGAGTTCGACGAGCTCGACAACCCGCGCACCGACCCCGTCTCCGGTGAGCGCCTGTACAACTACTGGGGCTACAACACCGTCTCGTTCTTCGCGCCCAAGGCCGGCTACGCGGCCACGGGACGCTTCGGCATGCAGGCCGACGAGTTCAAGTCGCTCGTCAAGGAGCTGCACAAGGCCGGCATCGAGATCATCCTCGACGTGGTGTTCAACCACACCGCGGAGGGCAACGAGCAGGGCCCGACGATCTCCTTCCGCGGCCTGGACAACTCCACGTACTACATGCTCACGCCGAACGGGGACTACTACAACTTCTCCGGCACCGGCAACACGGTCAACTGCAACCACCCCGTGGTGCGCGACTTCGTGCTGTCCTGCCTGCGCTACTGGGTGTCCGAGTACCACATCGACGGCTTCCGCTTCGACCTCGCCTCGATCCTGGACCGGGCCCCGGACGGCACCCCGCTGCCCAACCCGCCGCTGCTGGAGCAGCTCGCCGCGGACCCCATCCTCCGGCACACCAAGCTGATCGCCGAGGCGTGGGACGCGGCCGGCCTCTACCAGGTGGGCGCGTTCCCCAACTACGGCCGCTGGTCGGAGTGGAACGGCAAGTTCCGGGACACCGTGCGCAAGTTCGTCAAGGGCGAGCCCGGCCTGGTCGGCGAGCTGGCCACCCGGATGGCCGGCTCCCCCGACCTCTACCAGGGCCGCACCTCCTCGGCGTCGGTCAACTTCATCACCGCGCACGACGGCTTCACGCTGAACGACCTCGTGTCGTACAACGACAAGCACAACGACGCCAACGGCGAGGGCAACGGCGACGGCGCCAACGACAACAACAGCTGGAACTGCGGCGAAGAGGGTCCCAGCGCCTCCGAGCACGTGCGCGCCCTGCGCATGAAGCAGATGAAGAACCTGATGGCGATCCTGCTCACCAGCCAGGGCGTGCCCATGTTCGTGGCCGGTGACGAGGTGGGCCGCACCCAGCTCGGCAACAACAACACCTACTGCCAGGACAACGAACTGTCCTGGTTCGACTGGGGTCTGGTCGAGGCCAACGCCGAGCTGCTGGACTTCACCCGGTCGCTCATCGCCTTCCGCCACGCCCACCCGGTGCTGCGCAACTCGGTCCACCCGCTCGGCACGGACCAGGTCGGCAGCGGCTACCCCGACATCAGCTGGCACGGTGTGCGCGCCTGGGCGCCGGACTGGTCCAGCCACTGCCGGGTGCTGGCGCTGATGCGCTGCGGCCGGCACGCCAAGGGCGGCACCGTGGCCGACGACCACGTCTACGTCGGGATCAACTCCCACTGGGAGGACCACGACCTGGAGCTGCCGCGGCTGCCCGAGGGCATCGAGTGGCGGCTGTTCGCCGACACCTCCGCGGCCGCCGCCCATCCGCCGGGCGAGGAACCCGCACTGGACGACCCGGGCCGGTACCACCTGGGCCCGCACTCCGTGGTGGTTCTCGTCGGCCGCTGACCGAACTCCCCCGAACGCCCCGTCAGAAGGAGACCACCGTGTCTTTCGAAGTCAAGCTCAGGGTCAACGAGCGCGTCGCCACCATCGAGCTGAGCGGTGAGCTCGACGCATCGACCGCGGGCCAGTTCCACGACACCGTCGACGAGGCCGCCTCCACGGGCGCGATCGAGCTGGTCATCCGCGCCGAGAAGCTGTCCTACCTGTCCAGCGCCGGCCTGCGCTCGCTGGTCTTCGCGCGCCAGAAGATGGGCGACGACGTGCGCATCGCGGTCGTCGGGGCGCCGGAGCCCGTCGCCCGGACCATCCGCCTGGCCGGGTTCGACCACAGCATCGATCTCGTCGACGTGTGAGGGGGCGGGCAGTCCGATGGCGATCGACCACGGGGCGCCGTCCGCCGCCGGGGTCCCCGCCCAGGTGGTTCGCGGCGGACCCCCGCTCGGCGGTGTCCGCCGCGCCACCGCGGAGCCCGCGGTGAGCGCGGCACGCATCAAGGTGCGTGCCGATCTGGAGGAACTCGACCGGGTCGCCGCGTTCGTCCTCGACGTCGGCCGCCGTGCCGGGCTGCACGACAGCGCGCTCTACCGGCTGCGGCTGGCCGCGGACGAACTGGCGACCAACATCGTCCTGCACGGTTACCGGGGACGGCCGGGTGAGATCGCCGTGGACGCGGCGGTCGAGACCGACCGGCTCTGGATCCGCTTCCAGGACGACGCCCCGGCCTTCGATCCGCATCAGGGCATGCGCGCGCCCGAGCTGGACGCGCCGCTGTCCGAGCGCCGGATCGGCGGCCTGGGCGTCTATCTGGCGGTCACGGCGGTGGACGAGTACCGCTACGAACTGGTGGCCGGACACAACGTGAGCACGCTGGTGATGCTGCTCGGGAACCGGGGCGGCGACACCCGTCCGCCCCGGCCCCCGGGCGCAGTCAACGGGCCGACAGCGGAGTAGACGAGGCGGAGATGGTGCAGACGAAAGTGCTGGTTCTGGACGAGCATCGCAGCGTGCCTCGGGACCTGCACGACGCCCTGAAGCGCGTGGGCGCGGAGGTGCATGTGCACAGCCCCGGCGAGGTGCTCTCCGCCTCGCCGGGGCGGTTGCCCGAGGTGACGGTGGTCCTCGCACACGCGGAGCTGACCCCGCACACCGTGCGGGCGGTGGCCCGCAGACTGGACGACGAAGGGCTTCAGCCGGCGGTCGTGGCGTTCGCCGAGCAGGATCATCTGCATCTGCTGGACACCCACGTGGGCGCCGGCGCCGACTACCTCATACCGCCGTTCCACACCCATCTGGTGCGGGCACGGCTGCGGGACTGTCATGAGAAGGCGCAGTTCAGCCGGACCATGGAGGATGTCGCCGCGCACGCGGAACTCCTCAGCTACGAACGGGAGCTGGAGATCGGCCGGGAGATCCAGATGGGTTTCCTGCCCGACGCCCTGCCCAGCCCGGACGACTGGGAGATCCATGTGCGCTTCCGTCCCGCGCGGACGGTGGCCGGCGACTTCTACGACGTCTTCGAGATCGTCAACCGGCGGCGCCTCGCGCTGATCGTGGCGGACGTGTGCGACAAGGGCGTGGGCGCGGCGCTGTTCATGGCGCTGATCCGCTCGCTGCTGCGGCACACCGCCGAGCAGAGCGGGCTGCAGAGCCTGATCGCCGCCGAGCTGATGGGCGAGGAGACCAGCTGGGCCGAGCACAGCCGGGCCATCCCGGTGGTGGGGGCGACCCCGCTGCTGAACGCGGTGGTGGGCACGAACAACTACCTCACCCGCAACCACATCCGGCAGGGCTACTTCGCCACCATGTTCTTCGGCGTGCTCGACCCGGCCACCGGCAACCTCGTCTACATCAACGGCGGCCACAACCCGCCCGTGCTGCTCAGCGCGAGCGGCGCGGAACCGGTGCTGCTCCAGCCGACGGGACCGGCGGTCGGCGTCATCCCGGACGTCGACTTCTCCCTCGGCTACGCCCGCTTCAGCCCCGGGGACACGCTGTTCATCTACACCGACGGCGTCACCGAGGCCCGGTCGGCCTCGGGGCTGTTCTTCGGCGAGGACGAGATGATCCGGCAGCTCTCCGAGGCCGGCGTGCGCGGCGAGGAACTGCTCGACCACATGGACGGGGCCCTCAGCGACTTCGTGGGGTCGGCCGAGCAGTCCGACGACATCACCATGATGGCCGTCCACTGGCGTCCGCCCGGGGCGCGCAGCGAATGACCAGCCGCCGCCCCGGCGGATCCGATCCGAGCTTCCGGGCCTCGAGCTGAACAGGTGGGACGATGTCGCAGATCATCACGGTGCACTCCTATCGAGGGGGCACCGGCAAGTCGAGCACGGCCGCCAATCTGGCACTGCTGCTGGCCGCCTCCGGCCACCGGGTGGCGCTGGTGGACACGGACATCCACACGCCGGCCCTGGACGTGATCTTCGACGGGTCCGTGGAGCAGGTGCGCCGGCGCTCCCTGACCGACTACCTGATCGGCCGCTGCGAGATCGAGGACGCGGCGTACCCGGCGGACGGCGACTGGGGCCACGACGGGTTCTTCCTCGTCCCGGCCCGCAGCCGGTCCAGCGCCGCCGCCGAGATCATGGGCCGCGGCTACGACGTCGGCCTGCTGCGCGAGGGATTCGACCGGCTCATCGACTCCCTCGCGCTCGACGTGCTGCTGCTGGACACGCACGCCGGGTTCAACAACGAGACGGTGACCTCCATGGCCAGCTCCGACGCCCTGGTCGTGGTGACCCGGGCCGACCGGCTGGACCTGGCCGGCGCCCGCGAGACGGTCGCCCTCGCCGAGCGCCTCGGCGGGGTGGGCCTGACGGTGGCGGTGAACATGGCCCCCGACGGACTGGTCCACGACCGTCTGCACGCCGAGGTGGAGAAGGTCTACGACACCAAGGTCTCCGCCGTGCTGCCGTACGCGCCGGAGATGGCCTCCCTGGCCGGCGAGCGTCTCTTCAGCACCGCCTACCCGCACCACCCCCTGGTGGCGGGCTACCGCCGCATCATCGCCGATGTCAGCAACGGCACGACGGGGCTGCGCCGGTGAGGCGGGAGCGGGCCTCGTGACGGCGACCGCGGGGGTGTCGCGTGCCACGACGGACGCCGGCCGGCGTCCGGTCCGGTTCCGGCCCTCATGACAGCGACCGCCCCGGTGCGGGCCGGCGGGCCGTGGTCCGCCGGGGCGGCCCCCACTTCAAGCGACCGCACCAGGGTGCGAGGAGGCACATGATGCAGGAGAAGCGCGCCGCACGGCGGTTCGCGCCCAGTGTGGGGCGCATTCCCGTGGTGGACGTCCGGCCCCGGGTCGACGGGGGCCGCAGGCCCGCCCGGGCCGTTCCGGGCGAGGTGTTCGAGGTGTCGGCGACCGTGTTCCGCGAGGGCCACGACGCCGTCGCCGCGAACGTCGTGCTGACCGCCCCGGACGGCACCGAGGGCGAGTGGACGCCGATGCGGCTCCTCGCACCCGGCACCGACCGGTACGCCGCCGCCGTCAGCGCCGACCGAGAGGGCGACTGGTCCTTCCGCGTGGAGGCATGGTCGGACCCGGTGGCGACCTGGCGGCACACCGCCGAGATCAAGGTGCCCGCCGGCATCGACGTGCCCCTCGTGCTGGAGGAGGGCGCGCTGCTGCTGGAGCGGGCCGCCGACGCCTTCACCCCGCGCGAGGGCGCACCGCTGCTCGCCGCGGTGCGCCGGCTGCGCGAGACCGACCGCACGCCCGAGGCACGGCTCGCCGCGGCCGGCGACCCGGTGGTGCTGGCCCTGCTGTCCGCCCGTCCGCTGCGCGAGCTGGTCACCCGCTCCGAGGAGCTGCCGCTGCGGGTGGACCGCGAGCGGGCCCTGTACGGCTCCTGGTACGAGATGTTCCCGCGTTCCGAGGGCGCGGTCGTGCCCGGCGCCCCGCAGGCGGACGGTCTGCTCCAGCCGCCCCGCTCGGGCACCCTGCGCACCGCCGCCAAGCGCCTGGAGTCGATCGCCGACATGGGCTTCGACGTGGTGTACCTGCCGCCGGTGCACCCCATCGGCACCTCCCACCGCAAGGGAGCCGGCAACACCCTCGTCGCGGGCCCGCACGACCCGGGCTCCCCCTGGGCGATCGGCTCCCCGGCGGGCGGCCACGACGCGATCCACCCCGACCTGGGCACCCTGGAGGACTTCGACCACTTCGTCGCCCGCGCCACGGAGCTGGGCCTGGAGGTCGCGCTGGACTTCGCGCTCCAGTGCTCCCCCGACCACCCGTGGGTCACCGAGCACCCCGACTGGTTCCGGCACCGCTCCGACGGCTCCATCGCCTACGCCGAGAACCCGCCGAAGAAGTACCAGGACATCTTCCCGGTCGACTTCGACACCGACGCCGACGGACTGCACGAGGAGTGCCTGCGCGTCCTGCGCCACTGGATGGCCCACGGCGTGCGGATCTTCCGTGTGGACAACCCGCACACCAAGCCCGTCGCGTTCTGGGAGCGGCTGATCGCGGCCGTCCACGAGAGCGACCCCGACGTGCTGTTCCTCGCCGAGGCGTTCACCCGCCCGGCGATGCTGCACACCCTCGCCCGGGTCGGCTTCCACCAGTCGTACACGTACTTCACCTGGCGCAACTCCAAGGACGAGGTGGAGTCCTACCTCTCGGAGCTGGCCGGCCTCGGCGGCGAGGAGTCGGCCGCGTTCCTGCGGCCCAACCTGTTCGTGAACACCCCCGACATCCTGCACGCCTACCTCCAGTACGGCGGCCGTCCCGCGTTCGCCGTGCGCGCGGTGCTGGCGGCGATGGCGGGGCCCAGCTGGGGCATGTACGCGGGCTACGAGCTGTTCGAGAACGTGCCCGCGGGCCCGGCCAGCGAGGAGTACCTGGACTCGGAGAAGTACCAGTTCCGGCCGCGCGACTGGGAGGGCCGCGAGGCGTCCGGCGACTCGCTCGCCCCGCTGGTCCGCACCCTCAACGAGCTGCGCCGCGCCCACCCCGCCCTGCACCAGCTGCGCAACCTGCGCTTCCACCGGACCGACAACGACGCGGTGGTCTGCTTCTCCAAGCGGGACGACACCGACTGGGTGCTGGTCGTGCTGACCCTCGACCCGCACACCGCGCGTGAGGCGACCGTCTCCCTCGACCTGCCGGCGCTCGGCCTGGAGCGCTCCGACTCCTTCGAGGTGTACGACGCCCTGTCCGGCCAGACCTACCACTGGGGCCGTGACAACTACGTACGCCTGGACCCGCACACGCAAGTGGCCCACATCCTCACGGACGGGAACCCGCAGACGTGACCACCGCATCGCACTCGCGGGCCCTGCCCGCCACCGACATCAAGCGGCTCGTCACCGGCGAGATCAGCGACCCGCACGCCCTGCTCGGGCCTCATCCGAGCGCCGACGGGGTGCGGCTGCGGGTCCTGCGGCCACTCGCCGACGCCGTCCGCATCACCGACCCCGACGGTGCCGTGCTGCTGGACCTGGAGCACGAGTCGGACGGCGTCTTCACCGGTCTGCTGCGCACCCACGCCCTGCCCGACTACCGGATCACCGCCGTCTACGGCGATCACGTCCACCGCTACGACGACCCCTACCGCTTCCTGCCCACCCTGGGCGAGCTGGACCTGCACCTGATCCGTGAGGGCCGGCACGAGGAGCTGTGGCGGGTGCTCGGCGCCAACGTCCGCCGCCACGAGTCGGGCTGGGGCCAGATCGCCGGCACGGCGTTCGCGGTGTGGGCGCCCAACGCCCGCGCGGTGCGGGTGGTCGGCGACTTCAACTACTGGGACGGCCGCGCCCATCCGATGCGCTCGCTCGGCATCAGCGGGGTCTGGGAGCTGTTCGTGCCGGACGTCGGCGACGGCTGCCACTACAAGTACGAGATCCTCACCCCCGACGGGCGCTGGATCCAGAAGGCCGACCCGCTGGCCACCCGCTCCGAGGCGGCCCCCGGCACGGCGTCGATCGTGCACACCGCCGGCCACCGGTGGGGCGACTCCGCGTGGATGGCCCGCCGTGCCTCCTTCTCCGCGCACCGCGAGCCGATGAGCGTCTACGAGATGCACCTGGGCTCCTGGCGGCCCGGTCTCGGCTACCGCGAGCTGGCCCAGGAACTCCCGGCGTACGTGAAGGCACTGGGCTTCACGCACGTGGAGTTCCTGCCGGCCGCGGAGCATCCCTTCGGCGGTTCCTGGGGCTACCAGGTCACCTCGTACTACGCGCCCTCCGCCCGGCTCGGCGGCCCGGACGACTTCAGGTTCCTGGTCGACGCCCTGCACCAGGCCGGGATCGGGGTGATCGTCGACTGGGTGCCCGCGCACTTCCCGCGCGACGAGTGGGCGCTGGCCCGCTTCGACGGCACACCCCTGTACGAGCACCCCGACCCGCGGCGCGGCGAGCATCCCGACTGGGGCACCCTCGTCTTCGACTACGGCCGCAACGAGGTGCGCAACTTCCTCGTCGCCAACGCCCTGTACTGGATCGAGGAGTTCCATGTCGACGGCCTGCGGGTCGACGCCGTCGCCTCGATGCTCTACCTGGACTACTCGCGCGGCGAGGGCCAGTGGCTCCCCAACGTCTACGGCGGCCGCGAGCACCTGGAGGCGGTGGAGTTCCTCCAGGAGGTCAACGCCACCGTGCCCCGCCGCAACCCGGGTGCGATCACCATCGCCGAGGAGTCCACGTCCTGGGAGGGCGTGACCCGCATGACCGACCACGGCGGGCTCGGCTTCTGCCTGAAGTGGAACATGGGCTGGATGCACGACTCCCTGGACTACATGGCCAAGGACCCCGTCTACCGGCAGTACCACCACCACGCCATGACCTTCGCGATGGTCTACGCGTACTCCGAGAACTTCGTGCTGCCGATCTCGCACGACGAGGTGGTGCACGGCAAGGGCTCCCTGCTGACGAAGATGCCCGGCGACCGCTGGCAGCAGCTGGCCAACCTGCGCGCCTTCCTCGCCTTCATGTGGGCCTTTCCCGGCAAGCAGCTCCTCTTCATGGGGCAGGAGTTCGCGCAGGACACCGAGTGGTCGCACGACGACGGCCCGGACTGGTCGCTGCTCGCCCACGCCCCGCACGCCGGGGTGCGCGACCTGGTCCGGGACCTGAACCGCGGCTATCTGGCCGAGCCCGCGCTGTGGCGCCGGGACACCGGCCCGGAGGGCTTCGCCTGGATCGACGCCGACGCGGCGGCGGACAACGTCTACTCCTTCGTACGGCACGGGGAGCCCGGCGAGACGCTGGTCTGCGTCTACAACTTCCAGCCGAACACCCGCCCCGGCTTCCGGATCGCCCTGCCCCGGGCCGGCGACTGGACGGAGGTCCTCAACACCGACGCGCCCGGCTACGGCGGCAGCGGCGTGGTCAACGCCCCGACGATCCACGCCGAGGAGCAGCCGCACCAGGGCTTCCCGGCGAGCGCGGTCGTCTCGCTGCCGCCTCTGGGCGCGGTGTGGCTGCGCCCGCAGTGACGGCCTGAGCGGAGCTCTTCCGCGCCTTTCGCGGAGCGGCCCCCGGACACCTCGGTGTCCGGGGGCCGCTCTGCGTCGTCTTGACGTCCTCATGGTTTGGCTTGGTGCCGCCTTGACCGGCTCTTGGGCATCCCTTTTGTCACCTGGCAGACCCTTCGCACCCCGCTTCTCGCGTCCCTAAACATGCCATAAGCATGGGATAACCGGAATCGGCCGCCCTACATACGAAAGTCGGCCTCTTCGGGCGTTACATCCAAGCCACCCGCTCTTCACAGACCCTCCCAGTTCACCCGGCCGAAAAGGGCGAACTGCGTGTACAGGGCCGCCTTTACGCCTCGACGGAGGGATCTGTTCCAGCCATACGTTCCTTCTCGCCGACGCGGCCGGAAGTAGACCGCCCTGATTCGGCCACGCACCACGCACACCCGTGCAGAACCGTGCAAGGAGGAACCCTCATGCGACTCACCCGCGCGCACCGCCGCATCGCGGCTCTCGGCCTGGCGCTGGCCGGCCTGACCACGTTCGCCGCCACGCCGTCGAACGCCGACGTCCCGGACAAGAAGAAGGTCGACGGCCCGCTGTACGTCCAGGACGCCATCACCCTGCCCGGCAACGACGCCTTCCCGGAGGGCATAGCCGTCGACTACCGCAACGGGGACACCTACATCACCTCCTTCCAGACCGGCGCCGTGTACAAGGCCCCGGCCGGCCAGACGGCGGCCCAGGTCTGGCTGCCCGCCGGCACCGACGGCCGCACGGCGGCGATGGGCACCGACGTCGACAAGAACGGGCGCATCTGGGTCACCGAGAGCAACGCCGTCACGGTCTACGACACGGCCACCAGGGCCAGGCTCGCGCGGTTCGTCAGCCCCACCGTCGGGCACTCCGTCATCAACGACCTGGACATGACCGCGGACGGCACGGCGTACATCACCGACTCGACGCGGCAGAAGGTCTACAAGGTCACGCCCGCCCAGCTCTCCGAGGCCATCTCCTCGGGCGCCGAGCGCACCCTGAGCGTCGGCTTCGACCTCAACGGCATCATCACCCCGCAGCCGGAGGGGACCATCACCCTCAACGGCATCGAGGCGGGCCAGTACAGCAACTGGCTGATCACCGTCGACATGGCCACCGGCGACCTGTTCAACCTCAACGTGGCCACCGGCAAGGCCACGAAGGTCCAGCTGGCGGGCTCCAGCCCGGTCTCCGGCGACGGTCTGCTGATCGAGAAGAACAAGCTGTGGGTCTCGCAGTTCGGGACCAACAAGGTCAGCCGGCTGCTGCTGAACTCCGAGGGCACCTCGGCCCTGGTGGAGCACGAGGCCAGCGACCCCGTCCTGAAGCACCCCACCACGCTCGTGCGCAAGGACGGCTCGATCCACATCGTGCGCTCTCAGTACGGGCTGGACCCGACCCTGCTGCCCTTCTCCATCGGCCGCATCAGCAGCGGCATCTGATCCCCGGCGGGCAGCGGCCGCAGCCGGTCGAGGAGCCGTAGCCCCGGCCCCGCCATCGCGGTCGTCGCCAGCGCCACCACGGTCAGCGCGACCAGCAGACTCCGGTCGATCAGCCCGGCGTCGAACCCGGCCCACAGCACCACGATCTCGGTGAGGCCGCGGGCGTTCATCAGCACCCCCAGGCGCAGCCACTGCTCGGGCGGCAGCCCGCGCGTCCGGCCCGCGCCCGCACAGCTCACGGCCTTCACCACCACGGCGACGGGCAGCAGAACGGCCGGCAGGAGCGCGAAGTCCGCGTCCCAGGCGATCCCGCCCAGGTCGATCCGCTGCCCGAAGCCGAGGAAGAAGCAGGGGAGCAGGACGTGATCCACCACCGTGTCCAGCCGCCGGGCCACGGGATCCTCCACCGGCCGGCGCCGGCCCCACACGAAGCCGAACACCACGGCGCCGAGCAGCTGGTGCAGCCCGGCGGCCGAGGAGGCGGCGGCCGCCAGCGCACACCCGGCGACCAGTGTCCCGGTGTCCGCCGGGGTGCCGGCCGGCGCGGTACCGCGCCGGCGCAGCAGGGCCACGCACAGCAGCAGCCCGGCGGCCACCAGCAGGATCCGTCCCGTTCCCAGCCGGCCCGCCGCGGCGAGCGCGGCGGTCAGCACGACCCAGACGGCCGCGTCCCCCGCGGCCGCCGCGGCCAGCGAGATCCGGCCGACCCGGGTGTCGGTCAGCCCCTCGTCCTGGAGCAGCCGCGCCAGCACCGGCACAGCCGTCACCCCGAGCGCCCCGCCCAGGAACAGGGCGAGGGCGAGCGGGGTGGCGTGCTGTCCGGCGTAGGGGGCGCACAGGGTGAGCGCGAGCGGCATGCCCGCCGCGAAGGGCAGCACGAATCCCGCCGCCCCGACCGCGAGCATCGTCCCGCGGTCACCGCCGTCGCCCTCGCCCCGCGCCAGCAGACGGCCGATCCGCAGCGCCAGCAGCACCAGCCCGAGCTGTCCGAGCCCGTCCAGCAGCGGCATCACCTGCGGGCCGTAGAGCAGGGCGTGCGCGTCGGGGACGAGCGCACCGAAGAGCGAGGGCCCGAGCATGATCCCGGCCGTCAGCTCGGCGAGGACGGCCGGCTGCCGGATCCGCCGGGCGGCGAGCCCGGCGACACGAGTAAGCAGCAGCAGACAGGCAAGGGCGAGCAAGAACCGGCCGGAGAGGTCCATTTCCATCCGTCCCTGACGACGACATGCCCGAAGGGGCGCGGGGCTCTGCCGATGTGCGGCTCCGCCGCGCGGGCGCGATCACCCGCGGACGGCCGCGCAGAACCCCGCGCCCCGGGCGCTTCCTTAGCGCTCGACCTTCGCGTACCGCCCCGAGGAGACGGTGGACTTGTCGATCGCGGCGAGGAACTCCTGCGTCTCCGGAGCCGCGAAGAAGCCGCCCATCGTGGCGTCGGCCTCCTCGGGCGTGGCCCAGTGCACGATGACGAGGTACTCGCCGTCCTCGCTGAGCGTCACCTCACGGGAGACGAACCCGGGCCGCTTGGCCATGTACTCGTTCTCGACCTTCTCGTCGAGCTTGTCGAACGCCTCCGGGTCGGTACCGGGTATCAGCTTGAAACGGACGGTCTCGACAGTGGTCATGTCGCTCTCCCCTTCTGGAGATTCAGTTCTGGAAGTTCACCGCGTGGGCCCGGGCCCACTGCTCGAAGGTGCGCGGCTCCCGCCCCAGGACGTCCCGCACGCCCGGCCGTACGACCGAGTCGTCGAGCGTGCCCTGCGCGTAGTAGCGGAAGAACGCGTCGACGTACTCCTGCGGCATCGAGCCCTCCATCCGCGCCCGTGCCTCCTCGTCGCCGAGCGCGACGAAGGTGAGCGGGCGCCCCAGCACATCGGCGAGGACCCGCAGCCGGTCGGCCGGCAGCAGTGCCTCGGGCCCGCTGAGGGCGTGCGCCGCGCCGAAGTGCTCGGGGTCGAGCAGCACCCGCGCGGCCACGGCCCCGATGTCGTACGGATCGACCATCGCGACCCGCACGCCGCCGAACGCGTCCTCCACCACGTCACCCGCGGCCAACTGGCCCTTCCACTGGAAGGTGTTGGACATGAAGCCGCTCGGCCGCAGGATCGTCCAGGGCACGTCCGCGGCCCGGACGGCCTCCTCGGAGCGGATCATGAAGCGGGAGATGGCGTTGTCCAGGTCGCCGTCGGGTGCGGCGATGCTGGACAGCAGCACCACATGCTTCACGCCGGCCCGCTCCAGCTCGGCCAGCACACCCGGCATGTCCGCGTAGCCGGGCAGCAGGAACACACCCTCGACGCCCTCCAGGGCGGGCCCGAGGGACGCGGGGTCGTTCAGGTCACCGACGGCCGCCTCGGCACCCTCGGGCAGGGCACCCGCCGCCGGCTCGCGGCGGGCCAGTGCCCGCACCGGGCGGCCCGTGCGGGCGAGCTCCGCCACCAGCTCGCCGCCGATGTTTCCGGTCGCTCCCGTCACCAGGATCATTCCGTCTCCTCCTGTGTCGCCATGGGGGGGTTGCTCATCCGTTCCCCGGGAGGGTCAGGACAGATCCAGTACGAGGCGGCCGCGCACATGCCCCTGCTCACCGAGCTCGTGCGCCTGCGCCGCCTCGCCGAGCGGGAAGACCCGCTCCACGTGGGGGCGCAACCGGCCCTCGGCCAGCAGCGGAGCGAGCCGGTCCAGGACACCGGAGTCGGGCTGCACATAGGTGAAGCCGGCGCGCACCCGGTGCTCCTGGGCGGCACGCCGGTGCTGCGGACCTTCACCCTTGAGGGTGACGACGATGCCGCCGGGGCGGACGACGTCGAGCATGCGGAAGTACTCGGCGCCGCCCATCGGGTCCACCGCCAGGTCCACGTTCCCCACCTCACGGACCATGTCGTGCGCGACGACCTCCTTCGCGCCCAGGGAGAGCACGAAGTCACGGTTGCGGGCCGAGGCCGTGCCGATCACCTCGGCTCCGGCGTCCGCGGCGAGCTGCACCACGATGTGGCCCACCCCGCCGGCCGCCCCGGCCACCAGCACCCGCTGTCCCGCGGTGAGGCCGCCGAGCTCGAACAGGGTCTGCCAGGCGGTGAGCGCCGGCATCGGCACGGCGGCGGCCTCGACCATCGTGAGACCGCCGGGCACGGCGGCCAGTTCGGTCTCCGGCGCGACCGCGTACTCGGCGTACGCCCCGGCGAGCGCCGGGAAGCGCGGCATGCCGTACACGGCGTCGCCGACGGCGAACCGGCCGGCGCCGGGGCCGGTGGCGGCCACGGTGCCGGCGAGGTCCCAGCCGAGCACGGCCGGGAAGGAGGGCACCCCGACGGCGCGGCCGGCGCGGCTCGCCCAGTCGATGGCGTTGACACCGGCCGCGGCGACCTCGACCAGGACCTCGCCCGGGCCGGGACGCGGCACGGGCAGGTCGGCGAGATGCAGGGTGTCGGGGGTACCGAACCCGTCGATGACGGCGGCGCGCATGGTCGTTCCTGGCTCCACGCTTCTCCAGCCTCTTTCCTTGGTCTTTCGCTGGTCGCTGGTGCGCCGCCGTGCGGTCGCGGGCCCCGGGTGTGTTACGGGGCCAGCTTCAGATCGTGGCGCGGCGCGAGGTCCACGATCATCTGGCGCTGCTCGGCGGTCAGGGGCTGCGGCGCCTCACCGGCCCTGGCCTCCTGCCCGATCTCCATGAAGAACTTCTCCAGGTAGGCCGGGGTGAACATGAACAGCAGGTGCGCGGTCTGCAGCCCGACGTTGCGGAAGCGGTGCCGGGTGCCGCGCGGCACGAACACGAAGTCCCCGGTGCCGGCGACGAAGGTCTTCTCGCCGTTGAGGAACTCGATGTCGCCGCTGAGGATGTAGAAAGCCTCGTCGGCGTTGGGGTGGATGTGCGGGGGCGGACCGCCGCCCGGCGGGACGGTGGCCTCGGCCAGCGTCAGGTTGCCGCCGGTGTTCTCGGATATCGCCTTGAAGCTGTAGATCGCGTCTCCGAACCACACGGTCTTGACGCCGGTGCCCGCCGGCTGGTGCACGACGGCACCCTCCGGGTGGTTGGCGGCCGGGGAGGTGCCCGGCTGCGCTGTGGTGGTCATGTTCTCTCCCAACTACGGGGTCCGATGGTGCGGTCGGTCAGAGACGGAACAGGCCCGGGTCCTCGGTCTTGACGTCGATCAGCACCGGCCCGTCGGCGTTCAGCGCGTCGTGCAGCGCCTCCTGCAGGCCGTCGGGCGAGTCGACGGTCTCGCCGCGCACGCCGAAGCCGCGGGCGATCTGCGCCATGTCGACGTCGCTGAGGTCGTAGCCGGCCTCCCACGACTTCTGGTCCTGGAGGTAGTACTTCAGGGACAGGTAGCCGGAGTTGTCCGGGATGACGAAGGTGACCGGCAGGTTGTGCCGGGCCGCCGTCCACAGGGCGTGGATGGTGTACTGCGCGGAGCCCTCGCCGACCACGACGACCGCGCGGCGGTCGGGACGGGCCAGCGCGTAGCCGACGGCACCCGCGAACGGGAAGCCGAGCGCGCCCGAGGCGGTGGCGAAGTAGCCGTTGTCCGCGCCGAGCGGGATCTGCTCGTGGAAGTCGGCCCGGGCGATCGGGAGCTCCTCGAACAGCACCGCGTTGTCGGGCAGTTCCTTGGACAGCACGTGGAACAGGTACGCCTGGGTGAGCGGCGTCGACGGCTCCGGCACCGCGACCGGCTCGCGCACCGGCGCCAGCTCGGTCTTCTCGCGCTCCTCGACCAGCGGCACCAGGCCCTTGACGACGGCACCGGGCGGGGCGACGAAGCTGCGGCCGGCCAGGGTCGCGGCGGCGGCCTGCGGGTCGTCGGTGACGTGCAGGAAGTCCACGTCGGCGGTGAGCGTCGGACGCGGGCTCTTGTCCAGGTCCGCGGGCGCGGTGGAGAACAGGTCCCACGCCGTGAACAGGGTGAACGCCGGTCCGCCGAGGACGACGACGACGTCGTGCTGGGCGGAGAGCCGCTCGTTGATCAGCTCGGGGATGGGCGGCAGCACGCCCGCGAACAGCGGGTGGTTCTCCGGGAAGGCGCCGCGCGCCCACACCGGGGCGCCCCACACGCGCGCGTTCAGCTTCTCGGCGAGCGCGATCAGGTCGCCGCGCGCGCCCTGCGCGTCCACCGGGCCGCCCGCGATGAGACCGGGCCGCTCGGCCCCGTTCAGCGCGGCCGCGATCTGCTCCAGGGCGGCGGGGTCGGGCACGACCGCCGACTGCACCTGGGCGATGCGCAGCGGCTCCGGGTCGGCCGGGCGTACCCAGTCGTCCTCGGGCACCGCGACGAACACCGGGCCCTGCGGGGTCTGCTTGGCGATCTGGTACGCCTGTGCGATGGTCGCCGGCACGTCCTGCGGCCGCGCGGGCTCGGCGGCCCACTTGATGTACGGCTTGGGCAGCTGGGTGGAGTCCTTGGCGATCAGGAACGGCTCGCCCAGCAGCATCTTGCGCGCCTGCTGGCCGCCGAGGATCACCATCGGGGTCTTCGCCGAGGCCGCCGTGTACACGCTGCCCATGGCGTTGGCCAGACCCGGCCCGCCGTTGATGATGACCAGCGCGGGCTCACCGGTGGCCTGCGCGTAGCCGTCGGCCATGCCGACGACGGCCTTCTCCTCCAGGCCCAGGACGAACTTGAAGTCGCCCTCCAGCCAGTTCTCGAACAGCTTCATCTCGCTGTGGCTGGGGTTGCTGAAGACGGTCGTCAGGCCTAACTGCTTCAGCACGTCCAGCGTGGCGTCACGTACGGTCCGCCCGGTTTCGGTCACGGGGGTTCACTCTCCTGAGAATGGTTGTGAGGTGTTGCGCCCCCGAAGGGGCACGGAGAACTGCGCGATCAGCCACAGAAGGCCCGTGGACGGCCGCGGACATCACCAGGCAGTACCTGCTCAGCCAGTAGCACTGACCTGCGTTTTCGGTGCGACCGCGGGGCCGGAGGCCGCGATCTCACCAGGGACGTTCGGCGCCTTGAGGAACTTCGTGCCGAACACGGCCGGCAGCGCGATCACCGCGGCGATCAGCGCGGTCAGCGGCACGTCGGCCACGCCGAACTCGTCCAGCGCCCAGCCGCCCACGAGCGCGCCCAGCGCCACACCCACGTTCACCGCGGAGGCGCCCAGCGTCGCCGCGAGGTCGCCGCCCTCACCGGCCAGCGAGATCACCCGCAGCTGGAGGGCGGGCGTGACACCGAAGCCGGCGATGCCCCACCCGGCCAGGGCCAGACCCACCAGGACCGGGTTCTCGCGGAACACGTACAGGCCGGCCAGCGCGACGATCAGCACCAGGTTGCCGATGAACATCGTCGCGGAGGCGTTGATGTCGGCGAGCCGGCCGCCGGCGATCGTGCCGATCGCGCTGAAGACACCGAAGATCAGCAGGAACGCGCTGACCGCGCCGGTGCTCACCCCGGTGACGTCCTCCAGGAACGGCGCGAGGTAGGTGAACGCGATGAACTGACCGCCCATCAGCAGCACACCGGCACCCAGCATGGCCAGCACCCGCGGGTGGAAGGCGTGCCGGGCCTGCGCGGCGAGACCGCCCGAGCCGGTGCCGGGCACGGACGGGACGAACGCCATCATCGCGGCCAGCGCGATCACACCGAGCACGGAGACACCGGCGAAGGTGGCTTCCCAGCCCATGTTCTGGCCGAGCAGCGTGCCGAGCGGCACACCGACGATGGTGGAGACGGAGATGCCTCCGAAGACCAGGCCGACGGCCTGTCCGCGGTGCTCGGGCGCCACCAGGCCGGTGCCGACGGCCGAGGCCGCGCCCAGGAAGAGGCCGTGGATCGCACCGCACAGGAACCGCGCGGCCACCAGCAGCCCGAACACGCCGGCGAACACGGCCACCAGGTTGCCGACGATGAACACACCCATGGCCAGCCACAGCAGGGACCGGCGCGACATGCGGATGGTCGCGGCGGTCACGACCGGGCCGCCGAGGGAGACGCCCAGCGCGTAGGCGGTGACCAGCAGGCCGGCGGTGCTCACGGACACTTCGAGGTCGTCGGAGATCAGTTCCAGGACACCGACGATGACCAGCTCGGCGGTGCCGATGACGAAAGCACCCAGTCCGAGCGAGGCCAGCGCGAGCCTGTTACGGCTGCCGGGTCCGGTCGTAGGGGGAGAACTCATGGGTGGACCTCTCCTGTTCGGGCGGGTCAGGCGTACTGCAGCTCGAGCTTCGCGATCCGGCCGTCACGTGAGGTGAACACGTAGTTGGCCTCGAAGCCGCCGCTGCCGCCGGGGGAGAATCGGACGAGAAGGGTGGTGCCGTCGGACTTGGGGGTGTTCTTCAGCACCGTCAGCTCCCCGCCGATGACTTCGTTGTCCGCCCATTCACGGATCTCGTCGTGCCCGCTGAACTCCCTGCCGACGTCGTCGAGTTCGGCGTTGGGGTGGAAGGCGTCCACCAGCGCGTCCAGGTCCTCCGCCGCGACGGCGTCGACGTACTTCTGGGCAGCGGGGTCGATCCCGTCCGTGTTCTCATTGCTGGCCACTGCGTCCGGTTCCTTCGTCTTGCCGGGTTCGGTCGTCGCGACGGCGCCGGAGTCCTGCGTCGCCGTCGCACTGCTGGTGGTCCCGTCGGCGTCGTCCTCGCTGCCGGAACACCCCGTCAGCAGGACGGCGGCGGCCAGGACCAGGGGGACGTGGATGCGGTGTCGCACGGCTGTCCTTCTCTCTTCATGGCGTGCGGACCGGGCCGACGGGCCCGGGCGTCAGGCGTAGGCCATGGACACCCGGCGGATCCGGTCGTCCTGCACGTCGAACAGGTAGGTGGCCCGGAAGCCCACGAGCAGGCCGTCCGGGTCGAAGCGCAGCAGCACGCTCGACGTGCCGTCGCTCTCCGGGGTGTTCCTCAGCACGGTCAGCCGGCCGCCGATCACCTCGTCGCTCGCCCAGGCGCGGATCTCGTCGTGCCCGCGGAACTCCCGTCCGGTGTCGGCGACGACCGCGTCGTCCGCGAACACGGCGACCAGCGCCTCGACGTCCTCGTCGTCCACGGCGGCGACATAGCCGCGCACCGCGGGGTGCAGCGACTGGAGCGCCGCCGCGTCGTGCTGCTCGGGGGTGCTGCGCACCGCCTCCTTGGCGGCGGCGCGCACGTACTCGTCGGTGAAGGCGAAGGCCACGCCCAGTACCAGCACCGCGGCCAGCGAGTACGCCACCAGCCGCCGCCGGGACAGGCGCCGCGCGCCCCGGGTCACCATGCGATCCTCTTCCGGTTGCGGAAGAACCCGCCGGTGGGTCCGTCGTCGGGCAGCCGGGCGAGCCAGACCGCCGTGTCGGCGCCCTTCTCCACGCTGGTCGGCGCCCAGGCGCCGCCCATGTCGGTGCGCACCCAGCCGGGGCACACCGCGTTGGCCTTCACCCCGCGCCCGGCCGCCGCCGACACCACCAGCGTCAGCGCGTTCAGCGCCGCCTTGGAGATGCCGTACGCCGCCGGCGAGGGCACGTTGTCCGTCATCGCGCCGAGCCCGGAGGACACGTTCACCACCCGGCCCCAGCCGCGCCGGGTCATCGCCGGCACGAAGGTCTGGCTGGCGTGGAAGGCGCCCATCAGGTTCACGTCGAGCGCCTCGCGGAAGGTGTCCTCGCTCAGCGAGAAGAAGGAGTCCGTGGGGTAGACGCCCGCGTTGTTGACGAGGATGTCGATGTCCACGCCGTCGGCGGCCAGCCGGGTCGCGCAGTCGGTGACGCTCTCCCGGCTGGTGACGTCGAGCTGCTCCACCCGGACGCTGCCCTCGGCGCCCTTGAGGCCGCGGGCCGCCGAGCGGCCGCGCGCCTCGTCGCGCGCGGCCAGGACGACGTCGTGTCCGGCCTCCAGCAGCTGCCGGCAGATCTCCAGGCCGATTCCCCGGTTGCCGCCGGTGACGAGTGCGGTGCGGGTTCTTGACCGGCTCACGTGCGTCAGTCCCCTCGGGCTCAGACCTTGTAGCGCTTCTTGACGTCCTCGGCGAAGCCCAGGTAGTCGCGCAGCGGCCAGACCTTCTCGAACTCCAGGTACTCGCGCATGGGCAGGCGGCCCAGCGCGGTGCGGTCGAGCTCCTCGGCGTCGGGCGAGTCGATGATCGCTATGACGCGCTTCTGGGCGGCCACCTTCCAGATGCCCACACAGAAGCCCGAGTCGATGGTCTCCTGGGCGTGCTCGGCCTCTTCCTGCTCGAGCTCCCAGAGCTCGTCGAGGGTCATGCGGCCTTCGTGGTTCCACTTCATCTGGACGTAGAAGAGCATGGAACGACTCCCGTCGTACGAAAGGGATTTGGGGGGCGGCGGGTATCGGGGGTCAGCCGGCCGAGCGCTCGCGGATCAGCGCGGTCAGCGCGTGACCCTCGCCGAAGACCTCGGTGGCCAGGTCGAGCGGTGTCTTGCCGTCGTGGGCGACGAGACCGAGCGCGGCGCCGGCCTCCACGAGGGTGCGGGCGCATTCCTCGTAGCCGTGCCAGAGGGCGTCGTGCAGCGGGCTGTAGCCGTTGGTCGCGCCCTGGAAGTCCAGGTCGATGCCGTCCTGGCGGACCAGGTCGGCGGTGATGTCGGCGTGCCCGTTGTAGACGGCCTTGTGCAGCGGCACCGCGCCGAAGGTGGGCTCCTCGGCGTTGACGTCGGCGCCCGCGGCCAGCAGCAGCCGCACGATCTCGGGGTGCCCGTCGCGGGAGGCGACCAGCAGCGGGGTGTGGCTGTCGTTGAAGCCGCCCACGTTGGGGTAGCGCTCGTCGACCTCGGCGCCGTCCTCCAGCAGCTTGCGCACCCGCTCGGTGTCGCCCTCGCTGGTCGCGGCCATCAGCTCCTGCCGGGCGATGGCGGCCTCGTCGCCGCCGCGCCGGGCGTTGAGGTGCTCCTCGGCCTTCAGGAGCTTGTCCTTGCCGAAGGTGTTCACGTTCAGCTCGTACTGGAAGTGCTGCTCCAGCGAGAAGCCGTAGTGGGTGTACACGTTCAGCGAGGTGCCCTGGGCGAGCAGGTACTCGGCGATGTCCGGGTACTTGTACCAGAGGGCGTCCATCAGGGCGGTGTGCCCGGTGGTCGTGGCGATGGCGTCGACGAACGCGCCCGCCTCGACGAGCTGGCGCACCACGTCCAGGCTGCCGCCCTGGCACGCCTTGTGCAGCGCGGTGGCGCCCGCGCGCGGGTCGGCGGTGAGGACGTCGGCGCCGGCGGCGATCAGGGCCCGCACGGTCGCCGGGTCCGCCTGGCCGGACGCGATCATCAGCGCCGTCAGCCCGGAGGACTCCTCGCGGGTGTCGGGGTTCGCGCCGGAGGCGAGCAGCCGCTCGACGACCGGGGTGCTGCGGCCGCGGACGGCGGTGATCAGTTCGGTGCTCATCAGGCGTTCACCTCGCCGGGCTTGTCGCCGCGCAGGGCGCGGATGATCTCGGAGGGGTCGGTGTAGGACTTCCAGCGCACGATCTTCCCGTCCCGGACGGTGAGCGACTGGATGAATTCGATGTGGAATTCGACGCCCGTCTCCTTGACCACGGAAACCTCGTCGATCACACCGAAAGCCTGAGATCCCTCGACGACCAGGTTGATCAGCTTCTCGGTTTTCACGTCGACGGCACCGGTGAAGATCTGCAGCGTTCCGAGGACGGCCTCACGGCCGCGCGCGGTGCCGATCCACTTCATGTCGTCGTTGTAGCCGGGAACGATCGTGTAGTTGATCCACTCGACGTTCTCGTCCAGCGTGTTCAGCGCGGTCTCGAAATCGCCGGTGGTCAGCGCCTCGAACCAGGTCTCAGCGACTTTCCTGGTCTCTTCGGTGTTGCTCATGGGGTTCTCCTCGACAAGTGGAGAGGGTGAGGAATGTGTCACGGGCATTCCCGGAAAATCATTCGCGGGGTGCTCGACCACCGGCAAGAAAGGGAAGGGTGACTTCCTGACATCAGCCCCCGGCGGCTATCTCGGCCGCACGGGTGTACAACTGCTGGTTTCCGTCGGCCCACAGGATGGTCATCACGACCTCGTTGATCTCCCAGCCCGTCCGGGTGCGGGCCAGCCCGATGCGGTAGCGGCCGGAGAGCGTCCACAGCGACCCGCCGCTGTTGCTGGGCATGCTGTGGGTGGCCTGGAACATGGCGGTGACCACCGCCGTGTCACCGTCCACGTCGGCGAGGAAGCTGCCCAGGAGATGCTGGGTGGTGGTGAACGCGCTCAGCACGCCCGACCACGCGTCGACGACCTCCTTGCCGGAGAGGGTCAGGGGCTCGCCGCCGTGCTGGCTGGTGTAGTCCAGCCTGACCTCGTCGGCGAAGAGCTCCGTGAGCTTCTCCCACTCCCTCATGTCGGCGTACCAGGCCATTCGGGTGCAGGTCTCGATGGCGTCCTGGCGGTCTGCAACAGAACTCATGAACGGTTCACCTCCGGTGTCGCGGTGACGCGAGTGGGCGGGAAAGGGGGATGCCGGGGCCGGCCGTCGGTGTTGTCGGCCGACCGCAGATGGGGTGCCAGCCGGTCGATCTGGCGTGACCAGCGGTGTTCGCTGACCAGGGCGGCCACGATGAGCAGGCCGAGGAGGACGACCTCGGCGACCGCGCTGCCGAGGCGGCCGACGGCGATGGCGCCGAGGCCCGCCACGGAGGCCGCCAGATGGAAGCGCTGCGGCCCGATCTTGAGGATGCCGTGGAACCAGGCGATGCCGGCGAGATAGAGCGAGACGCCGCCCGCCAGGGCCATGGCGGGTGCGAGGCCCAGCGGTTCGAAGGGGTGCACGATGGTCTTCTTCACCGCGGAGGCGACCAGGATCAGCCCGAGCAGCATCGGCACATGGGCGTAGAAGAACGCGCTGAGCGCGAGCCGGGAGCGCTGGTGCGGCTCCTGGTGCTCCAGCGCCAGCTCGGCCCGGCGGGCCTTCTCGGACTCGTCGAAGTACACCCACCACAGACAGGCCGGGATGACGAAGATCAGTACGGCCGTGGTCACATGGGACAGTCCGGCCTGGCCGCCGTCCATGCCGATGCCGAGCGCGAGGAACGAGTCGCCGAGAGCGATGATCATCAGCAGGCCGTGGCGTTCCACGAAGTGCCCGGGCCGCAGCTCGAACCCGGAGACGCCGGTGACCACCGGCGCGACGACCTCCAGCAGGACGGCGCCGGCCCACAGGGCGTAGACGACGGGTCCGTCCAGGAGACCGGCCGTGATGATCAGCAGGGCGGACAGCGCGTGGAAGGGCGCGATGCGCAGCATGTTGCGGGCCGCCGCGGGCCCGCCGAAGGCGAACAGCGCCGCGTGCACGGTGACGATCAGCAGATAGCCGATGCCGAAGGCCACGCCGTCGCCGTCGAAGGCGTTGGGCGTGGCGAGGCCGAGCACCAGGAAGGAGGCCATGCCCAGCAGGAGCAGCAGCCGGTGGCTCCTGCGGTGCGGCGGGAGATGGTTGGTGAGCCAGGCGTATCCCCCGTACATCCACCACAGCAGCCAGAAGACCAGCAGGACCTGGAGCAGGCCGTGCAGCGTCATGTCCCGGCTCAGCAGGCGGGCCAGCTGGGTGAAGTTGAAGACGAAGGCAAGGTCGAAGAACAGCTCCAGGGTGGTGACCCTCGTCTCGCCGTGCGTCGTCGACGGGGAGTGCGCTTCCGACATGTCGGCGAACGTAACGGCCGTGCGGGTGGTCCGGTCAACGCGTTCGAACGGACTCCATGAGGTCGGCGGCGCCCTCCCGGACGCCGCCGCGCGGCTCATGCGCCGAGCAGTCCCCGGTAGACGGCGTCGACCCGTTCGGCGGCCAGCTCCCAGCTGAACCGGCGCTCCGCGCGCAGACGTCCGGCGGCCCCCATGGAGCGGGCCAGCGCGGGCTCGGCGAGGAGCCGGTTGACGGCTGCGGCGAAGTCGGAGGAGAAACGTTTCTCGTCCAGCGGTGTGCCCGTTCCGTCCTGCTCCTGCTCGATCGGCACGAGCAGCCCGCTCTCGCCGTCCACGACGACCTCCGGAATGCCTCCGGTCGCGGTCGCGACGACCGCGGTCCCGCAGGCCATCGCCTCCAGGTTCACGATCCCCATCGGCTCGTACAGCGACGGGCACACGAACACCGTGGCGTGCGTGAGCAGTTGCCGCAGCGAGCCGGCGTCCATCATCCCGTCGATCCGGATCACGTTCCCGCGCCGGCGGCTCAGCTCGTCGGCCAGTACGGCGGTCTCGGCCGCGATCTCCGGGGTGTCCGGCTGCCCGCAGCACAGCACCAGCTGCGCCGCGGGATCGATCTCGAAGGCGGCGCGCAGCAGCTGGGGCAGGCCCTTCTGCCGGGTGACACGTCCGACGAACAGCACGACGGGCCGCTCGGGGTCGATGCCGTGCCGTGTCAGGGCGTCGGTCCCGGTGTCCGGCCCGTGCGCGACGGCGTCGATGCCGTTGTGCACCACGTGCACGCGCCCGGGGTCCACGGCCGGGTACACGCGCAGGATGTCGTCCCGCATGGCGTGCGACACCGCGATCACGGCGTCGGCGTGCTCCAGCGCGGTGCGCTCCACCATCGAGGACAACGCGTAGCCCCCGCCGAGCTGTTCGGCCTTCCACGGCCGCAGCGGCTCCAGGCTGTGCGTGGTGACCACGTGCGGGACGCCGTACAGCGTCCGCGCCAGATGCCCGGCCGCGTTGGCGTACCAGGTGTGGCTGTGCACCAGGTCCGCGCCCTGGCAGCCGGCCGCCATCGCCACGTTCGCGCCGAGCGTGCGCAGCGCGGTGTTCGCGTCGTCGGCGAGATGCGGTTCCGGGTAGGCGGTCACGCCCTCCTCGTCGCGGGGTGCTCCGAAGCAGCGGACGCGCAGGTCGACCAGGGGCCTGAGCGACCTGGCGAGTTCGGCGGCGTGGACTCCGGCGCCGCCGTATATCTCCGGCGGGTACTCCTTGGTGAGCAGATCGACGCGTGTCTTCATCCGACTTCCTGAGGTAGGCGAGCCTGGCATTGCGGGTGACGGCAGCCGCGGCCCGGTTCTCAGGGCGGTTGTTCGGCCCGGTGGGGGCGGGTCACGGGGTGCCTGAACTGGCCTTGCGGGGGACCGGCGGCGATGCGACGGCGGGGTGGTCGGCGCAGCCGCCACCGGCCCCCTCGGCGGCACGGTAACGAAAGGCCGGCCCGCGCCGGACGGCCCGGACGGCCCTCAGACGGCGGACGCGCGCAGCTCCGACTCCAGCCCGTCCAGCAGGGCCCGCAGCCCGAACTCGAAGGTCCGCTCGGGCGAGGCGTTGTACTCGGCGGCGGGGTCGTCGAGCCGGGCCCGCAGCCGGGGGAAGCCCTCGGCGACCTTGCGCGCCTCCGCCACCGCCTGCCGCGTCCGCTCCTCCGCGTCCCCGCCGGCGCCGCCGAGACGCCGGGCCAGGGAGGCGTTCGCGGCGTCGCCGAGGGCACTGCCGAGCACGAAGGTGAACACGGTGGCCGCGGCCCGGTCCGCCGCGGCCGCGGTGAAGCCGGCGCTCTCGTAGACGGCGAGGCTGTGGTCGTCGTAGCGGGCCTTGCCGGGGCCGTAGAGCAGATGGGTGCCGAGGGCCTGCACCAGCCACGGGTGCCGTCCGAACAGGGCGAGCAGCCCGGTCGCCGTCCGGGCGGCGGCGGTGCGCCAGCCCACCGCCGCCGGGTCGGGCAGCTCGATCTCCTGCCAGACCTGGTCGCCGGCGAGCAGGACGAGGTTGTCCTTGTTCTTGACGTGCCAGTAGACGGCGGTGGCGGCGGAGTCGAGCCGCTTGCCCAGGGCGCGCATGTTCAGGCCCTCAAGACCTTCTGCGTCGAGCAGGTCGATGGCGGTCCGGACGATCTGTTCCTTGGTCAGCGTGTCGCGCGGCATGGGCCCACGATAGGCGCGTCCCGGCCACTTGCACAAAGTTCAGGAAGGGACTTGCACTTAGTTCAAGCGGCGGCCTACAGTCGTCCTGCACTTAGTTCAAGGACCCACCGCGAGCCGGACTTGCACTTAGTTCAATTCATCTGAGGAGCCGGACCATGAACACCTTCGTCGCCGTTCTGCAGCTGTTCGTCGCCGCCGCGTTCGTCAGCATCCCGGTCGTCCGGCACCGCTACGGCGCCGACGCGATGGCGGGGGCCCGGGCGGAACTGGCCCGCCAGGGCGTGCGCACGACCGTCCTGCACGAGAACGGCATGCGCTTCGACGCGAGCGGCCACGAGACGGCCGCCCCCGTGACCGTCGCCGCGGTCATGGTCACCCTGGCCGCCCTGAACCTCTTCGACGGCCCCTGGGCCGTCCCGCTGACCCGGGTCCTCATGGTCCTGGTCCTGCTCGGCAACGGCGTGATCCTGTACAGCCAGCTGACCGCCGTGCGGTCGGTCCGCTCCGCCTTCGCCCGCAGGAACGACCCCGAACTGGCCCGCGTCGACGTCCCCGCCCTGCTCAAGGCGGCGGAGGACGGCTTCCCCCGGTGGACCTGGACCCTGCAGAACGTCCGCCACACGGTCGTCTTCGGCGCGGCCCTGCTGTCGCTGGGCGCACCGGCCCTGCTCGGCTGATCCGCACCGCACGGACCGACGGGAAGACACCCCCGGGACACGGCCCCGGGGGCGCGCCGCACCGTCACGGACGGCGGACTCAGCCCACCGCAGCCTGCTCCCCCGCCGGCCGGGACGCCGGACGGTCCAGGTGGGCGACGACCGAGCCGTAGAACCGGTGCACGGCGTCGTCGACGCTGCGGATGAAGCCCGACTCCGCGTTGCCGCGGGTGCTGCCCATCCCCTTGAACAGGGAGAGCCGGAAGCCGGTGATCTGCGTCCCGTTCCTCGGCAGCATGTCGGCGGGCTCCGGACGCAGCCGCTCCAGCGTGCCCCGCGGTCCTCCGCCCTCGCCCTCGACCAACGTCTCGATGTGGAGATCGGCGGGAGCCTGGGCGAGCCGCCGCACGAGCCGTTTCGCCCAGCTGAGGGGATAGCCCTGCTCGGGCGCGGGGATCTCGACGGACGTGCGCAGCTTGCCGGTGCGCAGATCCGCCGTGAGCGCGAGGACACCGGGCATGCTCTCGATCCGCAGCTCCGCCTGGAGCCTGCCGTCGAGACAGAGCTGGTCGGCCTGAAGGTTCCGGCGGACCTGGGGATCGGTGCCGCGCCTCGCGCGCTGGACGGGCAGCACC
The DNA here is from genome assembly GCF_044754345.1 of Streptomyces sp. NPDC093094. Lineage (NCBI taxonomy): Bacteria > Bacillati > Actinomycetota > Actinomycetes > Kitasatosporales > Streptomycetaceae > Streptomyces > Streptomyces sp. NPDC093094. The sequence continues at coordinate 13,560 of NZ_JBIVOX010000009.1, read as the reverse complement.
CGCTGCCCCAGCTCGCCCCCGAGCCCGAGGCAGACCTGCCGGATGAGCCGCTCCCAGCTCTCCACCACCTCCAGGGCGCGCGGGTCCCCCTGGCACAGGGTCTCGTCGTCGATGCCGTTGCGCACGGGAACCCAGGCCGGTCCCATGTTCTGGAAGCCGTGGCATCCGGAGTTCTCGTGCTGGAGGTAGTGCAGGAGCTCCTGGAGCAGCCAGGCGTGCGCCATGTTGCCCACGCCGTCGTGCCGGATCAGCATCTGGGCCTGGTGGGTCACCTCCGCCCAGGACAGGTGCCACAGGGCCACCTTGTGCTTGCGCCGCCCGTCGACTCTGACGTCGACCAGCGGACTTCCCTCCAGCGCAACGTCGTTCGACAGGGTGACGACCGCCTCGTAGCCCCGGCGCGCGGCGATGTCCATGTACGCCTGCACCTGTTCGGCCCTGAGGGCGTTGCCGTTGGTCTTCGTCTCGACCAGCGCCGTCCAGAGTTTGCCCGCACGCTCCACACGGATCACACCGTCAGGGCGCCGCGGGGTGTCACCGTGCCGCAGAGAGACCTCGGTGAAGGTCTCCATACGGCCGGCCGGAGCCCCGAACGCCGCGGTGAGTCTGCGGCCGAACTCGGGGACCTGGGTCATCACCGACAGCAGCACCGAGGTGGCACGCGTCTCACGGTCCCGGTCGCTCTTGAGCGCGGAGACGGGAAAGAGCCGGGCCTCCCTCCAGGACTCGTTCTCCGCCAAGGATCTCCTGGGCGCCCTGGGCAGGGTGACCTTCTTCTTGGCGGTACGGGGCCGCCGAGCCGGATTCCTCGGCACGTTCTCGTCCGCCGCGGGCGCCCGGGGTGCCGGGACGGCCTCCGACGCCTCCTGCCGCCCGCCGTCGCCGGGGACCGCCGCGAGCACTGCGTCCGCCGGTCCACCACCGGGTCCGCCGTCGGACTCTGCGCCGGTCTCGCCGTCGGCCTCCTTCTCGGCGGCCGCGTCGTCGTCGATGTCGACGCCGAAGTCAGTCGCCAGACCGGCCAGTCCGCTGTCGTAGCCCTGCCCGACGGCCCGGATCTTCCACTGTCCGCCACGGCGGTAGAGCTCGCCGAAGATGAATGCGCTCACCGAGCCCGCGTCGTCGATCGCGAACCGGAGCAGGTTCTCGCCGGAACCGTCGGCCAGCGTCAGCCGGATGTCGTCCAGTTCCCCGAAGTGGGCTCCCCCGTACCGGCTCGCCGCCACGACGATCCGGTCGACGGCGTCGGGGATCGCGGTCAGATCGAAGCCGATCCGGTCCTGGTTGCCGCTGCCCGTCGGCGTCTTGCCCAGGAGCTGCACGCTCCCGTCGGCGGCGACCGGGTTGTTGTAGAAGTAGAAGTCGCCGTCGCTGCGCACCTTGCCGTCGGTGTTCAGCAGCAGGACGGAGACATCCGCGTCGCCCTCACCCGTCGGACTGATCCAGTCCAGACTCACGATCACGGAGTCGACGCTCTCGCTGAGGGTCGCCAGACCCACATTGGCACCCTTGATTAATTCGTACATATCGCCCCCCACTGGCGTACGCACAGGGAACCTTAGTACCGGACCGTGCCCGGTCAGGCACTGTCCGCGAAAAACGTTCACAGCGGTACGGGCGCGTCGGGGGCGGGTGTCCCTAGCCGGGGGGCGGCTCCCCGGCCGGGCCGGTCGTGCGCGCCTCGCGCACCGTGAAGCCGATCGCCGAACCGCCGCCCTCGCGCGCGTACGCGAACGGGGCGCCGCCGTGAGCCGCCGCCACCTCGCGCACGATCGACAGACCGAGCCCCGACCCGGGCAGGGCCCGCGCGTCGGCGGCCCGGTAGAAGCGGTCGAAGACCCGCACGAGATCCCCCTGCCCGATCCCCGGCCCCCGGTCCAGCACCTCCACCCGCACCGGCTGCCCCGCGCCCCCGCCGACGCGGATCTCGATCGCCGAGGCCCCGCCCCGGTCGAACTTGGCCGCGTTCTCGACCAGGTTGGACACCGCCCGGGTCAGCGACCCGGCCCGCCCCTGGGTCACGGCCGCGCCGCTCGTGTGCACCACGATCTCCCGCCCGGTGCGCCGGCGCGCGAGCGCGGCGACCTCCTCGGCGACCCCGGCGAGGTCCACCGGCTGCGCGGGCTCGCTGTCCGACTGCCCGGCGGCGAGGTCGACCAGCTCGTTCACCAGGTCGGTCAGTTCCCGCGCCTCCTGCCCGAGGTCGGCGACCAGTTCCTCGCGGGCCTCGGGGGGCAGCTCGTCCATCCGGCGCAGCAGGGAGATGTTGGTGCGCAGCGAGGTCAGCGGCGTCCGCAGCTCGTGCCCCGCGTCCTGGACCAGCCGCCGCTGGTCCTCCTCCGACTGCGCGAGCCGCCCGAGCATCCGGTCGAAGGCCCGGCCGAGCCGCCCGACCTCGTCGTTGCCGGACACCGGCACCTCGATGCCGAGGCGCCGGGTCCGCGCGACGGCCTCCGCGGCCGAGGTGAGCACCACCAGCTTGCGGGTGATCCGCCAGGCCAGCCACCAGCCGAACAGGCCCGCGCCCAGGACCACCGCCCCGACCATGACCAGCGTGCGCTGCTGGAGCACCCGCAGCAGATCCTCGGTGTCGCTGAACTGCTGTCCCACCTGGACCGCGCCGCGGCCGCCGCCGAGGGCGACGGTCGCCACCCGGTAGACGTCGTCCCCGACGTCCACCCCCTCGTGCACCACCAGCCGCCCGGCCGGCGCGGCGCCCGAGATCAGCCGGTCGTCGTCCCCGACCGGCAGTCCCGGGCTGCCCTCGTCGAAGACACGTCCGTCCGGCCCGAGCACCTGCACGTCCGTGCGGGCCGGGCGGACCAGGTCGTGGCCGGGCGCGGAGGAGAAGTCGGCCGGGGTCATCGGAGCGCGCCGCACCTCGGCCCGTACGTCCTGGACCACCTGGTCGAACACGGTCTGCTGGTCCACCCGCACCAGCCGGGCCGCGGCACCGTACGACAGGATGCCGACGAGGACGGTCACTCCCGCGGTCACCGCGGCGAACGACAGCGCGAAAGTGGTGCGCAGCGACACCAGCCGGAGCCGCCGCTCCGCCAGCAGCCGCCGGAGCCTGCCGTCCACTCAGCCCTCCCGCAGCACGTAACCCACCCCGCGGACGGTGTGGATCAGCTGCGGGGCACCGGGTTCGTCCAGCTTGCGGCGCAGGTAACCGACGTACACGGCGAGGTTCTTGGAGCCGGGCCCGAAGTCGTAGCCCCAGATGCGGTCGTAGACGGTGGCGTGCTCCAGGACCGTGCCCGCGTGCCGTACGAGAAGCTCCAGCAGCTCGAACTCGGTTCGGGTCAGCTCCAGTTCACGTCCGCCGCGCCAGGCACGCCGGGCCTGCGGGTCCATGCGCAGCCCGGCCGCCTCCAGCTGCCCCTGGGCCGCGTCCCGTACGGGCTGCTCGGCGGAGGCGGAGGAGGCGGCGGAGGAGGAGGAGGAGGCCGCGGCGGTGTCCGTGCCGGTGCGGCGCAGCAGGGCGCGCAGCCGGGCGAAGACCTCCTCGACGTCGAAGGGCTTGACGACGTAGTCGTCCGCGCCGGCGTCCAGGCCGGCGATACGGTCGGCGGTCTCCACGAGCGCGGTCAGCATCATGATCGGCGTGCGGTCGCCCTCGGCGCGCAGCTCCCGGCAGACCTGGAGCCCGTCCTTGCCGGGCATCATCACGTCCAGCACGAGCACGTCCGGAGGGGTCCGGTGCGCCTGCTCCAGCGCCTCCGCACCGTCGGCGACCGCCGTCACCCGGTAGCCCTCCAGGGTCAGGGCACGCTCCAGGGCGTGCCGGATCGCGCGGTCGTCTTCGGCGAGCAGAACAGTCGGGGCCACCCGTCCAGTGTGACAAAGCCACTGGTGCGGACGGGCGTCCCCGGCCTGCCTGCTCCCTGTTCTCACCGTCTGCTCACCCGGCGGGCCGCAGCGCCGCGAGCCGCTGCTCGAACGGCACGACCGCGAGGTCGTCCTTCGGGGCGGGCCGCCGCGCGCCGAGCCCGGTCATCAGCGCGGCCAGCTCGCCCGCGGCCCGCTCGACGCGGTCCTGGAGACCTTCGGCGCCCCAGTCCTCCGAGGCGGCGTACACCCCGGTCGGGACGACGACCGCGCGCAGATGGGCGAACAGCGGCCGCAGCGCGTGCTCCAGCACCAGCGAGTGCCGGGCGCTGCCGCCGGTCGCGGCGATCAGCACGGGCTTGCCGGTCAGGGCGTCCCGGTCGAGCACGTCGAAGAACGACTTGAACAGCCCGCTGTACGAGGCCGAGAACACCGGTGTGACGACGATCAGCCCGTCCGCCCCGGTCACGGCGTCGAGCGCGGCGGCGAGGGCCCGCCCGGGAAAGCCGTTGGTGAGGTTCTGCGCGATCTCCACGGCGAGCTCGCGCAGCTCGACGGCCTGTACCTCGACGGGGGTCTCCCGCCCGACGGCGGCGGCCAGCCGGTCGGCGAGCAGCCGGGTGGACGACGGGACGCTCAGTCCCGCGGAGACGACGACGAGCTTCATGCCACGACCTCCTTCGACCGTGCGGCGGACAGCAGGGACCGGTGGGTGGGGGCGTCCGGCACGTTCTCCGGCCGCCCGGCGGCGAACTCCTTGCGGAGCACGGGCACGACCTCCTCGCCGAGCATGTCGATCTGCTCCAGCACGGTCTTCAGCGGCAGCCCGGCGTGGTCGACGAGGAACAGCTGGCGCTGGTAGTCACCGGCGTACTCGCGGAAGCCCAGCGTCTTCTCGATCACCTGCTCCGGCGAGCCGACGGTGAGCGGGGTCTGGTCGGTGAAGTCCTCCAGGGAGGGCCCGTGACCGTAGACCGGCGCGTTGTCGAAGTACGGCCGGAACTCGCGCACCGCGTCCTGCGAGTTCCTCCGCATGAACACCTGGCCGCCGAGTCCGACGATCGCCTGCTCGGGGGTGCCGTGACCGTAGTGGGCGTACCGGCTCCGGTACAGCTCGACCATCCGCTTGGTGTGGTCGGCCGGCCAGAAGATGTTGTTGTGGAAGAAGCCGTCGCCGTAGTACGCGGCCTGTTCGGCGATCTCCGGCGAGCGGATGGAGCCGTGCCAGACGAACGGCGGTACGTCGTCCAGCGGGCGCGGGGTGGAGGTGAAGCCCTGGAGGGGGGTGCGGAACTTGCCCTCCCAGTTCACGACGTCCTCGCGCCACAGCCGCCGCAGCAGGGCGTAGTTCTCGATGGCCAGGTCGATGCCGTCGCGGATGTCCTTGCCGAACCAGGGGTAGACGGGGCCGGTGTTGCCGCGGCCCATCATCAGGTCCACGCGCCCGTCGGCGAGGTGCTGGAGCATCGCGTAGTCCTCGGCGATCTTCACCGGGTCGTTGGTGGTGATCAGCGTGGTGGACGTGGAGAGGATGATCCGCTCGGTGCGGGCGGCGATCCAGCCCAGCATGGTCGTCGGCGACGACGGCACGAACGGCGGGTTGTGGTGCTCACCCATGGCGAACACGTCGAGCCCGGCCTCCTCGGCCCTCAGCGCGATGGCGGTCATGGCCTTGATCCGCTCCGCCTCGCTCGGCGTACGCCCCGTGGTGGGGTCCGGCGTGACGTCACCGACGGTGAAGATCCCGAACTGCATGGCCGCCCTCCAAGTAGTTGACCGTTGAACTATACCGCTGAACGGTCGCACCACCAGCCCTATTCCCGAGGCCCTGCGGAGGAGCGGGAGAGACCCCGGCCCGAGAAGCACCCGGCCCCACCGGACCCCGCACCACACCACCGGCGCGGACACCGGGTCCGGATCCGGGGCGGGGTCCGACACCGGGTCCGGGGCCGGGGCCGGGTCCGAGGCCGGGTCCGGGTCCGAGGCCGGGGCCGGGGCGGGGCGGGGCGGGGTCCGACACCGGGTCCGGGGCCGGGGCCGGGTCCGAGGCCGGGTCCGGGTCCGAGGCCGGGGCCGGGGCCGAGGCCGGGGCCGGGGCCGGGGCGGGGCGGGGTCCGACACCGGGTCCGGGGCCGGGGCCGGGTCCGAGGCCGGGTCCGGGTCCGGGTCCGAGGCCGAGGCCGGGTCCGAGGCCGGGTCCGGGGCCGGGGCCGAGGCCGGGGCCGGGGCCGGGGCGGGGTCCGACACCGGGTCCGGGGCCGGGGCCGGGTCCGAGGCCGGGTCCGGGTCCGGGTCCGAGGCCGAGGCCGGGTCCGAGGCCGAGGCCGGGTCCGGGGCCGGGGCCGAGGCCGGGGCCGGGGGCGGGGCGGGGTCCGACACCGGGTCCGGGGTCGACACCGGGTCCGGGTCCGGGTCCGGGGCGGGGTCCGACACCGGGTCCGGGGCCGACGCCGGGGCCGACACTGACACCGGCACGGGCACCGGCCGCCCCCGGCGACGGACCCGGGACACGAAAGACCCCGCCGCACGGACACCGGGCACACGCGGCCCCCGAGGTCGGCCGCCCCTGGCCTGCCCCCAGCACCCGACACCCGCACCCCGCCCCCGGCGGGCAAGCCCTCCGCTCCGGCGAGCGCACGCGCTACGGCACCAGCACCAGCCGCCCCCGTACGCCGCCCTCCGCCAGGCGGGCGTGCGCCTCGACCGCGTCGTCCAGGGGGAACACCTCGGCCACCCGCACGGTCAGCACACCTTCGTCCAGCAGCCGCGCCAGCTCCGCCAGCCGCGCCCCGTCCGGGCTCACCTCGACGGCGCCCACCCGGACCCCCCGCACCGAGGCCGGCTCGGCCTGCGGGATCACTCCCGCGTACGCCCCCTCGTCCCGCACCCAGGCCAGCGCCCGCTCCCCCAGCACGGCCGCGTCCAGCACCGCGTCGAACCCGGCGTCGGTCCCCTCGGTGACGAACCCCGAGGCCCCCAGCGACCGCACCAGCTCCTCGTCCCCGGCCCGCGCCAGCCCCGTCACGGCCACCCCGGCCGCCGCCGCGAGCTGCACCGCGAACCCCCCGACCGCCCCGGCCGCGCCCGTCACCAGCAGCGACTGCCCCGGCCGCAGCTCCAGCAGATCCAGCGCCTGCGCCGCCGTCAGCGCGTTCAGCGGCAGCGTCGCCGCGTGCACCGCGTCGGCCGACACCGGCGCCTTGGCCACCGCGTCCGCGTCGACGACGACGTACTCGGCGTGCGCGCCCAGCGTCTTCGCCACGCCGTACTGCAGGGCGACGACCTCCTCGCCCACGTGCCACGCCGCCGCGACACCCACCGCGTCCACCGTCCCGGCCACGTCCCAGCCGAGGCCCATCCGCGTACCGGCCCCGCCGAACGCGCCGGCGCGCACCCCCGCGTCCACCGGGTTCAGCGTCGCCGCCGCGACCTTGATCCGGACCTGGCGCGCTCCCGGCTCGGGCACCGCGTCCTCCACGATCCGCACGGCCTCGGGACCGCCGAACTCCGTCACCACAGCAGCACGCATCTCAACTCTCCCCGTTCCCTGGGTCCTTGCGGGACTCCCTGCCCCGTGACCACAACCCTAGGAAGAGTTACTATCCAGGGGGAAGTAGTTACCTGGAGGTGCCTACCTCACCCGAAGGAGAGCCATGGCGACCATGACCGCCGCCCAGAAGCGCGACCGGGCACGCGCCGAGTACGACGCGTTCATCAAGGCGTGCCCCACCAACCAGCTGCTCGACCGGATCAGCGACAAGTGGGTCAGCCTGGTCGTCTCCGCCCTCGCCCCCGGCCCCATGCGCTACAGCGACCTCAGCCGCAAGATCGCCGGAGTGAGCCCCAAGATGCTCACCCAGACCCTGCGTTCCCTGGAGCGCGACGGCATCCTCGTGCGCACCGTCACCCCGTCCGTCCCGGTCCGCGTCGACTACGAACTCACCCCGCTCGGCAGCAGCCTCGCCCTGCTGCTGACCGCCGTGAAGGACTGGGCCGAGTCCCACTTCGACGAGGTCCACCGGGCCCGCGAGCTCTACGACACCCAGCCGGCCGGCTGACACCCGCGCGCGGACGCGCCCCGGCCGGCCGGAGGGAACCGGCCCTTCAGAAGAAGTACGTGTCCCCGGTGTCCAGCACCAGCACCCGCTGCCGGTCGTTGTCCCGGTTCCGGTCGACCGCGCCCCCGCCCCACAGCGTGTCCAGCTCCAGGAACGCCTCCGTGGGCGTCCCCCGCAGCCGCACCGCCAGCTCCACCGGCTCCCCCAGCCCGTCCGCCGGCAGCGCCCCCGTCCGGCACACCACCGCCCGCACGCCCGAGCGCGCGCACCCCTGCGGCAGTTCCTGCCGGTCGGCCGGCGGCACCGACCAGCGCAGCCGTACCGTCGCGTCCGGCACCGCCTCGGGCCCGTGGTTGCGCGCCACGAACCGCACCCGCATCCATCCGTCCGCCAGCCCGGCGGACCCGTGGTACGCCAGATCGGCCTCCGGGCCCGCACCCGCCGAGGCGGCCGGAGCCGCGTCCGCCACCGCCCGCGCCCCGCTCACCGCACCGGCCCCCGGCGCCCCCGTGCCGGCCAGCCCCAGCACCGCGCCCCACACCACGAACCCCCGCGCCACCGTCCGCATACCGCCCACCAGCCCTCGCTCCCGTACTCCACCGGGCCCGTCGGTGTGCACCCGGTACGCACGGCTATGCATCCCACGCGCCACCGGCCCGCAGGCGCCCTCCATCAGGTGACACCCGCACGGCGTGTCAGGCTGCCCGCATGGATGTACTGCGCTCCGCAGCGCTCTTCGTCGTGGCCGCCCTCTTCGAGATCGGCGGGGCCTGGCTCGTGTGGCAGGGCGTGCGCGAGCACCGCGGCTGGCTGTGGATCACCGGCGGCGTCCTCGCCCTCGGCGCGTACGGCTTCGTCGCCACCTTCCAGCCCGACGCCCACTTCGGCCGCATCCTCGCCGCCTACGGCGGGATCTTCGTCGCCGGGTCGATCGCCTGGGGCGTGGTCGCGGACGGCTACCGCCCCGACCGCTGGGACATCACCGGCGCGCTGGTCTGCCTCGCCGGAATGGCCGTGATCATGTGGGCCCCGCGCAACGGCTGACCGGACGCCGGACGCCCGCGCCGGCAGCCCGCGGCGGCCGCCTATCCTGGCGGGAGCCCGGTCCTACGAACGCCAGCACGAGGAGCAGCCCCATGGCCACCGCCGCACCCTCCGCCGCCTCCCGCATCGCCGTCGTCACCGGTGCGAGCAGCGGAATCGGCGCCGCCACCGCCCGGCAGCTCGCCGCGGCCGGCCACCGCGTCGTGCTCACCGCGCGCCGCAAGGACCGCATCGAGGCGCTCGCCGAGGAAATAGTCGCGGCCGGCCACTCCGCGACCGCCTACCAGCTGGACGTCACCGACCGTGCCGCGGTCGACGAGTTCGCGACGGCGTTCGCCACGATCGGCGTCCTGGTCAACAACGCCGGCGGAGCCCTCGGCGCCGACCCGGTCGCGACCGGCTCCCCCGACGACTGGCGCACGATGTACGAGACCAACGTCATCGGCACCCTGAACCTCACCCAGGCCCTGCTCCCCAAGCTGGAGGCGAGCGGCGACGGCACGGTGGTCGTGGTCTCCTCCACCGCGGGCCACGGCACCTACGAGGGCGGCGCGGGCTACGTCGCCGCCAAGCACGGCGCGCACGTCCTCGCCGAGACCCTCCGGCTGGAGATCGTCGGCCGGCCGGTGCGGGTGATCGAGGTCGCGCCCGGCATGGTGAAGACGGAGGAGTTCGCCCTGACCCGCTTCGGCGGCGACACGGCGAAGGCGGAGAAGGTCTACGCGGGCGTCGCCGACCCGCTGTCCGCCGAGGACGTCGCCGACACGATCGTCTGGGCGGTCACCCGCCCCAGCCACGTCAACATCGACCTCCTCGTCGTCCGCCCCCGCGCCCAGGCGTCCAACACCAAGGTCCACCGCGAGCAGCCGTGACCTCTCCCGAACCCCCGGCCCACCGCGAGGCACGCCGGGCCCGCGAACGACGCGACGAGCGCCAGATGTGGATGTGGCTCGCCTACTTCCTCTTCGGCATCCACATCGTGGCGCTCGTCATGATCTACGCGGTCCGGCACGCCGGGTAGCGCGGCGGACCCCGCGTTCAGCCCTTGACGCAGATGACCTGCTTCAGCTTCGCGACGACCTCGACGAGGTCCCGCTGCTGGTCGATGACCTGCTCGATCGGCTTGTAGGCGCCCGGTATCTCGTCCACGACGCCGGAGTCCTTGCGGCACTCCACACCCCGCGTCTGCTCCTCCAGGTCCTTCGTGGAGAAGCGCCGCTTGGCGGCGTTGCGGCTCATGCGCCGGCCGGCGCCGTGCGAGGCCGAGTTGAAGGACAGCGGGTTCCCGAGGCCCTTCACGATGTACGAACCGGTGCCCATCGAGCCGGGGATGATCCCGTAGTCGCCGGAACCCGCGCGGATCGCGCCCTTGCGGGTGACGAGCAGGTCCATTCCGTCGTAGCGCTCCTCGGCCACGTAGTTGTGATGGGCGCTGATCTCCTGCTCGAAGACCGGCTTCGCCTTCTTGAGCTCCTTGCGGACGACGTCCTTGAAGAGCGCCATCATGATCGTGCGGTTGTGCCTGGCGTACTCCTGCGCCCAGAACAGGTCGTTGCGGTACGCCGCCATCTGCGGGGTGTCCGCGACGAAGACGGCGAGGTCGCGGTCGACCAGGCCCTGGTTGTGCGGCAGCTTCTGCGCCACTCCGATGTGGAACTCGGCCAGCTCCTTGCCGATGTTGCGGGAGCCGGAGTGCAGCATGAGCCACACGACACCGGTCGTGTCGACACAGAGTTCGACGAAATGGTTGCCCGATCCGAGCGTTCCCATCTGCTTCGTGGCACGCTCCTGACGGAACTTGACCGCCTCGGCCACCCCGTCGAACCGCCCCCAGAAGTCGTCCCAGCCCGAGGTCGCCAGCCCGTGGAACCGCCCCGGCTCGACCGGGCTGTCGTGCATGCCCCGTCCCACCGGAATGGCCTCCTCGATCTTCGACCGCAGCCGCGACAGATCGCCGGGGAGGTCGTTCGCCGTGAGGGACGTCCTCACCGCCGACATCCCGCAGCCGATGTCGACGCCCACCGCGGCGGGGCAGACCGCGCCCTGCATGGCGATGACGGAGCCGACGGTCGCGCCCTTGCCGTAGTGGACGTCGGGCATGACGGCCAGGCCCTTGATCCACGGCAGCGTCGAGACGTTGCGGAGCTGCTGCATGGCGCCGTCCTCGACCGTCGCCGGGTCGGCCCACATACGGATGGGTACCTGCGCGCCCGGCACCTCGACGTACGACATATCGTCCTCATTCCCCCGGAAAACAAACAGAAGCCTCAAATCGCAAAACCGGCGCCAGGGTCAATGAAAAGGGACAGCGGACCGGCGTCCACGGCAGTGCGTGCGATACACATTGTCTGCGGGCGACGCCCCCGCGCGGCAACCGAATAACCAGCGGTTCCACGGCCCAGCGGCGCCATGGAACCAGCGGGGACACCGACCGAGAGGAGCCCGACCGTGCAGCGGAAGGCATATGTACCCGGCACCGCCGCCCTCCTCGCGGCGCTGCTGGCCGGCTGCACCGGTGGCTCCGACGGCGGCACCACCACGGACGGCTCCAACCCCGAGGACAGCGGCACGACCGCCACCCGGGTGGAGCCGGGCCGCTACGGCACGCTGCCCGAGCCCTGCGGAGCCGTCAGCCACGACACCCTCGACTCCCTCCTGCCCGGCATCCGCGAGATCACCGACGAGACCCAGCGCGTGCAGGCGTACGAGGGCGAGGCCACGGTCACCTACGACACGGACCGCAAGGTCGGCTGCCGCTGGAAGGTGGAGTCGGCCACGGCCACGGACCACCTGCTGATCGACCTCGAACGGGTGGTGTCGTACGACACGGGCGTCAGCGACGACAGCGAGGCCGAGTCCCTCTTCGCGGGGAAGGTCACCGACGCGGATCTCCCCGAACCGGCCGCCACGGACACCGGGGCCGAGGGCGGGACCGGGTCGGGCTCGCCGTCGGCGGGCGGGCCCGAGGCCACGTCGAGCCCGTCCGGCAAGCCGTCCGGCAGCCCCGGCGGGACCCCGGACGCCTCACCCAGCGGCTCCCCGTCCGCCTCCGCGAGCGGCAGCCCCGGCCCCTCCGCGACACCCACCGAGCTCCAGCCCCGGCTCCTGGACGACCTCGGCGAGGAGGCGTTCGTCGACGACGTGCTCGGCAGCTCCGGCTCGACGGCCAAGCGCCGCACGGTGACTGTGGCGTTCCGCACGTCGAACGTCATCGTGACCATCGAGTACGAGGAGCAGCCGGCGACCGTCGGAGTCGTGCCCGACAGCAAGGAAATGCAGGACAGGGCAAGGAAACTGGCGTACCGGCTCGCCGACTCCCTGTCGGACTGAGGCACTTGCGCGGCCGGTCCGGGCGATCCGGCGAAGCACCCGAAGCGAGGCCGCCCGCCTCCCTCACCGCGTACGGTGGCCCCTCGGACCCGATCCGACGGCAGGAACCACGAGCGTCATGAGTGAAGGAACCATGCAGCGACGAGCACAGCGAGCCGACCGGTCTTTCCAGCGTGCCCAGCGTGACCAGCGCCCGATGCGGCGCGGGCGCCTCCTCGTGGCTGCCGCCGCCCTCCCCCTGGCGCTGCTCGCCACGGCCTGCTCCTCCGACTCCGGCTCCGGCTCCGACTCCGGCTCCGGTGACGCGAAGAAGGCGTCCCCGGGCGTCACCGCGAGCCCGTCCCCGACCGTGCGGGAGGCGGCGTACGACACGCTGCCGGAGGCGTGCGACGTCCTGTCGGACGACATACTCGACGATCTGACCCCGGAAGCCCGAAAGGCGGGCAAGGAGGGCAGTTCGGACAATCTGGAGTCGCGGGCGAGCTGCTCCTGGGACAGCCTCGACAACAACGGCGTCAAGGGCTCGCAGTTCCGCTGGCTGAACGTCTCGCTGCTGCGCTTCGAGTCGGACGTCACACGCGGCGCGGGCGACGAGCTGGCCAAGGAGTACTACGACGGCCAGATCGCGGACGCCGGCGCGACGACCGGCGCGAAGAACGTGAAGACGGCCCCGGCGGCCGGCATCGGCGACGAGGCGACGGCCGTGCGCTACGACCTGAAGAAGAAGGAAGGCTCCTTCAAGCAGCAGACGGTCGTGGCCCGGGCCGAGAACGTCGTCGTGACCGTGGACTACAACGGCGCGGGCCTGGCGGGCGACAAGACGCCCGACGCCGACGACCTGATGAAGGACGCCCAGAGGGCGGCCAAGGAGGCCGTCGCGGCGGTGCTGAAGGCGAACCAGGCGACCGGCGGGGGTGCGGCGCCGTCGGCGTCGAAGTCCGCCTCGAAGTCCGGATCGGCGTCCTCGGGCTCGGCCTCCGGGTCGTCGTCCGGCTCCAAGTCGACCGGTGGATCCGGGACTTCGCCGAAGTCGCCCGTCCGCAAGAGCTGACGCCGCCGACGGCCCCCGAAAGCCGTCACCGGGACCGGCCACCCGTCCCCCGTACAGATGTGCCACTCTGTTGGCCGCACAGCCAGCACGCAGTGGGAGAGGAGTACGGGTGGCCGCGCCCATACAGCTGACACGGATGCACCGCGTTCTCATCGGCGTGGTGGTCTTCGGTGCCGTGATCATCGCCGGCATCGGTTTCGCGGGGTCCTACGCCGCGGTCCGGGAACTGGCCCTGAAGAAGGGCTT
>NZ_JBIVOX010000008.1:0-459238 GCF_044754345.1 Streptomyces sp. NPDC093094 | reverse complement strand
CGGTGCAGTCCTAGACAGCTCCACCACACCGGAGGTCTTCGCCATGATCAAGCACTGGCGAGTGTCAACAACGCTCGTGATCAATACACCTAGGGCCGGTCCGCCGTGGACCGGCCCGCCCCGGGCCGACCGGACGCCGCATCACCCACCGCAGAGGACCGGACCACCCGATGAAACCCCCGCCCGACATCCTTCCGCCCCGTCGGAGATTACTCTACGTACCCATGCGATCGCTTCCCGTGTCTTCCGTGGCCGGTCCGGCGAGACTGGGCTGGCTGGACGCCCTGCGCGGGATCGCGGCACTCGTCGTGGCCTTCGACCACTCCTCCTCCACCTTCATGGCGGGGTTCCGGCAGGAGCTGATGCCGGAGTTCAACACCAGCCGCTACGGCATCATGGTGTTCTTCCTGGTGAGCGGCTACATCATCCCCGCGTCCCTGGAACGCCACGGCTGCGTCCGTACGTTCTGGATCGTACGGGTGTTCCGCGTCTACCCGCTGTGGGCGGCCGTCGTGGCGACGACCCTCGTCCTCGGCCTGTGCGGCGTCGCGAAGCTCCGTGACCTCGGGACGCAGGACGCCGGGGCGGTGGCCGTCGCCCACGTCACCATGCTCCAGGAACTGCTCGGAACCCCCAGTCTCCTGCTCGTCCTGTGGACGCTCTCGTACGAGATGGCCTTCTATCTGCTGGTCGTCGCCCTGTTCACGCTCCGGGTGCAGAGGCCGGCGACGGTCGCCGTCGTCCTGGCCGTGCTCGCCGCCGCGAGCGCGACGGCGGGGGTGATGCTGCCGAAGTCCGCCCTGTCGGGCCTGGCCGGCACCGGCCCGCTGATCGCGGTCGGTTCACTCGGCATGGTGACCGCTCTGTGCTGCGCGAGCGCCGCCTCACCCGTGCTCCGTGTCTTCGGGGGAGTGCTGGGCGGGGTGCTGGCGCTCGTCCTGGTGTGCAACGGCACGGTCCCTTTGTGGGAGAGCCTGACGATCCTCGCCGTGATGTTCCTCGGCACCGCCGTCCACCGGGCCGAGCACGGCCGGAGCACCTGGTGGCACGCGGCCGGCACGGCGGCCGTGGTGGTCGCCTGCGCGGTGTGGAGCGCCGGTCGGTACGGCGACGGGGACCTGTTCACCCGGCGCGGATGGATCCTGGCGTTCCTGCTGGCCGTACTCACCTTCGGCGTCGGACTGGCACTGCGCCGCCGCCGTCTGCCGCGTCCGCTGACCGGCCTCGGAGTGATCAGCTACTCCGTCTACCTGGTCCACCCGGTGCTGCTGGCGGTGATCGCCGGCACGGTCGCCCGGCGGTGGCAGAACAACCTCGCGCTGGAAGCGGCCTTCTTCGCCGTGCTGTTCCCCGTGTGCGTCCTGACCTACCGGTACATCGAGGCCCCGTGCCACGCGTTCGGCCGCAGGCTGGGCCGACGGGTCCAGCCGCCGTGAGGCAGGCCCGTACAGGGAGATCACAACATGGCCACGGCCTCGGCGCGAGGGCGCGGCAGGGCGCATGATGCCTCGTCAGGCACAAGGATCCGGAGAGACGATGCGCATACGCACAGCTCTGCCCGCCGTCACGCTGCTGTTCATGGCGGTCACCGCCTGCGGAGCGGGGGACGGGGACGGCGGGGACGGCGCGACCCCCGCGGGCGACGAGGCCGCCTGCCGGGCCGCCGTGAGCAAGCAGGCCGAGGAAGCCGCGAAGGCCGCGGAGGGGGACACCGCCGCACTCGATGCCGGTGACCCGTCCGCCTGCGCCGGTCTGGACGACGAGACGCTCAGGCGCGTGTACACCGACGTCATCGACGACCAGGTGAACAGCGACGAGTTCCGCAAGCACGTCGAGGACATCCTCGGGACCCCGGGCGCGATCGAACTCCCCGAGCCGGGTGAGGTCGAGGACGAACTCGCCCGGCTCGACGACGAGATCACCGGGACGGAGAGCGAACTCGCCACCGCGAAGCGATGACCGGGGCCGCTCCGCGAGGGCGACATCCGGGCAGCCCCTGGGGCCCTTCTGGCGGATCTCCGCGGCTTCGCGACGCCCGGCACGCACTCCCCCACCGCCTCAAGGGCATGGGAGGTACCCCCAGCCGCACGGCGCGAAGGGCCGGGTGACCCCGCCGCACGACCCCCCGCACCGCACGCCGACCGCACGCCGCTCCCACTCCCGCGGAGATCCGTCGGAAGGGCCCTAGGCCAGCCACTCCCGCAGCAGTGCCTCCCGCTCCGCCCTCCGGGGCGATCCTCCCTCCCGGGCGCGGCCCCACTCCGACATCGCCGTCAGCGTCGTGGCCATCGTGGCGGCTCCCTCCGTGAGACGGGTGAGGAGCGCCCGGGAGAGACCGACCTCGGCCTGGGTGTAGCCGACGGCCGCGGCCGTGAAGGTCTGCAACTCGTCCTTCCCGTCGCCTGATTCCACGTACACCGTCATCAGCGGCGGGGCCTCGTCCGCCGGGCCGCCCTCGGGCGCGGCCAGGTTGATCACGGTGCTCAGGGCCATCCCGGTCACCGCGCCGACCTGCCGCCTGAAGGACTTCACGGGAACGTCCGCCACCGTCAGGGCGTGCACGTCCTCCCACAGGTACAGGCGGGACTGTCCGTCACCGAGCGCGATCACGCCCTCGGGCGTCAGGCGCACCCCGCGAGCCAGACCGGACGGCTTCGCTCCCACGTACACGTCGCCCTCGGCGATCCAGAAGAGGCCCACCATGGCCATGTGCTGCTCACTGCTCCCGTCGACGGCGCCGCCGTGTCACATCGAACGATCAGGTCGTCCTCCGCAACGCGAGAGGGAGCCGGAAAGTTCCGGGCGACCAGGTCGTCAAGACGCTGCTGGCGGTCCGGGCGGGGCTGCCCGACCGGGACACGGGCCCGCCGGTCGTCGCAGCGGTGCGCGACGACCGGTACCGGCTGGCCGCGTCCCTCGCCGCGGGACCGAACGGCATCGTCCTGGAGAGCGACACCATCAGCGCCGCACTGATCGTCCAGGCCGCCCGCCGCCCCGGTCTCTCCCTGGTCCACCGTGAACTCCTGGACTTCGCGGGCGACGAGTTCTACGTGATCGGCGAACCCGCCCTGACCGGGCTGCCCTTCGGCGACGCGCTGCTGTCGTACACGACATCCAGTGTCGTCGGCCTGATGCGGGGAACCGTCCCCCTGCTCAGCCCGCCCCCGCACACCCCGATCGCCCCCGGCGACCTGCTCGTCGTCCTCTCCCGCGACGACGACACCGTCCATCTGGACGACTGCTCCCACCTGGTGGACAAGGCGGTGATCGCGGGCGGACAGCCCCCGTCCGCACGGCCGGAACGGGTCCTGCTGCTCGGCTGGAACCGCCGGGCCCCGCTCGTCGTCGACCGGCTGCGCCGCTGTGCCCGGCCCGGCTCGGCGGTCGACGTGGTCGCGGAGGACGCGGACGTCACACTTCAGGAAGTCGACGACGCCGGCCGGGACGTCGGCGCCGGGCTGACCCTGACGCTGCGGCGGGGCGACGTCACCCGCCCCGAGACGCTGCGCGGCCTGGACGTCGAGTCGTACGACAGTGTGATCGTGCTCGGCCGGGACCCCGTCCCCGGCGACGACACGGACGGGCCCGACATGCGCACCCTCGTGACCCTGCTGCTCCTGCACCGGATGGAGCGGACCGCCGGATGCGAACTCCCCGTGGTCGCCGAGCTGATCGACGACCGCAACCGGGCCCTGGCCCCGATCGGCCCCCGGGCCGACGTCATCATCAGCGGCGAGCTCATCGGCCTGCTGATGGCGCAGATCTCCCAGAACCGGCGCCTGGCGGCGGTGTTCGAGGAGCTGTTCTCCGCCGGGGGCAACGGGGCCCACCTGAGACCGGCGTCCGACTACGTCCTGCCGGGCCGTGCGACCCCCTTCGCCACGGTCGTGGCCGCGGCGCGCAGGCGTGGCGAGTGCGCCATCGGCTACCGCAGCCACGCCGACGCGTCCCGGCCTCCCCGTCACGGCATCCGGATCAACCCGCCCAAGACCGAGACCCGCTGCTGGAGCGGACGGGACGAAGTCCTGGTCGTGGGCAGGGACGCGGCCTCGCGCCCGTCCGCTGCCGGGCCGTCACCGTCCGGCCGGCCCGACTCCGTATGACCGGTACCCGGATCCGCCCGTCCGCTAGCCTGCCGACCCGGTGACATGGGCGTCGGCCGTGGGCCTGCGCCCACCCGCGGAAGAGGAGGCGACATGGATGTGACCGACGTTCCTCATGTGCAGAGCGACTTGTACGTCCAGGCAGCCGTGCCGCAGGTCTGGGCGCTGGTGACCGACATCCACGTCCCCGCCAGGCACAGCCCCGAACTGCAGCACGTGGCCTGGCTCGACGGAGCGGTCCGACCGTCGATCGGCGCGCGCTTCGAGGGCCGCAACCGCCACTTCGGCGGAGCCGAGTGGCGGACCGTGTCCCATGTGGTGGAGCTCGACGAACACCGGTCGTTCGCCTGGGCGGTCCTGGACGAGCACGGCCTGTTCGGGGAGGCGGTACGGGACCCGGCACAGGCACTCGCCTTCTGGCGCTTCGACCTGGAGGCCGACGGCGACGGCACACGGCTGCGCCACACGGCCGCCTTCGGGCCGGGACGCAGCGGCCTCACGCTGGCCGTCGAGAGCGCCCCCGGGCAGAGAGAGCAGATCATCGCCTCCCGCCAGGAGGAATGGCGCACCGGGATGGAGCACACCCTGCGCGGCCTCAAGGAGGCGGCGGAGCGCACGGACTGACAGGGATCCACCGCCGCCTGGAAGGGGGCGGACCGGCCGGCGGTCCCGGTGAGGGCCGTGACTCACGCGGCCCGCCGGGAGCCGGAGGCCGGCCGGGGCCGGCCCCCCGCGGCCGTCGCCGGTGCGGCCCGCCGGCGGTAGACCAGGTAGGGACGGGTGAGGTAGCCGACGGGGGCGCTCCACACATGGACCAGACGGGTGAACGGCCAGGCGGCGAAGAGGAGACAGGCGGTGAGGGCGTGCAGCTGGAACAGCAGCGGCGCGCCGGTGATCGCCTCGGGCTCCGGCCGGAGGACGAACAGCCCGCGGAACCAGACGGAGACGGTCGCGCGGTAGTCGTAGCCGGCACCGAGGACGTTGTGCGCGAAGGTGGCGGTGATGCCCAGCAGGACCGTGGCGGACAGCAGCGGGAAGAGCAGCTTGTCGCTCCGGTCGGTGCCGAGGCGGATCCGGCGTGTCAGCAGCCGGCGGGCGCACAGCATGCCGAGCCCGGTGACCATCGCGAGGCCCGCGACCGAGCCCGCCCAGACGGCGGTCGTGTGGTAGGCGTGCTCGCCGATGCCGGCGGCCTCGGTCCAGGAGGCGGGAATCGCGAGCCCCGCCACATGCCCTCCGATCACCATGAAGGCGCCCAGGTGGAACAGCGGGCTGCCCCAGCGCAGCCGGCGGTGCTCCAGCAGCTGGGTGGTGCGGGAGGTCCACCCGAACTGGTCCTGCCGGTAGCGCCAGACGTGTCCGACGGCGAACACGGCGAGGCAGATGTAGGGGAGGGCGACCCACAGGAGCAGATCGGCGCCGCTCGCCGGGGCCGCGGCCAGGGGGGAGAGCGGGGCGTTCATCGGGGGCCTTCCGTACGGCTGGTCGGGGCGGGCGGTACACGGGTGGGCGGGGCGGGTGCCGGCGGGACGAAGGTGCCCGGAGGGGCGAACTCCCCCTCCCCGTAGGTCCCGTAGGGGTCGAGGCCGACCTCCTCGTTCGGCGGGCCCTCGGCGACGAGCCGGTCCACCGCCGCCCGGTCCGCCTCGGTGGGCGGCGGCAGCAGGGTGAGCAGCGCGGCGAGGACGTGCCGGTACGGCGAGGCGGCGTCGGCCAGGGCGCGGTGGATCAGTTCCAGTCCGCGCCGGTGCAGTCGCAGCGGTCCCTCACCCGCACGCGGTCCGGCGAGGGCGGCGAACTCCAGCACGACCGGCAGATGGTCGGGCAGCTCGCCTCCGCCGGTGTCCCAGCCCGCGGCCCTGTACCGCTGGTTCAGGGTGAGCAGGGCCATGCCGCGGCGGCGGGTGTCGCCGTGCAGGTAGTAGGTGAGGTGGAGGCTGCTCCTGCGGCGCAGGTCGAACATCTCGACGTAGTGCTGCTCCAGTGTCTCCGGCTGCTGCCCGGCGAACCAGCCGGTGAAGGCGGTCAGACGCTCGGCGGCGGGGGAGGGCGGCAGGCCCGCGACGGCGCCGGTGAGCTCCGGCCCGGCGGCGGCGAGTTCGGCGTCCGGGTACTGGAGCAGCAGGGACATCAGCCGCAGCAGCAGCGCACGCGCCTCGGTCTCCTCGGGGGAGAGACGCGCCGGGCGGCGTACGGCCGCGCGGACACGGGTGCGCACCAGGGCGGGGATCGTGGCGGGGAGAGGACTCACGGACGGCCTCCTGCGGGGGACTCGGGCGTGCGGCGGCGCAGAGTGGGGATGCCGAGCATCACCCGGCGGCCGCCGGCGCCGGCCGGGTCCCCGGAGGACTCCACCGGGCAGCGGTTCTCCGTCGCCGTCAGCGCGGCGGCGTCCTCCTTGTGCGCGGCGGGCACCACGTACCGGTCCTGGTACTTGGCGACGGCGAGGAGCCGGTGCAGGTCCTCCGCCTCGCGGGCGGTGAGTCCGACGGCCGCGAGCGCGGTGTCGTCGCCGCTCTCGCCCAGAGTGCGTGCGCGCATGTGGGAGCGGAGCGCGGTGAGCTTCATCAGCACGCCCGCGACGACGTCCGTGTCCCCGGCGGTGAACAGCTCGGCCAGGTACTCCAGCGGGATCCTCAGCCGGGTGACGGCGGCGAAGACGTGGTCGGGGTCGTCCTGGTCGCCTCCCGCCGCCTCGACGGCGTCGAGGACGGGGGACAGCGGCGGGACGTACCAGACCATCGGCATCGTCCGGTACTCCGGGTGCAGCGGCAGCGCCACCTTGTGGCGCACGACCAGGTCGTGCACCGGGGAGCGGAGGGCCGCGTCCAGCCAGTCCTCGGGGATGCCGGACTCCCTTGCCGCGGCGATGACTTCGGGGTCGTGCGGGTCGAGGAAGACCCCGCGCTGGGCCTCGAGGAGGTCCTGCTCCCCGGGGGTGGCCGCGGCCTCGCCGACCCGGTCGGCGTCGTACAGCAGCAGACCCAGGTAGCGCAGCCGTCCCACGCAGGTCTCGGAGCAGACGGTGGGCTGTCCGGCCTCGACGCGCGGGAAGCAGAAGGTGCACTTCTCCGCCTTGCCGGTGGCGTGGTTGACGTACACCTTCTTGTACGGGCAGGCCGTCACGCACATCCGCCAGCCCCGGCAGCGGTCCTGGTCGACGAGGACGATGCCGTCCTCGACCCGCTTGTACATCGCGCCCGACGGGCAGGCCGAGACACAGGCGGGGTTGAGGCAGTGCTCGCACAGCCGGGGCAGGTGGAAGAGGAAGGTCTGCTCGAACTCGAACCTCACCTTCTCGGCCCATGCGCCGGTGAGGTTGGGGTCGCCGCCGGCGTGCTCGGGCGCGCCGCCGAGGCCGTCCTCCCAGTTGGCGCCCCAGGTGATGGCGGCGGGTTCGCCGGTGAGGACGGAGCGGGGCCGGGCGACCGGGACGTCCGGTCCGGCCGGGGCGCCGACCAGGTTGTCGTAGTCGTAGGTGACCGGTTCGTAGTAGTCCTCGAGGGAGGGCAGGTCGGGGTTGGAGAACAGCGACAGCAGGCGCTTGACGCGTCCCCCGGAGCGCAGGACCAGCCGGCCGCGCCGGTCGAGCATCCAGCCGCCCTTCCAGTGCTCCTGGTCCTCGTAGCGGCGGGGGTAGCCGACGCCCGGCTTGGTCTCGACGTTGTTGAACCAGGCGTACTCGACTCCGGTGCGGTTGGTCCATGTCTGCTTGCAGGTGACCGAGCAGGTGTGGCAGCCGATGCACTTGTCGAGGTTCATCACCATCGCGATCTGGGCCATGACGCGCATGTCAGTACTCCACATCCTGGCTGCGGCGGCGGATGACGGTGACCTCGTCGCGCTGGTTGCCGGTGGGGCCGTAGTAGTTGAAGGCGTAGGTGAACTGGGCGTAGCCGCCCGCGAGGTGGGTGGGCTTGAGCAGCAGCCGGGTCAGGGAGTTGTGGATGCCGCCGCGCCTGCCGCTGACCTCGGTCTTCGGGACGTTCACGTTGCGGTCCTGGGCGTGGTACATGTACACCGTGCCCTCCGGCATGCGGTGGGTGACCACGGCCCGGGCGGCGACGACGCCGTTGCGGTTGTACGCCTCGATCCACTCGTTGTCCTTCACACCGATCTTCCCGGCGTCGGCGGTGGACATCCAGATCACCGGGCCGCCCCGGGACAGATCGAGCATGTACTTGTTGTCCTGGTAGTTCGAGTGGATGGACCACTTGGAGTGCGGGGTCAGATAGCGCACCGTGACCTCCGCCCGGCCGTGCTCGCCCAGTTCCTCGTTGCCGTAGTGCCGGGGCGTGTTCAACGGCGGCCGGTAGACGGGGAGCTGCTCGCCGAGTTCGCTGATCCAGTCGTGCTGGACGTAGAAGTGCTGGCGGCCGGTGAGGGTGTGCCAGGGCTTGCGGTGCTCGACGTTGATGACGAAGGGGGAGTAGCGGCGGCCGCCGGTCTCGCTGCCGGACCATTCGTACGAGGTGATCACGGAGCGGGGCTGGGTGCGGGTGTCGGCGAAGGTGATCCGCTCGGCCTCGCGTTCGGAGGCGAGTGCGACCAGGCCCTCGCTGCCGGTGCGCCGTTCCAGCTCGCGGAAGCCCTCGGTGGCCAGGCGTCCGTTGGTGGTGCCGGACAGCGCCAGGATCGCCTCGCACATGTCGGAGGCGGTGGCCAGGGAGGGCCGTCCGGCGGCGATGCCGTCCCGGACGGTCCCGTTGCGGCGCCGCAGTTCGTCCAGTTCCTGGTCCGGGCGGACGGTGATGCCCTTGGTGGTGGTGCCGAGGCTGTCCAGCAGCGGGCCGACGGCGCGCATCTTCTGCCCGGTCGCGGCGTAGTCCCGCTCGACGACGACCAGCTTCGGCATGGTGCGGCCGGGGACCGGTTCGCACGCGCCGGTCCTCCAGTCCCGTACGGTTCCGCCGGGCTGGGCGAGTTCGTCGGGTGTGTCGTGCAGCAACGGCACCGCGATGACGTCGGTACGGGTGCCGAGGTGCTCGGCCGCGAGTTCGCTGAAGCGGTCGGCGAGGGTCAGGAAGGTGTCGTAGTCGGTGCGGGCCTGCCAGGGCGGGGCGATGGCCGGAGTGAAGGCGTGCACGAAGGGGTGCATGTCGGTCGACGACAGGTCGTCCTTCTCGTACCAGGTCGCCGCCGGCAGGACCACGTCGGCCATCAGGCCGGTGGACGTCATACGGAAGTCCATGCAGACCAGCAGGTCGAGCTTGCCCTCCGGGGCCTCCTCCCGCCACACCACGTCCTTCGGGCGTCCCTCCGGCGGGGTCTCCTCGGAGCGGACGGCCGCGTCCGTGCCCAGCAGATGCCGCAGGAAGTACTCGTTGCCCTTGCCGGAGGAGCCGAGCAGGTTGGCCCGCCACACGGTCAGCACCCGTGGGAAGTTGGCCGGGTCGTCGGGGTCCTCGGCCGCGAACTTCAGCCGCCCCGACTTCAGTTCGTCGACGATGTGCTCGGCCACCGGCCGGCCCGCCCGTGCCGCCTCGTCGGTCAGGTCGAGCGGATTGCGGTTGAAGCCGGGGTGGCCCGGCGTCCAGCCCAGACGGACGGCCTGCGCCAGGCAGTCGGCGAACGCCTTGCCCCGGAACCGCCCCTCACCGAGGGGCGAGGCCAGCTCGTCGGGCCCGAACGCCTCGTAGCGCCACTGGTCGGAGTTCAGGTACCAGTACGAGGTGCCCGCCATGTGCCGGGTGGGGCGCTGCCAGTCGAAGGCGAACGACAGATGCTGCTGCCCGGTGACCGGGCGGACCTTCTCCTGGCCGACGTAGTGCGCCCAGCCGCCGCCGTTGACACCCTGGCAGCCGGTCATCGTCAGCAGGGCCAGGAAGGCCCGGTAGATGGTGTCGGAGTGGAACCAGTGGTTGGTGCCGGCCCCCAACGCGATCATGGAACGGCCGTTCGTGCGCTCGGCGTTGCGGGCGAACTCCCGTGCGATCCGGGCCGCCTGCTCGGCGGGCACCGAGGTGATCGTCTCCTGCCAGGCCGGGGTGTACGGCTCCGACGCGTCCTCGTACGACGACGGCCAGCTGCCCGGCAGCCCCGGCCGGCGGACCCCGTACTGCGCCAGCATCAGGTCGAAGACCGTGGTGACCAGGCGGCCGCCGACCCTGCGGACGGGCACCCCGCGCACCATGACCGAGCCGCCCTCCGTGCCGCCCTCGTCGAAGCGGGGCAGGGCCACGGCGGCCGACTGCTCCGCGCTGTCGAGCAGGCTCAGCACGGGCACGGTGTCGCCGAGTTCGAGGTTCCAGCGGCCCGGCTCGGCCTCCCCCCACCGGAAGCCGAGCGAGCCGTTCGGCACGACCGGCTCGCCGGTGGCCGCGTCCAGGAGAACCGTCTTGGAGTGCGCGTGCTCCGTGTCGTGTCCCAGGTCCGCGGCGGTCAGGAACCCGTCCGGGACGAGCCCGTGCTCGTTCTCGCGCAGCGCCACCAGGAAGGGGGCGTCGGTGAACTTCCGCAAGTAGTCCTGGAAGTAGGGCACCTCACGGTCGACCAGGAACTCGCGCAGGATCACGTGCCCCATGGCCATCGCCAGCGCCCCGTCGGTGCCCGGGTGCGGGGCGAGCCACTCGTCGGCGTGCTTGACGTTGTCGGCGTAGTCCGGGCTGACCGCGACGACCTTCGTGCCGTTGTAGCGGGTCTCGGTCAGGAAATGCGCGTCCGGCGTACGGGTGACCGGGATGTTCGAGCCCCACATGATCAGATAGCCCGCGTTCCACCAGTCGGCCGCCTCCGGCACGTCCGTCTGGTCGCCGAACACCTGCGGCGAGGCGATCGGCAGGTCCGCGTACCAGTCGTAGAACGACAGCAGCGTGCCGCCGATCAGCGACATGAACCGCGCGCCGGCCGCGAACGACGCCATCGACATCGCCGGGATCGGGGAGAACCCCGCCACCCGGTCCGGACCGTACGCCTTGACCGTGTGGACATGGGCGGCGGCGACCAGCTCGGCCACCTCGTCCCACTCGGCGCGCACCAGACCGCCCTTGCCGCGCGCCCGCTTGTACGCCCGCGCCTTCGCCGGATCGGAGGTGATCTCCGCCCAGGCCGCGACCGGGTCGCCGAGACGGCGCCGGGCCTCGCGCCACAGCTTCAGCAGCGCGCCGCGCACATACGGGTAGCGGACCCGGCTGGGGGAGTAGGTGTACCAGGAGAACGACGCCCCGCGCGGGCAGCCCCGCGGCTCGTACTCGGGGCAGTCCGCGCCGATCGACGGGTAGTCGGTGGCCTGGTGCTCCCAGGTGATGATGCCGTCCTTGACGTACACCATCCACGAACACGATCCCGTGCAGTTGACGCCGTGCGTGGAGCGCACCACCTTGTCGTGGGCCCAGCGGTCCCGGTAGAAGCCCTCCCACTGCGGATCGCCCGTGCCGAACACGGCGCGTCCGTCGGCGGACACCTCGCGGCGGGTGAGCAGTCTGCGGGCGGCCAGCGGCCAGCCCTCACCGGCGCGCGACGCCTGACGCCGTGCTTTCTGATCCTTCTCCATGGCCAGGAACGCTAGGCGCGCGGATCCCGGCGCACCTGGGGCCGCCGGTCCCCGCCCGATGACCTTCCGGCCCCTTCCCCCGGGCCGCGGCAGGGCCCAATGGTCCCGCACGCCGGGAGGGGGCGGTCGGGCCCCTGGTCCCGGGACCGTCCGTCCGTCGGCAGGGACTCATGGCCCATGCCCCCCATGATCCCGGATGCGCACAGTGGGGACGGGACGCCCGCCACGCCGGCGAGGAGCCTGCGGGGCGAGTGAGGTCCCGGTCCCGGTGGCGTGATTCCACCACGGAGAAGAAGGGGACGGACAACATGGTCCAGCCGTCGAAGGCGAGAAGCGGCAGCACAGAGCCGGGCGCACCGGTGCCCGGCCGGGCGTGGCCGATGCTGGCCCTGGCCACGGCCGGGTTCGCCGTGAACTTCTGGGCCTGGGCGCTGCTCAGCCCGCTGGGCCCGCGCTTCAAGGACAGTCTCGGCCTGTCGTCGTTCGAACAGTCGCTGCTGGTGGCGGTCCCCGTCGTGGTGGGCTCACTGGGCCGCATCCCGGTCGGTGCGCTCACCGACCGGTTCGGGGGACGCGTCATGTTCCCGATCGTGTCGGCGGTCACCATCGTGCCGGTGCTGTACCTCGGCCTGGCCGGGCACTCCTCCCTGGCAGCGCTGCTGGTCGGAGGGTTCTTCCTCGGCGTCGGCGGCACCGCGTTCGCCGTCGGTGTGCCGCTGGTCAGCGCCTGGTTCCCGCCTCGGCGGCGCGGTCTCGCCATCGGCGTCTTCGGTGCCGGTATGGGAGGCACCGCCGTCAGCGCCCTGACCACGGTGAGGCTCGTCGACGCGAACAGCATGTCCACCCCGTTCCTGATCACCGCGGCCGTCCTGGCCGTCTACGCCGTCACCGCCGCGCTGTTCCTGCGCGACGCCCCCGGCCGCACGGTGCCGACCGAACCGCCGGCACGCCGGCTGGCCGCCACCGCCCGGCTGGGCGTCACCTGGCAGGCGTCCGCGCTGTACGCGGTCGCGTTCGGCGGCTATGTGGCCTTCTCCGTCTACCTGCCCACCTACCTCAGGACCGGCTACGGCCTGACCCAGGCCGACGCCGCGAACCGCATGGCCGGGTTCGTGCTCCTCGCGGTCGCGATGCGCCCGGTGGGCGGCTGGCTGTCCGACCGGCTGGGCCCGGTCAGGGTGCTGTCCGGCTCGCTGGCCGTGGTCGTGGCCGGGGCGGTCGTGCAGTCCTTCACGCCGGCCCTCGTGCCGGTGGGCACCGTCGCCTTCCTGGCCATGGCCGCCGCGCTCGGCGCGGGCAGCGGGGCGACCTTCGCCCTGGTGGCCCTGCTGACCCCGGCCGACCAGGTGGGCTCGGTCACCGGAGTGGTCGGCGCCGCGGGTGGCCTGGGCGGTTTCCTGCCGCCGCTGGTGATGGGCTCGCTGTACGGCGAGTACGGCACGTACGCGGTGGGCCTCGCCCTCCTCGCGGTCGTGGCCGCCGCGGCGCTGGTCCACACCCTCACCGGTGTCCGCGCCGCGGTCGAGGGCGCCGCCGAGCGCACGCCGCGCACCGGCAGCCGGCGCGGGCACCGCACCGCGGACACCACCGCGTAGGGCGCCGGCGGCAGCCGGTGAACCGGCCCGAGAGGACGAGGAGACCGGCGCAGCAGGCCCGCAGGCCCGTACCCCCGATCGACACGAGCGGGGGTACGGGCCTGCGGGCAGGAGCCCGGAGAACGAGCACGGGTCCGGGCGGCCGGATGCGCTCGCTTCCGGCGCGGTTGCCGGCGGACCCGAGGCGCCTCAGCGGTAGGACAGGTCCAGCCGGACGTCCACGACACCCTCCACGGAGCGCACCGCCCGCGCGATCACGGGTACGAGCCCGCGCTCGGGAAGGGAGCCGGACAGGGTGACCGTGCCGTCCTCCACCGACGCCTTCAGCGTGTCGCCGGGCGGCAGCACGTCGAGCACGTGGTGCCGGACCTCGTCGGCGATCTCCTCGTCGCCGCGCAGGAACACCTTCAGCAGGTCGCTGCGGCTGACCACGCCCTGGAGCACGCCGACACCGTCCACGACCGGCAGACGCTTGACGTGCCGGTGGGCCATGATCCGAGCGGCCTCGGCGACGGTGGCGTCGGCGTGCGCCGTCACGGCGGGAGTGCTCATCAGGTCGCCCGCGGTCAGCGCGCCCGCCTTGACCCGCTCGGCGAGGTCGCCGCGGTCCGTGTCGCGGAACTCCTCCTTGGCCAGCAGGTCCGCCTCGGAGACCACGCCGATCACGCGGCCCTCACCGGCCAGCACCGGCAGGGCGCTCACCTTCCACTCGTCGAGCAGTTCGACGATCTGCTTGAAGGACGCCTTGGTGCCGACGGCGACGACGGTGTGCGTCATCACGTCGCTCACGGAGTAAGGGGATTCAGGCATCGTGTCCTCCCGGGGTGCCCGCGGCCGGCAGGCCGGGGGAGTGGGTGGGACGAGAGATGCACGGGTCATGATCCCGGACGGCCCGCTCGCACAGGCCGGCCGGGCACCGCACGCCGTAGTCTCGGCGGAAGCCGTCTGCGACGCCGACGGCGGCGACACGCCCACGCGTCCTCATACTTCAACGGTGCCGGAACGCGCGTCGGCCGCACAGGGGCCGAACGGCCCGACGGCGGCCCTGGCGGCCCTGTGCGGGGCCCGGACGGACAGGCCGGAAGGCGGCCCGGAGGACGAGAGCCCGGAGCCGGCGGGCATGGCTCTCGACGGGCTCCTGAAGCCCGGACGCCCCGTCCGGGTGAGACCCGTCCGGGGGCCGTCCGGGTCAGCGCCCGGAGTCCTCCTCGGTACGGACCACGACCACCGGACAGGCGGCGTGCTGGGCGCAGCGCTGGCTGACCGACCCCAGCATCGCCCGGGCGAAGCCGCCCCCGCCCCGGTGCCCCACGACGAGGAGCTCCGCCCCTTCCGAGGCACGGATCAGCACCTCCGACGGATCGCCCTCGACGAGGTGCTCCGTCAGACCGGCGGGACGCCCCTCGGGGAACACGGAGCCCAGCTCCTGGGCGAAACGCTCCCGGGCCTGCTCCAGATCGAAGTCGGGATCGATCGCCGGCCCGCTCCAGCCGGACTCGGACGGCGTCTCCCAGGCGTGGACGGCCTCCACCGCACCGCCGATCAGGCGTGCGTGACGGTCGGCCCAGCGCAGGGCCGCGTAGGACGACGGGGACCCGTCCACGCCCACGACCACTCGTGGCGGCACAGAGGTCTGCATGGTCACCTCGCTCGGCAGGCATGGCGTGCGTACCTTCCACGCTGCCGGGACGCACGCCATCGCGCCAGCCGAGACGGCTGCCGGTGGCCGTGGTGGCGGGCGGGGGCGGCGGAACGCGTGGCCGGACCCGGCACCCGGTGACGACTCGTGACCGATCGGCACACGGCCGGCACGGCACACGGCCGGCACGGCGCGAACGCCGTGCCGGCCGGACGTGGCTCACCTGTGACGGCAGTCCCAGTGGCCCTTGACCCAGTAGTGGTGCCAGTGCGCGGGGACGTAGACCCACTTGACGTGACGGTCGTGGTCCCAGTAGCCCTTGTGCCAGTTGCCGTGCTTGTCGAAGTGCCCCTTGTGCCAGGTCTTCGTGAAGTGGACCTTCTTCTCCCAGTGGCCCTTGACCCACTTCTTCTCCCAGTGCCCCTTCACCCAGGTGCACCGGTCGTGGTGGCCGTGGGCGGTCGCCGTGGCCGTGGCCGTGGCGGCCGGGGCCGCCACGGCTGTGCCGGACAAGCCCAGAGCGGCACCGCCGGCCAGCAGTCCTGTGGCGGCGGCACCGGCCACCAGACGACGGACTCTCAGCGAGGCGATCATGGCGGTTCACCTCCCTACCTTCCGAATGGCTCGGTTCTCTTAGCACCAGGGATTCGGAGCGGACGGCCCTGTGGATGAGTCGAGCGCGGGGAAAGCCGGAGAACATCTCCTCGAGGCCCTCTCCCGTTGTGACAGGAGAGGTCATCCGCGGGGCCGACGGCGACGAATCCCTTACGAGACCGTGTCACCCAGCTCCCCCAGGGGGCGGCCATGACCACCACCGTGGCTTCACCCGCGCACACCGCCACCCACAGCGTCGCTCTGGCCCGCAGCAGCCATGCTCCCGAAGTGGCCCGCAGGGTCACCGCCCGATGGCTCGCCGCCCGCGGCACCCCCTGCCGCGCCGCGTCCGACGCGGTACTGATCGTCTCGGAGCTGGTCACCAACGTGTGGCGGCACACCGCGGGGCCCTGCACCCTGACCCTCACGGCGCACGGCACCGTGCTCGACATCGCCGTCGCGGACACCAGCGCGGAACCGCCCCGCGTCCGGACACCCGCCTGCGCGGACGAACGAGGCGGCTTCGGCCTGAGCCTGGTCGAGGAACTGGGCGCCTGGGTCACCGTCGCACCCGCCCCGAAGGGCAAGACCGTGCACGCGGCACTCGACGTGGACAGGGACCCGCCGCGGACCCGGGGAGACGACACACTGAGCCGAACAGGCGGACCGGAGTTGCCGGACGGTCCCCCGGCGCCGAACGTCGGCCAGGAGAAGCACGTCGACGGAATGTGAGCCAGATGCCCGGCGCAGTGCACGGAGAGGAACCGCGGCCGCTCCCCTCGGAGGACAGCGAGACCGTCGAGTCGTTGCTGGTCAAGGTCGCGGACGGGGACGAGAGCGCGTTCGACGGCGTCTACGAGGCGCTGGCCCGTCCGGTGATGGGCCTGGCCCGCCGCATCCTCCAGGACGCGGCGCAGGCCGAGGAAGTGACCCAGGACGTGATGGTCGAGGTCTGGCGAACGGCGGACCGCTACCGCCCCGACCGCGGAAGCGCCAAGGCGTGGGTCCTCACCCTGGCTCATCGCAGAGCGGTGGACCGGGTCCGTCAGGCGCAGGCGGCGGCACAGCGCGACCGCCGCGCCGGAGCGCTGCTCGCGGTCAGGGACTACGACGAGGTGGCGGAGGCCGTGGAGGAGGACGACGAACGACGGCGCACCCACCGGTGCCTGGAGAGACTCACCCGTCTGTACCGCACTCCGCTGCTGCTCGCCTACTACCAGGGCATGACCTATCTGGAGGTGGCACACTCCCTGGCCGCCCCGGCCGGCACGGTGAAGTCCCGTATGCGTACGGGGCTGCGCCTGCTGCGCGACTGTGTGGAGGGCCGGTCATGACATCCGCCGAGGACCCGCATCTGGCCGTCGGGGCCTACGTCCTGCACGCCCTGCCGCCCGACGAGGAAGCCGCTTTCGAGCGGCATCTGGACGGTTGTGAGGCATGCCGGCGCGAGGTGGCCGAACTGACCGAGACAGTCGCCCGGCTCGTGCTCGCCGAGGCCCGGACCACCGTCATGCCCACGGGGCTGCGTGAGCGTGTCCTGCGGGAGATCGGCCGGACCAGGCAGGAGGGCACTCCGCCTTCCCCGCCGGGGCCGGGCCGGACAGGGCGTCAGCGTCTGCTGTCCTGGGCGCTGGCCGCGAGTCTGGCGGCCGCCGCCTCGTTCGGCGGGATCGCCGTCTGGCAGCACGCGCAGGCCGACGACGCCCGGGCCCGGGCGGCCGCGGCGCAGGCCGGCAAGAGCGCGCTGGTCACCGTCATGACCGCACCCGACGCCACCTTGCACACCGGCGAACTGCGCGGCGGCGGTCGGGCATCGGTCGTCGTCTCGCGCGCCGGGAACCGCGCCGCCTACGCCGTGACGGGCCTGCCCGCCCTGAGCGGCGACAAGGTGTACGAACTCTGGTACGCGGAACCGTCGGGCGACCTGCGCCCGGCCGGTCTCCTGCCGGGGAGCGGAGGCAGACCGGCCCGTGTCCTGGCCGGCGGCGTCGACGGGGCGGTCGCCGTCGGCATCACCGTCGAACCGGCCGGCGGATCGCAGCAGCCCACGACCGAACCGCTCGGCATCATCACGGTCACCGCGTGACGCCCGCCGCCGGCGTCACACCCATGTCATCGCCGGCAGGCATGTCACGGCCGCTGCGAGAAGGAGCGTGAGGTTGAGCGCGATCCGGCGGTCGCCGCGACGCAGGTGAACCCTGGTCGCCGCGATCTGGAGGACCACGAACCCGAGGGCGGCGGCCGGCGCCAGCCAGGGCGCGACACCGGTCAGCGGCGGGAGGACCAGCCCGATCGCGCCGAGCACCTCGATCAGCCCGATCGCCCTGACGACCGGCATCGGTGTGCTGTCCACCCAGGCCATCATGGGCAGCAGCTGCTCACGGCTCCGGACCAGCTTCACCCCGCCCCCGTAGAGATAGAACAGGGCCAGCAGTCCGGCAGCGATCCAGTAGGCGATGTTCACGATGTCCTTCCGCAGGGTGGACGAGGCGCCCCGGAGCCGTGAGAGGCACGGGGCGAGGACACCTCCGCGCCGGTGCGCGGGCGGAGGTGCGTCGGACGAAGGGCCGGCCGGACCCGCCGTGCAGAGGGCGAAAGCCGTGCCCGGCCGGTCCGTCGGCCATGTCCCGATCCCACAGCCGGGCGGCCCCGGCTGTCCAAGACCCGTTGCGCGACCTCGATACCCCACGGGTATCGTCACGGCATGGAGCTGCGTACGCTGCGCTACTTCGTGGCAGTCGCCGAGGAACTCCACTTCGGGCGGGCCGCCGCCCGGCTGCACATGAGCCAGCCGCCTCTGAGCCGGGCGATCAGACAGCTGGAGACCGAGGTGGGCGCCTCGTTGTTCCACCGGTCGTCCGCCGGTGTCGCACTCACCCCGGTGGGGGCGGTCCTTCTCGGCGAGGCGCGCGCCCTGCTCGACCGGGCCGACCTCGTCCAGGTCCGGGTGGCCGCGGCGGCCGGCAGGTCGACTCTCACCGTCGGCCTCCTCGGTGACAGCACCGACCCGGACGTGACACGGCTGGCCCGCGCCTACCGCCACCGGCACCCGCAGGTCGAGGTCCGCGTCCGCGAGGCCGACCTGACCGACCCCACCTGCGGACTGCGCGCCCGGGCGGTCGACGTCGCCGTGACCCGCGGGCCGTTCGACGAGACCGGCCTGACGGTCCGCGAGCTGCGCGCCGACCCCGTGGGAGCCCTGCTGCGCGCCGACGATCCGCTGGCCCGCCGCGACACACTGAAGCTGGCCGACCTGGCGGACCGCAGATGGTTCCGCTTCCCGGAGGGCACCGACCCCCGATGGCAGTCGTACTGGAACGGCGGCGAACCCCGCGAGGGCCCGGTGGTGCGCGCGGTCCAGGAATGCCGCCAGGCCGTGCTCTGGAACGGCACCGTCGGCATGACCCTCGTGAACCACGAGCCGGGAGAGGGACTCACCGTGGTGCCGCTGATCGACATGCCCCCGAGCCGTGCGGTGGTGGCGTGGAACGCGGGTGACACCGATCCGCTGGTCGGCTCGTTCGTCCGGTCGGCGGTCACCGCGTACCGCGCCTGAGCGCCACGGCCCCGCCCTCTCCCTCATGGGCGTGATCAAGCCATGGATTCGTCACCTGAACGGGTCAGCAAGACCTAGAGTGTGCGCGTGACCGAGGAGAACCACGAACTCATCGCCGGCCGGTACCAGCTGGTCGAACGCATCGGCCAGGGCGGTATGGGCCGCGTCTGGCGTGGCCTCGACCAGCAGCTCTTCGGGCGCGAGGTCGCCGTCAAGGAGATCCTCTTCCCGCACGGGATGGAGGAGGGCGACCGTGCCACGCTGCTCAGGCGCTTCACCGGCGAGGCCCGCGCGGCGGTCACTCTCAGCCATCCCGGGATCATCACGATCCATGACGTCGTGGAGCACCGCGGCGCCCCCGTGATCGTCATGGAGTTCGTCCGCGGGCAGTCCCTGGCGGCCGCCGTCCGGGAGCAGGGCCGGCTGCCCGTGCGGCGGGTGGCCGAGATCGGCGCAGCCGTCCTCGACGCGCTCGCCGAGGCACACGGGGGACGGATCGTCCATCGCGACATCAAGCCCGACAACGTGCTCCTGGCCAAGGACCGGGTCGTCCTCACCGACTTCGGCATCGCGCACCTCGCGGACGCCACGACCAAGCTGAGCCACAGCGGGATCGTCATCGGCACGCCGCACTACATGCCCCCCGAGCAGCTGGAGGGCAAGCGGCCGACCCCCGCCAACGACCTGTGGGCGCTCGGGGCCACCCTGTACCACGCCGTCGAGGGGCAGCCGCCGTTCGAGGCGGAGGGGCTCCACGCCCTGGCCGTGGCTGTCTTCACCCGCCCGCACCGGCCGGCGGTCCATGCCGGACCGCTCGCGCCCGTCCTGGACGCGCTGCTCACCAAGGACCCGGAGCAGCGGGTGGCCGCCGCCGAGGCCGCCAGGATGCTGGCGTCGGTCCTGCGCTCCCTCCCGGACGGGGACGACGCGGCTGCCGCGGAGGAGCCGGGCCCGGCGCCCGAGCGCGATCCCGCACCCGCACCGAATCCGGCACCCGCACCGAATCCGGCACCGGTACCGAATCGGGCACCCGCACCGGACGCGACGCCGGCACCGGACGCTACGCCGGCACCGGACGCTACGCCGGCACCGGACGCCGTGACGGAGTCGGCGTCACCCGCTGTCCCCGCGACGCCCCCGGTGCCTCCCGGACCCCCGGCACCGCGGACGCCCACGGTCGCGGACTCCGGGGCGGCCCCGGCCGACCCGCGGCGTCCTGTCCCGGACCGGCCGACCGCCCCGCCGCCGGTCCCCGCGCCCGTACCCGTACCCGAGCCTGTTCCCGTCCCCCCGGCCGGGGACCTGGTGTCGCTGAGCAGGACGGCCCACATGGAGACGGACGGCCGAAAGCCGGCACGGGCGCGCGCTCTCACACGGCGCTCCGTCGTCCTGGGCACCGCGCTGGCCACGCTCGCCGCCGGTTCCGTGCTGACCTGGACCCTCTCGCACCAGGACAAGACACCCCACGGCGGCAAAGCGGCCGACAGCGGCGCCGACGCCTCCGCCGTCACGGTGGTGCTCGGGGTGGACGCACCGCTCAGCGGCGATCTGTCCGCGATGGGCCTCGGCATCCGGAACTCCGCCGAGCTGGCGGCCAGGACCGCGAACGAGAAGGGGCACGTCCCCGGCGTGAAGTTCGAGATCAAGGCCCTGGACGACGCGGCCGACCCGGCCAAGGGCGAGCAGAACGCCGCCGGGTTCGTGTCCGACGCGAGGGTGCTGGGTGTCGTCGGACCGCTGAACTCCAGCGTGGCCAGGACCCTGGTGGCGCCCCTGGCCGAGGACGACCTCGTCAACGTCTCGCCGGCCAACACCGACCCCGCGCTGACACTGGGCGCCGACTGGGCCGCGGGCACCAGGTCACGCCCGTACGACACGTACTTCCGCACCGTGACCACGGACGTGGACCAGGGGCCGTTCGCCGCCCGGTACCTCCACGACGAGGCCGGGAAGAGCAAGGTGTACGTCATCGACGACAAGAGCGCCTTCGGCACCGGCCTGGCCTCCGGTTTCACGGCGGAGTTCGAGAAGCTCGGCGGGACCGTCACCGGCACGGAGCAGGTGGATCCCCCGCAGAGCGGCTTCCCCGGCCTCGCCGCGCGGGTCCGGTCCTCGGGCGCCGAAGCCGTCTGGTTCGGCGGCTACCACGACACCGCAGGGGCGCTCTCCACCGTGCTCAAGGAGGCGGGGGTCGACATCCCCCTCATGGGCGGCGACGGCATCTTCGACCAGCAGTTCCTCACGTCCGGCCCGAAGGCCGACGGCGACCTCGCCCTCAACATCGGTGTGCCCGCGCAGGACCAGGCGGGCGGAGCGGACTTCCTCACCCGGTACCGCAAGGCGGGATACCGCGAGGACGCCGGCTGGTACGGACCGTACGCCTACGACGCGGCCTGGAGTCTCATCGAGGCCGTGAAGTCCGTCGTCGCGGCCAACGGCGGCACTCTCCCCGAGGACGCCCGCGCGAAGATGCCGCAGGCCGTGGCCGGGCTCGGCTTCGACGGGGTCACGGGTCACGTCGCCTTCGACGAGTACGGCGACACCCGCAACCGCTGTCTGACGGTGTTCTCGGTGACCTCCAGCCGCTGGACCGCCGTGACCAGCGGACCTGTCACTCCCTGAGAGCTGTTCCCGCGCGATCGGCCCGACGCCCGGGCCCCGCTGCTCCGTTCGGGCCGTCCCGGTGCCGGGGCCCGGCACCCGGGCGCACCGGCACCCGGGCGCACCGGACCCCGGGCGCACCGGCCGCTCAGGCGCAACTCCCCGCCCTCGGCGGCCGCATGAGGGCCAGGTCCTCGCCCCACGCATCCAGCACCCCGCCCTGTCCGGCGTCCCTGGCCGCCGCTTCGACCAGGGCGAACAGGCGCCGCTGGAGGGCCACGTCGCCGGTTGCCGAGACACGGTCCACGGCACGGAGCAGCATGTCCGTGTCCCAGCCCGGCAGCGGGTGACGGCGGAGTTCCCACTCCAGGTACTTGTTGTAGGGGCGGGGACGGCGGTCGAGAGCGAAGAGCAGTTCGAGCAGGAACCGGACGCTGTCGGCGGCGTCGAGGCGGGCGGCGAGGTGCCGGCCGTCCCGGTGGTTCTTGACGGAGCGGTAGAGCGAGTTGGCATAGGCGTCGAGCCGGTCGCCGGCGTCCCGGAACGCCTCGTCGGCGTCCAGCCGGGCCTTGTCGGCGACGATCCGGGCGATGCCTCCGTCGAGCCGGTCGAGCACAACGCGCGCACGGGCGAGGGCGTAGCGCTCGAAACCGGGCATCCCGGCCGCGCGGAACTCGGTCAGGGAGACGACGACGAGGTCCAGTTCGGCACTGCGGTGGCCCGTGAAGCGGGCCGGACCGGTCGTGGCGTCATCGGCGACGATCACGTACAGATCGTGGTCGGAGTGACGGGTGGTCATCCCGTCGTGGGCCCGGGACCCTTTGAGGACGAGGCCGACGACGGCCGGATCGCCGGTGGCGAGTTCGACGAGCGCGTCGTAGGCGAGAGGCTGCCGAGAGGTCATGGTGCGGATCTCCGTCGAGGTGAGGACAGGTATGCCTGCGGGAGGCGCCCTGTTCCCGCAGGGCGCCCCGCCCCGTCTGCGGCTGCGCACGGCTGCCGCGCGGAAGATCAACGCACATCCCGACCCTACCTCCGGGCCGGGCCGTGGAGAGGCGGATCGAAGAGCCCGCCCGCGCGGTGCGTCCGCGCGCCGGTGTCCTCGGCGGCTCCGCCTTTGTGGCCGCGGTCCGCCCTCCGGGTCACGGCATGCTCAACGGGCTTCCATGGCGTCGGCCTGCTTCGTCAGGTCCGCCGCGATGTCGTCCCAGTCCGGCCCGTGCAGCCACAGGTTCTCGGCGGCCTCCCGCATCAGCGCCGGCTCGTCGGGGCGCTGCAACAGCACCAGCCGGTAGGCCAGATTGCGGATCCAGACCGGCAGGCGGCCGTCCACCACATGCGGACTGAGCTCACGCAGCATGGCCAGGATCTCGTCCGTGTCCGCGAAGGTCAGTTCCTCGACGAAGTAGTGCTCCCGGTGGTCCTGGTCGCACTGAGGCAGGGGCCGGTACTCGTCGCCGTAGAGACACTGGGCGTGCTCCGTCAGTGTGGTGTGCATGTCCGGGAGCCTACGACGTGATCCACATCGGTACGGAGACCGGGCTCAGTGCGGGGCCGGACCTCATGTTCCGGCACGTCGTGGGGTGAACCGCGTCCGGGGCCCGGCCGGCGGATCGTGCCGTACGGGCCCCGGACGCGGGGCGGGCTCAGCGCTTCAGCGTGAAGGTGAAGTCGCCGGTGAGCCTGCCGTTCAGCCGGACCGCCGAGACGAGCCGGCCCTCCGCGACCAGCCGTTCGACCTCGGCCCGTGAAAGACCGCAGCCTTCGGCGATCAGCCGCACCGGCCGGACGGGGATCCGCGCGGCGAAGCGGACCGAGACGTCGATCACCTCGCCGTCCAGGTGCACCGCTCCGCCGGTGTCGAGACGCCAGGCGCCGTCCCAGTCGAGGGCGACACGGTTACGGCGCCGCACGACCGGGTCCTGGAGCAACTCGGCCGCCAGGGCAGGGTCGTTGTCGTGCATCCGGTCCAGCAGCCCGGGCGGTACGGAGCGTACGTCCATCCGTTCCAGGACCGTGAGCTTCGAGGTGTCCCCGCAACCGGTACAGAGCGCGAGGAGCCATGCGTCGATGCGCTTGTGGTGGGCGTTGACGCGGAATTTGCCGGTCGTCCGGAAGCGTGGTGACGCGCACGCGTGGCAACGGCGGAGGACGAGAGGCAGGCAGGTGGGCATGACCACCCAGCTGTTGAGCACAGAAGTACACCGGTTTCAGTGAGAAGTCCGCAGCAGGAAGCAGCGCGGCGCACAGGTGCGACGCGCGACGAATCAGCGCTCGGGGTGTCTCACAGGGTGTACAACGGACCGTCCTCGGCCAGACGACGTGGGCGGGCAGCACGGTATCCGTGCCCTGCGGCGCCGCGCCACCGCTTTTCCCGCGCCCTCCACCGCTTTTCCCGCGCCCTGCCGGAACGGCCTCACCTGTCGTCGGTCACCATTGCGGCCATGGCGTCCACGGCCGCCTCCGCACGGGCCAGCGACCGGGCGGCGAGCGGCTGGAGACCGTTCAGGGCGGGGACGTCGGCGGCGCGGGTGAGTTCGGCGGTGACGATGTGCAGGTTGTCCTCCGCGACCCCGAGACCGGTGAAGCAGGCCCGCAGGTACGGGACCTGGAAGTCGAGATGCTCGCGCGGGGTGCCGGGACCGTAGCCGCCGCCCCGGGCGGCCACCACGACGACGCGGGTGTCGCGCAGCAGCCTCTCACCGGTCCCGGCGTCGACGTAGGCACCCGGGAAGCTGATCCGGTCGATCCACGCCTTGAGGCCCGCCGAGACGGTGAGGTTGTACATCGGGGCGCCGAGCAGCACGGTCGTGGCGGCCCGCAGCTCCTCGACCAGCGAGCGGGTGAGCGCCCACTCGTGCTCCTCGTCCGGGGTCTCGGCGAGGGCGGCGACGTCGTCCGGTGAGAGGACGCCCTTGCGCTCGGCCCGGCGGCCGAGGGCCTCGTAGGCGGCGCGCACCGCGGGCACCGGATCGGCGGCGAGGTCGCGGTGCCGCAGCCGGGCGGCGCCGTGCCGGGCACGCCAGACCGCGGCGAAGCGGGCGGTCAGGGCGCGGCTGACCGAGCCGGCCGGGCTGATGCTGGAGTCCAGGTGGAGCAGTGTGGCGGACGTCATGATGATCTCCTCGTCACCTCGGGGAAGGGCGGTACGTCATGGCGGTGACGGGCCGGACCGAGGAAAGGTGACCGATGGACCGGAACGAGGGTGTGGACGACTCGCTCGCGACGCGCTTCGAGGCCGAGCGCGGGCGGCTGGGGGCCGTCGCCCGGCGGATGCTCGGGTCGACCGGGGAGGCGGAGGAGGCCGTCCAGGAGGCATGGCTGCGGCTGGAGCGGACGGACCCGGCGGAGATCGGGAACCTGCCCGGCTGGCTGACCACCGTCGTCTCCCGGATCTGCCTCGACCTGCTGCGCGCCCGAGCGGTGCGCCGCGAGGAGCCGGCCGGCGAGGCGCTGCCCGAGGTGGCGGGCGACGACGGCGGACCCGAGCGGGAGGCGCTGCTGGTGGAGTCGGTCGGCCGGGCGCTGCTGGTGGTGCTGGACCGGCTGGGACCGGCGGAGCGGGTCGCCTTCGTGCTGCACGACGGCTTCGCGGTGCCGTTCGAGCAGATCGCGCCGATCGTCGGCCGCACCCCGGTGGCCGCGAAGAAGCTGGCCAGCCGGGCCCGGCAGCGGCTGCGCGGGACGGCCGCGGAGCCGCCGGCGCAGACGGCGGGGCACCGGCGGGTGGTGGAGGCGTTCCTGTCCGCCGCCCGGGGCGGGAAGCTGGACGAGCTGCTGGCCGTACTGGCGCCGGACGTCGTCCGCCGCGCGGACCCGGCCGCGCTGCCCGCGGGCCGGGCCCTGGTCGCCCGTGGCGCGCTCACCGTCGCCCGGGAGACGACGGTGTGGGGCCGGCGGGCCCGCTTCGGCGTGGTCGCCCTGGTGGACGGCGTCCCCGGCATCCTGATCGCCCCGGACGGACGCCTGCGCATGGTCCTGCGCATGACCGTCGAGGGGGACCTGGTGACCGCCTACGAGGTGATCGCCGACCCGGCCCGTCTGGCCGCCCTGGAGCCGGCGCTGCTCCCGGACGGCGACGGGTGGCCGGACGGGCCGTACGGCGGGTGACCGTCCGGCGCCCGCCGGAGCCGGACGGCCGTCCCGGCGGTGCTCCAGGTGGTTCCCGGCCGGCGGCGTGCGGGCCCGGCGAGGCGCCGGTGTACGCGCTCCGTGCCATTTCGCCCTCGTACCGGCGAGTTCGCTTCGGGTCGGCACGTCCTTGTTGCGCACATTGGGGAGGATTCCCGTTCGGCACCGTGAGCGGAAACGTCTTTCCTGCGCAACGACCACGTCAAGGGGTTCCCACGTCATGACTCGACTCACCCGTCGTACCGTTCTCGGCGCCGGTCTGGCAGTCGCCGGCACGGGCCTGTCGGCCGCCTGCTCCGGCTCGATGAGCGGCAGGGACCCCGCCGCCGGCGCGGACGGCACCTCACCGGCCGCCGGCTACGTCACCCCCGACGGGGAGGAGGTCGCCACCGCCGAGGCGCGGCGCGATCCCGGTCCCGAACGGAAGGTGAGGCTCACCGCCGCGGAGACCGCGCTCGACCTCGGCGCGGGACGCACGGTGCGCTCCTGGGCGTACGGCGAGGACCTTCCGGGCAAGGAGGTGCGGGTCACCGCGGGCGACACCCTCTCGCTCTCCTTCGCCAACAACCTCCCCGAGGCCACGAGCGTCCACTGGCACGGTCTCGCGCTGCGCAACGACATGGACGGCGTGCCCGGCCTCACCCAGCGCCCCGTCGCGGCCGGCGGCTCGTTCGACTACCGCTTCGCGGTCTCCCACCCGGGCACGCACTGGATCCATCCCCACTCCGGCGTCCAGCTGGACCGTGGTCTGTACGCGCCGCTGATCGTGGAGGACCCCAGGGAACCCCTGAAGTACGACAAGGAATGGGTGATCGTCCTCGACGACTGGGTCGACGGCGTCGACGGCTCCACACCGGACACCGTGCTCGCCGAGCTCGGCCACGGCATGGCAGGAATGGACCACGGGAGCGGCCCGGACCACAGGGAGAGCCATGACACGCCGGACACGCCGGTGACGTCCGGGGCGTCACCGGCCCCCGCCCCGTCCGGCCCGTCCCGGAGACTGACGGGCGCGACCAGTGAACTGCTGGGCGGCGACGCCGGGGACGTCGGCTACCCGTACTACCTGGTCAACGGGCGTACACCGGAGGACCCGCAGACCTTCACCGCGCAGCCGGGCGACCGGGTCAGGCTCCGCGTCGTCAACGCGGGAGGCGACACAGCCTTCCGGCTCGCCCTCGGCGGCCACGAACTGACCGTCACCCACACCGACGGCTTCCCCGTCGAGCACGCCCGGGCGGACACGGTGCTGCTCGGCATGGGCGAGCGGATCGACGCCCTCGTGACGGTCGGGGACGGAGTGTTCCCGCTGACCGCCCTGGCCGAGGGCAAGGACCGCACCGCGCTGGCCGTCCTGCGCACCGGCGGCGGCCAGGCCCCCGATGCCGCCGTACGCCCCAGGGAACTCGACGGCAGGCTGCTGCACGGCGGCCGGCTCAGGGCGGCGGAGTCGGTACGCCTGGAGCCGAGCGGGCCGGACCGCGTCGTCGAGTTCAGGCTGACCGGCTCGATGGCGAAGTACGACTGGGCCATCAACGGCAAGCAGTACGACCCCGCGCAGCGGTATCCCGTCCGCTCCGGTGAACGCGTGCGGCTGGTGTTCGTGAACGCGACGAAGATGTGGCACCCCATGCATCTGCACGGGCACACCTACGCGCATGCCGACGGCGGCGCGCGCAAGGACACCTCGATCGTGCTGCCGGGCAGCCGGGTCGAGGTCGACTTCGACGCCGACAACCCCGGGCTGTGGATGATCCACTGCCACAACGTGTACCACGCGGAGTCCGGGATGATGACCGTCCTCGGCTACCTGAAGTAGCCCCCGGCGCCCGCGCGGAAGGCCCCTCACCCGCAGGGCGCGCTTCCCCCGCACGGGGGTGGCCGGACCCCGGCGGGGCCCGGCCACCGCGCCGGCCGCTGCACGGACCTCGCCGTGTCCGTCCAGCGGCCGGCTCCCGCCCGCCTACGTCACGGCAGGGTCCATTTCTGGTTGGGTCCGGTGTGGCAGGTCCACAGGTGGACGGGGGTGCCGTCGTTCCAGGTGCCGCCGGATGCGTCGAGGCATCTGGCGGACTGGGGGTTGCGCAGGGTGCCGTCGGTGTGGGGGGTCCATTTCTGGGCGCCGGTGCCGTTGCAGGTCCACAGCTGGATCCTGGTGCCGTCGGCGGTGGCGCCGCCGGAGACGTCGAGGCATTTGCCCAGTGCTTTGAGGGTGCCGTCGTCGGCGAGGGTCCATCGCTGGGCGCCGGTGCCGTTGCAGGTCCAGATCTGGACCTTGGTGCCGTCGGCGGTGCCGGCGTTGTCGACGTCCAGGCACTTGCCGCCCACGCCCTTCACCTCACCGGAACGCGGCCCGGGCGGCGTGGTCCCGCCGGACTTCTTGACGCGGATGTTGCGGAACGCCACGTCGTCGCCGTCACCGTGGTTCTGGAGACCGATGTGGCCCTGCCTGAGGCTTCGTGCCGGGTCGGTGTTGGTGAAGTCGTTGATCCTGCGGCCGTTGAGGTAGACCTCCAGCCGCTCACCCGTGACCCGGATCTCGTACGTGTTCCACTCGCCCGGCGGGTTGAGTGCCGCGTCGCGCGCGGCGACGTCGGCCGACCGGAAGCCGTAGACGGCGCCGGTGGTGCGGTCGGGGGTGTCGGTGGCGTCGATCTGGATCTCGTAGCCGTTGTTCACCGCCGACCACGGGTCGTCGGAGGCCGGGAAGCCCACGAAGACACCCGAGTTGTCGTCGCCGCTCGCCCTCCAGTCCAGCTTGAGCGAGTAGTCGCCGGTGAACTCCTCGGCCCCGTACCAGTACAGGCCGAGGCCGCCGTGGGAGCTGAGCGTGCCGTCGGCGAGAGTGAATCCGCCGGGGCCCGCCTGCCGCCAGCCGGTGGTGCCGGTGCCGTCGAACAGCGAGCGGTAGCCGGTCTCGGGGCGGCAGTCGGCCTCGGTCATGCCCGCGGCCCAGCGGATGCCGCCGAGCAGGTGCCGGCGGAAGGCCGGCTCGGTGTAGGACTCGTCGGTGTGGCCGCCGCCGGTGTAGAAGGCACGGCCGCCCCGGTAGTCCTTGCACCAGGCGATGGGATGGTCCCCGGACATCGAACCGCCCGAGTAGCTGGACTCGTCGAGCGAGGCCAGGACGTGTGCGGTCGTGCGGGGGTTGGCGCGGTAGTTGTACCACTCGTCGGTGCGCTGCCAGGTGCCGCCCAGGTGCGCGGTGGCGTCGTGTGCCCGGTCCTCGACCCTGACCGTGGCCTGCTGGACCGCCGGGTGGGACTGGAACAGCGCCCCGGCCAGACCCTCGTAGAAGGGCCAGTCGTACTCGGTGTCGGCGGCGGCGTGGATGCCGACGTACCCGCCGCCGCCCTCGATGTACTGCTCCATCGCGGTCTGCTGGGCGGCGTTCAGCACGTCGCCCGTGGTGGACAGGAACACGACCGCTCTGTACTGCGCGAGATTGCCGGTGGTGAACGCCTGCGCGTCCTCCGTCGCGTCGACGGTGAAGTTGTCGGCGGTGCCGAGGTCACGCAGGGCCGCGATGCCGTCGTCGATGGAGGAGTGGCGGAATCCGGCTGTCCTGGAGAAGGCCAGGACCTTGTAGGCAGGGTCGGCCGCGGTGACGCCGGCCACGGCCGTGTCGTGCGGCTGGGACCGGGGGACCGCCCAGGACTGCGGTACCGCGCAGATCAGGGCACCCGCGAACAGGCCGATCGCCGCTGTGAGTCGTTTGCGCATGGGGGTGTCGCCTCCTTCCGTCACGGCAGGGTCCATTTCTGGTTGGGTCCGGTGTGGCAGGTCCACAGGTGGACGGGGGTGCCGTCGTTCCAGGTGCCGCCGGATGCGTCGAGGCATCTGGCGGACTGGGGGTTGCGCAGGGTGCCGTCGGTGTGGGGGGTCCATTTCTGGGCGCCGGTGCCGTTGCAGGTCCACAGCTGGATCCTGGTGCCGTCGGCGGTGGCGCCGCCGGAGACGTCGAGGCATTTGCCCAGTGCCTTGAGGGTGCCGTCGTCGGCGAGGGTCCATCGCTGGGCGCC
The DNA here is from genome assembly GCF_044754345.1 of Streptomyces sp. NPDC093094. Taxonomy (NCBI): domain Bacteria; kingdom Bacillati; phylum Actinomycetota; class Actinomycetes; order Kitasatosporales; family Streptomycetaceae; genus Streptomyces; species Streptomyces sp. NPDC093094. The sequence continues at coordinate 429,505 of NZ_JBIVOX010000008.1, read as the reverse complement.
GGTGCCGTTGCAGGTCCAGATCTGGACCTTGGTGCCGTCGGCGGTGCCGGCGTTGTCGACGTCCAGGCACTTGCCGCCCACGCCCTTCACCTCACCGGAACGCGGCCCGGGCGGCGTGGTCCCGCCGGACCTGGTGAAGGAGAACTCGTCCACGTCGAACAGCGATCCGGCGCCGCCCTTGAACACCAGATACAGGGTGGTGGAGCCGCCCGGCTGGTTGGCGAGGGGAGCGCTGACGTCCTGGAACGTCTCCCAGCCCCCGGTCACCGGCACGGTCGCGGTGCCCAGCAGGGTGCCGGTCGCGGAGCCCGCGCGGACCTCGATGGTGCCGCCGCTGCCGGCCGAGGAGACCCGGGCGGTGAAGGCGGTCGTGTTGTCGAGCGCGTACGGCGCGAAGGAGATCCAGTCGCCGTTCTCGATGTGTCCCACCGTCCTGCCGCCGTGCGCCGGGGCGTGGTTCACGACCTGGACCCCGGACGAGGCGCCGTAGTGCTCGCCCTGCCGGTGGGAGGGCTGGACGACGGCCTGGTCGTGGGCGGTGAGCGCCGGCTGGCCGTTGGCGCCCCGGTCGGTGTACTCGGCGTCGATCACGCCGAAGATGTTGGCGTTCGGATCGTGCTCGCCGTCCGCCAGGGTCTGCAGGGTGCCGCTGCACCCGGTGGCCGAGGTCTGCGGGTGGCCGTGGCTGTCGTGGCCGACGATGAAGGTGACCTCGACCCTGGAGCAGTCGACGGCACCGTCCTCGGGGTCGGTCACCGTCACCCTGAAGGGGATCGCCTCGCCGAAGTCGTGGATGCGTCCGTCGGCCGGGAGGTCCAGGGTCACCTTGGGCGCCGTGTTGCCGACGGTGACGAGCACGGAGGCGGAACCGGACCTGCCGGTGGGGTCGGTGACCGTCAGGGTCGCCGTGTACTGGCCGTTCACGGTGTACGTGTGGGACGGGTTCGCCTGGGTGGAGGTGCTGCCGTCACCGAAGACCCACCGGTGGCTCAGCGCGTCGCCGTCGGGGTCCGAACTGCCCGCCGAGGAGAACGACACCGCGAGAGGGGCCCTGCCCGACGTCACGTCCGCCGCCGCGCGGGCGACGGGGGCGCGGCCGCCGGTGACGTGCTCGATGCGGTACAGGGCGGAGTTCTCGTCGCCGTTGAAGTAGCCGGTGCCGTAGTCCAGCACGTACAGCGCGCCGTCCGGCCCGAACGCCATGTCCATCACCTGGGTGCCGCTCCAGGGGAAGGCGTTGACCGACTGCACGGTGCCGTCGCCGCCGGCCTCGATGCGCTTGATCCAGCGGCGCCCGAACTCACCGGCGAAGAAGTCGCCGTCGTACTCCTGCGGGAACTTCACCTCGGACGTCGACGCCGCGTCGTAGCGGTAGACCGGTCCGCCCATCGGGGACTCCGAGCCGTTGCCGAACTCCGGTACGGATCCGCCGTCGTAGGGGATCCAGGCCGGCTGGGCGGGCGGCAGATCGGTCAGCCCCGTGTTGCGGGGCGAGGTGTTCCTGGGCGCCGAGCAGTCGAACTTCGCACCCGAGGTGCCGGAGGCGAAGTCGTGGTCGGTGTAGGCGTCGTTCCTGCCGGTGCAGTAGGGCCAGCCGAAGTTGCCCGCCCGGGTGATGCGGTTGAACTCGACCTGCCCGGCCGGGCCGCGCGAGGCACTGGCGGCACCCGCGTCGGGGCCGTAGTCCCCGAGGTGGACGATGCCGGTGGCCTTGTCGACACTCATCCGGAACGGGTTGCGGAACCCCATGGCGTAGATCTCGGGCCGGGTCCGGGCGGTGCCCGGCGCGAAGAGGTTGCCGCTCGGGATCGAGTACGACCCGTCCGCGTTCACCTTGATGCGCAGCACCTTGCCGCGCAGGTCGTTGGTGTTGCCGGCCGAACGCTGGGCGTCGTAGGCGGGGTTGCGGGAGGCCCGCTCGTCGATCGGGGTGTAGCCGTCCGACGCGAACGGGTTGGAGTCGTCGCCGGTCGACAGGTACAGGTTCCCCGCCGCGTCGAAGTCGATGTCGCCGCCGACATGACAGCAGATGCCGCGCGAGGCGGGCACGTTGAGGATCCGCTGCTCGCTGGCGAGGTCCAGGGTGCCGTCGGCCCTCAGCACGAACCGGGAGAGCCGGTTGACACCGTCGTACGGGGTGAAGTCCGCGGCCGATCCGTCGGACGGCGCGTCACCGCCCGGCGTGCCGAGCCGAGGGGCGTAGTACAGGTAGATCCGGCGGTTGGAGGAGAAGCCGGGGTCCGCCGCGACGCCCTGGAGGCCCTCCTCGTCGTGGCTGTAGACGTCCAGCTTCCCCGCGGTCCTGGTGGTGCCGGCCGCGTCGGTGATCCTGAGGGTGCCGTCCCGCGAGGTGTGCAGGACCGAACGGTCGGGCAGCACCGCCAGGGTCATCGGCTCACCGGTCTCGGCCACTCCTTTGGCGAGAGTGACCTGCTGGAAGTCCTCGGGTGCCGCGGCAGCCTGAGGCGGCGCGGCGGCGGGCTCCGCCGCGCCCGCCGGTGCCACGGGCAGGAAACAGCCCACGGCGCAGATCGCGGCCAGCGTCAGGGAGCGGATCCGCCGGCGTCCCGGCGGACGTGGGCCTAACGGTCTCGTGCGCACAAGTGTCTCCCGGGTGTGGGGTGTCGGCAGGCCGGACGGACCTGCCGGGGAGTACGGGCGCGCGCCGTCGCGCCGTGAAGTGGCCGGTCATCGAGGTCGTGACCGGTACACCTCATGGAAGCTAGCGGCCTTCGTTGAAAGGCGTAACCCCTTTCGCACGAGAACCCTTTTCTTTTTCCTGGCCGGGGACAAAGGGGTGCGGTGCGGCCGGAAGGCTCCCGGCCGCACCGTCACCGGGCTCCGGCCCGGGGCGTCGGCAGGCCCCGGCCCGGCGTCCTCAGACGAACCGCCACAGGTGGTCGTCGGTGCCGTTGTCCTCGTACTGGACGACGTGGGCGCTGTTGGAGGTGGACATGTTGTCGACGCCGAGGACCTTGCCGCTGTGCCGGTTGCGCACGAGGAACCAGCCGTCGCCGCGGTCCACCGGCGTCCACAGGTGGTCGTCGGTGCCGTTGTCCTCGTACTGGACGACGTGGGCGCTGTTGGAGGTGGACATGTTGTCGACGCCGAGGACCTTGCCGCTGTGCCCGTTGCGCACCAGGAACCAGCCGTCTCCCTTGTCGACGAGCTGCCAGGCGTGGTCGCCGGTACCGGAGTTGTCGAACTGGACGACGTGGGCGCTGTTGGAGGTCGACATGTTGTCCACGGCGAGGACCTTGCCGCTGTGCTTGTTCAGGATGCGCCGGAAGGGAGGTTCGGGGGTCCAGTCGTGTCCGTCCGGCGTGGCGGTGGGGAAGGCGGAGACACGCAGGCGCGCGGCCCCCATGGGAATGAGCGTGACCGTCTCCACGGGCGCGTCGCTGCGGGCCGGGCTCTGCTGCAGGGGTGCGACGACCTGCTCGGTGTCCGTGATCCAGGTGCTGATGCGCCGCGCCTGCGCGGTGATGCGCACCGGGACGGTGCCGTGGCTGAAGGGGAGGTCGGCGACGGGGGCGGTCGCCGGGTGGAACGACAGCGGCGCGTCGGGTACCAGGCCGTAGTTCCAGGGGGTGGTGGCGTGCACCTCGTACTCGGGGAACGTCTCGGTGCCCGCGTGGCGCTCGTAGCGCTCGCCGATCCGCAGCGCGTAGCTGAGCGGCCCGTGGTCGACGCCGACCGCGCCGTGCCGGCCGGTCCAGCGGCGCAGCACGGTGCGCTGCGGCAGACGCAGGGTGACCGTGTCGCCGTTCCTCCAGAGACGGTCGACGCGGGCGAAGGCGGGACCGTCGGGCGCGGTGACCGTCCGCCCGTTCACCTTCAGTTCCGGGCCGCGGCACCAGCCCGGTATGCGCAGGAGCAGCGGGAAGGAAGCGGACCGGTCGAGGGAGAGCGTCAGCCGGACGGTCTCGGAGAAGGGGTAGTCGGTCGTCTCCCGCACCGTCACCCGTGCGCCGCCCGCGACGACGGCGCTCACCTCGCACGGGGCGTAGAGCGCGGCGGCCAGACCTCCGTCGGGAGTGGCCAGCCACGCCTCCTCGCTGAAGTACGGCCAGCCCATGCCGTAGTTGTGCGGACAGCAGCGGTACTGGTCGACGCCGGGCTGGTACGACTGCATCGCGAAGCCGTTCTGGAACTGCCCCTGGGTCTTGCGCTCGCTGCCCAGGTCGACACAGTTCGCGCTGGTGATGTAGTGCACGCCCTTCCCGTCGGGGTCGAGGGCCGCGGGAAGCAGGTTGAAGGCGAGATCCTCGCACCGGTCGGCCCACACCGGATCGCCGGTGGTGCGGGTGAGCAGCTGATGGCTGGCCATGAACTCGACGATGCCGCACGTCTCGAAGCCCTGCCGGGGGTCGGTGAAGCCCGGGCGGATGTTCTCGTCCCCCGCGAAGCCGCCGCCGGGGAACTGCCCGTACCCGGCCAGCACCTGCTCGTAGGTGCGGTACGTGGCACGGGTCAGGGCCGCGTCGCCCGTCACCTGCGCGTACTGAGCCGGTTCCCGGAAGCCCTGGGCGATGTTGACGTTGTGCTGGTTCGGCAGGGCACCCGTCCAGTCGGCGCCGTAGGTGTGCATCTTCGCCGCGAGATCGAGCAGGAAGGCGTCGCCCGTACGGCGGTGCAGCCATGCCGCGACATCCAGGCCGTCGCCCCAGCGCAGGGACACCCAGCTGGAGTCGAAGGCGCCCCGCCCCTGGGCGTTCATGTAGCGCAGGAAACGGGTCAGGAACGGCACGACACGGCTGTCTCGCGCGTACTCCTCCCAGGTGCGCAGGGCCATGAGCAACGGCAGGAACGGCCAGAAGTCCGGGCCTCCGTTCAGCGCGGTGCGCAGCGCGCGGGGGCCGAAGAAGCCGTCGGTCTGCTGGGTGGCGAGGACGGCGTCGATCCATCTGCGCGCGGTGGCCAGCGCGTCGCGGTCCTGTGTGGCGACGGCGAGCGGGACGTATCCGCGCAGCCAGTACGGCAGTTCCTCCCAGCCGCCGTTCTCCGGGTGGACCCAGCCGGACGTGCCGAAGTCGAGGAAGTGGGAGATCTCCGCGTAGCGGCCGAACAACCCGGCGAGCTGCTGGCGCAGTTGGCCGGCCAGCCAGCCGCGCGGGGTGATGCTGCCCGGCCGCAGCCTGAGCAGGGCGTCCGGCGCGAGGGCCTGGCCCGCGGCTGTCGCGGGAAGGGAGGCCGTCAGCGGTGCGACCGAGGCCGCGCCGGCCACCAGGGCGGTGTCGCGGAGGAAGCGTCGTCGGGGCAAGGGCATACGGGAGCTCCTGTCGGTGATCGGTCCCTGGGCGGCCGGCGGGGAGGGGGAAACGGCGGCGTCCCGATGGGCACATGGACGTGACGACTGGCTCTACAACGTTAGAAAAGCGACCTCTGGCATGAGAGCACGCACACCCGGGCCTGTCCAGGGACATGACAAGACGGGAGTGTTCCGGCCGGATCCCGGTGGTGAGGTTCGCCGGGCGGGGTCCTGGAGCGTTCCGGTCGGCCCGCGGAACCGGGTGGCCTGTCGTGCGGGAGCGGGCCGAAGGATCTGTGACCTGGAACACGGAGCCCGGAGCGATGACTTCGCCGGCCGGCGCCGGTCCGACAGGGGACGACATCGCGCGAGAGCGGCTCTGCCGTGAAGCACCTACAGGAAACGAGGACACCGATGGCCGACGCAGTGAAGGGCCCCGCGAGCTACTTCCCCTCCATCGAGAAGAAGTACGGCCGCCCGGTCGCGGAGTGGAAGGAGCTGATCCGTACGTCCCCGCTCACCAGGCACGGGGAACTCGTGAACTGGCTCAAGTCCGAGCACGGCCTGGGCCACGGCCACGCCAACGCGCTCGTCGCGCACACCCTCGCCGAGGACCCGGCGAGCTGAAGTGCCCGGCGGGCTGAGGCGCCCGGCGGGCTGAAGTGCCCGGTGCCCGGGCGGCCGGAGTCGTTCCGGCGGTGACGGGCCGAAGGCCGGCGTTCCCCGGACCTGCGGGGACGCCGGTGTTCTCGGCGACGCCCGCGGGATCCGCATCGAGCACTGCGACCGGTGGGGCGTGTGACCGGCCCCGCGGACGGCGGTGACGACCGCCACCGCCGAGGCCGGCGGCCGGTGCCGCGACGGAGCCTCACGGGGCTGCCGGGCCTGCCGGGCCTGTCGTCCGCGTCAGGCCGGCCGTGAAGGTGCGGCCCCCTCGGCGCGGGCGCGGCGCCAGGCGCCGTCCGTCAGGAGCCGCAGGCCGTTGAGGCCGACGAGGACGGTGGAGCCTTCGTGCCCGGCGACTCCGAGGGGCAGCGGAAGGGTGCCGGCCAGGTCCCAGCCGACGAGGACGGCGACGAACGTGCCGGCGATCACGAGGTTCTGGACGACGAGCCTGCGGGCCCGGCGCGAGAGGGCGACCACCGCGGGGACGGCGGTGAGTTCGTCGCGGACGACGACCGCGTCGGCGGTCTGCAGGGCGAGGTCGGAGCCGGCCCGTCCCATGGCGACACCGGTGTGCGCGGCGGCGAGCGCGGGGGCGTCGTTGACGCCGTCCCCGACGACGAGGAGTCTGGCTCCGGTGCTCTGGAGCTCGTCGACCGCGGCGACCTTGTCCTGGGGCAGCAGACCGGCACGGACGTCGCCGATGCCGGCCTCGGCGGCGAGACGGGCGGCGGCGCGCGGGTTGTCGCCGGTGAGCAGGACCGGGGGCCGGCCGGTGAGTCCGCTCAGGGCCCGGACGGCGACGGCGGCCTCCGGCCTGAGGCGGTCGGCGATCCCGAGCACGCCGGCCGGGTGTCCGTCGACGGTGACGACCACGGCGGTGCGGCCGTCCTCCTCCACGGCGGCGGCGAGCACGGCGGCAGGGTGGGCGGCGGAGTTGAGCAGCCGGGCGGGGCTGCCCACGGCCACCCGGTGCCCGTCGACGGTGGCGGTGACGCCGGTGCCGGGGGTGGAGGCGAAGGACTCCGCGGGCGGCAGGCCGAGACGCCGGGCTCGGGCGGCGTCGACGACGGCGCGGGCGAGAGGGTGCTCGCTGGGGTGCTCGGCGGCCGCGGCGAGCCGGAGCAGGGCGTCCTCGTCGAGGCCGGAGCCGCTCACGGGCAGCAGGCCGGTCAGGCGCGGGGTGCCTTCGGTGAGGGTGCCGGTCTTGTCGAGCGCGACCGCGTCGACGTGCCCCAGGCGTTCCATCACGACGGCGGACTTCACGAGCACGCCGTGGCGGCCGGCGTTGGCCATCGCCGAGAGCAGCGGCGGCATGGTGGCCAGGACGACGGCGCACGGCGAGGCCACGATCATGAAGGTCATGGCGCGCAGCAGCGCGGCCCGCAGGTCCTCACCCAGGAGCAGCGGGATCACGAGGACCAGGACGGTGGCGGCGACCATGCCGAGGCTGTAGCGCTGTTCGACCTTCTCGATGAAGAGCTGGGTGGGCGCCTTGGTCCTGGAGGCGTCCTCGGCCATCGTCACGATGCGGGCGACGACCGACTCCGAAGGGTCGCGCCCGACCCTGATCCGCAGGGCGCCGGAGCCGTTCAGGGTGCCCGCGAAGACCTCGTCGCCGGGGTGCTTGGCGAGTGGCAGCGGCTCGCCGGTGACGGTCGCCTGGTCGACGTCGCTCGCACCGTCGAGCACCCGGCCGTCGGCGCCGATGCGTTCCCCGGGGCGGACGAGGACGGTGTCGCCCACGGCCAGCCGGGCGGCCGGGACGGTCTCCTCCGTGCCGTCGTCCGCGAGGCGGGTCGCCGTCTGCGGTGCGAGGTCGAGCAGCCCGCGTACGGAGTCGGCCGTGCGGGCGGTGGCGACGGCTTCCAGGGCGCCGGAGACGGCGAAGATGACGATCAGCAGCGCGCCGTCGAGGACCTGGCCGATCGCGGCGGCGCCGAGTGCGGCCACCACCATCAGCAGGTCCACGTCGAGCGTCCTGTCCCGCAGGGCCAGGAGTCCCTCCCGGCCCGGTTCCCAGCCTCCGGTGACGTAGGTGGCCGCGAACAGCGGGCCCCATGCCCAGGCCGGCGCGTCCAGCAGATACAGCGGGAGCGCGAGCAGGAACAGCGCCAGCGCCGCGAAAGCCCACCGGACCTCGGGCAGCGCCAGGAGCCGGGTACGGCGCCGCGGCGGGACGGGCACCGCGGCGGCGGGCGGCCGCTCCAGGACAGAAGACATGACAGAGCAACCCTTCACGGGCGGAGGCGGTGCGACGCGCCCACCATACAGGAACATATGAACAGGTCTTCAGGTGTCGCTCGTATCATGGTCCCATGGGCCATGGACCGAATACCGGCAGCACCACCCGCGAGCGTCTCGACACGGTCGGCGCGGCCGATGTCGCCGCGACCCTCCAGGCTCTCGCCACCCCCTCACGGCTGTACATCCTGGCCCGGCTGAGGGAAGGGCCCTGCTCGGTCGGCGACCTCGCCACCGCGGTCGACATGGAGCCGTCGGCGTGTTCGCATCAGCTCCGTCTGCTGCGCAACCTCGGCCTCGTCACCGGGGAACGGCACGGTCGCTCCATCGTCTACGCCCTCTACGACAACCACGTCGCCGAGCTGCTCGACCAGGCCCTCCACCACGTCGAGCATCTGCGCATGGGTGCCCGCGACCTCCCCGCCGGGCTCGCCGCTCCGGCCGCGGCCGAGTAGCGCCGGGCGGGGGAGTGTCCGGCCTGCCGGCCGGTCCGCCTGCCTGTGTGCCCGCGGGGGCCCCGGTCCTCAGCCGGTGTGGACGCGCGGGCGGCGTGCGGGGTCCGGCTCCGCCTCGCGCAGGACCTCGCGGGTGACCGGGGCGACCTCGCCCTGGCCGAAGAGGAAGAAGCGCAGGAAGTTGGCGAACGGGCTGCCCTCGGTCCACTCGAAGTAGATGTGCGGGATACGGCCGGTGGAGTCGCGGACGTGCAGGAGAAGCGCGGCCAGGGCGTTGGGGACCGAGGACGACTCCACGGTCAGCACCCGGTGGCGGCCGTGCAGGACCTCGCCGCGCACCACCAGACCGGCCTCGAAGTCGGAGGGGTCGGTGACGGTGACCTCGACGAAGACGAAGTCCTCCTGCTCGGGCAGGTCGTTGTCGGCGCGGATCTGCTCGGTCTTGTCGCGGTACTCCGCCTTGTCGCGCCGGTCGGGCTCGTTGGCGATGAACCGGATCCTGCGGCCGGCGATGTCGCGGACGAATCGCTGAGCCATGTCGTCCATGACCACGCCGGTCACGCGCAGCTCGAAGGCGCGCAGCAGCCGTGAGAGCAGGGAGATGAGGATGATGCCGGCGATGAAGCAGGCGCCGATCTTCACGCCGTCGGGGCGTTCGATGACGTTGACGACCGTGGTGTAGAGGAACACCACGGAGATCACCGCGAACGCGACGGTCCAGTTGCGCTGCCCGGCCTTGCGCGCGGCGATGGTCACCGCGATCGCGGCGGAGGTGATCAGCACCAGCACGCCGGTGGCGTAGGCGCCGCCCTGGGCGTCGACGTCGGCGTCGAAGATCCAGGTCACCAGGAAGCCGACCAGGGTGAAGACGAGGACCATCGGGCGGACGGCCCTGGCCCAGTGGGGGGCCATGCCGTAGCGGGGCAGGTAGCGCGGCATCAGGTTGAGCAGACCCGCCATCGCGGAGGCGCCGGCGAACCACAGGATGGCGATGGTGGAGACGTCGTAGACCGTGCCGAAGGTGTTGCCCAGGTAGTCGTGCGCCAGATAGGCCAGCGCCCGCCCGTTGGCCTTGCCGCCCTCCTCGAACTCCTTCTCCGGGATCAGCAGAGTGGTGATGAAGCTGGTGCAGATCAGGAAGCAGCTCATGATCAGCGCGGCCGTGGTGAGCAGTTTTTTGGTGTCCCGGACGCGTCCCGCGGGCCGCTGCTCGGTGTCGGTGGCGTCGCCCCGCACGTGCGGCATCACCGCGACGCCGGTCTCGAAGCCGGACATGCCGAGCGCCAGCTTCGGGAAGACGATCAGGGCCATGCCGATCATCACGAAGACATTGCCGTGCTCGGCGGTCAGGGCGTTCCACCAGTCGGTGACGACATGGCCCTCGGTGACGACGTGGTACAGGCCGCTGACCACCACGACGGCGTTGAGCGCGAGGTAGACGCCGACCAGGGCGACGGCGACGCCGACGGCCTCCAGGAAGCCCTTGAGGAAGACCGCGCCGAGCAGCGCGATCAGGACCAGGGTGATCAGCAGCTGCTTGTCCTGCAGCGCCTCTTCGAGGTGCGGGTTCTCCACGAGGTGGGTGGAGGCGTCGGCGGCCGACAGGGTGATGGTGATCAGGAAGTCGGTGGCGGCGAAGCCGAGCAGGGTCAGGACGAACAGCTTGCCCTTCCAGAAGGTGAGCAGCCGTTCCAGCATGGCGATGGAGCCCTCGCCGTGCGGGCTCTCCTCGGCGACCCTGCGGTAGACCGGGAGGGCGCCGGCCAGGGTGACGATCACCAGCACGACGGTCGCGACCGGGGAGAGCAGCCCGGCCGCGAGGGCGGCGATGCCGGGCTGGTAGCCGAGGGTGGAGAAGTAGTCGACGCCGGTCAGGCACATCACCCGGTACCAGGGCTGGCCCTGGTGCTCCGGCCCGGGCTCCGGGCGGGGGCCCACCTGGCCCTGGTCCTTGCCCATGTCGGACAGGCCCTCCAGCATCCAGGCACGCAGCCGGTGCGGTGGGTGTTCGGTGGTGGCCATCGGCGGGCTCCTGATGCGCTGTTCGGCGGGGGTTCCTGCCGTCACGCGGACGGCCGAATCAGCGTAAGCAGACAGTGAGGCCCTGGCCTGCGAACAGGGGCCTTCTGCCCGTCAGGATCCCGTCAAGGTTGCACCGGTGCGCGCCGGACGCACCGCACGGCACCGGGGTGACACCGGGTGGCACCCGACGGCGGCACGGCCTCGGCCACGGCGGAGGGCCCGCCGTCGCCCGGTGCGCCGGTCCGACCGCCCTCGGCTGCCTCTGGTCCGAGCCGCTGTCCGGCCGCGCCCCGAAGCAGTCGGCCACGGCCGGGGCGGACGGCCGCGGCCGGGGCAGGCGGCGGGGTGACCGCGGCCCGCCCCTCCTCGCTCAGTGGTGGAAGCCGACGCGGGCCGAGTCGTGCGGATGTCCCTCGTCGAGATGCTTGATCGCCCTGCGCATGTCCTCGGCGAGGAGCTCGATCTCGTCGCGGTCGACGCCGTGCCGGACCAGCACACGCTGGATCACGGTCTCCTGGCGGTCGGGCGGCAGCGGATAGGACGGGACCTGCCAGCCGCGCATACGGAGCTGGTCGGACAGGTCGTACAGGCTCCATCCGGCCGAGCCCGGGTCGGTCAGGGTCCAGGAGACCGCGGGCAGGGCCCCGGTGCCGTCGTAGAGCAGGGTGAAGGGGCCCATGTCGGCGACCTGCCGGGCGAAGTGCTGGGCCGTGTCGGCGCACGCCTGGTAGACGCGCCGGTATCCCTCGCGGCCCAGGCGCAGGAACATGAAGTACTGGGCGACGACCTGTCCGCCGGGCCGGGAGAAGTTCAGGGCGAGGGTGGGCATGTCGCCGCCGAGGTAGTCGACGTGGAAGACCAGGTCCTCCGGCAGGGCCGCCTTGTCGCGCCACAGGGCCCAGCCGACGCCGAGCGGCGCCATGCCGTACTTGTGGCCGGAGGCGTTGATCGAGGCGACCCGCGGCAGCCGGAAGTCCCACTCCAGGTCGGGGTGGAGGAACGGGGCGATGAAACCGCCGGAGGCCGCGTCGATGTGGAGGGGGACGTCGAGGCCGGTCTCCGCCTGCATGCGGTCGAGTTCGGCCGCGATCTCCGCCACCGGCTCGTAGGTGCAGGTGTAGGTCACGCCCAGGATCGCCACGACGCCGATCGTGTTCTCGTCGACGTACTGGCGCAGTTGGTGCGCCTGCAGGCCGGTCGCGCCCGGTTCCACCGGGACCTGGCGCAGCTCGACGTCGAAGTAGCGGGCGAACTTCTCCCAGCACACCTGTACGGGGCCGCACACGAGGTTCGGCCGGTCGGTCGTCAGGCCGGCGGCACGCCGCCGGTCGCGCCAGCGCCACTTCAGGGCGAGGCCGCAGAGCATGGCGGCCTCGCTGGAGCCGGTGGTGGAGCACCCCACGGCGGGTTCGGAGCCGTCGGAACCGCCGGGGGCGTGCCACAGGGAGGCGAGGATGTTGACGCACCGGGACTCGATCTCGGCCGTCTGCGGGTACTCGTCCTTGTCGACGATGTTCTTGTCGAGGCACAGGTCCATCAGGCGCCTGACCTCGTCGTCGATCCAGGTGGTGCAGAACGTCGCCAGGTTCTGGGCCGCGTTGCCGTCCAGGAGCAGCTCGTTGCGCAGCAACTGGTAGACGACGTGCGGGGGCGCCGGCAGCTCCGGCATCGCCCGTTTGGGCAGAGGTTTCTCGCTGATCGGCGAGGTGAAGACGTCGGCGGCCGGATCGGCGGCCGTTTCCTTGGCGTTGTGCAGAGCCACCGGTGGCACCTCTCGCGTCGTCCTGCCGTGTTCTCTCTCGGAGGCTATGAGCGAGGAGCCGTACCCGACAGCGGGCGTGGCCCGGCCGGGTGACGCGGCCCGTGACCCGGGCCCGGTACGGACCTCCGGCCACCGCTCCCGCTGTTGGTCCTGCGGAGGAATCGCCCGCAGAATATCCGCTATGTTCCTTTTGCCCTGCCGGAGTCGAAGCGTGATCAGGGGTGCTCGCACCAGGTGCCCCATGCGCCCAGCGCCCCGGGACGTGCCATGAGCGGCATCCTCCCCGCGTACGGCCGTCCGCCGTGGTGGCGTGACGGTGAGCGGCGGCGTCCGCCGGCCGGCCCCGAGGAAGAGGACGGTGCCGCCGCCGTCCCGCCCGCATGAGCTCCGCCGAGCAGCGCGCCGAGGGCGCGGGACCGTTCACCACCCGGCTCACCTGGCACCTCCCCGGCGGCGGCACGGCCGTGTGGGAGTCACGGCTCGCACGGCGGCGCGGAGTCATCGCGGTCCGCGCGCCCGGCGCTCCCGGCAGCCGTCACACCAGGGCCGACGAGGTCGCGCTGCGCCGGCTGAGCAGGCTCAACGCCGTCGCCGCGACCGCCTTCGTCATCGGCGGCGCCCTCTTCGCGGCCGGCGCCGGCGTCGCCCAGTTCGGCTCCGGCGACGCCACCACCTGCGCGTCGGTCTACTTCGCCGGCGGACTCTTCTTCAACACCGGCGGCTACGTCTCACTGCTCCAGGTCGTCAACGCCCCCCGGCACGTACCCGGTGGCGAGGGCCGGCTGGTCACCCGGCGCTGGCGCTGGTGGAGCTACGAGCCGGCGCGGCTGGACTGGCTGAGCGCGTTCGTCCTGTTCACCGGCACCCTGGTGTTCGCCGTCGACCTGCTGGACTCCTTCCTCCAGGGCCTGAGCGTCCAGCAGGTCAACCGGCTGATCTGGGCGCCGGACGTGATCGGCTGCGTGCTCTTCCTGATCTCCGGCCACCTCGCGTTCGCCGAGATCTGCCACGGCCGGTTCTGCTTCCGCCGCCGCAGCCTGGGCTGGTGGATCGTCGCCGTGAACCAGCTCGGCTCCGTGCTCTTCATGGTCTCGGCGATCGCGGCCTTCGACCTTCCCGCCACCGGCAGCCTGATCAGCACCGGCATCGCCAACTGGGCCACCCTCACCGGCGCCTCCTGCTTCTCCGTCGCCGGTGTCCTCCAGCTCTGCGAACACCCCTGACCCGGCGCGGACCTGAACGCCGTGCACGACCCCCTCGCGTACCCGGACCTGCCGGGCGGGCCGCTCTGCCGCACCGTGAGCCGGACCTGCTTCCGGCCGCGCGGACGGACGGCGCGGACGCACCGCGCTCCTTCGCGGACGCACCGCGCTCCTTCGCGGCCACCGGGCCGCCGCCGCAGACGGATCCGCCCGGGCGCTGCGCGGGCCGGCCGCCGTACCCGTGCTCGCCCCCGTCCCGGCGGCCGAGCGCCGCACGGCCCGAAGAGAGCTTCCCGCCGAACAGCAGGCCGGGGACAGGGCGTTGCACGCGGCTGCCGCTGTCACCTCTCACCGAAGGAGACCCGCACCGCCGCGGCGTCGGCCGTGGCGGTGCGGGGTGGGGGCGCGTGCCCGGCGCACTGATTCAACCGGTGTGAACCGGCCCTGCCCGGTGCGGCGTACCCCCTATGCTGCGTCGTGAGTGGCGCAGTTCCGGGAGTGGGGCGCCGGTGCTCTTCGGGGGAGGGGCTGTGGAGGAGTGGGGGCCGCTGGTGCCGGCGGTGGCGGCGATCTGGCCGAGAGTCGTGGACCGTGTCGTTGGGCGTGAGCTCGAGGACCTCGAGGACGACGTGCTGGCCGGGCTGCGGGCCTTCGACCGGGCGTGCGAGGCGGCCGCGGCCGAGCAACCCGGCGTGACACCCGAGACCTTCGACGCCCTCGACGGCGCGGCCCGCTCGGTGGAGGCCGCGTTACAGGCCCGGCCGCCCCTGGGGGCCTGGCTGCACGAGGAGTTCGACCGGCTGGCGCGCGGACAGGAGCGGTTCGGGCCCGAGGCGGCACCGGCCCACTGGACCCCCGTGCAGCGCTCGCTGCTCGTGCCCGTCCTGTACGCCACCGACCGCGCACCGCTGGCCGACGGCACCGACCCGGGCGTGTACGGCTCGCGGCGCGGGGAGCTCGCCCACGGTGAGGCCACCGTCGGCGTCCCCGACGACCGGGTGGTCGGCTCCCTGGGCAAACCCCGCTGGTGGCGGCTGAGGCTCCGGCCAGACCCCGCCCGGGACGTGCTCCTCGCCGGCACCCGGCCCACGGACGAGGACACCTTCGCCCGGAACGTGCGCGCACAGCTGGACCACGGCACGGACCGGGAAGCGCTGGTGTTCGTGCACGGCTACCACGTCACCTTCGCCGACGCCGCCCGGAGCGCCGCCCAGATCGCCTACGACCTCAACTTCACCGGCCCGGCCCTGCTGTACAGCTGGCCCTCGAAGGGCGGCGTCCTGGACTACCCGGCGGACGGGGACGCCGTACGGCGTGCCGTCCCGTACTTCCGGACCTTCCTGCACACCCTGCTCACCCGGACCGGGGTGCGCCAGGTGCACATCATCGCCCACAGCATGGGCAACCGGCTGCTCACCGACGGACTGTCGGGCCTGGACACCACCGCGCTGCCCGAGGACTGCGGGCGGCTGGGCCACGTCGTGTTCGCCGCTCCCGACGTCGACGCCGACGTGTTCCGCCACCTGCTCCCGGACACCGTCCGGCAGGCCCGCACCTGCACGCTGTACGTGTCCGACCGGGACCGCGCCCTGGCCGCGGCCCGCAGACTGTCGGACTTCCCGCGCGCGGGGCAGGGCGGCGCCCGCGTGATCGTCGCGCCCGGACTCGACACCATCGACGTCACCGCGCTCGGGACCGATCTCCTCGGCCACTCCTACGTGGGCAACCACGCCGGCGTGATCGCCGACCTGTACGGGCTGTTCCGGCACGGGCACAGGCCCGCGCAGCGCTTCGGGCTCGTCCGCACACCGCATCCGGACGGCGACCACTGGTCCTTCCTGCCGCAGAACTGACCGCACCCGCCGACCGCGACCGCCGACCGCACCCGCCGACCGCGACCGCCGACCGCGACCGCCGGTCACCTCCGAGCACCATGGACGACCGCAGATCACCACCGATCACCACCGACCACGACCGACGACCGATTCCTGATGACCGCCGACCGACACAGAGCGACAGACGATGACCCACTTCGTGGACACAGTACCGTTCGAATGGAGCGCGCCCGGCGCGCTCGAACTGCGCGACCTGCTCGCCTCGGCGTACAACCGCTCCGCACGGGCCGAGCAACTCGCCAGGCAAGCAGGCGTGGACACCGGCTGGGTCGACCTCGAACGGCCCATGATGAGCGTCTGGTTCGACCTCATCACGGTGGCGAGCAACCAGAAGCGCTTACGGGCCCTGCTGGAAGCCGTCACCTCCGGGCCCGACCAGGCCGTCGCCGACCGGGTGCGTGAACTCCTCGACGCGCAGCCCGTGGTGGAGGCGTCCCGCCCGTCCGGGCGGGACGCGGCGGACTTCCGGCATTTCGAGAACCCCGACGAACGCGAACGGCAGATCTTCCGCACCGGCACGCTCCAGGACGTGGTGTTCCTGCGCCGGGGCACCGAACTGGCCCGCTCCGTCTGCCGGCTGCGCGTCACCGCCGCCGACGGCTCCCACTACCACGGCACCGCCTTCCGCATCGCGGACGACCTCCTCCTGACCAATCACCACGTGCTGTTCGACGACGACGGCACGCCCTTCCCGGCGGTGGAAGCCTGGTTCGGCTACGAGGCCGACCTGCGCGGCCGGACCCCGGAACCCCAGGTGGTGCCCTGCGATCCGGCGTCGGCCGTCGGCGAGCCGGTACCGGACTGGGCGGTCGTCCGCAGCACCACGGGCCTGCCCGAGGACGCCGTGCGCGTGTCCCTCCCGGACAGCGTGTCGGTGTCCGTGGACGACAGGGTCTACATCATCCAGCACCCGAACGGCGGCGTGAAGAAACTCGCCGCCCGCCACAACGTCGTCCGGCACGTCGACGACACCGTGATCCAGTACTGGACCGACACGGAACGGGGGTCGTCGGGTTCGCCGGTCTTCGACGAGCACTGGGAGCTGGTCGCCCTGCACCGCCGCTGGCGCAGCATCGGCACGGGCGACGGACCGGCCGAGTTCCGCAACGAGGGGCTGCGGATCGAGCGCGTCGTCGAGGGACTCACACGGAAGCGGCTGGTGTGAGCCGATGTCCGCGCTGATCGACGAACACGCCTTCAACCTCGACGACGAACGCGCCAGGAACCTCCTGCGCGCCCTGATCGCCGTCTACGGCTCCAAGCAGCGGGCATACGAGCTCGTCCTCTCCGCCGGATTCCGGGAGGCCGACGTCGACTGGGGCAACAGCATGACGGACGTATGGCCGGAGATCCTGGAGGCGGCGGCACCCGCCGGCCTGCTGAGGGCTCTGGTCGAGAAGGCCGCCGAGGACCCCAACACCAGGGCGTTCCCCGTCTTCGGGTACCTGCTCTCCGAGCGGACCTCCGCCCGGGAGGCCGATCCCTGCTCCGCGTACCTGGTCAACAACCGTCAGCGGGCGTTCATCGACCGTCTCGGGTTCCGCACCACCCTGCACAACATGGTCAACGGCGACGGCAACCGGGTGCTGGCCGTGCACGGCCGGCGCCGCTCCGGCAGGACGCACAGCTGGTACCTGATCGCCCACGTGCTGGACAGCCACGGTGTCAACCGCCGCCGGATCCGCATGAGCGACTACAGCTCCCCGGTGCGCGTCGCGGACATCGGGCACACCCTGCGGGAGATGTTCGGCTGGAACCTCTCCGTCGACCTCAACACCTCCGAGGACAGCCAGGCACGCAGTCTGGTCAACCAGATCGGGAACGTGATGAGCGAGCAGCGGGCCGGCGGAGCGGGGGCCGGCCACTGGCTGGTCATCGACGACTCGCAGTCCGTGCGCTTCACCGAGCCCGCCCTGCGGGCCCTGACCCGTCTGGTCTCCGCCGTCGTCGAGGAGGAGATGGCCGACCGGCTCCGCGTCGTCCTGCTCGCCTACGACGGCTGGCTGCCCGACGAGCTCCGGTCCTACGTCTCCCACGAGGAGTTCGGCCCCCTCGTCGGCAAGGACCTGCACGACTACGTCCTCGCCGTCGCCAAGGAAGCGGGCCGGCCCATCGACCCGGACCAGGCCGACCACCTCGCCGACGAACTCAGCAGCCGCGTCGGCGGCGGGCACATCGCCGCCGACGCACCGCTGCCGATGACCGACGGACTGCAGCGCGCGGCCGCGTCCTGGGCCCGCGAACAGTACGCCTGCGGAGGTGCGTGAGGTGACAGGCACACCGGCCGGCCCGGACCGGCCGCACGGCGACGACGGCCGCCGCTGCCTACGGGAGAGAACGGCCCTGCTGTCCTCCTTCGCCGCCCACGACCTCACCGAGGACGGGAGCGGCCCCCGTGGCGCCGCGCTGGAGGACTTCCTGCTGGAAGACTGCGCGCGCACCATGACCTCCGCGGGCCGGCGCTGGTCCCTGGCACCCGCTCCCCGGGCCCGGACGCTGGACGGCCTGCACACCCGCGACCGTCTGCTCACCGCGGCGACGTCCGCGCCCGGCGGCGCAGAGGATCCCGCGTGCGTCTGGGCCGTACGGCTCCTGCGGGGCACCGCGCCGCCGCTGTCCGGGCAGAGCTTCGACGAGCTGTACACCGCGCTGAGCGTGGTCGGCTGGTTCCAGGACGCCCCTCTCGCCCGGGAGCGGCTGGCGCTGGACGGCGTCGCCCTGCCGCGCCGCGAGGACATCGAGCGCGCGCTGGGACGCGCCCGTCTGCTCCAGCCCCTGCACGCCCTCACCGGCACCCGGTTCGCCGGGCGCGTCCGGGAACTGGCCTGGCTCAGTGCTCGCCTCGACGACGGGGCGGACGGCAGCCGGCCCGCACAACAGGGCAGCTCCGCCGTCCGGGTGTTCGTGCACGGGCCCGGCGGCGTCGGCAAGTCCACGCTCGTCGCCCGCTTCGTCCTGGAACACACCGACGGCCGGCCCGGCCCGGCCGGGAGACCCCCGGTCGACGACGGCGAACCGTCTGCCGGTGCCGGTGTCGGCACCGGTGCCCCCTCGGCCCCCGCACCTCCCGGTCCCGGGCAGACCCCGCGGCCCGCCGCCATGCCCTGTCTGTATCTCACCTTCGACCGGCACGACCTCGTCCCGGAACGGCCGCTGACCCTCGTCGCCGAGGCGGTGCGCCAACTCGGACTGCTCCACCCGCGCTTCACCCCCCTCACCCGCGATCTGGAGGGGGAGCTGGCCAACACGCTGACCGCCGACCGGCTCACCCGCTCCGAGGAGGGACACCTCGGACCCCGGGCCGCCCATCGGCGCGACGAACTGACGCTGATCGACGCGTTCGCGGCGCTCGTGACCGTCGTCACCGGTGGCACCGCCCGGCCGTGGGTGCTCGCCCTGGACGCCTTCGAGCAGGTGCAGCGCAGCGGGCCCGTCGCCGTGGAGCGACTCCTGGACTTCCTCACCCTCATGCACCAGGCGCACCCCGGCCTCCGGGTCCTCGCGGCAGGCCGGGCACCGGTGGAGTCCGCCACCTTCCAGAACCTGCCGCTGGAGGGGTTCGACCCCGACACCGCCCGGTCCTTCCTGCGCCGCGAACTGACGGACGGCGCCGAGGACGCCCTGTCTCCCGTCGGCCGCCGGCAACTCGACGTCATCACCCGCATCGTCGGGACCGGCCCGCTCAACCTGAAGCTCGCCGCCGCCCTCGTACGGCGGGAGGGGGTCCACGTCCTCGACGATCCCCGCCTGCGCAACGAGCTCCTGCTCGAACTGAGGGCCCAGAACATGCAAGGAGTCCTCTACCGGCGGATCCTGGACCACCTCGAGGACCCGGACCTGCGCAGCATCGCCGGCCCCGGCCTCGTCGTCCGTACCCTCACCCCCGACGTCATCCGCGAGGTGCTGGCCGAACCGTGCGGACTCGGCCACGTCGACGAGGACCGCGCACGACAGCTCTTCGACGGCCTGCGCGCCGAGGCCACACTGGTGGAGGCCGTACCCGGCCGGGACGCCGTGGTGCACCGCGGGGACGTCCGCCAGGTGATGCTCACCCTGGTGCGCCGCGACCGCCCCTCCGTGGTGGAACAGATCCACCGCAGGGCGGTGCGCTACTACGCCCTGCTCGGCACGGACGACGACCCTGTCGAGGCCAGGGCGGAAGAGCTCTACCACCGCCTCGCGCTGGACCAGTCGACCCGGACCCTGGACGGACGCTGGACCGACGCGGCCGGGCCGCGCCTGGAGGGCGCGATGGACGAACTGCCCGCCCGCGCCCAGGTCTACCTCACGGAGAAACTGGGCAACTCGGCGACCGCCGACCTGCGCGGCAAGGCGGACGACGAGACCTGGGAGCGCCAGGCCCTGCGCCTGGGCAGAGCCCTCCTGGCCGCGGACCAGCCCGCCGAGGTGGGCAACGTCCTGTCCGAACGGCCGCACCGGGTGGCGCAGAACCTCGAACTGACGCTGCTCGCCATGCGGGCCAGACTCGCGCTGCGCCGTCCCGCGGCGGCCTACGTCCGCGTCGAGCGGGCGCTGGAACTGGCCGCGGAGTCCGGAGATCCCGCCGCCTTCGTGGAACTGGCCCTGGTGGGGGCCCGCGCCTGCGAGGACCTCGGCCGTTTCGACCTCGCCATGGATCTGCTGACGCAGGCACGCCGCGTGGGCGGCCTGTCCGGCATGGCGATCCGCCTGCTGTCCGTGGCCGCGGCGCAGCTCAGGATCCACCGGCGGTGGGGCACCGCGGACACCGCCCCGGCACGCGAGCTGCGGGAGGACACCGTGCGGCAGGTGAGCGGCCTCGACGCGCGAACCTGTCGGCGCCACCCCCTCCTGATCCGGGAACTCGCCGCCGAGATCGGGGACGAGATGCCGGAACTGGTCTCGTACACCGCCGGATCCCTCGGCGTCGGCGGCACCGAGGGCCCCGACGACGCGCTGCTCGGAACGCTCACCGGGGAGGTCGTGCACACCCCGCTCCCGGTACCGGCCCCCGAGGCCCCGGCAGTCGGCGGCCCGGCCGAGCCGGTCCGCGACAGGGGCCCGTCGGCACCGCCGGGGTCGGTGAGCGTGAGCAGCGTCAGCCGGGGCATGGCCGTCGAGAATTTCCTGGGCGCGAGCCCCGCCGGGGCCGCCGAGTGGAACAGGGCCCTGGTCCACTCCTACCGGAACGAAGTGGACCGCCCCTACACCGGCGACGCCGTCGTGGTCGTCCCGGGATTCGGCGGGAGCACCCTGGTGGCCGAGGAGACCGGTGAGGCCGTGTGGCCCAGGGGCGTCAGCTTCATCCCCCGCAGAGGACTGCGGCACCACGGAGTCGAACGCCTGGCCGTGACGGAGGCGGAACGCCGGGGAGCACCGGGGCGGTTGCGGCCCGTCCGGCTCCTGTCCGTTCCCGCCTGGGCCCCGCTGGTGGGCGGCCTCTCACCGTACAGCGCGCTTATCAAGGGTGTCGGTTCGGTGACGCTGCACGACGACGCGGTGCTGGAGTTCCCGTACGACTGGCGGCTGTCGGCGGAGAGCAATGCCCGTCTGCTGGCCCACGCCGCCCTGGAGCATCTGGAGCTATGGATGCGGCACCAGGCACGCCGGGTCTCCGCGTACCAGGAACCCGCCGACGCTCCGAAGCTGGTGCTGGTCGCCCACTCGACGGGCGGACTCGTCGTCCGGAGCGCCCTGGCACGGTCCCCGGAACTGGCCCGCGCGACCCGGGACGTCGTGGCGATCGGCACACCTTTCCGGGGTGCCCCCGACGCCGTGACCATGTTCGGTCCGCCGCCGCCCTCCATGGGACGGGACACCGCGGCGTACGCCGCCCACGCCGTGGTGCGGACGATGCCGGGCGCCTACGACCTGCTGCCGGAGACACGGTGCGTGCTCACCGAGGACGGCGGGCTGCGCCGGCTCACCGCCGACGACGTGGCAGCCGTCGGCGGGGACCGCGCACTCGCGTCGGCCGCGCTGGACGCACGCCGCGGCCGTGCCGCCGCCGGGTGGCAGCCCCGTCTGCACGCGGTCGTCGGCACGGCCCAGCAGACGGTGCAGAGCCTCGCCGTCCGGGAGGGCAGGGGGCGGCGGGCGACGGTGGACGAGAGGGGGGACGGGCTGGTGCCGATGACGGCCGCGACACCGGCCGAGCACGTGACGTACCTGCCCGTCGTGGGCCGGCACGGCTCGCTCCCCTCCAGCGCGACCGTGGTCAACCTGGTCCAGGAGATCCTCACCTCCGGGTCCGGCGGTCCGAGACCGCCTCATGCGGAGCTCCGTGGCTCCTCCGGCATCGCGAACCGCCTGCCCGGACGCACGTCGCCCGACGCGGAGGCCGCCCCGGCGGCGTCCTTCGGCATCAGTTCACCGTCGCACGTGCTGCCCGGAGCCGAGTGGTCCCTGACGGTCACCGGCGCGCACCATACGGCCGTCACCTGCAGGCTGCTGCATGCGGAGACCGGTGAGGTGACGGCACGGCTGGCCCTGAGCCCGGTTCCGGGGATCCCGGGCATGTCCACGGCGCGGACCGTCGTGGACGGCCCGGGGCTGTACACGATCTTCGCCCAGGCCGGCGGGCTGTCCGCCACGGCCCTCGTGGTCGCGGCCGATGAAGGACTCGACGCCTGAGGCGCCGTCGGACGACGAGAACGAGACGTCAGACGACGAGGACGAGAACGAGACGTCAGACGACGAGGACGAGAAGGAGGACGACGAGCACGACGAACAGGACGCTCAGCACCACCAGCGTGATCCTGGCCCCGGTGGTGAGCCGGGACGACGGGAGGGGCGTGTAGTCGGCGAACGGGTCGGCCGGATAGCGGCTGGGCTTGAAACCGGCGTGACCGTAGTAGCCGGTGGACCGCCCGGGGTCACGGGCGGGCGCGGACGCGGCGGTAGCGGAGGGAGCGGGCATGTGCCGGGAGACCCTCGCGGGGCGCGGCGGGTCGGGCTGCACGGGCACCGGCCCGGGGTCCCCGGCCCGGCCGGGACCAGGGTCTGCCGTGGGGACGACGGGCGGCTTCGCGGCCCGGACCGGATCCGGTTCCGTGACAGGCACGCCCGGCGGCTCCGCTGCCCGCCGGGGCGACGGAGCCGTGGCGGGGAGGAGGGGCGGCTCCGCGGCCCGCACGGGGGCCGGCTCCGCGGCCGGGGCGACGGGCGGCTGCGTGCCCCGGACGGGGGCCGGCTCCGTGGCGGGGACGGGGGCCGGCTCCGCGGCCCGTCCGGGCCGCCGTTCCGTGAGGGGGACGGCGGCCGGCTCCGTGCCCCGGCCGGGATCCGGTTCCGCCGTGGGGGCGACGGGCGGCTTCGCGGCCCTGGCAGGATCCCGTTCCGAGGCCGGGGCGACGGCCGGTTCCCCGGCGGGGACGGCTGACGGCTCCGCGGCCGGGCCGGGCCCCGGACCCTTCGGCCCGTCGGGTGCCGGGAAGATGCCGATGTCCAGGAACGGACGCGGACCGGAACGCGGCCCCGTCGTGGGCCGGTAGGCCATCAGCTCCAGCAGGTTCACCGACGAGGTGACCTCCGGCTGCGGTTCGAGGTCCGGCTGAAGGTCGGCGGGGCAGTGGAGCAGCGCGAGCAGCTGCCGCGCCCTGACGCGCACCTCGTCCGTGCCGTGGTCCAGCAGCGCCTGCCAGTTGCGGGACTGCACCGGATCACGGAAGTCCTTGCGGGAGAGCAGGAGATGATCGGAGCCGTGCTGGTGCAGAGCCTCCCACAGCGAGAGGTCGTGACTGAGCATCACCAGCGCGGTATGGATGACGTGCGAGGGGAAACGGTCCCGGTGCATCGCCACCAGGGCGTCCGGCTCCTGGATCGGGATCCCGTTCGACGTGCTGGACGTGAAGACGGTACCGCCGGTGATGTCGGTGTGGTGGACCTGGGTCGCGCCGTCCGGGCCGCGCTCTCCCTCGCGCGGCAGACGGAAGTCCGGGTGGCCGTCCTCACGCCGCGGCGGCAGCGACCACGCGGGCACGGTCATGGCGTCGTAGTCGACGAACCGCACCGACGTCGATGCGGTCACCAGGACGTTGCCGCTCTGCAGGTCTCCGTGACTGATCCCGGACCTGTGCATCTGGTAGACGGCACTGGCGAACCGGTGGGCCAGCCGCCGCAGTTCACCGGCCGCGTCCTGCTGCCGCCGGTCGAGGAGCTGGTCGATCCAGTCGGTGAGACGCTTTCCGGGCACCCATTCCATCAGGACCACGGGCCACCAGCGCTCCTGCACCCAGAGCCCTTCGTGCAGGTAGCGGACCTCGACGTGCCATGAACCGCGGGCGCCGTGAAGACAGTTCGCGATCTCGCGGTAACGCTTCTCGCGGTGCGGTTCGTCGCGGTTGAAGCACTTCAACGCCCAGAGCCGGCCGCTTTCCGGGTCCTCCAGGGGGTACACCGTCCCGAAACTGCCGCCGTCGGAGCCCGGCTGGCCGTCGGAGCCCAGCCGAGGCCGGCAGCGCTTCAGGAGCGGATCCTTGCTGCGCTGCTCCAGACAGGCCACCGCGGACTGGTAGTCGGACGGCGTGGGCCGCTGCCCGGATGGCGTCCTCACGTCCCGCACTCCGCTCTGAGCAGGGTGATGTCGTCGTCCTTCAGGACCTGCTTGACCCGCTGGTCCTGCACCCAGGCGACGAAGTCGACCCGGCTGCCGCACACGGCGTCCAGCACCTCCCAGGGCCGGCCCCCGTCATGGGCCTGCCGCGTCCACCAGACGGCCAGGGCGTCCGTCATCAGGTAGAACACGTCGCCCTCGCACCAGTTCCCCTCTTCGAGCCGGGGTTTGAGGGAGGACTGGGCGCCGCCCGCCCGGATCACCTCCGGTATGCGTGCCATGACGGCGACCGACGCCACCACATGGCCGGAGCGGACCTGGAACATGCACGAGTCGCCGACGGAGACCACCCGCCACGCCCCTGCCCCGGGGTGGCCGGGTGCGTCGTGCCCGGCCGGCCCGGGGAGCAGCTGGAGGCCGAGGAGCGTCGCTGCGGGGGAGCTGTCGATCCGGTGCCGCGCGAGCCACGACGTGCTGCTGGTCGAGGCCCTGTGGAGCAGGGTCTGCCGGTGGTCGGGCCAGCGAAGACCCGCGTACGAGGCGACGTGCGCGAACGCCTCGCCGTTCCGGAACGCCCGGCCGGGCGCGGCGCCCAGGTCCCGGGCCAGCTGGCTCGCCCACCAGCCGCTGCCGGCCGAGCCGCTGCTGCCGTCGGTCACGATCAGCCGGGCCTCCCCCCTGATGCCCGGCCCGGGGACCACCATGCACGCCGCGTCCTCGATCTGGGTGGCGTTGAGGTTCGACTTGGGCGCCTGCATCGAGAGCTGCTTCCTGATCATGCCGGAGTGCCGACGTCCAGGAAGAGCATGACGGACTTCATGCTCGCGTTGAAGACGAACCCCCGGGCCCCCGGCTCCACCGGGATACCGAGGTCCGCGGCCGTGTCCCGCATGTCGGGAGGCAGGACGTCGGAGATGGAGAACAGCTTGGCACCCGCCGGCGGCAGCCCCGCGGCGGTGCTCGGGTAGCTCTTCGGATGCGCGATGTCGGACGCGATGTGCAGGTTGAACAGCAGGGCGCTGCCGTCCATCGTCCCGAGGGAGCGGAGCTTCTGGGCGGGGCCGACCGGGTCGCCGTCCGTCGACTCGCCGTCGGTGAGGTTCAGGACGATGGGGGGAAAGCTGCTGGGGTGCTCGCCCACCCAGCGGTCCACGACTTTGCGGGCGTACTCGAGGGCCTCGCACATCGGGGTTCCCGAGGAGGCCGCGGCCTCCAGCCAGATGGGGATCTCCGCCACATGGGTGGTGGTCGTGCCGTCCGGGAGGAGTTCGGCACGGGTCGACCGCTCGGTGCGGATCCTGCCCTGGGCGAGGGCGCTGGCGGGCACCAGGTCCTGACCGGTGAGCGGACCGCCGAGCGCGGGCCCGACGGTGGCGCCGTAGCCGATGACGGAGACGTAGAAGAAGTCCCAGATCTCGTCGATCCCCCGGGCGCACCGGATGATCAGCTCACGGAGCATGCTGTTGATGGCGTCGGCCACGGCCATCTGCTTCGACTGGGTGGTGCTGGGCATGGTCGCGCGCATGGAGCTGGACTGGTCGATCAGGAACACGATGCAGGCCGGATTGGCCCGGCTGATCTCTGCCTCGTACACGGCGGGGGGTTCCCTTCTGCTCAGGATGGTTGGCTGCTGCTGGGTGGCCGTCTCAGCCGGGCCGGCTCCAGGTGCTCAGGTGTCCGTCGACGAAGCCGACATGGAGCCCGCCGGGAGTGGCCGTCACGTGCAGGGGCTGGGGGCCCTCGGAAGTCAGCGGCTTCAGCTCCTGCCCGCTCCGTACGTCCAGCCGCTGCACACTGCGTGCGCCGCAGACGTACACCACCCCGTCGAGCACCGTCACCGGGCTGCGCCCGTCCCCGTCGCTGAGGGTGCGCCACCGCTGCGTCCAGTGCTCCAGGGACTGGGCGGCGACCGTGCCCTTGCGGTCGACGACCAGCAGCAGATCGCCGTGGACGACGGGGGGCGCGGTGATCGGGTGCGGCGACGCCTCCCACTGCAGGCGCGTGGTGCCCGAGGTGCTGAGGTGGCGGACGACGCCCGCGGCGTCGCCGGTGTACACACCTTCCTTCGCGAGGGTCACGGCGCAGCCGGCCGCGTCCCACGGCTGGTGCGGGCCGTGGCTCTCCCCGGTCGCGGGCAGCACCACCAGCACGCCGCTGCGTTCGGTGGGGACCCAGACGCGGACACCGTCGGTCGTGAGCGGGGAGACCACGGGTTCGTCCAGCGCGACGACGCGTCGCCCGGTGGCACCGCCCGGCGCCGCGGAGCGCCGGAACCCGAACAGGCCGTCGGTGGTTCCGGCCAGCAGCATGTCGTCGACCGTGACGGGTGAGTGCGGTCCGGGGTCACCGTCGAGCCTCAGACAGATGTCGCCGCCGGTGCTGTCACCGAGGTCGTGGCCGTTCAGCAGGCCGTCCCGCAGAGCCCACCACAGCCGGCCCTCCCAGAGGACGGGGGCCGATTCCGCGGTGCCGCGCAGAGCGAGCGTGCGGTGATGCTGCCCGGTGACCGCGTCGAGCAGGTGCGCGCTGCTCCCGGAGGTCACCACCAGCAGGCCGCCCACGGCCAGGGGAGGGCACAGCAGCGGGCCGCCGGTGTCCCATTCCCAGAGCGGTTGCGGGGCGGAGCCCGCGCCGGTGCGGTCGGCGGGCCGGCCCGCGGGGGAGGGCGGGGCGGTGCTGCCGCCGGACGGCTGTGTGCGCGGACCGCCTGTGGCGACGCCGCCGGAGGCGAGGGCGGTGGTCTCCTTGAGGACGACTGTCTCCGCGCCGGCGGTCGGCTTCGTCGGGGCGGGCGCCGGGGCGGGTACGGGGGTGGGGGTGTTGACGCCCGGCCCGGGCACGACCGCCGTGGGTGACGTCTGCCGGGCGGGCGCCGTGCCGGGCGTGGGGGCGGGCGCTTCGACGGGGCGGGGTGTGTCCTGGCCCGTCGAAGCGGACGGAGCCGGGGACGACGCCGGGGGACGGGGACCGGTGCCCGTGGGCTGGTGCTTGCGGACCTTGTCCTGGACCAGCTCCACGTACAGGTTCCAGGTCTCGCTGTACCGGGAGATCCGGTGATTGGCCCACAGGGGCGGTACGACGATCCGCTTGAGCCGTCCGGCTCCGGGCCGTGACCACGGCCGCCGCCGCGTCGAACGCCCCGCCGCCTTGCGCAGTCTGACGCCTGCGTTGCCGTGGTGCGACGCCCAGTGGGCGAGAGCCTCCTCGGCGGGTCTGCGCGCGGCCTTGCGCTGCGCCAGGGCGTCGACGATGTCGATGACCGGCAGCGGGACGACACCGGTGCAGGCGAACGCGGCGATGGCGCCCACCGCGTGGACACTGCTGGACCTGCGGACCGAGGCGTCGGCGCGGCGCAGTTCCGGCGGCAGCCAGCTCGGGTCGGCCCACATGAACGGGACACGCCTGGCCCTGTCCTGGAGGTTGCCGGTGGGGTGGAGGAGGCGGCGCAGCACGAAGGCCAGATGCACATCGACGACCACCGCTCCGTCAGGGCCGAGGAACAGGTTGGACGGCGTCAGGCCGGCCAGGGAGAGTCCTTGCGCGTGCAGGCGCCGGGCCAGCTCGGAGAGCCGGTGGACCAGGTGGAGCGCCGCTTCGGCCGGCAGCGGCTGGATGGTCACGGCGGTGGCCAGGGAGACATGGCCCGTGGTTCCGCCGTCGGCCGCCGACGGTTCCGTCAGCAAGGGGGTGGCGAGCCAGGCCCGGTCGGCGTTGTCGTCGTACCCGCCGTCGGTGGGCATGACGTGGCGGGCCCAGAACGTGTCCGGCTCCTTGCGGACCCCGCGGAAGTGGTCCAGGAATTTCTCCACCCGCAGTCCTGTCACCTCGGCCGGTCCCCAGCCGGGGTGCAGTTCCTTCACCGCGTGCCGGGTGCCGTCCGGTGCGGCGGCGAGGTACGTGTGTCCGAGCATTCCGCTGCCCAGCGGTCGGAGTAGGCGGAAATCCCCGAGCTTTTCCATGTGTGGCACTCCCGTGCGGCTGTCGTTGTCCTCGCCCGTTCTTCGTCCCCGGGGTGTGCCGTGCGCTGCCGGACGCCCCGCCCGCCCCCGGGTGGGCGGGTCATGGCCCGGACGGCCCGGGGAGGCTGAGGGCCTGCACGGTGCAGTCCAACGTGCCGACGTACGCCGCCCCGCGCGTGATGAGCGGTGGCGCGTACGTCGCGGCCTCCAGGGGATGGGTCCAGCGCGGGCTCCCGGTGAGGGCGTCGACCGCGGTCAGGGCGTCGTCCGAGCCGACGTACACGGTGCCGTTGTCGTGGACGGGGACGCAGCGCAGGTGGCCACGTGCGGTGAGACGCCACCGGCGGGCGCCGGTGTGTGCCTCGTGGGCCCACAGGGTGCCGCCGGCCGTCCCCGCGTAGAGCATGCCCTGGCCGACGACGGGTCCGGTGCAGGCGGCGGCCTTGTTGGCCGAGCGCCACCGCTCCTCCCCGGTGCGGGTGTCGATCGCGTACAGGGTGCCCGTGCGGCTGGCCAGATACAGCGTGCCCGCGTGCTCGACGGGTGCGCCCACGAGGTCCTGGAGGTGCGGCAGCAGGAGCGCACCGGACCCGTCGTGCATCGACAGGGACTGGACCGTGCCCTGCCAGCCCGAGACGTAGACGTGGTCCGCCGTCACGGCGGGGCGGTCGACGACCGGGCCGTTGCCGCGGCTGCTGACCCAGTGCGGCTCGCCGGTACGGGCGCACAGGCAGTGCACCGCTCCGTCACGCGCTCCCACCAGCACCCGGTCGTCCTTGACGACCGGCGTGAACAGACAGCTGTCGCCGGCCGAGTAGCTCCACCGGGTGGATCCGTCCGCGGTGTCGAGAGCCACCAGGGTGCGGTCGGAGCATGTGACGTACAGCGTGCGGCGGTCCGCCGCGGGGGTGTGCTCGACGCGTGCCCCGAGGTCGTGCCGCCACAGGACGCCGCCGCCGACCGCGTCCAGCAGCAGGACGGTGCCGTCGAGCGAGCAGACGGCGACACCCACCGTGGCGTCGACCGGTGAGGTGAAGTAGGCGCGTCCGCCGAGCCGACGGGTCCATCGGACGTGCGGCGCGTCCGTGGAGGGGCGGCGGGGCCGTACCCCGCGCGGCTTCTGCTCGGGCACGAACGACCTGGTGTGCTCCGCGTACTTGAGCACTTCGGTACGGGCGGTCTCCGACAGCCAGGTCCTGGCACGGGTTCTCGCGGTACGCGGCTGTACGCCGTGCTCGGCGAGTCTGGTGAGGAGTTCCTGCGCGGTGATGCGGTCCGCCGGGTCCGGCCGCGTGCACGCCACCACGAGGTCCTGCAGGGAGGAGGGCAGACGGTCGAAGGTGCCGGCGGGGAACAGGGGTGCGCGGCCCACCATCGCCTCGTTGAGGTCGGGGCGGTCCATCTCGGCGCCGGTGGCGGCGTACACGAGGGTCAGCCCGAGGGCGAAGATGTCGCTGGGGTGGTCCGCCCCGCCGTATATCTGTTCCGGGGCCATGAACGCGTCGGTGCCGACCTTCATGGTCGGATAGGTGCGCGTGCGGTCCAGTCTGCGGGCGACGCCGAAGTCGATGAGCCGCAGAGAGCCGTCCGCCGCGCTGAGGACCAGGATGTTCGACGGCTTGAGGTCGCGGTGCACGATCCGGCGCGTCTGCAGGCGGACCAGGATGGGAGCGAGTTCGGCCGCCAGGTGCAGCACCCGCTCGGTGGGGAGCGCACCGTGCTGGGCGACCAGCTCACGCAGGTCCATGCCGTGCACGAACTCCGTGGCGAACCACGGAGGTTTGTCGTCCGGGTCGCAGTCCAGGAGTTGCAGGGTCCCTTTGGCGTCCATCTCGCGGAGCGCCTCGATCTCCCGGCGGAACAGGCGGAGCACGTAATCGTTCGTCCAGAGTTTGCGGCGCAGCGCCTTCACCACGGCGAGCATCGGCTCTTCGGTGCCCGGTTCGCTGGTGCTCGCAAGGTAGACGGTCGCCATGCCGCCGGCCCCCAGGACGGCCAGCATGGTGAACGGCCCCAGACGCGACGGGTCGTCGCTGCCCAGGCTCATCATGTCCCCTTCACTCCCCCCTGCTGAAAAGGACAAGTCTTTCGATGGTGCGCCGTCGCCCTGCACTGCGGTGAGTGACAGCGGCCGAGGCGGCGAAATCCCTTCAGGGGAAATGAGAATACTTCAATACGGGTCTATGTGTTGCACCGAGGAAGATCTGCCGAGGAATGCGAAAGCAAGCGACCGCATAAACGATTCCTCAATATAAAGAGTGATCGAAGTTGATCGCTTTGCGATCGAAGCGGTAAGGAAATGCTCGTGAAGTGAAACTGGCGGCGGTAGGGGTGCGGTTGAGGAGCCGACGGTGCTATGGGGGCCGCGTCCTCGATCCGGAGGGGGCCGCGGCCGTCCGTGAGGTCTTCGGCCACGTCAGGCACGGATCGCGGCCGCGGTTCGTGCGTGTGCCGGGCGGGCACGGAGGGCGGTTCGGAGGGGCCCCGGCATTCGGCCGCCAGGGCGGTCCCGGCGGTCGCGCGATTCGGAATTGCGTCGAGAATGTCGATTTGGCGTCGTTCGGATTTCCGGACCGACGGAGCGGGCACGGCTCGGCCCCCCGGATTCGGACCGCCGTTTGCGGCGCATTCCGTCGCCGGCCCGGGCAACGGCGTGGGCGGACCCGGGCGGGGCGGGGCGCGGCCGGGATCCGCGCGCCCCGGACGGTACGGGGCCGGGAGACCCGGTGAGCGTGCGGGGCGAGCGCCGCACGCGGCAGCCTGCCGGTCGTCACGGTCCGGCCGGCCTCGTCGACGACCGGCCCGGATCAGGGAGCCGCCCCCTCGCCCCCGACGGACATGTCCTGCCGCGCGGACCTCGGCCTCCCCCCGGCGAGCGGGTCCGTCCTTCAGACGGGACGGCCGCGGGCGGAAAACGCCGGGCGGGCCGGACCGGCCGAGAAGAGAATGACGCGGTGCTGATCGTGGATGCCGTCCTGGAGACCCCGGACACCTCTGGTTCTTCCTTCTGGCCCGTCGCCGACCTGCCTTCCTGCCGGTTCATGGTCCTGTCGGGCCGGATGTCCCCGCGCGAAGTCGGCACGGCACTGGTGGCCCTGGCCGGCTGCGGGTCGTGGACGAGCTCAGGCGACCGTCCCGTGACGGACGCCGGCGAGCCGATCCGGCGTCTGCTGGAGGCGGACGGAGTCGTCGCACCGGGCGGCCTGCGCTTCCACGACACCGCCACCGGCGTCACCGTCGACCCCGGCTGCTGCTGCGGCCTGGAGAGCTGGCGCGAGTGGTCCGGTGTCACGAACGGAGACATCCCGTGGCTCGGCCACGACCCTTCACCGAGAATCGAGCACGCCGCCGGGGTCGTACGGCTGTGGCCCGACGGGGCGGACGCGCACGAAGCTCCTTCCGGCCGGCCCGTCGAGATCGCGGCAGGCGACCTGCCGGGGATCCTGCGGGGCGTGCAGGAGAGCTTGACCGGCTTCCTCCTCCTCACCGGGCAGTGGGCCACCCGTCATGTTCCGGCTCTGGCCGAGGACCTGGTGGCCGTGCTCGACGAAGAACTGGCCGTCGGCGCACCGCTGCCGAGCGCCGGCGGCACACACGTACCGTGACCGGTCACGGGCCGGAAGAGGCGGGGGCCGCCAGGCGCGCCCGGGCCGCGGCGCGCACTTCGGGCGTCTCCATCGGGTCGTCGCGCAGTACGGCGATCCGTTCCAGAGCCGCCGGGCTCGCGGGTGCCGAGGCGATCCCCAGCAGCCGCGCACCCTCCTCGCAGTCCCACAGGGACTCGGTGTGCACGTGGTCCAGGCCGTCGCGGTCGATGGCGGCCAGTGCCTTCAGGTACGCGACCCGCTCGTAGGAGTGCGGGGTGTGCAGCCAGAAGCGCCGCAGCCAGGGCACCGCCGCGGCGGCGTCCGGCCCGAACCGGGCCAGGCGGCGGGCGGTGCGGTCGGGCCCGCACCAGGCGCGTGCCGCCCACTGCCCGGCGAGTTCCTCCACGAGCCCCGGCAGGGTCTCGGGGCCGCCGTGGTCGGCCAGGACGTCCGCACCCAGCCGGGCCAGCCAGGAGCGGTCGTCCCGTGCCCAGCCGCGCGCTGCCGGTACGGCGAGCGCGCCCAGGCGCTCGACGGCCCGCCCGACCAGCGGCAGGGGCCGGCGGCCGTCCGGCGTGCCCAGCGAGGGGACCAGCGGGATCAGCCCCTCGACGGCGGGCTCCCGGCCGTTGAGGGCACGCAGCGCGTCGACCTTCGTGGCGTCGTCCGTACGGGTGCCGGCGAGCAGAGCGAGGAGTTCGCCGGCACCGAGCCCGGCCAGTGACGGCCGTGCGACGGACGGACGGCTCCGCACCTCGATCCCGAACCGTGTCCACGGCTCGCGGAACCACGGCAGCTCCGCCTCCGCGCCGATCCGGGCGCGTGCGACGTCACCGAGGTCCTCCCACCACCGCGGCGGCCAGCTGTCCGACACCGACTCCAGTACGCGGCTCCAGTGCTCGCCCTCGCGGACGTACGCCCGGATGCCCTCCCTGGCCTCGTCCGACCCGGCCAGCGCCAGCAGTTCGAGCACCTCGCAGGCCCGCAGGCACGCCTCTTCGTCCCCCGCCAGCTGATCCACGAGCGGTGCGGGGGACAACTCCAGATCCCTGACCGAGCGCGCCAGGTACAGGGACCGGTCGTCGGTCCCGTCCCACCGCCAGTCACGGCGGATCCCGTCGTACACGAAGCCGGAGGATCCCCGCGGGTCCCGGAGGGCCCGCACCGCGCCCAGACCGCGCCCCCGTTGCAGCAGGCCCTCGACGGAGTCGGAGCGGGCGTACGGCATCTCGTCCTCGTTGTTCATCACCCGGAACCCTGCCCGATCCGGCCACCGCCCCGCCAGGCGATTTCGTCGCGCCGCCCAGGGCCCTTCTGACGGATCTCCGCGGCGTCGCGACGCCCGGCACGCACTCCCCCACTGCCTCAAGGGCGCGGGAGGTGCCCCCAGCCGCACGACACGAAGGGCCAGGTGGCTCCGCCACATGACCCTCCGCGCCGCACACCGATCGCACGCACCGAACGCCGCTCCTTCTCCCACGGAGATCCGCCAGAAGGGCCCTAGCCGAGGAGGGCTTCGGTGATCTGACGCGTGGTCTGCGCGGCGACCCGGGGGTCGACCGCGGCGTGGAAGGTGTACGCGTTCAGCCCCGTGGCCGGCGCCCAGCCGCGGCCGCGCAGCCAGGTGGCGTCGTCCACGCCCAGCGCGGCGCGGCACGCGGCCCGGCACCCGGCGTCCCGGGGTGCCGGGCGGCACAAGCGGTCCGGCCGCGAAGCCGCGGCGTGCGCGCCGCGCGGGAGGCTGTGGCGACCGCCCGCGCGGCGCTGTGGACCGCGAGGTCTCAGCAGGAGAGGTTGTTGCCGGCGGGGACCCCGAGGATCTGTGTGAACTGCTGGTACTTGGTGACGCGGCTCTGGACCTGTGCGGGGTTGCGGCCGTCGCATTCCAGGGAGCCGTTGATGGAGCGGATGGTCTGGCCGAAGCCGGCTCCGTTGACCATGGCGTTGTGGGGGGTCATGGTGCCGGGCCCGTTCTGGGTGTTCCAGTACCACAGGCCGGTCTTCCAGGCGACGGCGGCGTCGTTCTGGACCAGCCAGGGGTTGCGCAGCAGGTCGATGCCCAATGCGTCGCCGGCGGCCTTGTAGTTGAAGTTCCAGCTGAGCTGGATGGGGCCGCGTCCGTAGTAGGCGGCCTGTCCGGCGGGGCAGCCGTAGGGCTGGCTCCAGTCGCAGTAGTGGGGGTAGTTGGCGGTGTTCTGTTCGACGATGTGGACCAGTCCGCCGGTCTCGTGGCTGACGTTGGCGAGGAAGGCGGCGGCTTCCTGCTTCTTCACCGTGTCGCTGCCGGTCTTCGCGAACCCGGGGTAGGCGTTCAGTGCGGCGACCAGGCCGCTGTAGGTGTAGAAGCCGTTCCGGCCCGGGAACATCTGGTTGAACTGCGCCTCACTCACCACGAAGGTGCCGACGGGCGTCCCGGGGCCGTTGTCGCAGGCGTACGGCTCCCAGTACCAGGTGCTGATGACGGGGTCGTAGCCCGGGTTGTCGTGCTCGGCGATGTACGCCCTGCCGTCCGTGTAGC
This sequence comes from Streptomyces sp. NPDC093094, assembly GCF_044754345.1. Taxonomy (NCBI): domain Bacteria; kingdom Bacillati; phylum Actinomycetota; class Actinomycetes; order Kitasatosporales; family Streptomycetaceae; genus Streptomyces; species Streptomyces sp. NPDC093094. The sequence goes on along the minus strand of NZ_JBIVOX010000008.1, from coordinate 395,414 downwards.
GGACGACGTCGCCGGTGCGGTACGCCTTGCCGGCCACCCAGTTGGGGTAGCTGGAACAGGAGGCCGCGGAGGCGTTCGCGGCGGGCAGCAGCACCGGTGCCGCTCCGGCGAGCAGGAGGGCGGTCACGGCGGCGGCCAGGGGGCGTCTTGACATGGGGTCAGCTCCTTCGTGCGACACGGCCGGCCTCCGGCAAGGAGAGACGAACGGACCTTGTGCGCGCGTGCCGACGGAGCCGGACCGGCGTGGGGGGCCGCCGTGGTGGGGGGTGTGAGGAACACTCAACCGCTTTGGTCTGTACCAGTCAAGGGTGTAGACCAATCATGTCCGTGAGAAGGGCGGCCGCGAACTCCCTTGGAGGCAGGGACGGTTGAAGCCGAGCGCCGCCTGCGCCAGGTCGTGCGCCGGGCCACGACGGTCCCGTGCCGTGTCATGCGCCGCCCCCTCGGACGGTCCCGTGGACACGCCCGCCGCGTGCGCGGGCCGCGGCACTCTCCTTCCGGGGGGGGGGGACGGCCCGCTCGAACTCCCGGATCCTGTCCGCCGATCGCGGCGATGCGATGCCGTGCTGTGCCGCCGGCGACTGCCTGGTGAGACCGTGGTTCCTCTGCCGTACCTGCTGATCTACGCTCGCACGCATGTCACGACCCGTACGGCTTCACATACTGATCACCACCCTTCCGGGCCGCGGCCGGGAACAGGTCGACGCCCATGAGCGGCTCGCGCCGGTCGTGCGGGCCGAACAGGGATGCCTGCAGTACGACCTGCACCGGGTGGCCGGCGATCCGGACCGGTTCGTCCTCGTCGAACTCTGGGCGTCACGGGATGCGCTGGCCGCTCACGACGCCACCGCGCACATGATCGCCGCCGACGCCGCCAGTCCGGCGTTCAGGGCGGGGCCGGCGCAGGTGATCGAGATCGAGGCCGAACCGGTGGCCTGAGCCGCGACGCCGTCGGCCGGCGACGGACGGCACACCCGGGCGGCGCCCGGGGAGGCCCGGAAGACATGCCGGGCGGCCGCTCGGCGTCGGCCGTGTCGCGCGGTCCGCCCCGTGCCGGGACCGGCACGGTCGAGCGGCCTCACGCGGTGGGGCCGCCGGACCGCACCCGTGGCGCCCGAGTGCGAGGGGCCGGTCGCGGAAAGCGGCGCCGGAGGGCGGGAACGGGGGGCGGCGCCGGAGGGCGGGAACGGTACCGAGGCCGCCCGCCGTCGGTGCTGCCGGAGGGCCGGCGGAGGCCGGGCGCGGCAGCGGAGTCTCCCGGCGGCCCGGCCGCGATCCCGAGGGGCGCGGCCTCGGGGGACCGCGGTCGCACGGTCCGGCCTGCGGACCGTTAGCATGACGTCGGTCTGCGCCGCCGGCTCGCCGACCGGCAGGAACACGCAGATCACGGCACAGGACACGGACGGACAGGGACGTCCTCGACGGCATGGTGGCCCCCGGCGACGGAGCCGTGGCACCGGCTCCGGTTCCTGCTGCCGGCGGTTCGCCGTCGAAGCCGAATCGCCGGTCCTTTGCCCCGGCACCTCCGAGAAGTGGACCTCCCATGACCGAATCCCAGGACACCGCGCCGCGACCGCCCGCGTGGCGCCCGCGCATCCGGCGCGGCAGAAGAGCGGTGCGCCTGGCATACGGCCTGCCGGCCGTCGCCGCCCTCGTGGGCGTCGTCCTGCAGCTGAACCACTCGCTGAACCCCGCCGGCTCCCCGCGGGCCGACGAGCCTGCCCGGGACGGCTACACGCTGACGGTCTACTACACACCGAGCGAGGTGTACCACCACGGACCCCGGCGCAGCATCCGCGACCGGGTGTGCGCCGGGCAGAGCCTGCCGGACACCTTCCCCGCCGACTACCTCGACCGGGTCGGCCTGGAGGGCTTCGGCAAGAACGCCCGCGGGGACTACCTCGGCTGGGACTTCACACGCCACTGCTACTTCTCGACCGAGCAGTCGCCCGTCGGCTCCCACGACAACCCGCTGGTGCCCTGGCGGTCCGTCGCCGCCAACCATCTGCCGTCAGGCACACGGATCCGTGTCGTCGACTGCGGAGAAGGTCTCTCCGCCGGCATCTGCGCGCGGGTGAGATCCGCGGACTGGCGCGTCGACGACCTCTGCAGCATCGGCTGCGATGACGCCAGACACCTCGACCTGTACATCGGCGAGCAGACCCGGGCCGACCTGGAGGACCAGCACTCCTACTTCGTCACCACGAGCGCGAAGGTCCGGGTCGACACCCCGAAGCGGTAGCCGGCGGACCCGGTCGGGCGGGGCGTCCGGTCCGGCCCGCCCGCGCCGTCAGACCGTGTCGTCGTAGCGGGCGGCGATCGCGGCGGCGCGGCTGCGCAAGGAGGTGCGCAGCGACTGCGGGGCCAGGGCCTCCGCGTCCGTGCCGAGCTGCCACAGCGCCCATTCGGCGTGCCGCGAGTCCTGGAAGGTCACCTCCAGCCGCAACCAGCCGTCGGCGTCGGGCACTTCGGCGAGGACGGCCAGCACGGTGTCCAGCAGCTCCTCCCGCCGGGCCGGGTCCGTCCGGAGCAGTACGGCGATCTGGTCGCCGCCGGAGCGGAACTGTGCGGAACGCTGCCGCCAGATCCGGTCCAGGTCGACCTGATGCGGCCGCTGGGCCGGTTCGGGGAGTTCCTCGGCGGCCAGGATCCGGGACAGCCGGTAGGTGCGGTCCGTGCCGGATCGTGTGGCCAGCAGATAGCCCTGGCCGCGTACGGTGACCACGCCGATCGGGTCCACCGTGCGCCACTGGGGTGTCCGGCCCGTGGCCGTGTACCGGATACGCAGCTTGTGACCGGCGAGCACCGCGCGCCGGACCTCGGCCATCGTGGCGTCGGGCACCTCCGCGGCGGCTGTCCGGCGGGAGAGCAGATCGGTCTCCGGGTCGACGAGGAATCGCCGGGCCGCGTCGCCGGCGATGCTCCGGTGGCTCTCGGGCAGTGCGTCGGCCACCTTCCGCACGGCCGAGGCGAGCGCGGAACCGAGGCCGAACGCCTGCGCGCCGCGCCCCGATCCGGCGGTCAGCAGGGCGAGGGCCTCGTCGTGGTTCAGCCCGGTGAGCTCGGTCCGGAAGCCGGGCGACAGCACGAAACCGCCGTGCCGGCCGCGTTCGGCGTAGACCGGGACGCCGGCCGCGGACAGGGCCTCGATGTCGCGCAGCACGGTGCGGGTGGACACCTCCAGCTCGCGGGCCAGCGTGGCCGCGGTCAACCGACCGCGCTGACGCAGCAGCAGCACGAGCGAGACCAGCCGGTCGGCACGCATACGAGAACTTTATCGAAATACATGACCAAGGGTGTCGTGATGTGTTGCGAGGCTCGTCCGCACGACGTCGGAGCCGGCGGCTGCCGGGCCGGCGGACGGACGTACCCCCCAGGAACCGAATGGAGCTGACATGGCGATGGAACGCACGGCGGTCAACCCGGTGACGTGGTCGAAGGAATGGGGATTCAACCAGGGCGAGGTGGTCGCCGGGCACACCCGGACCCTGTACATCTCGGGGCAGACCGCGATGAGCGGTGACGGAGAACCTCAGCACGAGGGCGACATGGCGGCGCAGCTGGCGCTGAGCGCCGACAACCTGGAGGCCGTGCTCGCCGGGGCGGGCATGTCCGTCGCGAACCTCGTCCGCCTCGACGTCCACACGACCGACGTCGATCTGCTTCTCCGGCACTACGGCGTGCTGGCGGCGCGGCTGGGTGCCGCCGGGGTGGCTCCGGTCACCACGATGCTCGGGGTGACACGGCTGGCGGTCCCCGCCCTGATGGTCGAACTCGAGGGGACCGCCGTCGCGTGACGCGGCCGCGCCGTCCTCGGTGGGGCTGCCGGTCGGTCCGGCGTGAGTCACCGGGGCGGCGCGGTCCCGGAACGGCGGACCGGGCCTCGGCGGCGGGTCAGGCGGCGGTGTCCCGCCGCGGTCCGTCGGCGTGCACCGGGGGCGCTCCGTCCCTGCGGTGCCGGGCGGCGGCGACGGCGTGCCGGATCCACCACGCGACGACGTGGAGGGCCAGGGCGGCGGTCAGTCCGGCGCCCGCGCCTTTCGCCGCGTCGGACAGCACCCCCTCGATCACGGCGCTCAGCGGCAGCCCGCCGGTCTCCGCCTCGGGGCCGAAGAACCACCGCCACGTCTGGGCGACGGCCCCGGCGGCCGTGAACAGGGCCATGGCGAGGAGGACCTGACGCCTGGTCGCGCTGTCGGCCGCGGCGCGGCGGCCCGTGCCGGCGAGGGGACGGGCTCGCCCGCGGCGCACATGCACGGCGATGGCGACCAGACCCCCGATCGTGCTCGCGTGCTGCAGCGCCCGTGCCCAGGTGAGGCTGCCGAACAGTGCGGAGGTGAGCCAGGGCGTGCGGGTGACCACGAACCCGTCGTGGTGGGTGAAGGCGTCCCAGACCAGGTGTGTGGCGATGCCGATCAGGGCGGACAGGGCGATCCATCCGGCTCGTCGTATCAGGGTGCCGGACGTCCGGGGCCCGGGCGGGGAGAGGGGCAGGGGCACCAGGGATGCCAGCGGGCGACGGCCTGCCCGCAGCAGTGCCCACAGTACGAGGGCGTACGGCAGGGTGACGGTGACGGCGCCGGGAGCGGTGTGCGTCGTGGTGGCGTTGACGAAGGGTTCGTACCAGGACTGCGCGGTGACGGGCAGGCCCGTGGTGACGACGAAGTAGGGCGCGTCCGGCGCGAAGGCCCCGGTGACCAGTGCGGTCCGGCTGAAGGGCCGCCGCATCAGAGGCAGTACGGCCGCGGGGTGGGACAGGGTGAACGGCATGGGCATCCTCTCGCGCGGACCCTATAGTCCGTTGAACGGAATGCTACGTCAAACGGACTATAGAGGGTGGAGTGCGCCCGTGTGCCTCGTCCGGACGTGCGGCCGCGGCGGAGCCGCTCAGAGGAAGGTGCGTCGGGTGCGCCTCAGGCGCCCGGCCAGAAGAGCGGCGGCCGCGGTGGCCGGCAGCGCCGCTGCGAGGCACACGGCAACGGCCGTCTCGCCCCATGCCGTGGTGCAGGCATGGGCGAGCGGCAGCGGGGACGCCAGGACCATCGCCCCCAGCTCGCGGCCCCCGCGCGATCCGCTGCGCCAGGTCAGCGCGACACCGGTCACGGCGAGGACGAGCAGCGGCCAGCACCCGTAGTCGGTGCTGACCCACGGCACCGCGTGCGTGTCGACGGCCGCCCGCGGCACGACCACGAGCGCGATCACCGCACCGGCCGCGCCCGCCCGCCCCGCCGCGACGCTCTCCAGGCGCCGGTCCGGCGGGCAGGCGAGGACCACGGCAGCCGCCAGCGACGCCGCGGCCGGAGTGACGACCGGGTCGCCGAACGCGGGTCCGCCGGCCACCGCGGCCCCCGCGAAGGACAGCAGCCCCGCCACCGTGCAGGGCACCCCCGCGCGCCACCGGCCGGCCAGCGCCGACGCCGCTCCCGCGAACACGACCAGCGACGAGACGAGCAGCACACCCCAGAATCCCGCCAGGTCGACCCGGAGCCGCAGCCCCAACGGGGCCGGTGAGGAGACGACACTGGCGTACCAGCGCAGGAAGTACAGGCCGCACGTGGCGGCCGAGGCGGCCAGGGCGAAGGGATACGCCAGAGCGAGAACCCGTGAGGCGGCGGACGCCGGCCCCAGCCCCAGCCGCATCCTCAGCGCGTGCGCCGCCACACCCGCGCCTTCCCGCAGGCGTGAGCGCAGCGGCTCGCCCTCGGTCATCTCGCGGAAGGTCGCGGCGATCTCCCCGCCGTGGGCCCGCCGGTAGGCGGCGGGATACAGCCGCAGCACGCGCTCGATCACGTGGTGGCCGACGACGGCCGTGTGACGGACAGCCGGCGGGTGGCCTCCCGCGCCGCCGAGGCCAGCCGCTCGGCCTCCGCCGCCAGCCGCTCCCGCCCCGACGCGGACAGGGTGAAGACACGCCGGGCCCGGCCGTCGACGACCTCCTCGCGTTCGACGTCGATCAGCCCGTCGGCCAGCAGGCGGTCCAGAGCCCCGTACAGAGCTCCCGTACGCAGTACGACACGGCCGCCGGTCATCGCCTTGACCTCCTGCGCGACGGCGTATCCGTGCCGGGGTACGTCCGCGAGGGCCGTCAGCACCATCAAGGTGGGCTCTTGCATCACGCGCTCACTCACCCCACGAAGATAGTCATTCCGCCGGACCGTCTCAACGCGGCCGGTCCCGCCTCGGTCCCGGCGATCTGCTGGTGCTGTCCACCGACGGTCTCACCGAGGGCCGGGGCCGGGGCGGCGAGGAGTTCGGCGACCACCGGGTCTCCGGCGTCCTGGCCGGCCTGGACGACCCCACCCCGTCGGCCGCCGTCTCCGCCCTCTGCACAGCCGCCGAACGATTCGCCGTCGACCGGGCACGGGACGACGTCAGCCTTCTCGCAGCGGCCCCCGCGCCGGAACCCGCACCGGCGGCTGCCGGGGGAGAACTCGCCGCGGCAGCGCACCCGGCGAAGCCCTGACCCGGTCGTCGTCCGCCCCGCCGGCACGCCCCTGACGCCGATCCACGGCGCGGCCGCCGCTCACGGCCGGCTGCTGCCCCTCACGACCGGTCGCCGTCCCTCACGACCGGGTGGCAGTGCCGCACCCCGCGTCGCCGGCCTCCCGCATACGGTCCTCCATCGACGTGCTCCGGTCGTACGGGTCGACCTCGGGACCGTCTCCCGGGCTCGCGGTCGCCTGCTCGGAGCCGAACTCGGGGGTGAGGTAGCCGGTGAAGGTGTCACAGCCGCCGTTGGTGGTGTCCACCCTGTAGGAGACGAGGGAGAACGTGTCCGGCTCGATGACGATCTTCGCCGGGTCGTCCCAGCTCATCACGACCTCACGGCGCACGATGGTACGGGTGACCTCGTCGCTTCCCGCCGCGGCGCGGACGACCGGGTACACGTACGTCACATCGGTGGTCACCTCGACCGCGCCACGGCTGCCTTCCCGGTAGGTGATCCGCCCTCGTGTCCTGACCACGTCCCCGACGAGCCGGACCTTCGTCCTCTCGAACCGGCTGAACAGCAGCCGGGGGTCGTTCTCCTCGTCGGGCGCGCCGAACGCGGCCGCCAGGTAGTCCTGGACGTCCTGCTGATGAGGATTGATCAACGCGATCGCCCTCTTCGGATGCTCCCCGCGCAGCACACCGGGATCCAGACTGGAGGCGGCGAGGAAGTCCCGGGTCCTGTCGAGCGCCTGCGCGACCTGCGCCTTGCTCATCCAGCCGGTCGCCCGTGCCTCGGGCATGCCGATCCCCGCCGTCCCGGCAGCCCACCGCGCCGCGGGTGACCCCCTGAACGGCTCCTCCAGGGTCGGGGACCGGGTCGCCGCCTCCGTCGGCGGCGGTTGATCCGGACGGCTCGACTCCGCGGCGAGCGGAGCGTCCTCGCCGCCTCCGCCCGCGAACCATCCCACCACCCGTCCCGGAGCGAGCGCCACGACCAGCAGGGCGACCGCGGCCGACAGACCGATCGCGTACCAGCCCTTGCCTCCTCGCCGCCGGGCCGGCCGGTGACCGCGCCACGGGTCCGGCGGGCCGTTCTCCTCCTGCAACCGCCGCGCCACCGTACGGGCCCGCGCGGACGGCTCCTCGGGCGCGCCGCTGTCCTCTCTCCCGGCTTCACGGAGGAAGCGCTCCCACTCCTCGTCCGGTATGGACTCCTTGCCCACGACGGCCCCGCCCTTCTCGCGCGTCCGGGCCCTCCCCGGGGCCGGTGATCTTCCGCGCATCATCACACAGGCCGTGCGCAGGGGTTCGCCGCGGCGTCGTGCCGCCGCGCCGTCCGCCTCCGCCTGTCCGGCGTGCCGCAGCGGGCGAGCCGGTCCTCGGCGGCCGGGGCCGAACTCGTCGGCCGGCAAAGCGAGATCGGCGACGCGTGAGCCCGATCGCGCGTGACCGGAGACGAGTGACCGACATCGCCCATGTGCGGTACAACCATTCGCCGGTGTCATGGGTCTTCGTCGGTGATCACGTCGTGATCGCACTGACGAGGAGACCATCATCACCGCCATACGTAAGACCCTGACCGCCACCGCAGTCGTCGGCGCCGTGCTGGCGGGTTCGGCCGCCTGCGGCACCGTGGAGCAGCTCTCCGCCGGGAAGAAGCTCGACCAGGCATTCGAGGAGCTCGCCGAGCAGAAGACGATCTCCTTCGAGCTCGATCTCGACACCGACACCGAGAGTCTGAAGGCACTGGACGCCTCGTCGGACCCGGAGCCCGGTGACGAGATGCCCGACGAGGTCGCCGACCTGTTCAGCGGTGCGAAGATCAATGTCACCGTGCAGTCGAAGAAGCCGATCGGCGAGTCCGGGGAGAAGGACTACGTCGGCATGGCGATGAGGATCAGCAACAAGGACGGCGACCTGGTCGAGTACCGGGTCATCGGCGACTACACCTACATCCACTCCGACGTGAACGTCCTCGGCAAGGCGATGGGCTTCCCCGTGCCGTCGGTGAAGGACCTGCCCCCGGAGGCGGGCGGGCTCAAGAAGGTGCTCGAGGGCGAGTGGGTGAAGATCGACACCAAGGAGATGGAGAAGACCACCGCCGAGATGGGCGCGGAGCCCGGTGCGAAGCCCGCGCCGGAGCCCACCCTCGACGCCAAGACCCAGAAGCGGCTGCTGGAGGCGCTGCGTCAGACCGTCGCCCGCGAGGTCGACTTCAAGACCGCTGGCGACAAGGACGGCTCCGAGCACATCACCGCCACGGCTCCGTTCCGCACGCTGGTCTCGGAGTTCCTCGGCGAGATCCGCCCGCTCGCGAAGAGCCTGCCGCCGGGCATGGAGCTGCCCACGGACAAGGACCTCAAGGACGCCCCGAACACCGAGGTCACGGCTGACTTCACCCTGAAGGACGGCGAGTTGACGGAGGTCTACGTCGACCTCGTCAAGCTGGCCGAGAACGCGAAGGTGAAGAAGCTGGGTCTGTCGGTGCGGATGAGCGAGGGCCGCACGCCCACGGTTCCGGCCGGCGCCACCGAGCTGAACATCGACGAGATCCTGGGCGGGTTCGGCGCCGCGATGATGGGCGACGACGCCTTCACGGAGGACGACGCCTTCACGGACGACGAGGCCCTGCTGGACGACGAGGCTCTCCTGGAGGACGCGGCGTAGGCCCGTCCCGGACCGGGCGGCGGGCAGGGCGCGTCGCGCGCACCCGCCGCGCCGTCCGCCGCCCGGCCCGAAGGGCCTGCGGCCGGGCCCGGGCGGGCTCTTCCGGCAGGCCCGTCGGCACCGTTTGGGCCCGGACCGCAGCCGCATCGCCGGGAGCCGTGCTCAGCCCCAGGTGAGCGGGTCGAGATGGAGGTAGAAGCGCAGCCGGTCGGGGTCGGGGGAGACGCCGTACCTCTCGGCGAACGCCGCGTCCGCGGCCCGCGCCTGCTCCTCGTCCGGCCATGTCTCCCGCGCGTTGGCGAGCAGCAGCGCCAGGTCGGCGTGACGGTCGGCCGACCCGAGGCGGCCCGGATCGATGAAACCCGACACCTCCAGGGTCCGCGGGTCGAGGACGATGTTGGGCAGGCACAGGTCTCCGTGGCAGACGACCGTGTCGGCGGCCTCCTGTTCCCGTCGCCGCGCGACCTGCGGGACGAGGCGGGCCAGCAACTCCTCGGCCGGCGTGTGCTGTTGCTCGACGGGGAGGAACTCCGGGTTCACCGCACCACGGCTCACGACGTCGCGCGCCACTGCGACCGTCTCGTCCAGGCCCCGACGGAACGGGCACCGCTGCACGGGCACCTCGTGCAGCCCGCGAACCGCGTCCGCGATGCTCTGCCAGGAGGACCGCAGTTGCGCAGCGGACATCTGATCGGCGGGTACGCCGCGGACGGCACCGGTCACCAGGCAGGCGCCCGCATCGACGGAGTGCCAGTCGAGCACCCGTGGTCCGGGGACACCCTGGCCGCTCAGCCACGCGACCCGGTCGCGCTCGGCTTTCAGGTCTGCTGCGTCCGCCGCCGTCACGCACTTGGCGTACCGGGTGCCGTCCGCGCTGCGGAAGACGGCGGCTCCCGACTCGCCCGCGGTGACGGGCAGCCAGTCGCCCTCGCCGCCCCCCGCACCCAGCAGCACCGGGGACACGCTCCGAGACCTGGGACCGTCGCTCATGGCGTCCACCCTAGAAGGACGGACGCGGTGAAGTGCGCCGCCGGACCCGCACCGTCCGCGGTGCGCGCGTTCGGGCGGGACGGGGACCGGCGTCCCGCTCTCGGCCGTCGCGTTCACCGTCGTGGACGGCCGGATCACCGGTATGACGGCCGTGAGCGATCCGGCCGAGCTCACGCGGACGGACCTGCCGCGTCGGTGTGAGCACCAGGGCGAGCCGCCCCGGCGGCCGTCCCGCTCGCGGAACAGCCGCAGTGTGCGGTCCGACTTGATAGGCAAGTGTGTGCTTGCCTATGGTGGAGTCGTGGCCGGAGACCTTTTCAGAGCGTTGGCTGACCCCACCCGTCGCACCATCCTCGACGAGCTCGTGCTGAGGTCCGGGCAGACCCTGTTCGAGATCTGCTCACGGCTGGCCATGAAGCATCAGCTCGGGATCTCCCGCCAGGGGGTCTCCCAGCATCTGGCCGTGCTGGAGGCGGCCGGCCTCGTCGAGGTGAGGCGCGAGGGCCGCTACAAGTTCCACGACCTGAACACGGCTCCGCTGCGGCAGATCGCCGAGCGGTGGCCCCTGCCCGATGAGCCCCGACCGGAGAAGAGGTCTTCATGAAGATCCGTCTGACCAGCGTTTTCGTCGACGACCAGGCCAAGGCGCTGCACTTCTACACCGAGATCCTCGGCTTCGTGAAGAAGCACGACGTCCCGGTGGGCGAGAAGGACCGGTGGCTGACCGTCGTCTCGCCCGAGGAGCCCGGCGGCGCCGAGCTGCTTCTGGAACCCCTCGGCCACCCGGCGGCCAGGACCTACCGTGACACGCTCGTCGGGGAGGGCATCCCGCTCGCCCAGTTCGCCGTCGACGACGTGCAGGCGGAGTACGAGCGCCTGCACGGCCTCGGTGTCCGCTTCACACAGGAACCCCTGGAGATGGGCCCCGTGACCACGGCCGTCTTCGACGACACCTGCGGCAACCTGATCCAGATCGTCACGCAGGCGTCCTAGACGGCCCGGGAGGCATGGATGTCCGTGGATGTCCGTGGACGGCCTGGACGGCCTGGACGGCCTGGTGAGGCCGTGCGGATCCGCGCCCCGGCCGTCGGCACCGGCGGAGGGGCGTGCGCGCGGGAGCGCCGGGACCCGCTGTATCCGCTGTACGTGCTCCGGCGCTGCGGGGGAGGGCCTCACCGGGCTGTCGGGCCGGAGGTGAAGAACGCGGCCGTCCGCTCCAGGCCCCGCTCGCCGAACATCATGTCCAGGGCGGCGGCGGACTCGGCGGCGGACGCCTCGCTGCGCGGGAAGAGTGCCTCCTCGTAGGCGGACAGGGCGGCCTCGGTGTCGCCGGGGTGGGCGGCGACGGCCAGGGCGAGTTCGGCGCCGTCGAGCATGGCGAGATTGGCGCCCTCGCCGGCGAACGGCGACATCAGGTGGGCGGCGTCGCCGAGCAGCGTCACCCCCGGGACGCGGTCCCAGCGGTGGCCGGCCGGCAGGGCGTGGATGCGGCGCGGGGTGATCGTCTCCGCGTCGGCGACCAGGCCGCGCAGGCTCTCGTCCCAGCCCTCGAAGCGGGCGAGGACCGCGGCCTTGGCGGCGGCGTGGTCGGTCGGGTCGACCGTGTCCAGCCAGCTCTCGTCGGTCTTGAGCGCGGCGTGGACGTGCAGGCTGCCGTCGGTCTCCCGGTGCGCGAGGAAACCGTGTTCGTCCCCCAGGGCGATGAAGAAGCCGCTGCCGATGACGGAGGCGCTGCGCGGGTGCCGGGTGTCGGCCTCGAACAGGTCGGTCTCGACGAAGGAGATGCCGGTGTAGGCGGGCTCGGCGCCGGAGAGCAGCGGCCGTATGCGCGACCAGGCGCCGTCGGCACCGATCAGAAGGCCGGTGGTGACGGCCGAGCCGTCGGCGAACGTCACCTCGTGACGCCCCTCGCCCAGCGCCCGGGCGCCGGTGATCCTCCGGCCCCAGCGGACCGTGCCGTCGGGCAGGGAGTCCAGGAGCAGGTCGCGCAGCTCGCCGCGGTCCACCTCCGGCCGGCCGCCGGAGCCGTCGTCCTCCTGGGACATGTGCACGGTGCCGTCGGGGCCGAGCAGGCGCATGGCCTGCCCGCCCTCGTGGACGATCTTGAGGAAGCCGTCGTGCAGATTCGCGGCGTGCAGGGCCTTCTGCCCGTTCTCCTCGTGGATGTCGAGCATGCCGCCCTGGGTACGGGCCGACGCCGACGCCTCCAGCTCGAAGACCGCCGACTCGATGCCGTTGACATGCAGGACGCGGGCGGCGGTGAGGCCGCCGAGACCTCCGCCGATGATCGCGACGGGGAAGTGTCCGGTGTTCATGGGGCCTCCGGGAGAAGTGAAGGAGTGGGGAACGCTCTGCGCGCCGTGGGGCCGGGGCCGATGCCGCGAGGGCCCTTCGGGGCAGCGCGGGGGACTGGCCGGCAGGCGGACGCGTGGGCCGCTCGCTCCACCGTAGCGAACATGTTCGTCACGAACAAGTTCGTCATGAGGTGCGGCGAAGCAGGGGGCAGGCGTCGAGCGGGACTCCTGTCCCCGGACCGTGTCCGCGGGGCGGGGCGGGCGGGTCCGCCCGGAGCTCAGTCCGCCGGGTCCGGGACGGGCGTGCGGGTGATGCCGTCGACGAGGACGTCGAAGCCCCAGCGCAGCCGGTCCCGGGCCGAGCCGCTGATCAGGGCGGGCATGTGCGCCGCGATCGCCGGGTGCGTGGTCTCGTCCGCCGCGCGCAGCGCGCGCACGGTCGCGTTCCAGTCGTCCTCGGAGGCGGGGTCGTGCTCGTGCGCCGACTGCTCGGCGGCGGTGGCCGTCGCGTCCTGGAGCAGCTTGTCCACTCCCCAGGCGACCTGCTCCAGGCCGGCGCCGCTGCGGGAGAGGAGATCGAGGACACGCTCGACCAGGCGCAGATAGTTCTCGCCGCTGGGGCGGGCGACGAGCGCGGACCGCGCCAGTTGCGGGTGCTCGAACAGTGTCAAGGTGTACGACGCCATGACGGCGCGGAGCTGCTCGCGCCAGTCGTCGCCGCCGTCCCGTCCGGTCAGGTCGACCTCGCCGAGCAGGGAGTCCAGGACGGCCGCGTGCAGCTCGGCGGTGTTGGCGACGTAGACGTACAGCGACGCCGGACCGGTGTCCAGCTCCTGTGCGAGGCGGCGCATGGTGACCTTCTCCAGCCCCTCCGCCCGCATGATCCGCACGGCGGTGTCCACGATCCAGTGCCGGGACAGGGCGGGCTTCGCCGGACGCTCCCGGCGGCTGATCGGCTCTCTTCTCGCAGTCATGGCAGCGATCGTAACGAACGCGTTCGCGAGGCGACGGCGGCCGGCACGGCCGGCGGAAGCGGTGTCGCATTCCGGGACCGTTCCTGTGATGCGGGCCACTGTCCGGACGCTTCGGGCCGGATGTGCGTGATCATGACCGGATGGACGCTCGATTTCTTGGCATCGACGAGTTGGCCGAAGTCCCGTCCGTGGCGGTCGTGGTCGACGTCATGCGTGCTTTCACCGTGGCCGCCTGGGCCTTCGGACGGGGGGCGGAGAAGATCGTTCTCGCCGGGTCGCTGGACGAGGCCCTGGCGCTGAAGGAGCGTCACCCGGACTGGGTGGCGCTCAAGGACGGTCCGCCGGCGCCAGGGTTCGACGCCGTCAACTCGCCGGGCCTGCTGCGGTCCGTCGACCTCGGCGGACGGACCGTCGTGCAGAAGACCACGGCAGGCACGGTCGGTGCCCTCGCGGTGAAGGAGGCGTCGCTGGTGCTGTGCGCCGGCTTCGTCGTGGCGGAGGCGACGGCCCTGCTCCTGCGGACACGCGGGTGCGACGCCGTCACGTTCGTGGTCACCGGCGAGGACGGCCGGGCCGACGAGGACCTGGCGTGCGCTCAGTACATCGCCCGCAGGGTCGCCGGCCCCGGGACGGATGCCGCCGAGTTCCTCCGCCGCGCCGGCGAGTCGCGCGCCGCGGCCGAGCTGGCGCAGGGTGTGCGTCAGGGGGCGCACCCCGATGACGTCGCGCTCTGTCTCGAGCTCGACCGGTTCCCCTTCGCCATGGCGGCGGCCCTGGAGGACTCGCTCATGGTTCTGCGTCCGTGCGCCGTGCCGCAGCCCGGCCCGTGAGCCGGCCCGGTCCGACCGTGCGGTACTCGTAGGCCGTCACCACGACCCGAGGTCCGTCCCGGGCGCCGGGCTCGGCCGTGATGCGGCTGGCACGGGTCTTCGCGGTCTCGGTCCCCGGTGCAGGATCCAGGTCACCTCCGCGGTGCGCGACGGTGCGGGCGGCATCACGGCGCCCGCACCGCCTGCGCCGGGCGCGCGCCCGCTGCCCCTACACCTTCGACGACGTGAAGGGAACAGGCGCGACAGGCATGACGTGAAGACAGCCTCGTAACGGCCTTGTCATGAGCGGACGCCGTGGCTTCCGGCCGGTCCGGCGGTCACTAGGGTTGTGGCATGCGCACGCAAATGGGGAGAGTTCTCAGACTGACGGCTGTGACGGCGACGGTGGTCATGGCCCTCACGGGGTTCTCCGCCGGCCACAAGAATCGTGACGGCGGCGACGGCGGTGGATGCAGCAGCTCCAGCCAGGACCACGACGGCAGTTCGACGTCCACGACGGGCGGCGGGTCGTCGGGGTCGGGCTCCGGCTCGTCCGGCTCGACGCAGAAGCCCGCCCAGGACACCCCGGTGATCGTGGTGAGCTGCGCGTCGGCCGGCGACCCGTACGCCACCGTCAAGGTCCAGAACCCCAACGACCGCAAGGTCACCTTCACGGCGTACGTCACCTTCCTGACGCGGCAGGGCGTCCCGCTCACCGAGCGGTCCACCCAGATCACCGCTCCCGCCCACGGCGAGGGCACCGGGCAGATCGCGGTCGGTGACGACGCCCTCGCGGCGCAGGTGTTCCGGTGCCAGGCCCTCCGGCAGGCCGAGGCGATGAACTGACGTGCGGCCGGGCGGTGGCCGCTCCCGCCCTCCGGCAGGGCGTGCTCCCGCGGCGGCGCACGGCCACGGGCGGGACGGACCCGGCCGGACGGCCGTACGTGGCCGGCGCCGAGATCCCGCCCCGGCATCGCGGCGTCGCCGCCGCGGACCCGGCCGCCGCCGTCCGGCCCCTCGTCGCCGGACTGCGCCGGACCGTGTGTCGAAGACCTCGGCCACGAGGCCGACCTGAGGGGGCGCCGGGCCGACGACGAGCGGTGTGCGCTGATCGCCGCGCTGGACCGAGCCTCGTCGGACGCTCGTCGTTCTGTCGGCGCGGACGTGCGGGGCGGCGGTGGCGGGCGTCGCGGCGGCCTGCCGGCTGCCGGCCGCCGCAGGGGGCGGTCAGCGGTTGAGGAGCGCGGTCATCACGGTCGCCAGGTACTCGGGGCCGGCCGGCACGGAACCCGGGACGGCCCGGGCGAGCTGGGCGTGGCCCACGTAGCTCGTGTAGGCGAGGAGACCGCGCCGGCGGGCCTCGGGCGGCGGGAAGCCGAGCAGTTCGAAGAGGTGGGCGAGATAGCCGACCCGGCGTTCGGTGACGCGGGCGAGTGCCGCCGCGACCTCGGGATGGTCGGCGGCGGCGAGCAGACGCACCTCCAGGGGATCCGCGGCGGCCGTGGCGGTCGCCCCCCGCAGAAGCGTGCCGAGCCGGGCGGCGGGATCGGGCTCGGCGGCCTCCATGGCCTGGATGATCCGCTCGGTGGACAGCTCCTCCCAGCGGGCGAGGGCCGCCGCGACCAGCGCGTCCCGGTTGGCGAAGTGCCAGTAGAAACTGCCCTTGGTGGTGCCCAGACGGGCCGCGAGAGGCTCCACGGCGACTGCGGCGAGGCCGCGCTCGGCGAGTGCGGCCAGGGCGGCGTCCGCCCAGTCGTCGGCGGTGAGGCGCCTGCGCGTGGGGCGCTTCGGGGGGTCCGGCTGCTCCTGCATAAGTCCATACGCTACCGTACGGTTGAACATACGCTCCCGTATGGAGGTGCGGTATGCGCACGCTGCGCAACGTTCACGAGCGGATCGTCCAGGCGCCGGCCGAGACCGTCGGCGCCCTCGTCGACCGGCTCTCCGCGTCGGACGACCCCCTGTTCCCCACCCCGGTCTGGCCCGCGATGGTCCTCGACCGCCCCCTCGCCGTCGGCGCCGACGGCGGTCACGGCCGGATCCGCTACCGGGTCACCGCCTACGAGCCCGGACGGTCCGTCCGCTTCGACATGACCGAGGGCGGCCTCGGCACCGGCTACCACCGCCTCGACGTCGAACCCCTCGGCCCCGACCGCTGCCGGATCTCCCACGTCCTCGACATCACCACGAGCGCGGCCAGGTTCGCCTTCTTCAGGCTGACGATCGAGCCGGTGCACGACACGATGATCGAGGAGATCTTCGACAACGCCGAGCGGGCCGCCACCGGCTCGCTGCCGCACCCGCCGGCCCGTCGTCCGCGACGCGCCCTGCTGGTCAACCGGCTCCTGTGGCTCCGGCCGGCCGAGTCGCCGGTCCCGGCGGACGCCCGGCTGCTCCACGAAGCCTTCGAGCGGCCCGACTTCACCGACGCCTGGCGCATGCCGCTCGCCCCCGGCATGCCCCGCGACCCGCGGGCCTGGCGGCACGTCCTGCCCTTCACCGAGCGGGGCGCCGAGGGCCGTGAACTCATGCTCGGCGAGGACGCGTCCCACCTGGACTTCCGTGCCTCGGTCCTGGTCGACGACGACTCCGTGACGCTGGCCACCGCCGTGCGGCTGCACAACACACGCGGCCGGCTCTACTTCGCGGTGGTACGCCGGGTCCACCCGTGCATGGCCCGCCGCGCGCTGCGCCGGGCGCACCGCCGCGCCGCGTTCGCGGCCCGGCCCGCCGGGGAGCGGAACACGCGGACCGCTGCCTGACACGCCCGCCTGATTCGACACGGCCGGTGGTGGCGCGCACGTCACCACCGGTGGGTGCGAGAGGACTCAGGAGCGCCGGCTCCTGGCGTTCTGCCGCGGTCCCGGTGCCGTCCCGCGACGGAGGGGGATCCCGTGCACGCCGATCCCTCCGCCGCCCGGCGCACCCGCGCTGCTGCGCCGGCTCTGGCCCCTGCTCCGTCCGCCGCTGGCACGGCTCCATGTCTTCTTCACGACCGGCCTGCTGCCGCCTGCCGCCCGCGCATCCCTCGGTCTGTCCTGGACCTCCCGGGACGAACGAAGACTGCGCCGGCTCGGTGCCGTGATCCGCGCCGTCGTCCCGCTGCTGCCGGAGCGGCTGCGCTGTCTCCCGGTCGCCCGCGCGGCCCGCCGCGCGGCCCGCCGCGCGGCCCGCGGCTGACCGGGCGACGGCTGCGGCGGCGACGGGCCGGCGTGCGGCCCGCGGCCTTTCGGGCCGGGCCCGGCCGGTCCGCCCGGAGAGCCCCGGTCGAGTCAGCCCCCGCCGCCGGAGGACCGGCCCCAGCCGGGAGCGGGAGGCAGCGGCCACGGCCCGGGCGGCTCGGGAACGGAGCGGTCGGCGACGAGGGAGGTGCCGGGCAGGCGGCCGCCGAGCCAGCCGAGAAGGACATGGCCGGGGGCGTGGATCGTGGGTCCGGCCGCAGAGATCGGCCAGGACCGGCCGATGTCGGCGGCCTCGACACGGGCGACGGGGAAACCCTTCGCGGAGACCGAGGCGATGGTGTCGTCCAGGGCCCACGACACATACGGCGCAGGCCAGTCGTCCGTGCCGTACCCGACGCCCAGATCGACATGATGTGTCTCCAGTTCGCGCCAGCACCGGCGGAGCGTGTACCAGGCCGGATGACGCCATCCCGCCGCGGCGGTGACCAGCGTGTCCCACGCGGGGGCGGGCATCGACGAAGCCTGCGCCAGCACTTCCGCGAGGGACGAGCGGACGTCGGCGAGGAGCTCGCGGGCGGGACGGACGGAGCCGTCGGCGACCGCCTCGGCGAGGGCCGCGGCACTTGGCCTCGGGAAGGGCGGGGCGCCGGTACGGGCGACGGTCAGCAGCCATGTGTAGGCATCCGCCGCCCGTGCCACGTGGGAGACGACGTGGCCGCGGGTCCAGGCCGGCAGCGCCGAGGGTTCACGCATCCCCGTGTCCGTCAGGGCGGTGACGGCGGAGACGAACCGTGCGCCGGAGCGGGTGACCTCGGCGATGAGCGCGCGCATGTCCGCGCTGTCGCGCGAGCGGTCGCTCACAGGTCTGTGCCGTCGCGGCCGCGCAGTTCACGCCGGGCCCGGTCCCGCGGTGCCGCGGAGCCACGACGGCCTCCGGGCGCCGTGCACTTGTGCGGTGCCCCGGGCGGCGGCGGTGTGGTGCCGTCGTCGCCCGGAGCGTACCGCCCCGCGGGCTGAGCGCCGTCGCCCGCTCGGTGGCCGCCGCACCCGTGGCCGGCGGAGCGGGAGCGGCATGCCTGTGTGCCCGCGGATCGCGAGCGGTGTACCTGAACGACCCTCATACCGGCCTCTCTGCCTCCGAACCGGGGCATTCGTACGGTCCGTCCCGTGCCCGACGGCACCGAGGTCCACGGCGGAGACGGCGGCGCGCCGACGTGCCCGGATCCGGCCGCGCCCCCACGGGCCGAGCGTACCGCCGCGGCTGACACGATGCCTTCGTGCCCGAGTACGTGATCGGCACGGCAGACGGCGACGACTGGCCCGTCCCTGCCGTCGGCCTTGCCGCTGCCTTCCTGCCGGAGTCCCACGGCTGCGAAGTCCTGCAGGACGACGGACTGTTCGTGTTCCGCTTCGAGCGCGCTGCCGTCGGCGCGTCCCGGGGACCGGGCGGTACCCGGTACGTCGACGCCGAGGGCGCCCTCGCGCCGGAAGCCGCCGACGGGATCGTTGCCAGGACGGTGTGCCGGCTCGCCGCGACATCAGGAAGACGAACCGTCCACCACCGGATCACCGGCTGAGGAGTACGTCTCGGCCGTCCCCGTGCGGCGGGAGACGGGACGTGCCGGGCCCCGCCCCGGATGCCGGTGCGGGCGGCGATCCGCCCCCGCCCGGCCCGGACGCAAGAGAGACAGGAGAGAAGAGGAGCCGCATGTCAAGCCTTCTCCGGGATCTCGAATCCTCGACCGCACGGATCGTCGGCGCTCTGCGCCACTCGGGCTGTACGGTGGACCACTCCATGGACAGCCTGGCGGAGACCGACCGGTTCATCGACGACCGCTCCTCCCGAGGAGTCGCCCGTCCGGCAGGGCTTTTGGCCGACGGCCTCGGACAGAAACTCTTCGCCCTGGGCGGCTGCGTCGGCGAGGTCGTTCGCCGGCAGTACGGCGGGACGTGGCAGGTCGATGACGACGGCCCCCGAGGAGAGACCGACGTGGAGGTCCGTCTCCCCGAGGGCGGGGTCGTCCGGCCGGTGCGGCGCGTCATGAGGCGGTTCAGGAACGGGCCCGAGGACAGCATCTCCGTATACGGAACCATGATCGGGCGGACAGGGCGGTAGGAGTGCCGCCCGCACCGGGACGGCTTCCCGGACGCGCCGGCCGGCCCTGCCCCGGTTCAGCGGACTTCCTGGTGTCGTGGCACGTCCGGCACCGCCTGCCGCCGTGCGGGGTCTCGCTAGCGCGCCGCGGCGAGGAAGCCGCCTCCGGGTGGCTGGAGGTCCGCTCGAAGAACCCCTGCCGCCGCAGTCATGAGTACTCGTGGCCGTCGGGACCGGGGCGTTGTTCTCGTCGCACGGTCACCTTGTGCACAGGTCCGGCGACACACGGGCGTCCCGGGCGGGGGAGAATGAGGCTGTTGCCGAAGGCCGACTTCACGGAGGAGCGAGGATATGCAGGACGCGCGAGCTGGGCAGGTCGCAGGGCCCGGGGATCTCGTGGACGTGGCCCGTCTGGTCACGGCGTACTACGCGCTGCACCCCGACCCGGCCGAGCCCGGGCAGCGGGTGGCGTTCGGTACCTCGGGGCACCGCGGCTCGTCCCTCGTGGCGGCTTTCAACGAGGACCACATCGCCGCCACCAGCCAGGCCATCTGCGAGTACCGCGCCGACCAGGGCACCGACGGCCCCCTCTTCCTCGGAGCCGACACCCACGCCCTGTCCGAGCCCGCACGGATCACGGCGCTGGAGGTCTTCGCCGCCAACGACGTGACCGTGCTCATCGACCAGGCCGACGGCTACACGCCCACCCCTGCCGTGTCGCACGCCATCCTCACGTACAACCGGGGCCGCACCTCCGGCCTCGCCGACGGTGTGGTGGTCACCCCCTCGCACAACCCGCCCGCCGACGGCGGGTTCAAGTACAACCCGCCCAGCGGCGGCCCCGCCGGGTCCGAGGCGACCTCATGGATCCAGGACCGCGCCAACGAGATCATCACGGGCGGCCTGAAGGACGTACGGCGCATCCCCTACAGCCGTGCCCTGGCCGCCCCCGGCACCGGCCGCCACGACTTCCTCGGCGCCTACGTGGCCGACCTCCCCGACGTGCTGGACCTGGACGCCGTCCGCGCCGCCGGTGTGCGCATCGGCGCCGATCCGCTCGGCGGTGCCTCCGTCGCCTACTGGGGCCGTATCGCCGAACAGCACCGGCTCGACCTGACGGTGGTCAACCCCCTCACCGACCCCACCTGGCGCTTCATGACGCTGGACTGGGACGGCAAGATCCGCATGGACTGCTCCTCGCCGTACGCCATGGCCTCGCTCATCGAGCAGCGCGACCGGTTCGACATCGCCACCGGCAACGACGCCGACGCCGACCGGCACGGCATCGTCACGCCCGACGGCGGTCTGATGAACCCCAACCACTATCTGGCCGTGGCGATCTCGTACCTGTTCTCCCACCGGGAGCAGTGGCCCGCGCGCGCCGGGATCGGCAAGACCCTGGTGTCGTCCAGCATGATCGACCGGGTGGCGGGGGACGTCGGCCGGGACCTGGTCGAAGTCCCGGTCGGATTCAAGTGGTTCGTGGACGGCCTGTCCGGCGGAACGCTCGGCTTCGGCGGCGAGGAGTCGGCGGGCGCCTCCTTCCTGCGCCGCGACGGCTCGGTGTGGACCACCGACAAGGACGGCATCACCCTGGCCCTGCTCGCCTCCGAGATCACCGCCGTCACCGGCAGGACGCCCTCCGAGCACTACGCGCAGCTCACCGACCGCTTCGGCTCCCCCGCCTACGCCCGTGTCGACGCCCCCGCCTCCCGCGAGGAGAAGGCTCTGCTCGCCAAGCTGTCCCCGCGCCAGGTCACCGCCGACACCCTCGCCGGCGAACCGGTCACCGCGGTGCTCACCGAGGCCCCCGGCAACGGCGCGGCCCTCGGCGGCATCAAGGTCACCACCGCCAACGCCTGGTTCGCGGCCCGTCCTTCGGGCACCGAGGACGTCTACAAGATCTACGCGGAGTCCTTCCACGGCCAGGACCATCTGCACCGGGTCCAGGAGGAGGCCAGGTCCGTGGTCCTCGCGGCGCTGGGCGCCTGACCGGGACGGTCCGCGCCGGGGCAGGCCGGGGCGGTGACGTCCGGCCCTGCCCCGGCGGCGCGGGGGCCGAGGACGGCAGGACGGCGGCTCCGGGCGGCGGAGTTCTGCCGTCCGGCCGCCGGTCGCCCGCCCGGGCGACGCCGGGTGATCCTCTGCCGTCGAGCACCTCGGCGTCGCAGGCGGGCAGGTCTCCTCCGTAGGATCACGGCAGTGGCCGTCGCCAACGGCCCGCAGGGCGAGGGGAGATGAACGTGCCCGCGACGCCGTTGGTCGGGCGTGAGGCCGAGCTGGAGCGGTGGGAGCAGGTGCTTCGCCAACGGCTCGACCGAGCAGGCGGACCGGCCGTCGTGGACCTCACAGGAGCGGCGGGCATCGGCAAGAGCCGGCTGCTGGCCGAGTTCTGCCGGCACGCGGAGGCCAGAGGGGCGACCGTGCTGCGAGGCCGGGCCTCCGAATACGAACGGCACCTTCCCTACCAGCCGTTCAGCGACGCCCTGGCCGACATCGGCCTGGAGCTCATGGATCCGGCCACCGGACAGGGACGCCTCGGCGACCGGTTCGGTCTGCACCGGTCGGCCGCCGAACTGCTCGGGCGGACAGCGGCCGAATCCGGCCTGGTGGTGGCGCTGGACGACCTGCACTGGGCCGACCCGGCCTCACTGGAACTCCTCGACCACCTGGTACGCCATCCGCCGCGCGCGCCCGTCGTGATCGTCGTGGCCCGGCGCGACCGCCAGACCGCGGACTCCCCGGCCGCCGCCCTGACCCGGGGCATCGACCTGGGCACGGTGGTCCGCCTCGGCCTCGGTCCGCTCGGCGGCGCGGACTGCGTCGACGTCCTGGCACCCGCGCTGGCACCGGACCTGGCCCCCGGCCGGGCCCATGAGCTGTACCGGGCCAGCGACGGCAATCCGCTGTACTTCCTCGCCCTGCTGCAGGCAGGACAGACCCACGGCGGCGAGGGCAGCGGTACCCGCGTCACGCACGGCGGGCGGCCCCTCGCCGGCGGTCTCGCTTCCGTCCTCCTGGACGAACTGACCCCGCTGCCGCCCGCCCAGCGCCGGACCGCCGAGGCGGTGGCGGTGCTCGGCGACCGCGGCACCGCAGCCCTGCTCGCCCGGGTGACCTCCCGGGACGAGGCCCGCGTCGACGCCGACGTGGCGTCCCTGGCGGCCCGGGACCTGCTGCGTCCGGCACCCGGCGGACGGTGGACCCTGCGCCATCCGGTGCTGCGGACCCTGGTCCACGAACGCATCGATCCCGGCGACCGCGTCCGCATGCACCGCCTCGCGGCGGCCGCGCTGGCCGAGACGGACGCCCCGGTCACCGAACGTGCCCACCATGTCGAGCGGTCGCTCACCGGCTGGGACCCGCAGGCCCTCTCCGTCCTGGACGAGGCCGCCGACCGCTCCGCCTCCACCGCGCCCGCGAGCAGTGCCCACTGGCTGGCCGTCGCCCTCGCCCATCTGCCGGACCGGCCGCGGCACCGCGCCCTGCGCCGCGATCTGATGCTGCGACGGGCCGAGGCCCTGGGCGTGACGGGTGGCCTGCTGGAGAGCCGGGACCTTTTGCACGAGGTGATCGCCATGTCGCCGCCGGGCGAGCCGGGCGCGGCGGAGGCACGGGCCTCGGCCGTGACCCTGTGCGCGGTGATGGAGCGTCACTGCGGCCGCTACTCCGAGTCGGTCGCGCTGCTGCGCCGTGAACTCTCCCGTTCCCCGGGCCCGTCGCCCGCCGACGCCGTCGCCTTCGGCCTGGAGCTCGGCGCCTCCTCGCCGCTCGCCACGGCGTACCCGCTGATGCGTGCCGATGTCGCCCGGACGCTGGACCTGGCACGGCAGCTGGACGACGAGGTCGCCGAGACGGCCGCACTCGCCACCGCCGCCCTGGGGGAGACGTACGAGGGCGAGATGCGGGCCGCCCGGGAAGCCACCGACCGTGCCGCCGCACTCGTCGACGGCCTCACCGACCACGACCTGGCGAGTCTGGGCGAACCGCTGGCCCGCCTCGGCTGGGCGGAGGCGTTCCTGGAGCGCTACGCCGATGCCGAACGGCACGTCGACCGCGGCCTGGCGGTCGCCCGGCGCGGCGGCCGCCTCTACGTCGTCCCGCACCTGCTGCTCTGCAAGGCGCACGTCCGTCTGACCACGCTCCGGATCGACTCGGCGCTGGAACTCGTGGACGAGGCCGAGACCGTCGCCCGCGGCATCGGAAGCGGCGAACTTCTCGCCTTCGTCCTCGCCGGCAAGGCGCACATCCTGCTCTACGCCCGGCCACCGGGCGACGGAACCGCTCTGGCGGTGGCCGAGGAGGCCACCTCCGCGGCCGGTACCAGCACGACCTGGTGGGCCTCCATCGCCTGGTGCGTCCTCGGCCAGGCCGCGCTGCACGGCGGAGACCCCCACCGAGCCCGTACCGCCGTCCTGCGCGCGGGTGGTGACGGCCTCCGTCGTCTCCACCCCTCCATGCGTCCGCTCATCCTGGAGGTCCTGGTCGTCTCCGCCCTTCTGACCGGCGATCAGGACGCCGCCCGCACCTGGGCGCGACGGGCCCGCGCAGAGGCGGAACAACTCGGTCTGCCCTCCCAGCGCGCCTCGGCGCTGCGCAGCGACGCCCATCGGCTGCTGGCCGGTGGTGAGGCAGCGGCTGCCGCCACACTGTTCGAGGAGGCCGCGGAGGAGGCGGGCCGGGCGGGAGCTCTGCTGTGGGAAGCGGTCGGCCTGCTGTTCGCCGCGCCGCCGGCCGCGACCGCGGGACGTCCGGAGCACGCGTCGGCCCTGTGCGACCGGGCCCGGCGCCTCTCCGCGGCCGGTGGAGCCCACCAGCTGACCGGGCTGGCGGACATGCTCCGGCCCGTGGTGCCGGGGCCGCCCGACGGCGCCGGCGTCCCGGGTCCCTTCACCGATCCCCTCCCGGGCTCCCTCCCGGGCCCTCTTCCTGCTTCGCTCACCCGGCGCGAGCGGGAGATCGCCGCGCTGGTCGCCGAAGGGCTCACCACTCCCTCCATCGCGGAGCGGCTCTATCTGAGCCCTCGCACGGTCGAGTCCCATCTGGGCCGCATCTACCGCAAGACAGGGGTCACCACGCGCGCCGCGCTCGCCGCACTCCAGACCCGCTCCGCGCTGCGCGACAGCACGTCCCGGCACACCGGGGCAGGCTGAACCGTCGCTCGCGACGGACGGCCGGACGGCCGGTGCCCATGAGCCGGCCGCGACACGGAGACCCGGTGGTACGGGAGCCCGGTGCCCGCGGGACCGGGTCCTTCAGCAGTGCCGTCCGGGCTCCGCTCTCTTCGATCTCCGTGCCGTCTGCGGTACTTCGGACGTACGACCCGGTGCGGACGCGGCGGGCACCCGGTACCCGCGACGGGTCCCGGCGCTCGTCCCGGCAGCGGACGAGCAACATCATTTCCGGTTCTAGCGTGGCAGGAACACGTGATCGGAGCGGTTGGTCGGCGCCCCGGCGCTGAACCCTTCCCCGCCCTTCCCGGAGATCCGCCATGCCAGGAACACGTCTCGACACGCTGTGCGTGTCAGCCCTCACGCTGGGCCTCGGTCTGTGGGGGATCACCCGTGAGGACAGCATGTGGCGCGACGAGGCGGCGACGTGGGAGGCCGTCCACAAGACCGTCCCCCAACTCGTGCGCCTGCTGGGGCACATCGACATCGTCCATGGTCTCTATTACCTCTTCCTGCACGGTCTCTTCCAGGTCTTCGGCGACAGTCTTCTCACCCTGCGGCTGCCTTCCGTCCTGGCCACGGCGTGCACCGCTGCGGTGATCGTCCCGCTGGGCTCCCGGCTGGCCGGCCGGTGCGCGGGAGTGGCGGCGGGTCTGGCGTTCGCCCTCCTCCCCGTGGTCCAGCAGTACGCACAGGAGGGGCGCCCTTACGCCCTGGTCCTGCTCTGCGCGGCGCTGGCCTCCCGGCTGCTCGTCGCGGCGGTGGGCAGCCCCACCGCGGGCCGCTGGGCGGCGTACGGTGCCGCCGTACTGACAGCGGCCCTGCTCAACTGGTTCTCGCTCCTGGTGCTGTCCGCGCATGCCGTCACCCTCGCCCTGGCCGGACCGCCGCGCTCCACGGTCCGGCGCTGGGCGCTCACGGCGTGCGCCGCCGTACTGTGCGCCTCGCCCCTCATCGTCGCGAGCCAGGCACAGGCCGGGCAGATCGCCTGGATACCTCCGGTCAGGACGAGCGCACTGCTCAGCCTTTTTCTGACCCTGCTCGCAGGGGTACTGCTCGCATGGATCGCGCGACCACGGCCGGCACGCCGCGCCGCCCACGACGCCGGGATCACGCTGACCGCCCTCGCCCTGCCGTTGCTCGTCCTTCCGCCGCTCCTGCTCGTCGTGGTGTCCATGCGGCACCCCGTCTACCAGACCCGCTACGTCCTCTTCAGCTGTCTGGGACTCGCCCTGCTCGTCGGCGCGGCCTGCCGGGGACTGGCGGAGCGCACGAGGACAGCACCCCGGCGCGTCGTCGCCGCGGTCCTGACCCTCGCCTTCGTCGGCCTGCTTCCCGTGCAGATCTCGTTGCGCGGCGCCGGCAGCCGCGTCGACGACGTCCTGTTCACGGCCCGCGACGTCGCCGCCGTCCGTGAGCCGGGAGACGCGGTGCTCTACATCCCCGCAGCGCGTCGTGACACCGCACTCGTCTCACCCGCCGCGTTCACCGGGGTCAGGGACGTCGCGCTGGTCCAGGGGCCGAACGCGTCGGGCACCTTGTACGGCAGGGAGGGTTCTCCCCGGCAGATAGCGGAGGCCATGCGGACCGTGGACCGCGTCATCGTCGTCACCGACGACCATGCCTCGCCGCCTGCGAACGTCCGGGAGAAGGCCAAGCAGCGGATCCTCGCCGACCACTTCGTCCGCTGCTCCGAATCGAGCGGCCACGGCCGCAGAGTCACGGTGTACCGGCGCCGCCCCTGAGCGCCCGAGCCCCCTGAGGGCGAGGAGCCCGCACCCGGCCCTGCGGACCTTCAGGAGCCGTCGGGCGGGCCGGCGGCTCCGGCCGCGTCCCGCAGCGCGGCCAGCAGACCCCGCAGGGCCGGCTGCTCGAAGGCGATCTCCCGTGCGGCTGCCGAGATCACCCGCACCGGCTCGGGGTTGCGGACCGGGCGTACGACGACGCCGGGGTGCCGGTGACGGAGCCCCAGCCGCGGCATCAGGCCGACACCGAGGCCGGCCGCGACGAAGCCCTGGGCGGTGGCGTAGTCCTCGCTCTGGATGACGAAGTCGGGACTGAAGCCGGCCGCCGCACAGGAGTCGAGCACCGGTTCCAGACAGGGGCCGGGGGGCTCACTGCCGACCCACTGCTCACCGGACAGCGCGCTCAGGTCGATGACCTCTTCACCGGCGAGGGGGTGACCGAGGGGCAGTACGGCGGCGTAGGGGTCGTCGAGGAGGCGGACCAGCCGGAAGCCGTCGCCGGCGCGGCCGGGCGCCTGGACGACCACGGACAGGTCGGCCTCGCCCCGGGCCACTTCCCGGAACGGGTCCTCGGGGTCGGCGAGCCGGAGGTCGACGCGGACACCCGGGTGCTCGGCGCGCAGCCGGGCCAGGGCGGGGGCCACCAACGTGGACCCGGCCGTGGCGAAGTAGCGGACCGCCACATGTCCGGTGCGGCCGGCCCGGAGATCGGCGAGGGCCGTCTCCGCCCGGGCGACCGCCGAGCTGATCAGGGCCGCGTGCTCGGTGAGCAGCAGACCGGCGGCAGTGGGCCGCACCCCTCGGCCGACCCGCTCCAGCAGCGCCGTACCGGCCTGCTTCTCCAGTGCCGCCACCTGCTGGCTGACGGCGGACGGTGTGTAGCCGAGGTGGGCCGCGGCGGCGGTGACCGTGCCGCTGGTGACCACCGCGCGCAGGACCTGCAGGCGCCTCACATCAAGCATGTAGCAGAGCTTAACAGTATGGGTAGAACCATTTGCTTGTCCTCAAAGCTCGACTGGGGCACCTTCGAAGGGCCGGGACCAAGACCGGCACCGGCTCCGGGACCGGCACCGGGATCGGAATCGGTGCCGGCCCGGGACCTGGCCGGAAGAGGACCGCTGGACCGATGGGGCCCGCCGGAACGGGCCGTCGGCCGAATGGAGGAACGCCGTCGTGAGCAGCAGTACTTGGCGCCTGTGGGGCGGCGTACGGGTGGCCGTGCTCGCTCTGCTGTGGGGTTCGACCTTCCTGTGGACCGAACTGGCGCTGCGCGGGCTCTCCCCGCTCCAGGTCACGTTCGTCCGCTGCACCCTCGGCGCACTGGTTCTCACCGTCGCCTGCTGTGCGACGGGCCGGAGCCTGCCCCGCGGGGCGAGGATCTGGCGTCACATCGCCGTCGCGGCCTTCTTCTGCAACGCGCTTCCGTTCGCGCTGTTCAGCCTGGGCCAGCAGACCGTCGACTCGGGCCTCGCCGGAGTCCTCAACTCCACGACGCCCCTGTGGTCCGTCGCCCTCGGTCTCGTCCTGGGCTCGGAACGCGGCCTTCACCCCGTCCGCCTGACGGGCCTTCTGCTCGGGTTCGCCGGCACGATCGTCATCTTCGCCCCCTGGCGGACGGCCGGGGCCGTCGGCTGGGGCGCCCTCGCCATTCTCGGCGCGGCCGCCAGCTACGCCGTGGCGTTCACGTACATGGGCCGCACCCTGGTCCGCAAGGGCACCCCCACGGTCTCCCTCTCCGCGGCCCAGCTCGTCGCCGCGAGCGGACTGACCGCCCTCGCGATGCCGGCCGGCGGCCTGGAGCCGATCGACCCCGGTCCGGGCGTCCTGGCCGCGGCTGTCGTCCTCGGTGTCCTCTGCACCGCGATCACGTTCCACCTCACCTACCGGATCATCAACGACGAGGGCGCCACCAGCGCGGCCGTGGTCGGCTACCTGCTGCCGGTGGTCTCCGTCCTGCTCGGCGTGGTCGTCCTGGGCGAGGACTTCGGCGGCCGGGTGGTGCTGGGCATGGCCGTGGTCCTCGTGGGTGTCGCGATGACCCGGGCGAACGGAACGCCGGTCGTCCGCCCCGCGGTTCCGCACGGCTCGCGGTCGCCGTCGGTACCCTCCGGCTGCGGCGGCCCTGCCGCGGGCTGACCGGGAGGACGAGCCGGAAGAAGGCCCCGCACGAGCCGGCCGAGCGGCGGCAGGCCCCTCCCCGCGTCCGGTCGCGTTCACGGCGCGAAGGGCCGGCCCTGCCCGGCCGTTCTCCTCGGGCATGCGTCCGGCGTCCGGGGCTTTCGGCCCCGCCACGGCACGGTCCGCCACCGCTGCCCCCGGCCGGGACCGTGCCACGCCGAAGCCGGTCGACGAGACCTGCCGAACCGGCCCGCCTCCGGAACGGGCGACCGCCCGGAGGCCGGGCGGTCAAACCGTGCTAGCATGCGACATTTGCAGCGTCGCTGTGCCGGTGCCCGGTCGGGCGTCCCCGGCCGACGGCCGCGTCCCCGCCGCGCCTTCCCCGGTACGGTCCCTTCGGAGAAGGCTTTCTGTGAGCGAATCAGCACGTGCCGACGCCCGGCAGCAGGACCATGCGCCCGAGGCGCCGGCCTCCGTCTCGACGCCGCCCGCGGTGGCGTCCTTCGCGCAGCTGGGGCTGCCGGCCGAGGTTCTGCGGGTGCTCGACGAGCGCGGTGTGACCGTGCCCTTCCCCATCCAGGCGGCGGCACTGCCGGACGCGCTCGCGGGACGGGACGTCCTGGGCCGGGGCCGCACGGGATCCGGCAAGACGCTCGCCTTCGGCCTCGGGATGCTCGCCCGGACGGCCGGGCGGCGGGCACAGCCCAAGGAGCCGCTGGCGCTCGTGCTGGTACCCACCAGGGAGCTGGCGCAGCAGGTCGGCGAGGCGCTCACCCCGTACGCCGAGGCGCTGCGGCTGCGGGTCGCGACCGTGGTGGGCGGAGTGTCCCTCGGGCGGCAGGCCGCCGCGCTGCGGGACGGCGCCGAGATCGTCGTCGCCACCCCCGGCCGGCTGCACGACCTCGTCGGGCGCAAGGGCTGCCGGCTGGGACGGGTGCGCATCGCGGTGCTGGACGAGGCCGACCAGATGTGCGACATGGGATTCCTGCCGCAGGTCACCGAGATCCTGGACCAGGTGCGTCCCGACGGGCAGCGGATGCTGTTCTCCGCCACCCTCGACCGCGACGTCGACCAGCTGGTGCAGCGCTATCTGCGCGACCCCGCCGTCCACTCGGTGGACCCCTCGTCCGGCGCGGTCTCCGCGATCGAGCACCACGTCTTCGTCGTGCACGGTCCCGACCGGTACGCCGTGACCACGGAGATCGCCGCCCGGGACGGGCGCGTCCTGCTGTTCCTGGACACCAGGCACGGCGTCGACCAGCTCACCCGGCATCTGCGGGCCAGCGGCGTGGCCGCCGCCGCCCTGCACAGCGGGAAGTCCCAGCCGCAGCGCACCCGGACCCTGGCCCAGTTCAAGAACGGGCAGGTCACCTCGCTGGTGGCGACGAACGTCGCCGCACGCGGCCTGCACGTCGACGACCTCGACCTCGTGGTCAACGTCGACCCGGCCACCGACCCGAAGGACTATCTGCACCGCGCGGGCCGCACGGCGCGGGCCGGCCGTTCCGGCACCGTCGTCACGCTCGTCCTGCCGGGACAGCGCCGTGAGACGAGCCAGGTCATGGCGGACGCGGACGTCGTCCCCAAGGTCACCAAAGTGCGGTCGGGCGAGGCGGAGCTGAGCCGGATCACCGGCGCCAGGGCCCCTTCCGGAACCCCTCTCGACGGCGGTCCGGCCGTACCGCGCCCCAAGAACCACAACGCCCCGTTCCGCGGCCTGGGCAGCACCAAGGACGCGAAGAGCGCCTCCGGCGGCAGGCCGTCCCGCAAGAGCAGCGAGGCCCGTCTGCTCGCGGAGGCCCGCAAGGCGGCCCGGGTGCGGCGCGGCGGCTGATCCCGGCTTCCCGGACCGCCGGGCGGTGCCTTCGGTGACGCCGCCGGGCGGGCGGGATCCCGGCACGGCGTCGGCGGGGCTCGCTCTCGACGGCACGGGAAGCGGGCCGACGACCGGTACCCGCGGCACCGTGGTACGCCGTGTCCCGGCCGAACCCCTCGCCGACCCCGGTGCGGCCGAGGCAGCAGCGCTCGGACGCGCTCCGGCGGCCGGTGAGGAAGGGGCGGGAGTCCGGCCCGGACGGCGTCGGCGGGGCGGTCGGTGCGGCGTCCGTGCGTGTCGAGCCCGCCCTGCCCCGGTCGGGGCTGTCGGGTGATCGGGTAGTCTCCCTCCCTTGTGGTCTAGACATGTGGGAGGCCGGTGTGAGTGACGTGGCTGCCGGGGCGGACGCGCTGCGCGTGGGAGTGATCGGGCTCGGCAACATCGCGCAGAAGGCGTACCTGCCGGTTCTGGGGGCGATGGCCGATCTGGAACCCGTCCTGATGACACGCGACCGGCAGAAGCTGGACCGTATCGGTGACGCCTACCGCGTGAAGGACCGCTTCACCGACCTCGACGCGCTCGTCGCCTCCGGGATCCGGGCCGCGTTCGTCCACGCGCCCACGGAGCAGCACGCCGCGATCGTCACCCGGCTCCTGGAGGCCGGCGTCGACGTGTTCGTCGACAAGCCGCTGTCCTACTCCCTCGCCGAGAGCCGCCGCCTCGTCGGTCTGGCCCGGGACCGGAACCTGTCCCTCATGGTCGGCTTCAACCGGCGCTTCGCCCCCGCCTACAGCGCGGCGCTGGACCGGCCGCGGGACCTGGTCGTCCTCCAGAAGGACCGGCGCGGCCGCACGGGGGACGTCCGCACCGTCGTGCTGGACGACTTCATCCACCTCGTCGACACCCTGCGGATGCTCGCACCCGCCGAGGCGACCCGCATCGACGTGCGCGGCACCGTCGACGAGGCCGGGAACCTGCTCCATGTGGTGCTCCAGCTGTCCGGCGGGTCGTTCACGGGGCTGGCCGTGATGAACCGTGACAGCGGCAGCGCCTCGGAGGTCCTGCAGACCGCCGGACACGGCATGCGGCGCGATGTCGTCAACATGACCGACGTGACGGACCACGACGGGCCGGTCGCGCTGACACGCGGCTCCGACTGGGAGCCGGTCGGCCGCCGCCGCGGCATCGAAGGGGCGTGCCGGCACTTCCTGGACGCCCTGCGCGCGGGAGTACGGATCGACGCCGGCGACGCCCTTGTGACCCATGAACTGTGCGAGCAGGTCATCACCGGCCTGGCCGCGTGAGACAGGCGGGGGACCGGGACCTGCCGCGAGACCGCCCGCGGATCGGCGCACCGGGCGTCACCCCTCGGGACACGTGTTCCGAGGGGTGCCTGCGGACCCGGCCCGGGCAGATCCTCTGAGGCTCCTCAAGTCGCTTGATCCGGTGCGGCCTTGGCCGTCACGGTGGATCTCATGACGAAACAAAGCCATGTGCTCCTCGTCCGTGACGCGGACGTGGTCGCCGCCGCTCTGCGTCAGGCGCTCGCCACCGCCTCGCCGGAGGAACGCCCGGGCCTGGAACGCGCTGCCGGCCTCGTCGGGGCCACCGCTGCCGCCACGGAGACCGAACTGCGCGCTCGCTGGGTCCGCTCCCGGCTGGCCGCCGTCGGCTTCACCGGGGACATCGCCTCGGTCGCTGCGGTGAAAGCCCTGCGCCAGGCGGAACGCGGACTGAGCCTGCCGGCGGCCGTGGAACTGCAGAGGGACGCTGTGGCCCACCCGGAGTGAGCAGGCGGAACGTGACGCCCTCGGTGAGGCCCGCGCACTCCGCGGGACGCCGGAGCCCCCTCCGGTCGCCGTCGGTCCCGCGGACGCGTACCCGTTCCGCCCGACAGCCGTGTCGCCCGACGACTGCGCCGCCCGGAAACAGGAACCGGCTCCGCTCACGTCAGGGGACGGCGTTCCGGCCGGGGGTGTGTCCGCGCCTGCGGCACCGTGGGGTCACAACGCCCGGCGCATGCAGGCCCGGGGCCATCGGTCCAGGCCGTGCGCCGCCTCGTGCTCGCGGATCTTGCGCAGACCGGGAGTGAGCGCGCTGTCGTCCATGAGCTCGAATCCGCAGCGGGCGTAGTAAGGGGCGTTCCAGGGAACCCCGGTGAACGTGGTGAGGGTCAGGGCGGGTGCCCCCTCGCTCACGGCGTGGGCCGCCGCACGGTCCAGCAGCGACCGGCCGACGCCGCGCCGCGCGCTGTCCGGGTGCACCGAGACCTGCTCGACGTGGAGGCTGCCGTCGACACGGTCGGCGATCAGGTAGGCGACCGGGGCGTCGGCGCCGTCGGCCACGACCCAGGCCAGCCCCGTGCGGTGGTACCGGGCGAGCTCACCGAGGGGGAGCGGCTCGTCGTCGGCGATCTCCGGCATGCCGATGTCCCGGAAACACTGCCCGGCGGCCCTCTCGATGTCCTGGAGAAGGGGCAGTTCGTCCAGGCGCACGGCTCGGATGTGCATGGAAGCATTCTCCACGGCGCCTCGGACGGCGCCATCGATCAAGCGCCCTGTGGCGGCGGCCCGTCGATGCCGGCCGCGTGGCGCGGCGTCCGCGTCGCCCCGGAGCGGACGCCGGCCGACGGGGAGCGGCTCCGGTATCACCCGGTCGATTTCAGTGGTGCTTTTCGGCCCGGTTCTTCACCGGAGGGTCGATCGGCTTCCCGACGCCGGAAAGCGCTGTTTGCGCCTTTCGGTCGATGAAGTGGGTGATGAGTTGCTGTGCGGCCCCGAAGAGCACCGCCCAGGCGAGGATCTGCACCGGCGTGTCGAGAGCGCTGAGCCCCGGGAGGAATGCTCCTCGGATGAACAGGACCCCGACGAAAGCGGCTATCGCGCCCATGGGGAACTTGAGGGTGGCCGCCGCCAGCGGGAGGGCGTAGGGAGAGGTGTGATTGTCGCTGATCTTCCGCAGCGCCGCGACCGTCGTCAGTGCTGCCCCGACAAGGCCGGCGAGCTCCACGGAGAGAACGTCCAGCGGATCGGCGTAGTCGTCGACAAAGCGTCTTTCCGTGTCGACCGCCTCCTCTCCTGTGGGGCAGACGATCACGTCCTCCGGCGTCGGCTGCTGTGTGTTCGTGGTCAGGTCGCCCTTCTGCGGGACTTCGAAGCAGAGGCTCAAGGTCTGTGGATCGAAGAAGCCCCACAGGGCAAGTCCGGCGGCGCCCAGCATGGTGAGTCCCGTCACCAGCCAGAGCATGTTCGCGAGGATGCGCACCCTTCGTGTCCTGCCGTCGAGCGCGGCGTACGAGATGCCCAGCGCCTGTACCACGGTGACGCGGTCCTGGGCCGACACCGGGTCCTTCGTCCCTGACGAAGAGGGATCCTTCGTCAGGGAGGCGAGGACTCTTTCCGCTTCGATGCGCTGAGGGCTCGATGTGCTGATGTACTGCTGCACCATCACCTTCACGAAGCTGCACCGCGCCCTGAGTTCGTCGTCCGAGCTCAGGGCGAGCAGGTTCACGTCGGCGACCCGCACGTTCGCCCAGATCCGTTCGAGCCTGTTGGACTTCTTGAACCGGTTGAACCAGATGCGCTTCTCCCTGCAGGCGGACTCGGCGATGTCCAGATGCTTCCTGGCCCCGGCGAGGAGTACTTCTCGCCGGTGCTGCTCTTCTTCTTTCTTCACGCACTCCTGCAGGTTGATCTCCGTCCGCAGATAGGAGATCCAGGCGAGCGGCAGTTCGAGCCAGGCTGCTTTGGCGGACCTCTGTTCCGTCGCACCTGAAGCAAGGTGTTCCAGTGTGTCTTCCAAAGCGCTTCCCGGTGCCTGCTCCACGTCGGGTTCGGCGGCGGGAGAACCGTCGTCCGCGGGTCCGCCGAGCGAGCTCAGATTCCGAGGATCGGGTTGTGTGTTTTCGGACATCGGAGACCTTCTCTGACTGGACTGAGGAGATCGCCGGCAGGCCACTGCCGATGAAGGCTTCGCGTCGGCCGGGGACCCTCTCCCGCTCCTGGGGTCCGCCCGGTGACCCTACGAGTTCATACGTCCCGGCACGATGCCCCGCCGCACCGGGAGCGAGGGTGCCCGCCTTCTCCGCCCGCCCTCTCCGGCGGCACTCGCGAGCGGAGGGCGATCGGGAACCGGGCATCTCGGAGGTGACCCGGCGAGGCAGAGGGGGCACATGAGCCTTGTAAGGCAACCCTCTTGCGTCGACGTCCGACCTGCAACCCGAAGCCCGGCCCGTCGGCGATTCATCGGCCGGCTGCCGGTCGTTGCCGGTCCCGTCGCTGCCCTGCGATCCCGGCGCGCTGCCGGCAAGACGCAGCTCATCACCGTCTCGCCACGGTCGGAGGCGTTCAGGGCCGCTGCCGAAGAACACGGCCGGCGGATCCGGATCCCGGACCCGCGCCGATGACGACGGGATGACGCCGCGCTGACGCCGGTCCCGTACCGTCACCATGCGGCGGCCGAGCCGACGCCGGCCGACGCCGACGTGCCGGTTGCCGCAGGGAGCGCGGCACCGGGGCCGACGGCGCGGAGGGACCTGGACGCCGACGTGGCGTGCGAGCGCCTGGACGACGCGACCGCAGCGGTGGCGACGGAGTGCTTCAGGCGGCGGACGGACGCCTCGGCCGGCGGGTCGGCCCGCCGGAGACGAGCCGTTGCCGGCGGCGGCGTTCCGTGACGAGGGCCGTGACGGCCATGAGGGTCACGAGACCCGCAGCCCACCCCGGCCGGGCCGGCCACGACGAGGCCACGGCCGCGCCGAGCTGGAGGAGCACCAGAAGGATCGTGACCCAGCCCGGTACCGCGATGATCACGTTCGCCTTGTCGCCCGGGGTGGAGAAACACGTGGGAAGGCCGATCAGGAGCGCCACGGACAGGGCGGCAAGCAGCCAGGAGTGCCCGGACAGTGCCCAGGGGGTCGCCACCCAGGCCACGAGTTCCACCGCGAAGCGCAGAACGGACGCGACACGGTCGTCGGGTCGCGCCGATGTCGATTCCCCGGCAGTGTCGGTCATCCGCGGACGATCTCACGGCCCGCGCCCGACGGCCGGGAGATCTGACTCCGGGGCTCAGGAAGTACGAGGCGCGCGAGGTGCACCACTGACTCCGTCCGCCGGGTGAGTCCGGTGTCGCCGGGCCTTCTGGGCCGAAGCGGCCCGAACTGCCGTTCGCTGTGGGAGAGTCGGTGTGTGACACATCTGGCGGACCCGCTTCGTTTCCTCAGCATGCTGGTCGCCTGGGTGGCCACGCCCTGGGCGCTCGCCCCGCACTCCGTGCTGCTCGCCGTGGTGTCGGTGGTCCTGTTGCTCGCCGTGCTGACCGTCTTCGCCACCCCGGGCGACAACGGGCTGGTCCGGGAGAAGATCATCGTTCCGGTCCCGGGCGTGGTGACCATCGCCCTGGCACTGCTTCAACTGGTCGTGGCCGTCGTCTCCTCCTGGGTGGCCTGGCCGGCGTGGGCCGCCGTCGCCGTGACGGTCCTGGTCGCAGCCAGCCTGATCGCCGAGCAACCCCGCTGGCGGTACCTGCTCACCGCGACGGGGTAGCGCACCGCCCCGGTCCTCCAGGATGTCGTCGGGGCCGGTCCTCGAAGCCGTACCGTCGGTGCCGGAAGCAGGCCGGGCAGTCCTCAAGAGGGCCTGGAGCAGGGGAGACAGGAGGCCGCTGAGTCATGGTTGTCCATCGGTCGGACGAAGGTCCGCGCCCTGCCCCGGAGGAACAAGAACCGGAACGCCGCCTGCCGGTCACGGCCTTGCAGAGCGGGCCGGCCGGACACGACGAGCGGGTGACCGGCCGGTCGGCGTCCGCGGTGCTGCCTTTGTCGCTGCGCGGGTTCCTCGGGCCGGTCGCGGCCCTGGCCGCGCTGGTGGTCGTCGTGATCGGGGTCCTGTACGCCGGTCACAGCCGGCCCGGCAGGGTGGACAGATGGATCGTCGAGCCGACGGCGGACAGCGTGCGGCCGCCGTGGCGGCACCTCGCTCTGGCCACGGACTTCCTGGGGGAGCCCCTGGGGGCGGCGATGCTGGTCGCGGTCGCCGTGACGGGCTGCCTGCTGTTCCGGCGTCCTCGCGGGGCGGTGCTCGTCGTCGCCGGCACCGGCATCGCGGTGGTGACGGCGACGCTGCTCAAGTCCCTGGTGGGGCGCACGATCCACGGTGCCGGCAATCTGTCCTACCCGAGCGGGCACACCGCCTTCCTCACCGCGCTCGCCCTGGTGGTGGCGCTGCTCGTGAGCGGCCGGCCCGGCCTCGGCAGGACGGCCGGCACGTCACTCGTGCTCGCCGCGGCACTGACGGCCGGCGGCGCCATGGGCTGGGCGCAGGTCGCTCTGGGCGCGCACTACCCGACCGACGTCCTCGGCGGTTGGTGCACCGCGCTGGCGGTGACACCGGCGACCGCGTGGCTGGTCGACCGGACGGCCGGCCGACGGGCCGACCGGACGGCCCGCGCCGGCCGGCCGGAGCGTCGCTGACACCGGGCCGGGCCACGCCGGGTTCCCCTCACGCCAGGCGGCGGAACACGGGCTTCACCGGCCGTCCGGAAAGCCAGGGCGTGGGGTCGCCGGCGTCCAGCGCCTTGCGGTACACCGCACACGCCTGGGCCACCACGTCGACGGTGTGATCGATGTCGGCGTCGTCGAGCGCGCTGCTCACCACGAACGACGGAGCCAGCACTCCGCCCATGAGGAGCCGGCGCAGGAACAGGGTGCGGTACTCCTGCGACGGCCGCAGGTTCTCGTCGAGGGTGGCGAAGACCAGGTTGCTGGCCCGGCCCCGGACGACGAGATGGTCCGCGACGCCCATCCCGGCCGCGGCCTCGCGGACACCGGCGGCCAGCCGCTCGCCCAGGGCGTGCAGCCGCGCCGTGACGCCCTCCTCGGTGTAGGTGGTCTGTACGGCCGTCGCGGCCGCCAGGGAGTGCGTTTCCGCGCCGTGCGTGGTGGACAGCAGGAACACCCGGTCGCCGGAGTGACGCAGCCCGCCCCGTTCCATCAGGTCACGGCGCCCGGCCAGCGCGGAGACGGCGAATCCGTTGCCCAGCGCCTTGCCGAACGTGGAGAGGTCGGGGACGACGCCGTACAGGCCCTGGGCGCCCGCCTCGGACCAGCGGAAGCCGGTGATCATCTCGTCGAAGACCAGGACGCAGCCGTGCCGGTCGGCCAGCGCGCGCAGGCCGGCGAGATATCCGGGCGGCGGCTCGGTGTGGGTGGCGGGTTCGAGGATCAGACAGGCGATCTCGTTCTCGTACCGGGTGAGCAGCTCCTCCGTGGCGGCCAGGTCCCCGTACGGGAACGTCACGGTCAGCTCGCCGGTCTCCGCCGGAATGCCGGCGGACATCGGTGTGGTGCCGATGAACCAGTCGTCGACCGAGAAGAACGGATGGTCGGCGCAGAGGGCCACCCGCCGGCGCCCCGTGGCGGCGCGGGCGAGGCGCACCGCGGCGGTGGTGGCGTCGGAGCCGTTCTTGGCGAACTTCACCATCTCGGCGGTCGGCACCGTGGCCAGGAAACGTTCCGCGGCCTCGACCTCCACGACGGACGGCCGGACGAAGTTGCTGCCGCGGTCCAGCTGCCGTCGCACCGCCTCGACCACGCGCGGGTGGGCATGCCCCAGGCTGACCGACCGCAGGCCGGAGCCGTACTCGACGTAACGGTTGCCGTCGACGTCCCACACGTGGGCGCCGTGGCCGTGGCTGATGACCGGGGCCAGGTCCTCGGGGTACTGGTCGTCGCCCTTGGCGTAGGTGTGCGCGCCGCCGGGGATCATGGCGTGCAGCCGCTCGTTCGCCGCCCGCGAGCGGGGGAGGAGGAGCTCTTCGGTGTCTTCGGTGGCCACGCCGACCTCAACTCTCTCTTTGCTGGAGGACCTTGGCGAGGCTCGGCGCCTCCCGGTCCCGCTGGGACATCGATGTGACCGGCAGCGGCCAGGGAATGGCGAGCTCCGGGTCGTCGAAGGCGATCGTCACGTCCTCGGCCGGGTCGTGCGGGCGGTCGATCCGGTACGAGGTGTCGGCGGTCTCGGTCAGCGCCTGGAAGCCGTGCGCGCACCCCGCCGGGATGTACAGGGTCGCCTGTGTCTCGCCGGACAGCTCGAAGAGGGCCACGTTGCGGTAGGTCGGCGAGTCCGGCCGCAGGTCCACGACGACGTCGAAGATGCTCCCGTAGGAGCACCGCACCAGCTTGGCCTCGCCGGCCCCGGAGCGCAGGTGCAGGCCGCGCAGCACGCCCTGGACCGAGCGGGACACGCTGTCCTGGATGAAGGCGTCCGGGTCGATGCCCGCCGAGCGGACCACATCGGCGTCGAAGGTGCGGCAGAAGAAACCGCGTTCGTCGGTGTACGGCGTCGGCTCGAACAGGTAGGCGCCGGCGACGGCCGGGACCTGGGTCGTTCTCATGGGGCCTCCCGCGGGGCATGGGTGTGGTCGGCCACCGGGAACAGGGCCGTGGTCAGGGCGGTGAACTGCTGGTCGAGGCGCCGGGCGGCGGCCTGGTTGCGTTCGGCGAGGGTCCGCCGCAGCTCCGCCGATCGCTTCTCCAGTGCCCGGAACTGTTCGAGCAGCCGGTCGGCGTCGACCTCGCGAGCCGGGTGACGGTACGCGTCCAGCCCCATCCGGGCCATGAGCGCGTCGCTCTTCGCCGCGTAGCTGAGGGCGAGCGTCGGTGTGCCGGCCTTCAGCGCACAGACCAGGTTGTGGTAGCGGGTCGCCACCACGGCGTCGGCGGCCGCCGCCTCCTTCATCAGGTCGGCCAGCGAGGCCGCCCCGGACGCGGTGACCAGCGGAGAGTCCACCGCGTCGAGGATCGCGGCGACCACCGGAGCGTCGCACTCGTCGCCGGTGAGCAGCCGGACCGGCCTGCCGTCCTCGGCCAGGGCGCGCACGAAGCGGGTCGTCCCGTCGAGGTAGCGCCGGTGGATCTCCTCGGCCCTGGCGCGGTCGTCGTTGCCGCCGTGGAAGTCCATGACACCGACGCAGACCGGGCCCGGTGCATCCGAGGGCGTGCCCGCCGGCGGCGCCGGCAGGGCGAACGCGAGGTCCGGGTAGACCTCGTCGCGTGAGGTGTCCACGCCCATCGCCCTCATCGCGTCGCGGGACAGGGTGTCGCGGTACGACCGGTAGGCGGCCAGCCGCGCGGCCCGGCGCACCAGGGCCCGCGTCGGGCGGTCGGCGATCGTGTCGGCGCCGACGCCGACCAGGGCGACCCGGGTGCCGAACAGCCGGCCGGTCGCGCAGAGCAGGAACAGCGAGTACGGAAAGCCCCACGGCCGCAGCGGCAGCGTGGCCTCCAGGACACCCATGCCCGGCACGATCACCACGTCGTGCCGGCGCACCCAGGCGGCGGTGCGGACGACGTCGACGAGTTTGCCCAGCCCCTTCGCCACGATCGCGCCCGCGCGTGACGCGGTCCGGTACTCCCCGCGGTACCAGTGCAGCCGTGTCGCGGGGATCCCGTACCGGGCCGTGACGACCTCGGGTCCGCCGCACAGCGCGTCCACGGCCGCCTGCGGGTGCTCGGCGCGGAGGTACCCGAGCACGGCCTCCAGCGACCCGTCGTTGCCGAGGTTGCCGGAGCCGAGCAGGCCGAACACCCCCACGCGCACCGGGGACCTGTGCGCAGGCGTCACGCCTGCCTCCCCTCGCGGCCGGCGACGAGGGCGTCGACGGAGACGGTGAGGCGGGCCGGGTCGACCGGGGCGCGGTCCTCGACCCGTTCGCCGGCGCCCGGCCGGACCCGGCTGGTCATCCACGCGGCCAGGTGGCGGTAGCACGCGCGCCGGTCGGCCGGCGACAACGGCGCCCGCCGGATCGCCGAGACGAAGCCCCAGACGTACTCGGCGAGCAGCCGGGGCGTCGGGTGCAGCAGGCCGGCCCGGCGCGGGTCCAGGTTGACGCACCGGGAGCGCTTGGAGGGGTTGGCCCGTTCGGCGCGGGTGGGGTGGTCGCGGCGGAAGTACAGCAGCTCCGGCACCTGGTGGAAGGGCCCGTGCAGGGTGATCTCGGCGACGAAGGTGCGGTCCGCGTGGTGG
Organism: Streptomyces sp. NPDC093094; assembly: GCF_044754345.1. Lineage (NCBI taxonomy): Bacteria > Bacillati > Actinomycetota > Actinomycetes > Kitasatosporales > Streptomycetaceae > Streptomyces > Streptomyces sp. NPDC093094. The sequence continues at coordinate 355,099 of NZ_JBIVOX010000008.1, read as the reverse complement.
TAGCTGTCGTGCGGTTTCACCCGGCGCAGCACGTCCGCCCGCATCACCCCGTAGAAGTCGTCGCCCCCGGGCTCGAACAGCAGGCTGCGGAAGCGCTCCGGCGCATGCGGCGAGTCGGTGGCGAGCCGGTACTCGTAGGGGACCTTCACCCGGCCCTCGCCGTCGATGACCGCCTGGCCGCTGTGCGCGAGGATCACCTCCGGCCTCTCGTCCAGCGCCTCGACGCAGCGCCTCAGCAGGTCCCGGGCGTACAGGTCGTCGTGCGAGGCCCACTTGAACAGCTCGCCGCGGCACTCGGCGAACACGTGGTTGTGGTTCGGCGCGGCACCGATGTTCCGGGGCAGCCGGATGTACCGGATACGCGAGTCCTGCGCGGCGTACTTGCGGCAGATGCCCTCGGTCCCGTCGGTCGAGGCGTTGTCGGAGACGACCAGCTCGAAGTCCTCGTAGGTCTGGCCGAGCAGGGCGTCGAACGACTCGGCCAGGTACTCCTCGCCGTTGTACACGGGCAGGCCGATGCTCAGCCTGGGGTGGGCGGTCATGATGTCCTCACTTCGGGAATGGAGTTCTGGTGGTGCTCGCGCAGGGCCGAGCGCAGCTGCAGCCACCACACGGCCGAGCCGGCGAGGGTCGCGGCGGCGACGCCCCAGGCGGAGCCGACCGTGCCGGCCGACGCCGCGCCGCCGAGCCCGCCGGCGACGTAGCAGGCGGAGGCGAACAGCTGGCAGCGCAGGCTGCGCCGGGCCGCGGCGAGCGCGCGCAGCCCGGCCGCCGCGCCGGTGCCGAGGCCGGCGCCCGCGACGCCGAGGGTGACCGGCACGATGAGCTGTGAGGCGGAGGTCCAGACGTCGCCGAGCACCAGCTCGCCGAGCCGGTCCGGCATCAGGAGCAGCGTTCCGCCCCAGCACAGCGCGGCGGCGGCCTGTCCGCCGCCGAGGAGGAGACAGAACTTCCCCAGCCGCTGCGGGGCCCGCCGCAGCACCCGTGCCGCCTCCGCGACGGTGACCAGCGACAGCCCCATCAGCACGGCGAGGAACGGGCCGAGCAGCAGCTCCGCGCCCCGGACCGCGCCCACCGCGCCGACCCCGGCGATCGCGCCGAGCCCGTACGCCCGCAGCTGGCTCGCGCCGCTGAGGCTGACGTTCTCGACCAGGTACCGGTGGCCGAGGTCGCGCTGCTCGCGCAGCCACGCGCGCGCCCGGGACACGCGGGGCCGGATCCCGGACTGGACGCAGCCGTAGCCCGCGGCCACCGTGGCGGACGCGCCCCAGGCGAGCACGAACGCGGCCACGCCGCCCGACCGGGCCGCCACGACCATGGCCGGGACGAGCGCGACGCCCCACACGAGGTCGTTGACGAACGCCTTCCGCCCGGTGCCCGCGGCGAAGAACGCGTACCGCCAGGCGTCCTGCAGCAGCAGCCCCGGCAGCATCACGCCGAGACAGGCGAACGCGGGTCCGACGCGGCCGCCGAGAGCGAGGCCGGCCACCAGACACACCGCTCCGACGACGGCGCCGACGCCGAGCGCGGTACCCGACGACCGGGCCACCGCCCTGCGCCAGGACGCGTCGGACACGCCGCTGAAGCGCACCACGAGCGGATCGGTGGCCAGACCGCGGGAGACGTTGAGCACCACGCCGTAGGTCACCCAGGCGAGGCTGAACACGCCGAACGCGGTCACCCCCAGCGAGCGCGCCACGTAGATGCCCACCGCGAAGTTGCTGATGCTGGAGGCCGCCTGGTCGGCCAGTCCCCAGGACATCCGGGCGGCGAAGGCCCGCCGGGCGGACCCGGCCGGCGCCGTCGTCGTCTCCTTCTCGGTGGTCATCGGCGTCACACCTTGATCAGTTCGGCGCCGTGCAGCGCGTCGGCCGCGTCGGCGACGGTGTCGAACGGCAGCCCGGACCGCTCGGCGACGTCCAGCAGGCTGTGCTCGCCGTCGGAGAGGCTGAGCACCCAGAGCATCGCCATCTGGGCCTCCTTGGCGTCGCTGCGGCCGCCGAGCGAGTCGTACAGCCCGCGCCGTCCGAGCTGGGGTTCGCCGTAGGGGCTGAGGTTGACGTACCGCCGGTTGCGGTCCAGCACCGCGAACGCCTCGCGGCACACGGCGAGCGTGTCCTCCATCGCCTCCGGGGAGACGAAGTCCAGGTCGTCCGCCGAGGTGTGGTACTCGGGATAACCGGCGTACGGGGTCCGGCTGAGCGAGCCCACACCGAGGTCGAACCCGGGGGAGCAGTACTGCCGCTCGTCGTAGCCGTACGGCGTGAACTCGTTGATCTGATGCGGGCGTTCGGAGGCGGACAGCACATGCCGCATCACCCGGTCGATCTCCGCGTCACCGCGCCTGCTCCGTTTGTACGTCAGCCGGCCCGGGTCGCCCGCGCAGGCCAGCACCAGCCCGTGCCTGACCCGTTCCACCCGCTCGGCGTTGCGGGCCAGCCAGGTGATCGCCCCGATGGTGCCGGGCGCGAAGACGAACCGGTAGGTGTAGTACGGGGACCGTTCCGCCAGCGACCGGGCCAGGTACGCGGCCACCGCGATGCCGGCCAGGTTGTCGTTGGCCAGCGACGGGTGGCAGACGTGGCAGGAGACGATCACCTCGTCGGCGACCTGACCGGGCACCACGTGCTCGGCGTAGGTGAGGTGGCCGTCGGCGAGGGTGGAGTCGATGCGCACCTCGTACTCGCCGTCCGGCATCGCGTCCAGGGTGTCCTGGGCCAGGCAGAACCCCCATTCCGGCTTGTAGTAGCTGGTGCGGTACGGCACCCAGGACGGGTGGTCCGGCAGGGTGTGCAGATGCCCGCGCAGCTCGGCCAGCGGCATGGTCGCCGACACCGGCACGCTGTAGCCGAGCACATGCAGGCTGGACGCGGCGAAGTCGACGACCCGTCTGCCGGAGGAGTCGGCGATGTAGGCGTCCCGGATGTTCCACTCCTGCGGCACCGTCCAGTCGAGCACCCGGGTCCCGGTCGGCACCTCGTGCACCGTCAGCGGGATGTACTCGCCGACGATGTCCAGGGTGGCGCGCACCCCGTCGCCGGTGATGCTCCGGCACAGCGGGTACAGCCGCTCCACCAGTGCGTGCATCTCCTCGCCGGCCGTGGTCACGGGCGCCACCGCAGGGTGCCGTCGACGGCGCCCGCGTCGGAGGCCGCGCGCAGCACGGCGAGCCGGGTGAAGCGCTGCTCGAAGTCCTCCCGGGTCAGCCCGTGCTCACGGTAGGCGTCGGCGAGTTCGAGCGCGCCCCGCTTCACCGTCCACTCGCACTCGAAGCCGGGCACCGCCGCGCGGAACCGGGAGAAGTCCACCCGGTAGGACCGCGGATCGGCGCCGTTCTCCCCGGTGATCCTCACCTTGGAGCCGGACACCGCCTCGGCGACCTGTCCGGCGATCTCGGCGACGGTGACGTTGTTGGTCTCGCTGCCGATGTTGAACGCCCGGTCGTGCACCGCGGCCCGCGGCGCGGTCAGCGCGGCAGTGAAGGCCCGTGCGATGTCGGCGGCGTGCACCAGCGGGCGCCAGGGGGTGCCGTCGGAGAGCACGAGGACCTCGCCGGACAGAAGGGCATGTCCCACCAGGTTGTTCAGCACGATGTCGGCGCGCAGCCGGGGCGAGAAGCCGAAGGCGGTGGCGTTGCGCATGTACACCGGGCTGAAGTCGCCGTCGGACAGGGCGTGCAGGTCGTCCTCCACCCGCACCTTGGACTCCGCGTACGGCGTCACCGGCCGCAGCGGGGCGTCCTCGGCGACCAGCTCGTCGCCGCCCGCGGCGCCGTAGACGGAGCACGTGGACGCGTACAGGAACCGCTGCACCCCGGCGTCGCGGGCGAGCCGGGCCAGCGTCACGGACGCGTGGTGGTTGATGTCGTAGGTGAGCTCCGGCGCCAGCGATCCCAGCGGATCGTTGGACAGCGCGGCCAGGTGGATCACGGCGTCGAACCCGGCCACGTGGTCGGCGGTGACGTCACGCAGGTCCACCCGGTGTCCCGGCGGGTCCACGGGCGCCGGGCCCAGCACGCAGTCGGCGAACAGGCCGGAGTCCAGGCCGACGACCTCGTGCCCGGCGGCCGCGAGGACGGGGGCCATCACGGTGCCCAGGTAGCCCTGGTGTCCGGTGAGCAGTACGCGCAAGGTTCATTCCCCCAGGTCGAGAGTGAGTTTGGTGACGGCGAACGCCTCGGCGTAGCGCGCGTGGCATTCGATGCCGCGGATCCGGGCCAGACCGAGGAACGCCTCGCGGTCGTACCAGGGCCGGTGCCGCTGCGAGGGGTAGTGCTCCTGCAGCAGCCGCACCTTCTGTTCGGCGATCTCCGGCGACAGCGGCTGGTAGGCGGCCGGACGGCCCAGATCACCGTCCCACTTGACGATCTCGTAGCCGAGCACGAGATGGTCGCGGAACGCGGTGGTCATCAGCTTCGCCAGACCGCGGTGGTCCTGGTGCGCGTCGTCGGTGCGCGGGGCCAGCACGAGATCCGGTTCCGTCCGCGCGCGCAGCTCCTCGACCGCGCCCTTGGCCTCCTCCCAGTGGGCGGGCAGCCGTCCGTCGGGCAGCTTGTCCACGGTGAGGCGCAGATCGGCGCCCGGGCAGAAGGCGGCGAGCGCGGCCTGCTCCTCCTGCTCCCGCTCGCTGCCGGCGCCGGAGAGCACCAGCGCGTCGACGCGCAGACCCGGCCGCGCGAGGCACATCGTCAGGAGGGTGGCGCCGGCGCCGATGGCGATGTCGTCGCAGTGCGCGCCCACCGCGACGATCCGGTCCAGGCGCCCGGTGCCGAGCCGGATCACGCGGTCCCCACCCCGGCCTCCGCTGCCGCGCCGTCCCGTTCCCACACGGCCCACGGGCGGTCGCCCCGGGCGTAGGCGTCGTCGAGCGCGGCCCGCTCCTTCACGGTGTCGGTCGGCTTCCAGAAGCCGCGGTGCTGGTGCGCCACCAGCCTTCCCTGCTTGGCCAGCTGGGCGCAGCCGTCGGCGACCAGGTCCCCGTTCTCCGGGATGTGGTCGAAGACCTCCTGGCGGAGCACGAAGTAGCCGCCGTTCTCCCACAGCGGCAGTTCGCTCACCGGAGTGATGCCCCCCACCAGGCCGTCCTCGCCCAGGTCCACGCAGTGGAACGAGGACTGCGGCGGCACCACCATCATCGACGCACCGGCGTCGCGCCGGGCGAACCGGTCGATCATCTCCGGCAGCGGGGCGTCGGTGAGCACGTCGGCGTAGTTGGCGAGGAACATCTCGTCGCCGTCCAGATGGTGCCGCACCCGGCGCAGCCGCTCCCCGATCGGTGACTCGACGCCGGTCTGCGCGAACGTGATCGTCCAGTCCGAGATGTCGGTGGACAGCAGCTCGGTCCGTCCGCCCCGCAGCACGAAGTCGTTGGACGTCGTCTCCTCGTAGTTGAGGAAGAAGTCCTTGATGTGGTGCGCGCCGTACCCGAGGCACAGGATGAACTCCGTGTGCCCGAAGTGTGCGTAGTAGCGCATGACGTGCCAGATCAGCGGTCGCGGGCCGACCATCGCCATCGGCTTGGGCACGTCGTCGGAGGCGCCGCTGCGCATCCGCATCCCGTAACCGCCGCAGAACAGGACGACCTTCATGCCTTGACCTCGACAATGCTCAGTTCCGGTATGGGAAAGACCAGCCGGCCGCCCCACTCGTGCACGAAGGACAGCTGCTCGGTCAGCTCGGCCCGCAGGTTCCACGGCAGGACGAGGACGTAGTCCGGCTTGTCGGCGGCTATCCGGTCGGGCACCAGGATCGGGATGCGGGTGCCCGGGGTGAACCTGCCGTGCTTGTAGGGGTTGCGGTCGACCGTGTACGCGAGCAGGTCGGGCCGGATGCCGCAGTGGTTGAGCAGGGTGTTGCCCTTGCCCGGGGCGCCGTAGCCGACGACCGTCTCGCCGCGCTCGGCCGCCTCGACGAGGAACTTCAGCAGGTCCCGGCGCACCTTGGCCACCCGGGCGGAGAACTCGGTGTACCCGGAGAGCTCCTGGAGCCCGGCGGCCTTCTCCCGGTCGAGTACGTCGGCCACCTGCTGCGTCGGCTCTCCGGCCACCTCGGCCGGGCGGGCCCACAGCCGGACGGAGCCGCCGTGCGTGGGCAGCAGTTCGACGTCCACCAGCGTGAGTCCGCCGCTGGCCAGCGCCCGGATCGCGGAGGCGACCGTGTAGTACTGGAAGTGTTCGTGGTAGATCGTGTCGTACTGGTTGTCCTCGATCAGGGTCAGCAGGTGCTGCACCTCGATCGAGACCCAGCCGTCGTCGGCGACCAGCGCGCGCAGCCCCCGGGTGAATCCGACGACGTCGGGGATGTGCGCGTACACGTTGTTGGCCACGACCAGGTCCGCCGGTCCGTGCTCGGCGCGGACGGCCGCGCCGGTGTCCGGGGACAGGAACTCCGTGACGGTGGGCACTCCCGCCTCCCGCGCCGCGGCGCCGACGTTCACCGACGGCTCGATGCCGAGGCAGCGCATCCCGCGGTCCACCACGTGCTTCAGCAGATAGCCGTCGTTGCTCGCGACCTCGACCACGAATGCGTCGGGTCCGAGTTCCAGCCGCCGCACGGCGTCGGCTACGAACGTGCGCGCGTGCTCCACCCAGGAGGTCGAGTAGGAGGAGAAGTACGCGTACTCCGTGAAGGTCTCCTCCGGCTCGATCAGCGGCGGGATCTGCGCGAGCCAGCAGTCGGTGCAGACCCGCAGGTGCAGCGGGTACGTCGGCTCGGGCCGGTCGAGCTGGTCCGCGGCGAGAAAGCTCTCGCACGGCGGGGTCGCCCCCAGGTCGACGACGCTCTCCAGCGCCGCCGAGCCGCAGAGTCGGCATCGTGTCATCTAGTGCCCCCCATCCCGCTCGCGCGGGAGTCCCCGCCGCGAGCCAGTGCTTTCGTCCCCTGCCGGCGGCGGGCCGTCCCCGTCGCCGGACCGCCCCGCGATCGCGGTGCGGTACCCCTCCAGCAGTCGCTCCAGCCCGACGGCCGGGCTGAAGTGCTGCTCGTACCGGCGCCGGGCCGCCAGTCCCATCTCCCGGTTCGTGTCCGGATCGGCCGTGATCCGGCGCAGGCCGGACGCGAGCGAGGCGGACTCGCCCGGCCGGTGCAGCAGCCCGGTCCTCCCGTCCTCGACGAGTTCGACGAAGGCGCCGTGACCGGCGGCGACGGTCGGGACCCCCGCCGCCATCGCCTCCACCACCACCAGGCCGAACGCCTCCAGCCACGTCGACGGAGCCACCACGGCGACCGACCGCGCGATGGCCCGCCGGCACTGCGCCAGGTCGTACAGGCCGACACAGCGCACGTCGTCGCGGCCCGCCGCCCAGGCGGTCACCTCCGGCTCCAGCGGCCCCGCCCCGGCGATCACCAGCGGTACGCCGACACCGCCGCCGGCGGCGAGCTCGTCCCACGCGGTCATCAGCAGCCGTACGCCCTTGGCCTCGGCGAGCCGGCCGAGGTAGAGCACATGCTCGCCGGGGCCTGTCCGGCAGTCGTCCGGGTCGGGCACGAAGTTGTGCTTCACCGCCAGCCGTTCGGCGGGCATGCCGGCCCGCACCAGGACGTCGCGCTGTGCCGCGGAGATGCAGAAGAACCGCTCCACACCGGACCACCACCGCTTCCGGTTCACCGACATGCTGACCGCGAGCGGCACCGTCGCCAGCCGGGAGCCGCGGTAGCAGCCGTGCCGGACGGCGGGCAGCGGCGTGGACCCGACGCACTCGGTGCACGGCCGGCCGTCCCGCTGGAGCGTGCCGGGCGGGCAGATCTGGGTGTAGTTGTGCAGCGTGGCGACGGCGGGCACACCGGCGTCGGCGCAGGCGGCCAGCACCGCGGGCGACAGCAGCGGGAAGACGTTGTGGACGTGCACCACGTCCGGCCGTTCGGCGCGGAGCTTCACGGCGAGCTCCGAGCGCACCGCCGGGTTCCACGGCACCAGCAGCGGCACCGCGACCTTGCCCGGCAGCGAGCGGGCGGCGATGTCGTCGCTGCGCCGCTCGAACAGCTCGACCCGGTGTCCGGCCCCGCGCAGCAGCGCCACCTCCTGGTCGACGACCTTGTTCTCCCCGCTCGGCTGTGCCGAGGCGTAGCGGTTGTGCACCACGAGGACGTGCATGCTCAGATCACCTCCGATCGACGGGCCCATCGGGGGATGCGCCGTCGAGGGTTTTCGGGCACCGGCGGGGGAGCGGTCGCGGCAGGTGCCGCGAGCAGCGAGGCGGCCACGGCCAGATGCAGCAGATACGGCGAGGCGTCGCCCAGCCCGGCCTCGGTGTACGACGCGATCGCGCAGTAGCTGATCAGGAAGATCGCGCAGGCCCTCGACAGCGACGGAGGACGCAGCAGCGCGACGCCGCCCAGCACGACGACGACCGCCGCGACCAGGGTGACCCCGGTGACACCCTGCTCCTGGTAGACGGCCAGCCAGCTGTTGTCGATGGGCAGCCCGCCGAACGACTTGTCGCCCAGACCCGCGCCGAACAGATACTCCGAGGTCGTCCGGGGTGCCGCCAGCAGGGCGTTCCAGACCTTGGCGCGACCGGTGAGGCTGGAGAAGTTCTCCTGGCTCTGCCCGCGCAGGAACCACGCCTGGAGCATCGAGCCGAATCCCACCGCGGCCACCGCGGCGCACAGCACCGCCCAGGCGAAGAACCGGCGGGCGGCGGCGCTGGTCAGGACGAGCGAGCCGATCGCCAGCGCCAGCCCGGCGAGCAGGCCGAGCGTGGCCGTGCGGGTGTGGGTCAGCGCGAGCAGGACGAGCGACGGCACGATGACCACCGTCGCGCTGGTCCTGTCGGTGCGGCGGCCCAGGACGAGCAGCACGGTGAGGCCGATGATCACCGCGGCGTACTGCCCGATCTGCGGCGGGGTGAGCGGCCACAACGCGCCGACCAGCCGCCCGCCGTAGAGCTCGGGCAGGGCGGCGCCCGGTGAGACGACCAGGCCGGCGGCCACCGACCCGAGCACGGCCAGATACATCCGGATGTGGTGCCGGACGAACGTGTCGCCGCCGTCCCACCAGCGGCTGAGCAGCCACAGCGTGCTGACGAAGAGGGCCAGCCGGCCGCAGCGGAACAGCGCGCCGAACCCGGACTCCAGGTTCGCGCTGGAGATCACGCTCGGCACCAGCAGCAGGGTGAGCAGGAGCACGAAGGCGCTGGGCCGGATGCGCAGGGGACGATTGACCACGAGCGCCAGCACGAACGCGGCGACCAGCGCGCCCATGGTGGCCATCTGGATGAGGGAGCGGGGCAGCGGGACGATGGTCTTCGCCCCGGCGGAGCCCAGCGTGTTGAGGATCAGCAGCCCCCAGGCCGCGCCGACGATCCTCGGCGTGCGGTCGGTGTCCATCTCAACCACGGTCCCGTGCGCGGAAGGTGCTGCCCGCGTCCTGCCGGTAGGGCGTGTCCTGCCACTGCCCGGAGTCGAGGACCCGGCTCGGGTCGTGGGCGACGAACGTCCACGGTCCGACGTAGACGTTGCCGTGCCAGCGGTTGTGCTGCCTGAGGGTGATCGCCTCGGCCACCACGTCGCCCTGGTACGGCGACCAGTCCGGATAGGTGCCGTAGTTGGCCAGCACCGCCATGCGGTCGCACTTCACCGTGCAGTCGACGACGGACTTGTCCAGCACGAAGCGGTTGCCGTGGATGTCCACCCGCTGGGTCTTCCAGCGGCAGTCGGCGAGCAGCGGTGCGGTGGCGATCGCCGGCTGTGCGCAGCGGCCGGTGTCCTTCACGAGCAGCGTGCAGGCGCCGGAGGAGGTGTTGGCCGGACTGTTGCAGAACCGGTCGGCGTTCTCCCACAGGGTGATGCCGGACCAGTTGTTCTCCAGCACGTTGCGGTAGATCTCGATCCTGTCCGTGCGGGCCGGTACGCGCGGTTCACCGCCGGACTCGGACACGTAGACCGTCGCGAAGGGGAAGGTGTCGCCGCGGTCGGCGTGCCTGCGGCCCTCGACCCAGTTGTTGCGCCGGATCGTGTTCTTCCGGATGACCGCGTTGTAGCTGGTCTCGTAGATCAGCGCGGCACCGTCGTTGTCCTCGATCAGGTTGTCCTCGATGCGGAAGTCGTTGTTGTTGGTGTCCGCCCACAGCCCGGGGCCGCGGTTGTCGTGCACCCAGTTGCCGCGTACGTCGGCGCCGTCGACGGCCCAGAACTTGACGCCCCCGGCGCAGCCGCAGCCCGGCCGCCGCCGCTCCCAGTCGTCCTTGTTGTTGCCCACGATCTCGTTGCCCTCGACCACCAGGCCGCTGATGAGACCGGGGTCCTTGTACGCGTTCATGCCGTACTGACCGTTGCCGCGCAGGCAGTTGGCGCGGACCTGCTGGCGGGCGCCGGCCATCAGCCCGGCGCCGGAGTTGTTCTGGATCGTCGTGTGCTCGATCACCCACCCGTCGGCCGAGTCGTGGTTGACCACGCCCTCGTCGTGCGGCGCGACGAACCCCTGCACGGTCAGATGGCGGAGGGTGACGTCGCGGGCGGTGCCGCCGAACGCGTACTGGTTGGTCCTGCGGCCGTCGAGCACCGCGCCCGGCGCGCCGAGATAGGTGTTCCCTTCCTTGGGGACGACCTGGGCGTAGCGGTTCGGGCCGAGCCTGTGTCTGCCCGGCCGGAGCCAGAAGGTGGTGTCCGGGGGGCTGCTCCTGGTCTTCGCGGCCAGGTCGCCCGCCACCGCGGGGTCGACCGTCACCGCGCCCGCCGGAGCCGTCGCCGGCCCGGGCTCGGGCCGGGCGCACACCCGGGCCACGGGCGTGGACGGCGCGGCGGTCGGCTTCGGCTGCGCGGCCGGCGTGTCGTCGCAGCCGGTCACCGCCAGCAGGGCCAGCGCCGCGGCCGACGCCGCCCGGTGCCGCCACTTGATCCCCAAGAGTTCCCCCTCCCCGCTAGCCGCGGAACCTGAGTACGGTGGTGAAGTCCCCCGACAGCGCGGTGCCGTCGGCGAAACCGGTGCCGATCAGCGTGGTGGCGGGTTCCTTGCGTCCGAAGCCGGCGGAGTACCAGCCCAGCGGCGGGTCGCTCTCGCCGCGGTGCGCCCGCCAGCTCAGCTGCCCGGGCAGGTCGAGCGTCGCGGAGCGGTCCTCGCCGTCCCGGGTCCAGGTGAGCACGGCCCGGTCGCCCACCAGGTCCACGGCGATCGCCGGGCCGAGATGGAACGCCAGGCGCGCGGGGCGGCGCGGGCCGCGCACCTCGTCGACCACCCTCAGCTCCCGGCTCGCGGCCGTCAGCTCCACCCGGCGGCGGTGCACCGAGCCCGGGTAGCCGTCGTGCTCGGCGCACCAGCGGGCCGTGTCCCCGCCGGACGTGTCCGCGACCAGGACGCGGCTGCGGGCCTGGCGGGTCCACAGGAACGGGCCGCCGGAGACGGACTGGTCGGTGCCGTCCAGCTGCAGGGTGTTGTGGCCGAGGGTCGAGCGGAAGTACTGCCGCCACTCGGGCTGCCCGTGGTAGCAGAACGTCCCCGGGTCGGCGAGGACGTCGACGCCGTCGTGGCGGACCTCCACGGACAGCGCGTCCGCGTGGGCGTGCGCGGCGATGGACAGGAATCCGTGCGGACCGCCGTCGCAGCGGACCCAGATCTCCTCCGGGCCCCGCAGGACGGTCATGCCCGCGTCGGCGAAGTGGGCCGGCCGGCTCGCCGGGCGGGACACGGCGGGCGCGCTTCCCTCTCGGGCGTACGGCCGGATGAGCGCGGCCAGCAGAGGGGTGCGCACATCGGTGCCGGTCACCTCCGGCCACCAGGGGAGCCGGCCGAACACGGCGTCCCCGGTGGCCAGCAGCGAGCCCCAGCGGTCGGTGCCCGTTCCGTCCACGACCAGACCGTGTCCGTCGTCGGCGTCCCCCTGGCGCGGCGGCCGCAGCCGGTTGTCCACGACGGCCGCGAGCGCGTCGGTCATCCGCAGCAGCACCAGCCGGACCGTCGCGGGGACCGGCACACCGGCGGCATCCGCCTCGGCGACCGCGGCCAGACCGAGCTCCAGCACCAGCCCGTGATACTCGGTGGCCAGTTCGCGGTTGAGGCCGGAGCCGAAGGTGTTCGCCCGCAGATGCCGCTCCAGCGACCGCAGCGCGTCGGCCCGCCAGCGCGCCGAGGAGGGGAACCAGCCGAACGCGCAGGCCGCGGCGAACTGCCCGGCGGCCTCGGCGATGACGTGGTTGTTCGCCGAGGACCCCCGGCTGGGGAAGGCGGCCAGCCAGCGCTGGTGGTGCCAGATCTGGTCGCGTGCGACCGGGTTGTCCTCGAACAGCGCGGCCGCGCCCGGCCAGCCGTCCAGCAGCCGGCGGATCCACACCCAGGACAGCAGCCGGATCCCCAGCTCGATGCCGCTGGTCCAGTGCACCCCGCGCAGCGGCGCGTTGGCCGCCCACCACGACCGCAGGTGCTCGGCCACCCGCTCGGCGTACCGCTCGTCCCCGGTGACCGCGTAGGCGGCGGCGAGCCGGGTGAGGTACTGGTGCCGGGACAGCTCCCAGATCTGCTTGATGTCCCCGACCGCGTCCTCGTCGCGGTACGGCACGTCGAAGGCGTACACCAGCGGAGCCCGGCGCCCGGTCTTCGGGTCGTACGACCAGTCCGGGTCGGCCAGGTCGTCGCGGTCCACCCCGAAGTACTCGGCGTGCCCGGCCATCAGCCGGTCCGCCTCGGCGACGAGCCGCTTGACGGCGTCCGGCGGCACCGCCGCGACCGTGCCCGCGGGCAGGACCGCGGTGAACCGGGTGCCGGTCACGCTCGGGCTGTCCGGCCGCGCCGACCGCCACCGCCGTCTGCGCACCGTGTCGCCCACCCGGCCGGCGACCTCCCGCGGGCCCATCCGGGACAGCCGCCGCAGGTACCAGCCCGCGCTCATGGTCATCGAGCCCTCGCCAACGTCACCGGCGCGCCGGCGGCCAGACCGGCCTGCACGGCGAGGGTGGCCGCCGTGGTGGCGACCAGCGACTCCAGCGGCACCGGCATCGGCCCGCCCGTGCGCACGGCCTTGACGAACGCGGCCAGTTCGGCGTTCTGGCCCTTGTCCCGGGCCTTGGGCAGCCGTGAACTGACCCACTTCTTACGGCCGTAGACCGAGGCGCGGACGAAGTCGTCGAGCCGCAGCACCCTGCCGTCCGCGACGAGGTCCAGCGTCTCCTTGGGGAAACCGGGCGCACCGGTGGTGACGTAGCTGATGGTGGCGGTGGACCCGTCCGGGTAGCGCAGGACGACCTGCAGATCCTCGTTGCCGGACGGGGCGACCGCGTACACCGAGACCGGGTCGGCGTCGAGCAGCCAGCTCGCCGTGTCGATGAAGTGCCCGCCCTCACCGGCGAACCGGGACCCCTCGGTGCCCTGCTGGAGGTACCAGCTGCCGTGCGCGAGCCGGCCCGCGTTGACAAGGTAGCGCAGGTTCGCCGGTCCGGTCCGGGCACCGAACTGCCTGCGGGCCTCCTGGAGCAGCGGGGAGAACCGGCGGTTGAAGCCCACCTGGAGCCGGTCGTTGCCGGACTCCTCCACCGCCTCCAGCACACCGGCCAGCTCGTCCTCGCCGAGCGCCAGCGGCTTCTCCACGAACACCGCCTTGCCGGCCAGCAGCGCCTTGCGGGTCAGTTCGGCGTGCGAGCTGTGCCGGGTGACCACGAACACCGCGTCGATCGCCTTGTCGCCGAGCACGGCGTCGAGGTCGGTGGTCGCCTCGGCGAAGCCGAACTTGCGCTGCGCGTTGGCCGCGGACAGCGCCGTCGTGGTGACGACGGTCGACAGCTCGACGCCGTCGCGCTGCGCCAGATGCGGCAGCAGCATCGACGTCGCGTAGTTCCCCGCGCCGACGAACGCCAGCCGCACCGGCGACTTCGCGCCCCGGCCCGAGGCGGACACGGGGGCGTTGCCCGGCTTCACCGCGGGCACGGCCACCGCCGGGGCCTGCGGCGCCTCGGCCGCCTGCCCGGGGTAGCGGAACAGCACGGCCACGGCCTTCAGATCGCCGTCCTTCAGACGCCGGTAGGTCTCGACGGCGTCGTCGAAGTCGGCAATGTGGGAGACCAGGGGGTCCACGTCGACGCGGCCGCGGGCGACGAGGTCGAGGAAGCACGCCAGGTTGCGGCGCTCGGTCCAGCGCACATAGCCGATCGGGTAGTCCCGCCCCTCCAGCTCGTACTCCGGGTCGTAGCGCCCGGGGCCGTAGCTGCGGGAGAACCGGACGTCGAGCTCCTTCTCGTAGTACGCGTTCCACGGCAGGTCCAGACGGCACTTGCCGATGTCGACGACCCGGCCGCGGTCCCGGCTCATCCGGGCGGCCAGCTCGACGGGCTGGTTGCTGCCGCCGCCGGCGGCCAGGTACACCTGGTCCACACCGTGACCGTCGGTGAGTTCGGCGACGGCGGTCTCCACGGCCGCGGACGCGGGGTCGCCGCAGGCCGCGGCGCCGAGACGCTCGGCGAGCTCGCAGCGCGCCGGGTCGGGGTCGACCCCGACGACACGGACGCCCGAGGCGGTCAGCAGCTGCACCACCAGCTGCCCGATCAGACCGAGGCCGATGACCAGCGCCACTTCGCCGAGCTGCGGCTCGCCCTGGCGGACACCCTGCAACGCGATCGACCCGACCGTGCCGAAGGCCGCGTGCTGCGGCGCGAGCCCGTCCGGCACCCGGGCGTAGAGGTTCTTCGGCACCCAGTTCAGCTCGGCGTGCAGCGCGTGCTCGTTGCCCGCGCAGGCCACGAGGTCGCCGACCTTCACATCGTCGATCCCGGTGCCGACCTGCTCGACCACCCCGCACAGCGAGTAACCCAGCGGCGTGTAGGAGTCCAGCTTGCCCATCACCTTGCGGTAGGTGGCGGGCACCCCGTTGACGGCCACGCTCTGCATGACCTTGGCCACCTGGTCCGGCCGGGAACGCGCCTTGCCCAGCATCGACATGCCGGCCTCGGACACCTTCATCAGCTCGGTCCCGGTGGAGATCAGCGAGAAGGCGCTGCGGACCAGCACCCCGCCCGGCTTGCAGCCCGGCACCGGCACGTCGAGCACCGCCAGCTCGCCGCTCTTGTAGTTCTGCACTACCTGTTTCACCCGAAAGTCCTCTTGTCTCTACACAGTCGAGGGAGAGTTCCGGCCGGACCCGGAGGTCGCGCCGCGGTACCAGTACTCGAGGGTCAGCACATGCCACAGATGCTTGGAGAAGTCCCGCTGCCCGGCGGCGTCCTCGGCGACCATGCGCTCCAGCGCGTCCCGGCGCAGAAGCCCGGACCTGACGAGCTCGCCGTCGTGGATCACCTCGCGCACCAGCGGCGCCAGGTCCCTGCTCATCCAGGCCCGCAGCGGGGCGCTGAACAGGCCCTTGGGCCGGTACACGATCTCCCGGGGCAGGACCGAGGTGGCCGCCTCCTTGAGGACGGCCTTGCCCTGCCGTCCGACGATCTTGCGGTCACCGGGCACGGTGAACGCCGCCTTCACCACCTCGACGTCCACGTACGGCACCCGCACCTCGGTCGACGCGGCCATGCTCGACCGGTCCGTGTAGGCGAGGTTCAGGCCCGGCAGGAACATCCGGGCGTCGCCCAGGCACATGCGGTTGACGAAGTCGTCGAGGGCGTTGTCCCGGTAGACGTCCGCATGCTCGGTCAGCACGTCCTCGACCGTCCCGGCCAGATCCGGGTCGACCAGGGCGAGCAGCTCGCCCCGGTCGTACATGGTGTAGCTGCGCCGGAACGCGGTCTCCTCCGGCAGGTCGGCGAAGGAGAGGAACCGCTTGGCGAAGCGCACCGACCGGTATCCCCGGCGGGCCGTGGCGACCGGCAGCCGGTCCACGGCCGCGGACACCCCGCGCCGCAGGGGCCGCGGGACACGCTGGTAGCGCAGCGCGATCAGGTTGGCCAGGTGCTTGCGGTACCCGGCGAACAGCTCGTCGGCACCCATCCCCGAGAGCATCACCTTGACCCCGGCCTCCCGGGCGGCCGAGCAGATCAGGAACGTGTTGATCGCGGCGGGGTCACCGATCGGCTCGTCCAGGTGGTACGTCATCCGCGGCAGCAGGTCGAGCACGTTCGGAGCGATCTCGATCTCGTGCAGGTCGACACCGAACTGCTCGGCCACCTTCCGGGCATAGCGCAGATCGTCCGGCATCGCCTCGAACCGGGCGTCCTCGGCGCGGAACCCGATCGTGTAGGCGGAGATCCCGGGCCGGTCGCGGGCCGCCAGCGCGGTCAGGTAGCTGGAGTCCAGCCCGCCGGAGAGGAAGGTCGCCACGGGGACGTCGGACAGCAGATGGCGCCGGGTCGACTCCTCGACGACGGCGGCGATGTCCGGCCGCTCACCCGCCCGGGCCCGCTCCTGGCCCTCGGCGGCGACGTCCCGCAGATTCCAGTACCGGCCGCGCTCCACCCGGCCGTCGGGCCGGCACCTGAGCCAGCTGCCCGGCGGGAGCTTCTCCGCCTCGCGGAACGCGCACCGCGAGTCCGGCACCCAGTAGTACAGCAGCGACGCCACCATGGCCGCGTGGTCCACCTCCAGCGATCCGCCGGTCACGGCGGCGAGTGCCTTCAGCTCGGAGGCGAACACCAGCCCCTCGCCGCGCCGCAGCAGGAACAGCGGCTTGATGCCGAGCTGGTCACGGGCGAGCACCAGGTCACCGGTCCGCTCGTCGAAGACCCCGAACGCGAACATGCCGCGCAGCCGGGGCAGGCAGTCGGTGCCCCACCGCCGCCATGCCTCCAGCAGCACCTCGGTGTCGGAGGTGCCGCGGAAGCGCACCCCGGCGGCCGACAGCTCGGCACGCAGCTCGGGCGCGTTGTACAGCTCGCCGTTGTAGGTCAGGACGAGGCCGTCCGAGACCATCGGCTGGGCGCCGGTCTCGGACAGGTCGATGATGGCCAGCCGACGGTGCCCGAGATGCACCTCGCCGTCGCCGGCGGAGTGGCTGTAGCGGCCCGCCCCGTCCGGACCGCGGTGGGCGAGGGTCTCGGTGAGCCGGTCGGTCACGGCCTTCCCGTCCGGCCACCGGTAAGTGCCTGCGATGCCACACATGTACTACCGCGCCTCCTGGTCGCTGTCCGGGACCCGTGCCGCCGGCATCGGCAGCCTCTCCGTCCCCCGCCGGCCCTCTCCCACTGCCTGAACGGTGTGGGAGGTGACCCCGCCGTTCTGGCGGGCCGGCCGTTCGTTCCGGCCCCGTGGCGCGGTGTGCAGCCCGTCCCACAGCGTGCCGTCGGTCCGGTCACGCGGATCGGGGTCGATCAGCACCACACCGATCACCGTGATGCGCTGGTCCGCGAGCTGGCGTGCCACGGTGTGCAGCCATGCGGCGTTGCCGTGCCCGGCGCGCACCACGAGCACGGTCCGGGTGCCGAGGTACCGCAGGTCGGTCCACGCCGTGCCGGGCGCCACCGAGCCGACGCCGAGCCGGCGTTCCTGGGGCGACACGGCCGCGGCGCGCTCGCCGCTGACCACGGTCGGGTCCGCCGGGTCCGGGCGGCGCCCGGCGAGCTGAAGACCGGGCAGGGCGTCGACGACGACCACCGGCTCCTCCGCCGCCAGCGCCCTGGCGAGGTCCAGGGCGATCCCGCACGTGCTGCGCGCACAGCCCAGTTCCAGCAGCGACACCGGTTCCGCGGAGCCGCGCACGGTGCGGGCCAGGGACGTGGTGAGCCGCTCGCGGGCCG
The DNA here is from genome assembly GCF_044754345.1 of Streptomyces sp. NPDC093094. Lineage (NCBI taxonomy): Bacteria > Bacillati > Actinomycetota > Actinomycetes > Kitasatosporales > Streptomycetaceae > Streptomyces > Streptomyces sp. NPDC093094. The sequence continues at coordinate 337,502 of NZ_JBIVOX010000008.1, read as the reverse complement.
CCCGGATCCGCCGGCGCCGCCACAGCAGGGGCGCCCGGCGGGGCAGTTCGGCGACGACCGAGGCGCCGAGGTTCGCCGCGATCTCCCGGCGCAGCACGGGGCGGTCCGCCACCACCACGCCGACCGCGGCCACCGCGAGCCCGAGGACCAGCCCGAGGACCAGCCCGATCGCGGCGTCGGTGGCGGCGGTCCTGGGCAGGGAGTGCCGTACCGCGCGCGGGGCGTCCACGATCTGTGTGCCCGCGACGAGCTGGGGGGTGCCGATGCGCGCCTCCGCGGCGCGCTGGCCGAAATCGGTGATCCGCGAGGTGAGTTCGGCCCGGCGGGCGAAGAGCGACTCCATGTCCGCCGACGCCTCCGGCTCGCTCTCCGGAGACGCGTCCCCGATCGCCCTGTTGACCTCGGCGAGTTCGTCCCGCATACGGTCACGCTGGGCGAGCAGGCTCTTGGCCTCGGCGTCCGCGGCTTCCTGTATCCGCCGGACATGGTCCGCGACGAACGCGTCGGCCAGCGCCCCGGCACGTGCCACCGCCGCCGCGTCGCTGTCACCGGTCACCGTGATCTGCAGCAGGTTGTTGGTCAGGCCGAGACCCTCGTAGTCCTGCATGAAGTCCTCCGGCTTCTCCGGGGACCTCAGGGACCGCAGGGCCTTGTCGGCGATCCGCGTCGTGTGCAGCAGTGCTGCGTCGGTACGGATCAGCGTTCCGGGGTCGTTGGGCTGGTCCGCCTGGTGCGCGACCAGCACCTTGGTCACCGCGGTCGGCGGCGGCGGCAGCAGGACGGCGACCGCCGCGCCGAGGAGCAGCCCCAGCAGCGCCGCGGAGCACCACAGCCGGCGCCGCCTGCGCACCGCCACCACCAGCGCCTGCAGGTCCAGCAGCGGAGCGGCGGCCGACGGCTGCGCGGTTGTACTCGTCGTCATGCGGGACCTCCCGTCGCGGGGTCGCCGGCCGCGAGCGCCACAGCGGCGCCGTCGCGCGGACGGCTGCCGGACCGCGGGGGAGAGCCCCAGACCGTTCCGGCGAGAACGACACCGACGACCTCGTGCCTGGCGTCCGCACATGCCTCGGCGACGCCGGTGAGCTCCGCCGCCGTCCAGCTGCCCGCGCTGAGCACGACCAGGGCACCGGACTCGTTGTCGCGGTCCGGCACCAGGGGCTGGGACACCGGGACCTTCACCACGCGCAGCAGCGGATCGCCCTCGGCCTCGGCGACGAGCTGCGCGGCGGCCCGGTGGGCGGCCTCGTCACCGTCCGGGACGACGACCAGCAGCCGCTGGGGGACCGGCAGCCGGTCCCGGAGGCGGGCGCACACACGCCGGTAGCGGACCTGCCGGTCGGCCTCGTCGCCGGACGCCCGCGGCGCCGGGAGGTCCCACCGGACGTCGAGGCCCAGCAGCCGGCGGGCGCGGGCCCGCGGGCCACGGTCCTGCTGCCGGTGCGCGGGCCGTTCGGCGGGCACGTCGACGGTGCCCAGCAGCGCCGTGCCCAGCGCCGCGGCGATCTCCGGTTCGGTGCGCAGCCGGCGGCTCATCCGCGCGGCGGTGAGATGACCGACGACCGCGAGCAGGAAGAACAGCAGTGCCCCGGCGACGACGAGCTGCATCCTCGTCGGCGGTGCCTCACCGGTCGGCCGGGTCGCCGGCCCCATGAGGACCATGTTGGCCCGGCCGGCCGCCGGGTCGGCCTGCTCCAGCTTGTTGACGGCCTCCTGCAGGGCGGTGCGCAGCTTCGCGAGCTCGGTGCGGGTCTGCACGCTCTCCACGGTCTGCCCCGTACCGGCCGTGTCGGCCAGTTCGGTGATGCGGCGGCTGGCCTTCACCACCATCTGCCGCAGTTCCTCGGGCCGTGCCGCCGCCTCGGGATCGGCGTTGTCGCCCGCGATCCGCGCGACGAAGGTGACGAACTGCTGGGCCACCTGGTCGGAGAGCTGCTGTGCGCGCCGCGGGGTGTCGGCCGTGCCCGAGATCTTGATGATGTTCCCGTCGGTGGCCTCGGCGCTCACCCGGTCCCGCAGCTCGGTGCCGCCGACCCCGGGCCAGTCGAGCGCGGCGGCCGCGCGGTCGACCACTACCGAACTGGTCGCGATCTCCGTCTGGGTCAGCAGCTCGCGCTCCTCCCATGCCCCCGGCAGCAGTACCGATGCCGACGTCGTGTAGCGCGGAGGGAACAGCAAGGAGGTGCCGTAGCCGACGAGCGCCCCCATCACGGTGAGGACGGCGAGCAGTCGCCAGCGCCGACGGACGATCCGCCCGATCGTGACCAGGCGTATGGTGTCATCGCTCAACGGTGCGGTCTCCTCCTTCCCCGGTCCGTGTGGGCCGTCCGCGCCGGAGCGCGGTCACGGCAGGCGGCGGCGTAGGCGGCGAGCAGAGACGCCTGCGAGTTCCGCCAGGAGAGCGGCCCGTTGATCCGCTCCTGGCCGATCTTGCCCATCCGGGCCCGCTGCTCCGGGTCGTCCAGCAGCAGCGCGATGAGCCTGGCGAACTCGGCCTCGTCGTCGGCGGGGGCGTAGACGGCGGCGTCACCGGCGGAGACCCGCGCCTCGCGCAGGTCGAAGGAGACGACCGGCCGGCCCATCACCATGTATTCCAGGACCTTGTTCATGGTCGACACGTCGTTGAGCGGATTGTGCGGGTCGGGGGAGAGGCACACGTCCGCGGTGGACAGGTAGCGCACCAGATCGGCGTCCGGGATGCGCCCGGTGAACTGCACCTGGTCCGAGAGCCCGAGCCGCCGGGACAGCTCCACCATCGCGTCGAAGGTGTCGCCGGCGCCGACGAACACCGCGTGCCAGTCGCTGCGCCCGACCTCGTCGCGCAGCTTCGCCAGGGCCCGCAAGGCGTAGTCGACGCCGTCCTGCGGGCCCATGACGCCGAGGTAGCACAGCAGATGGGGCTTGCCGCGCTTGAGGTCCGGCTCGGGCGGCACGGGCCGGAACCGGTCGGTGTCGGGTGCGCTGCGCACTACGAAGACGTCCTCCGCCTGCCGGCCGCCACGGCGCACCGCGACGTCGCGGTAGCTCTCGTTCGTGGCGAGCACGACGTCCGCGGCCCGGTAGGTCCGCCGTTCCAGCGCGCACACGGCGCGGTAGAGCAGGTCCTTGCCACGGCCGAACCGGGAGAGGTACAGCTCGGGGACCAGGTCGTGCTGGTCGAAGACGAACCGCGCTCCGCGCCGCTTCAGCCACAGCGCCGGCAGGAACAGCAGGTCGGGCGGGTTGCAGGCGTGGACCACGTCGACCGGGCCCACCTTCCGGGCCAGCCGGACCGTGTGCCACAGCGCCGATCCGTACTCGCGCAGGTAGCCGGCCGGCCCTCCGGTGGCCGCGCGCAACGGGTAGCGGTGGATCCGCACCCCGTCGATCACGGCCTCCGGCTCCGTGTCCCGCTTGCTTCCCTGCGGACAGATGACGTGCACCGTCCAGCCCGCGTCGCGCAGCGTCGTGCACTCCTGCCACACCCGCCGGTCGAACGGCACCGACAGGTTCTCCACCAGGATCAGCGCGCGCCGGTCCGGCCGGTCGCCGCTGGTCGTGTCACCAAGCAAGGCCCATGTATCCCGGTTCGGCCCGGCGCGTCTCGGCGTCGGGAAGGCGGACGAGGTCGACGATCATCGGGCCGTCACCGTGGGGCAGCGCCGACAGCACGGCCGGATCCCTGGTCCCGACCAGGCACACCTCGGCGTGCTCCAGCACCTCGTCGACGGAGTCCGCGAGCAGCTGCGCGAGGTGCGGCAGCCGGGTCTCGATGTACTCGCGGTTCGCGCCGAGCAGCCGGGAGAGGCTCACATTGGCGTCGTAGATCTTCAGGTCGTACCCCTTGCCGAAGAGCCGCTCCGCCATCTCGACCAGCGGGCTCTCGCGCAGGTCGTCGGTGCCGGGTTTGAAGGACAGCCCGAACAGGCCCACCCGGCGCTTGCCGGTGCGCTCGACCAGCTCCACCGCGCGCTGCAGATGGTCGGCGTTGGAGGGCAGCACATGGGAGAGGATGGGCACCGAGACGTCGGCCCGCTGCGCCGCGTGGACCAGGCTGCGCAGGTCCTTGGGCAGGCAGGACCCGCCGAAGGCGAAGCCGGGCCGCAGATAGGCGGGGCTGATGTTCAGCTTGCGGTCGGCCAGGAACACGTCCATCACCTGGTGCGGGTCCACCCCGAGCGCCTTGCACACCGCGCCCAGCTCGTTCGCGAAGCCGATCTTGAGGCCGTGGAACGCGTTGTCCGCGTACTTGATCGCCTCGGCCGTCGGGACCGGCACCCGGAACACCTCGCCGGGCAGGCCGTCGTACAGCGCCGCCACCACGTCGCCGCTCGCCGGGTCGAGCTCGCCGATGACGGTCTTGGGCGGGTCGAAGAAGTCCTGCACGCTCGTGCCCTCACGCAGGAACTCCGGGTTGACCGCGACCCCGACGTCCACCCCGGCCGTGCCGCCGACGTACTTCTCCAGGATCGGCACCAGCAGGTTCAGGCAGGTGCCCGGGAGCATGGTGCTGCGGAACACGACGGTGTGCCGCCCGCCCCGCTCGGCCAGCGCCTGGCCGATCTGCTCCGTGACCCGCTCCAAGTAGGTGGTGCACAGGCTGCCGTTGGGCTCCGAGGGCGTGCCCACGCAGATCAGGGACACCTCGCTGTCCATGATCGCCTCGCGGACGTCGTCGGTGGCGCGCAGCGCTCCCGTCCGTACGACGTCGGCGACGAGCTCGCCGATGCGCTCCTCGACCACCGGGGCCCTGCCGTCGTTGACCAGGTCGACCTTCACCTGGTTCACGTCCACGCCGATGACCTCGTGGCCCATGCTGGCCAGGCACGCGGCCGACACGCAGCCCACGTAGCCGAGCCCGAAAACACTGACCTTCATGTCCTGTTCCTCCCCCCAGGCAGGCCCTGTCGGCCTGCGGTTCGCGCGCCGGCCGGACGACGACTCCCGCGCATCAGTAGGCCCCCTGCCCGTAGAGCACCGCACGCAGCGTCTTCCACAAGATCACCGTGTCCAGGGCGAGCGACCAGTCCTCCACGTACCGCAGGTCCAGCCGGACCGCCTCCTCCCACGAGAGGTCGCTGCGTCCGCTGATCTGCCACAGGCCGGTCAGTCCGGGCTTGACCAGCAGCCGCCGCCGTATGTCCGGGCCGTACGCGGCGGACTCCTCCGGCAGCGGAGGCCGCGGACCGACGAGCGACATCGATCCGGTGAGCACATTGAAAAGCTGCGGGAGCTCGTCGACCGAGTACCGGCGCAGCACGGTTCCCACCCGGGTCACCCGCGGATCCCGGCGGAGCTTGAACAGCAGGCCGGCGCCCTCGTTGCGGTCGGCCAGCCCGGCCCGCGCCCGGTCGGCACCGGCGACCATGGTGCGGAACTTGTACATGGTGAACTCGCGGCCGTCCTTGCCGACCCTGCGCTGGCGGTAGAAGGCCCCACCCCGGCTGTCCACCAGCACGAGCAGCGCGACGAACATCATCAGCGGCGCGAACAGCAGGAGCAGGAACGTTGCGCCTACCCGGTCGACGACCTCCTTGACCACCCGGCGGCCTCCGCTGAACGTCGGCATGCTCACCCGCAGCAGCGGGATCCCGAGCACCGCGTCGACGTGCAGCCGCGGACCGGCCACCTCCATCAGCACGGGGGCCACGACCATCTCGGCGTCGCTGCCCTCGAGGTTCCAGGCCAGCCGCTGCAGCCGGTTCGGCGACCAGTGCGGGTCCGGTGTGACCGCGACGACGCGGTAGCCGTCGCGGCGGACATGATGGGCGACGTCCGTCAGCCGGCCGACGACCGGCACTCCGTCCAGTTCGTCGAGGCCGAGCTCCGGACCGTCCGTCGTGCACACCGCGTCCACCCGCCAGCCGAGGTGCGGGAACTTACGGGTCCGGGTGATCAGGTCGTGCACGGTGGCCGGGCTCCCGGCGGCGAGCACCGGTCTCAGGCACCGCCCCTCCTTGCGCTGTCTGTGCAGCCAGAGGCGCAGCAGATACCGCGCGACCATGGTGACGAGTGCGATCGCGGGGATCGCGACGAAGATCCAGAGTTTGATGTTGCGCGAGGTGAGCGCGATGCCGCCGAGCGCCAGGACGACGGTCGCCGCGAACAGCGAGCGCCCGAGCCGGCGGAACTCCTCGGCGCCCTGGCCGAGGACGGCCGGAGCCCACGCCCTGCTCACCGCGAGCGTCCCCAGCACCAGCAGCTCGGTGCCGAAGGCGAGAATTCCCCATTTCTCGTGCCAGTTGGCCGCGTCCCGGGCCCCGAAGAAGTTGCCGATCGCCGCCACCACGACGGCGGTGGCCACGGTGTCGCTGATGATCACGGTACGTCGGTACCGCTGTTCCCAGTCGCTCGCGGGCTGGCTGAGCGCTCCGTTCGCCAGACGCCCGCGCGCCGATGGAAACGCACTGACAAGTCCCCCTTGCCGCACAGAACCCCCCAAGGTTCCCAGTGGTTCGACGCATTCGCCTAACACTGTTGCTCCCCCTCGGGGGCCCCCGCCCCCGCCGCACTGCTCCTCCCCTCGGGAGGCCCCCGCCTCCCGCACTGCAACTCCGGCTGTTCCAGGGCTACTTGACCAACCCGCCCTGGCGGCCGGACACGCATGTCCTGCCGGACCCTCGAGGTGCACGGAAACCCGTCGACATCTCAGGCGCTCCCCGCGCCCGAGTCCCCCTGACGGGATCCAAGAAAACGATCACCCCACGTCTGGCGCCGGGGATGCGGCCGCAGGCTTTCCGCGCAGCCGGATCCATAGATCATTTATTGGTCGCTTCATGCTCGAACAGCTGAAGCATGGTCAATCTAGACCATCGAAGCCGGTATGAAGAGAGGTGTGTGTGCAATTTGTGCCCAAGATTTGAAACTGGCTGAACATCATCGACTACTCTCCGTGCAGGGGGATTGAGGGGCTCCGGTTCGGCCGCTCCGCCGGGACCGGGCGGCGCCGCGCCCCCGGCCGCCGCCGGCACGGCGTCCGCCGACGGGCCGGCGCCCCACTGTGGACTGGACCAATGGCGAATGCGGGAGCGGCGTCGTGCGTCCACGGCACCACGGGCACCCCCGGGTCCACCGTGGACGACGCCGACTGCCAGGACGTTCGGCGCTTCGTCCGCAACGGCCACCGCCTCCCGGCAGAAGACCGGGCCCCGGCGTCCGTCGGCTGCGCAGGCATCCACCCGGCGTCCGCTCCCGGTGACGCGTCCCTCGCCGGGGAGGACGGAGCCCGCCGGACGGGCGGAACGGGTCTGCCGCCGGGGGTGACGCCGAGTGACCGCCATGGATCAGAGGCATGCGCTGAATGCCAACTCGCCTGTGGCGAAAGTGTTTTCCGGCCCGCCCGCACGCCGTGCCGTCGGGCTCCGAACTCGACGGACTGATGTTCCAGGTCGGCCCGGGCGATGAGCGGCGGTCCGTGAAACGGACACCGGCCGCCGTCGGCGGCGGCGTCCGCGGCGTCGGCCTCGCGGACGAGGCGGCACGCCTGCGCCGGGCGGCGGACCGGCATCAAGACCTTCAGCGCTGCGGCACCGTCGGGCGCGTGCCCGGCGCGCTCACCGGCGTCCCGCAGGCCGGCCCGGGACGGGAGGAGCCGCTGTTCGAAGCCTACGGAGCCGGGCCGGACCGGGAACGGGCCATGTACCACCGGCTGCCGCGGGAACCGCCGGACCGGCCGCCGGACGCCGCGTGGCGTGCTGACACGGTTTCAGGCTCATGAGCCCTGGACGTCCGACGAGACGACCGTGTGTGTGAGGCGGCGGCAGGGCCGGTTCGCCTGCCGGGCGGGGGAAAGGACTCGACGGCTCGCTTCTTCCCGTGTGCCGAAGGCTTCACGGGCATGCGGGACGGCGGGCGTGTTCCCGGACACCCGTGCCGGCAGCACGTCGACGGGAGGCCGCAGGGCCCTGCCGAGGGGCGCGATCCGGTGCCTGACGGCCACCGGGCGGGTCGAGACGGCCTCGCGCCCGATCACCATGTGGGCGGCGGCACCGGCGCGACGCACCTCCGCGTCAGCGGGCGGGCCCCGCACCGGGCCGACCCCGATCGGTGTCGAGCGTCTCTTCCGGCCGGAGACGCCCGTGGAGGCCGGAGCGACCGCGCTGTCCGGCCGGCTCCTCCGGCCCCTGCGCGGCCGTCGCGCGGGCCGGTGCCGGTGGCCGCGACGGTCTGTTCACGCCCCGAAGGAGCCCAGCGCCGTGTCCTTGTCCTGGCCGGCCCATCCGTCGGGTCTGCGCCAGAGGACGTGGACGCCGAAGACCTCGCGGACCGTGTCCGCCGACCAGTCCTCGGCGGGAGGCTCGCACAGGACCAGATAGAGGCTGTCGGCACGGGCGGGCAGGGTGTGGTTGATCTCCAGGAGGCGGGCCGCTCCCGAGCGGAGGTCCTGGTAGGCGGACCGGCCGGCGCCCAGGACCTCGTAGAGGAAGAGGCCGCGGTCGGTGACGCAGCTGACGTCGACGATCGGCGAGTCGGCCGGCTGGAGGTCCGCCCACAGCAGGTCCGCCTTCAGGGCGTGGCGTACCGCCTCGTGCTTGTTGCACGTGCGGTCGGCGGCCGCCGAGGTTTCGAGCGAGCGGAGGAATCCCTCCCTCCTGGCCGCGGCGGTGGGGGCGGGAGTTCCTTCGACGGTGGTCACCGATTCGATTTCCTCGGGCTCGGGTTCGGGCTGGTGCTCGGCGGTGGCGGGCGCGGTCTCCATGTCAGGTGCCGCGGCATCGGGCAGGCGGGCACGGAGTGCCTCCTCGGCCTCGGCGAGAGCCCCGGCCCAGCCGGAGTCGGCGACCTCGGTCCGAAGGCTGCCGATGTCCAGCACCTCGTCCTTGAGCGCCCGATGGGTGCTTGCCGCAAGGTCGCGGAGCACTCCCAGCCTGTGCCGGTCCGGGGAACCGAGCACGCGTCGCACGTCCACCCAGTCCGCCTGGTCGCGGCGGAGGACGCGGTTGGCCATGCCCTGCAGCTCGGAAAGACGGCTGCGGGCGTCCGGGGGAACGCTGCCCTCACCGGTCACCAGCTCGTCGAGCACGCCGAGTGCCGCCACATAGCGTTGCGCCATCCTGGGCGAGATCGGGCGGCGTCCGCGCTGGTCGGCGGTGAGCACGCTGTGGGTGGTCTCGTTCTCGAAGACCCAGCAGTCCAGTTCGTCGCCCGGCCGCGGCGGTGCGGAGCCGTGCCGGACGGTCAGGACCAGCGGGCGGTCGATGCCGGGGGACACGGCCCTGACCTTGTAGCGGCCACCCGGGCCGGGTCCGAGCACCCGCACCCGGATGTCGGTGCCGATCTCCGGGACGTCGCCCCGCGGGGCGACGGGTTCCGCCGTGGCGGCCGGTGTTCCCGCAGGGCCGTCGGTGTCCGTCAGGATCTGCGGGAGCTGCGAGGTGTGCAGCAGGGTCAGGCTCTGCGTGCTGCGGGTGAGGGCGATGTAGAGCTGCCGGGGACCGGATGGGCCGCGGTCGGCGATGGTGGCGGGCTCGACCACCAGGACGTGGTCGTACTCCATGCCCTTGGCCTGGGCGGCGGCCAGGACGTGCACCGGCTGCCGGCCCCCGCCGGTGACGCCGGCTGTCTCGTCGAGGTGATGGCTGATCCTGTCGAGCCACTCCGAGTCGTCGGGGACGACGACGGCGATGGAGCGCGGAGTGTGCCCGTCGCTGGTGCCGGCCAGCCGGGTCACCTCGGTGACGGTGTCGTCCAGCAGTTTCCAGGGTTCCGTCGCCAAGGTCCTCACGGCGTCGTCTCCCGCCTCACGCACGGCACGCGGGTACGGCAGGCCCGGGGCGACCGCCCGGGCGAGCGGTGCGACGAACTCCATGATCTCTGCCGGAACCCTGTAACTGGTGTTCAGTTCGGCGACCCGCCAGTCTCCGTGGTCGGACAGGAGGGCGCCGAGACGGTCCCAACCGGTGTAGGCGTGGGGGCCGGTGGCCTGGGTGAGGTCGCCGAGGACCGTCATGGAGCCGCCGACGGCACAGCGGCGGCGCAGCGCACGGGCCTGCATCGGGGTGAGGTCCTGGGCCTCGTCGACGACGATGTGTCCGTAGCGCGGGGGGATCTCCCCGGTGATGAGGAAGGCGAGTTCCTCCAGACAGACCCGGTCGTCGAGGGTCCAGGGGTCGGCGTCGGCGGAGGCGGCGCGGGGCCGGTGGAGTGCGGCCTGCTCGTCCTCGTCGAGGAGGCCGTCGGCGCAGGTGCGCAGGAGATCGGGCGAGTCGTAGAGACCGCGCAGGGCTTCTCTGGCACCGGGCGACGGCCAGATGCGTTCCACGATCCTCTCGACACGGCGGTTGCGTTCCAGATCTCGCCGGACGGTGCCGCCCTGCCCGCGGCGTGGTGCGACGGCGGCGAGTTCCTGCAGGAGACGGTCGACGAACAGGCTCCGGAAGCGTTCCCGGCGCTGCCGGTAGGAGCCGTCGCCGTCACGGGCCTCGCCGAGGAGGGCGAGGACCTCGGACCGCGGGACGCGCAGGGTCGCGCTTCCGGCGCCGACGACGACCGAGGGCTCCTCACCCTGGAAGGAAGGCGGGAGGGTGAGCTCGTCGACCGTCTCCGGGCGGCAGGCGCTCTCGACCCTGCGCCGCAGGACGGCCGCCATGCGTTCGTCGGACTTCACCAGCCGTGCCCGCGGGGTGTCGGTGCCGAGGATCTCGCCGTCCCAGAGCCGGTTCAGCTGGACGGAGTTGACGTCCCGTGTGCCGAGGGTGGGCAGAACCTGTCCGACGTAGTCGAGGAACCGCTGGTGCGGGCCGATCACGAGGATGTCCTGGGCCCTGAAGTGCTCGTTGTTGACGAGCCAGGTCACACGGTGGAGACCGACCGCCGACTTACCGGTGCCCGGGCCGCCCTGGACGACGAGGACGTCGGACGGTGAGCCGGTGACCAGGTCCATCTGGTCACGGCGGATGGTCTCCACGATGTCCCGCATGCGGCCGCTGCGCGAGCGCTGGAGCTCGCGCAGCAGGAAGTCGTCCGGCTGGAGCGGCTTGCGGCGCTGGACACGGGCGACGTCGCCGGGCGTGGGCGACGGCCGGCGCTCCTCGCTCCGGGGCCGTGGCCGGGTCCCGGCGGGAGTCCCGGCCGCGGGCGCCGCCGGCGTGGCGCTCCCGCTCACGTCGTCCGCGGCCTGCCGCGGCTTCGGGAGAGCCGGGAGGGCCGGGGCGCCGGCCGCCGGGGCGATCTCGTCGAAGTAGTCCTCCACGACACGCTGCACGCACCGCAGCTGCCGCCGCAGGACCACCTCGCCCGGCGCCTCGGGCCGCGCCTCGGACCAGGTCCTGGCCAGTCGGCTGGTCCACAGCAGGACGACCGGCTCGTTCGCGGAGTCGCGTACCCCGCGTCGGCCGATGTACCAGGGACGGGGTTCCTCTCCGGCATCCTCGGACGCGTCGACGCGGGCGAAGACCAGCGCCTCGTTGCCGAGCCCGCCGTATGCCGCGGCCTGCTCCTCCGCGTTGATCCGGTTGGCGATGCCGTCCTTGCCGCTCGCCGAGGCCGTGGCCGCCGAAGCTCCGCTCATCTCGGCCAGCCGGGCGGCATAGCAGTCGTACGCGTGGTCCACGGCCTTCTGCTCGGTGGCGATGACCTCGTCGCGTGTGGTGCCCATGTGCGTCCTCCCTGCGGCCCTCGCAAGGCGCCGCTACGGGCCTGCGCCCGTACCCCGGGGAAAGGACTATCAGATTTCGAACGGTCACGTGGCGTCACCGGGCAAGTTCTCGGACCGGCTCCGCGGCCTCCGTGCACCGGGCGCCGACCCGGCCGTGCGCAGGGCCGGAACCGTTGCGCGTCCGCTCGCACCGCGGGGTGCACGGGACCGTCCTGGACCGGGAGGCGGACGCGGCGGTCGACGTCGCCGAGGCCGCCGGAGCGGCGGTGCCGGCCTGCGGAGCGCGGACAGGACGGACACGCGTGCCCGTACCGCGAGCGTGCCGCGCTCGGGGAAACACGTCACCGGTCGCGTCCGGCGCACGCGAGCGGGTACTCGAAGCCGATGGGCGACATCCTTGTGGGAACGTGTTCGTGGACCGACCCGGCGCTGGTGCGCAGCGGCTGGTACCCCACCGGGAGGCGGGACGCCGAAGGACGGTTGCGCCACTACGGCGAGCGGTTCCCGGTCGTCGAGGTCGATTCCTCCTACTACGCGCTGCCCAGCGAGCGGAACAGCCGGTTGTGGGCGGAGCGGACACCGGACGGGTTCGTCTTCGACGTGAAGGCGTTCTCGCTGCTCACAGGGCATCCGACGCGAAGCGCGGTGATGCCGGACGGGCTGCCCGCCGACGCCCGGGACCCGGGAGTGCTGGACGAGGTCTGGGCACGGTTCGCCACGGCGATCGCGCCCTTGCGGAGCGCCCGGCGGCTGGGGAGCGTGCTGCTCCAGTTCCCGCCACGGTTCCGGCCGGGAGCCCGCGCCGAGACGGTTCTGGCGGAAACCGCCCGGCGGTGCGCGGGCTGGCCCCTCGCCGTCGAGTTCAGGCACTCCTCGTGGTGGCAGGAAGAGCGGGCCGAGGCCACGTGCGCGCTGCTCGCGCGGTACGGGATGGCCGCCGTCGCCGTCGACATGCCCCAGGGGCTCGCGGTCTCCGTACCACCGGTCACCCCCGTCACCACACCCCGGCTGTCCGTCGTACGGTTCCACGGACGCAGTGCCGAGTGGCAGCACGGGAACAAGGAGGAGCGCTATCGGCATGTGTACGGCGACGACGAACTCGCCGAATGGCTCCCGCGGTTGCGTGAACTCGCCGGGCGGGTCGAGCAGGTGCATGTGCTGTTCAACAACTGCTGTGGTGACGCCGCGGTGCGGGCCGCCGAACGGATGGCGCGGCTGCTCGGGACCGGGCCGCTCGCGGGCCCGGGGACAGCGGCGGGCCGAACGGCGGCGACGGGGCGGTGAGGACCGGTGACGGCCCGCAGGCAGCGGCAGGACGTCCGGGGAGCGGCCCCGCAGGCAACCGGCGGCTTCGGTTCACGGGGCGCTCGCACCGATGACGACGGAATGACGCCGCGCTGACACCGGCCCTCGTACCGTCGGAGCGTGGCTGTCGGGCCGGCGCAGGCCGGCTCCGGCAGCCCGGGCCGGAGCCACGCGTCACGACATGAGGGCTGTACCGCCATGACGACGTCGGCGAACAGCTCCGAAGCGCTGTGCTCGTGGAGAGGCCGCACCTCGCCAACCCCTCCGTGGAGGTGACTCACCATGGCATCGTTCAAGCTCGGAGAACCCGTGGCCGAGGACACGCAGGCCCGGTCCAGGATCTCGACCGAACTGGCTCCTCCCGTCATCCTCAGGGCGCAGCCCGACTCGTTCGTCCGCCTGAACACGCCGGAGGAGCTGAGGGACTGGGAGGAGGCGGTCCGCGCCACCACCGGGATGCGCATCGACGCCACCCGCATGGGAGGCTCGGCGTCGGAGTCGTGCTCGTGCGGCTGTTCCGACGACTGCTGCGTGGACTGCCCCGTCCTGCAATGATTCTCACGGTGTCCGTCGAGGACGACTTCCACACCCACGTCATCCGGGACGCCGCCGTCCGCCGCGGCTTCCGCGACTTCCACGTCCTGGAGTGCGACCGCATCAGCGGACGCCCCGGCCTGACGTGGAGTTCGCACGGGGACACGCCCAGCACCGTCCTGACCTCGGAGGGGCGCACCGTCCCCCTCGACGCGGTGTCGGTGCTGTGGTGGCGGCGGATGCGGGCGAACCAGCAGGCGTCCGCCCGCGCGTCGACCGACCATCAGCGGCGCCTGGTCGACAACGACAGCCGCGGCGCCCTCGACGGCATCCTCGCGGCGTCCTTCCGCGGGCAATGGGTCTCTTCCCCCGAAGCGACCGACCGCGCCGCGGACAAGCTGTACCAGCTCTCCGTGGCGCGGGAGGCGGGCTTCCGGGTGCCGCGCACGCTCGTCTCCCAGTCCCGTGACGAGGTCGAGGAGTTCGCCCGCACCGTGGAACGCGTGATCGTCAAACCGGTGGTGGGCGCGACCGGCCCGCTCATGTTCACCCAGTACGTCGACGATCCGCGGGCCATCCCCGAGGAGTCCTTCAGCGTCTGCCCGGCCGTCTACCAGGAGTACATCCCCGGCCGGCGGCACATCCGGCTGAACTGCTTCGGCGAGCGCATGTACGCGGCCCTCATCGAGTCCGACCGGCTCGACTGGCGCCCCGACCTGAACGTGCCCGTCTCCAGGTGGGAGGTGCCGCCCGGCGTGGGCCACCGGGTGGCGGAGGTGCTGCGGCGCCTCGGGCTGCGCATGGGCGCCATCGACATCAAACTGACCCCGGACGGCGAGCCCGTCTGGCTGGAGGTCAACCCGCAGGGGCAGTTCCTCTTCCTCCAGCCGCTGCTGGGGGAGCCGTTCGACGAGTACTTCCTCGACTTCCTGCTCTCCTGCGCGAACGCCGATGCCCGGCCCGCGCCGGGTGTCTTTGCCCGTCCTGCCGCGCCGGCGTGGGCGGCTGCCGGCCGAACCTCGTGCGAGGACGGGTGAGGCCGTAGGGGAGGCGGCCCCGGTCAGCCGGTGTCCTCCTCGTCCTCCTCGTCGTCCTTCTCGTCGTCGAGGTGGCGCATCGCGTACGGGTGCTCCTGCGGACACCGCGCCAGCCGTGCCGTCACCCAGGCGGTGCGGGCGTCCGTGCCAGGACCGGACCCGGTCGCCAGACGGCGTGCCTGCCACGTCGTCCGGGGGGCGAGCACCCAGCGCACGAGGGGGAACCGCACGCGACCGGTACCGGCCGAGGCCCTGCCCGCGAAGACGGCTCCCTCGTCCGGAAGAGGGCCGGGTCCGCCTGGAACGTGTGATGTCGTGTCCGCCACCCGGCGAGTGTCACGGCGCGGCCGGCCGCCACGGAGCCGACCGGCCCGGTGATCACCGGAAGGAGTGATCGAAGCGCGCATGACTGACGACGGGGCGGAAGCACGCAGGAGGCGAGGCCGCCGGGCCGGAGTGTCCGGGACGGCTGCCCGTACGAAGGACCGACCGCCTTCTTCCACGGTGACCCCGGTGCGGACGGACTCCGACGACTCGGCACGGACGACTCGGCACGGACGACCGACCGAGCCCGCCGGCGCCACCCGGCGGCCGTGGCCGGGGCCCCTGGACCCGTGGGGTGTCCCTGGCAGGCCATGACCCACGCGACCGAGCGCGGCGAGGCGCTGCCGGGCGAGGGATCCGCAACAGGGTGTGCCCCGGGGCGTGCGGGCCGCCGCGTACGCGGCCGACGTCCGCCGCCGCAGGCACCGGGCGGTCCGGTCAGAGCTCTGTGTCCGCCGGTGTCCCGGGACCGAGGGCCGCGTCGAGCCCGGCCGCCGGGCCGAGGCCCAGCCGCGCTCTGCACGATGTGATCCTGTCGACCGCCCAGGAGCGGACGGCGTCCCTGTCGTCGACCAGGTCCAGCAACTCCCGCGTGGTCTGCTGCGCTTCGCGCATCCACGGCGCGACGGGATCGTCGTCGAGCACCGTGGTGAAGCGTTCCCGGGCCGTGGAGGTGTCGCCGACGAGTGCCGCGGCGACGCCTGCGTTCCATGCCTCCCAGGACCATCCGCGGTCGGTCCGCCGGGCCGTCAGATCGTCCGCCACCGCCGCCAGGTCCGGGAACCGGCGCCGGAACGCCTCCACCTTGCCCGCCGCCCGCCGCGCCAGATCCTCCGCCACCGGGGCGAACTGGTCCTCGTGGCGGAAGTCCTGCCTGCCGATCTCCTGCGCGCTGACGTTGAAGGAGAAGTACTCGGTGTCCTGCCACAGCCACATGACGCCGACCTGCAGGCCACTGCCCTGACCCCACTTCGGGGGCGAGAACTCGACCACACCGAGCCACCAGCCCTGATCGTCCAGCCAGAGGCGGGACCGGCCCTGCCGGCGCAGGCCCAACGGACGGAGCTGCGCCCCGGCGGCCGTACCGATCAGTCGTGACGCGGGAGATGTGGATGCCATCCCCCTATCCTTCCCCAGGCTGTGGCGGCCCCGGCTCGGGGGCCTTCGGGCAGAACGCTGCCGCAGACGGCCGCCGCTGCTTCCTCACTTCCTCACCCACTCTCCGGGTTCGGCGTCCACGGCCATGCTGAACTGCAGCAGATGGCCGTTGCGGTCGGCCATCAGGAAGAGCGAGTCGGGCTGACGGCAGTCCTTGCCCGCGTCCGCGGCGTACATCGCCGGGCTCAGCACCAGCACCGGGGACACGGCGCCGACGACGAAGGAGTTGTCGCAGTTCTGCGCACCGTCCTGCGAGCCGTCCTCCGCGGCACCGGCGTCCCAGATCTGCACCAGACGGCCGCCGGCCGGGCCCTGGGTGACCCGGAGCATCGCCTTCTCCCGGTACGCCTCGTTTGCGGGCACCCAGACGCCGGCGTACTCGTCCGGCACCGCCTTCCGTCCCCCGGCCGACCGGTGGAGCTCGGCCGTCATGTCGCCGGACCTCCACACCAGTACGTCCCGCGACCGTACCGTGAGGGTCTGCTGCGACAGCGGCTCGCAGCGTCCCCGAGGCACCTCCGCGGTCACCTGGCCCTTGCCGACGACCAGCGAGTCGGCATCGGCGGAGAGCAGCTCACCGCGCCCGGTGCACTGCGCGTAGCCGTCGGTGTCGATGTACGCGGCGACCTTGTCGCCCGGCCGGCCCGTCGAGATGTCCAGACGCAGCACCCGTCTCGGATAATCGACATCACCCTTGAGCACGCCTTCCCAGGCGCCGACGAAGTCCTTCGGGACGCTCGGCCCGGTACCAGGCGCCGCCGCTTCGGAATCCGGGGAGACCGAGCGGGGCGCGGAGGATCTCCCGTCCGTCCCGGGATCCGTGCCGCCGTTGGAATGCACCGCCAGCGCCGTGCCCATGGCTGTCGCGGCGAGTGCCAGCACTCCGGCGAGCAGCGGCTTCCACCGTCGCCCGGACCGTGCCGGCGCCTGTGGGCCCTGCGGCTGTGCCGGTGAGCCCTGCGGCGGCGTCTCCGCGGTGAGCAGCCTGGCGGCGAGCCTGCCGAGATCGGCCAGCAGTTCCGCGGGCAGCCACGGACCGGCCATGTCGGTGCGGGTACGGGCGGCGATCTGCTCGGCGGTGGGCCGCCGCTGCGGGTCCTTGGACAGGCAGGCGGCGACCAGACCGGTCAGCGTGTGCGGCACCCCGGTGAGGTCCGGTTCCTCCTCGGCGATACGGAACATCAGCGCGTGCAGGCCCACTTCGGCGGAGCCGAACGGCAGCCGCCCCGTCGCCGCGTACACCAGCACCGACCCGAGACCGAACACGTCCGAGGCCGGTGTCACCCGCTGCCCGCGCACCTGCTCCGGCGACATGAAGGCGGGGGAACCGATCACCACCCCGGTGGAGGTGCGCAGACCGTCCGCCACGGTGTCGAGCGCCCGCGCGACACCGAAGTCGATGATGCGCGGGCCGTCGACGGTCAGCAGGATGTTCGACGGCTTGAGGTCACGGTGCACCAGGCCCGCGCCGTGGATGGCGCGCAACGCCCTGGCGAGACGCCCGGCCAGGGAATGCAGCGTCGCCTCGGGAAGCGGCCCGTAGTCCGAGTCGACGACCTGCTGCAGAGAGGGACCGGGCACGTACTCCGTGGCCACCCAGGGCGCGGCGGCCCCGGTGTCGGCGCCGAGCACCGGCGCCGTCCACTCGCCCCCCACCCGGTGCAGCGCGGCGACCTCCTGATGGAACCGGGCCCGGAACTCGGGCTCCTCGGCCAGCTCCGCCTTGACCACCTTCACCGCCGCGGCCCGCCCGCCCGCGGAACGTCCCAGGAAGACCTTGCCCATACCGCCGGCGCCCAGCCTGCCGATCAGTGTGAAGTCCCCGATCCGCCGTGGATCCCCCGGCTCCAGGACGTGCATCGCTGCCCCGCTCTCCCCATGTGTCCCTGTGCGCTGCGCGGCGGCGACATTACCCGTTCGAACACCGCAGTGCGGGTCTCGACGGGTCCCCGTGTCCTCGCTGCGTGCCACGGCCCCGGCAGCGGACGGCAGGCTCCCTCAGACGTGCAGTTCGGGGGGAAAGCCCGTCCAGCGCAGCTCGGCGGGCAGATGCCGCATGTCGTTGGAGACGAGGACGGAGGCGGCTCGGCCGGGTGGGTAGCGGATGACGGTGAGCGCCGCGTTGCAGTGGTTGAGGCCGAGCCAGCGCCACTTCGGTGCGTGCAGAGCGTCCCGGACGAGCCAGGCGACGAGGAAGTTGTGGGTGACGACCAGTTCGTGCCGGTCCTCTTCGCCGTCCACCGGCCCGGTGAACAGATCCAGGGCCCGGCGGGCCAGCGCAGGCCCGTCCCTGCGTTCCTCGTCGGAGGCGCCGGCGAGGAAGCGGAGGTAGAAGTCCGCCGATTCGGCGGGAAGTTCGTCCGCTTCGGGTACGTGGGGCACATAGTCACCGGCGGCTTCACAGGCGTGCAGGGGGACGTTCTTCAGTTGCTCGCCGATCAGGCGGGCGGTCTGCTCGGCCCGCGGCAGCGGACCGTGACGAACAGCCGCGAAGGGGATGTCCCGGAGACGCCGGCCGAGCAGTGTCGCCTGCCGTCGGCCCGCCTCCGTCAGCCCGCTCTCGTCAGGCGTCGCCTCGCCGTGCCGAACGAGATAGAGGTAACGGGTGGCCGTGCCGGTCATCTCGAACTCCTCCGTACCCACTTGTGATCTTGTGTGTCGAGGGACGCCGTCTCCGCGGCGGTCGGTTCCCTCCGTTCGCCGGACCGGCAGGGTCACGGTCCCGGCCGCAAAGCGGCAGGCGGAAAGGTGCGGTCGAGCAGATCGCAGGGCGCGGGGTGGCGTGACAACTCCTCGGGCGGGAAAGAGCGGTGGGCCGGGCGGCTGGTGAGGCCGGGGGCGCGGTCCACCCCGCCACGGGTGTCGGTTTGGGGCATCTTGGTGTGAACCCGCCCTTGACCTGATGTTTTGGTGCACTGCTCAGGGACGTCGGCCCTGCCCCGGTCGGGTGGTCGTCACGCTCGCTCTGTACCTGTTTGCTCCCGCTGAGCCGTGTTCGCCGGGGTTCTCATGCCTCCCGGTGAACCCCGGCGAACACGGTTTTTTGATCTTAGGTGAGACCAACTCCCGTCGCCTATAGGGAGTTTGCTGTGACGGTTGCCATCGTTTGGCCGGGGTGGCGCCACGCGCTGCGGACGGCGAGGCCGACGGGCCCGTCATGTTCGGCATCGGCACGGGAGCCGACCGGGAATCCCTGCTTCTCCGCAGAAGGAGCAAGGCCAGCGAGTTCACCTGTCGGCAGCTCCTGCCGGCGGCCTACCGGTCCGACGGGGAAGAGCCGTCCTGAGCCGGCGCGGTGGGCACAGCGCCCTGGTGGCGGGATCCGGCGACGGGCTGAGGCAGTGAGCAACCGCAGCACCCGTGAGGCCGCGCTCCACGGCCTCGGCGTGATGTGCGACAGGGCGTGGACGTCAGGCAGGCCGAGGCACGATGCTCACCGCGCGGTAGTCGTACCCGTCCTGCTTGAAGCCGGGGGCTTCCCAGGTGAGTTCGACCCGCTGTCCGGGTGACAGCGTGCGGAAGCCGGGCGCCTGGATGTCGGCGTAGTGGCCGAAGCAGCCGCCCGGGGTCTCGGGGGAGTCGAGGACACCCCACCCTTCCTCGTCGTTCCACTCACGGACAGTCGCATGCACCATGGACGAGATCCTACGGCCTGCTCCATGACCGACGAGTCTCCGGTCGTCCGACCCCACGACCACCGGCCGCCCGGGGCGGCGGATCCTGGTCGAACGGCTCCGCGGGTGCCACAATCCATCGACTCACCAGGCATCTTCCGGTGGGTGTCCGAAGATCCCCGCCATGGAGAGACGTGACCGAGACCGACCTCACCACCGCTCCCCGTCCCCTGCTGCTGGCCGACGGCCGTCCGGCTGCGGAAGGCTGGTCGCTGGACCCGGACGTCAGACACCTGAACCACGGTTCCTTCGGAGCCGTCCCGGTGGCGGCCCAGGCGGTGCAGGAGGAACTGCGCGAGGAGATGGAGCGCAACCCCGTGGTGTGGTTCCCCGGGCTCCCCGCCCGGATGAGCCGGGTGCGTACGGACGTGGCCCGGTTCCTGGACGTCCCGGTTGGTGACCTCGCCCTCGTGCCGAACGCCAGCGGCGGCGCGAGCGTCGTCTACCACAACGTGCCCTTCCCCGCGGGAGGCGAGATCGTGGTCACCGATCACGGTTACGGTGCCGTCACCATGGGCGCCCTGCGGCTCGCCCGCCGCCGGGGCGGCACGGTGCGGACGGCACACGTGCCCCTCGACGCCGACGAGGACGAGGCGTTCGCCGCCGTGATGTCCGTCGTCGGTGACCGCACCGGGCTCGTCGTCGTCGACCACATCACCTCACCCACCGCGCGCCGCCTGCCCGTGGAACGGATCGGCAGAGAGGCACGCCGCCGCGGCATCCCGCTCCTGGTGGACGGAGCGCATGTCCCGGGCCTGCTGGAGAATCCGCTGCGGGACCTGGAGTGCGACTTCTGGGTCGGCAACCTCCACAAGTTCGGCTGCGCGCCGCGCGGCGCGGCCGTGCTCGTGGCGCGTTCCGCGCTGCGCGACGGGCTGTACCCGCTCATCGACTCGTGGGGAGCCGAGGATCCCTTCCCCGACCGTTTCGACAGCCAGGGAACCCTGGACGCCACCGGCTGCCTCGCGGCCCCGGCCGCCCTCCGGTTCATCGAGGACACCTGGGGCTGGCCGGCCGTACGCACGTACATGCGTGAGCTCGGCGACTACGCCGAGCACGTCGTCGGCGCCGCGTTCGCCGGACTGACCGGTGACGACCGGCCCGTCGACGTCGGCATGCCGGTCGACGCGCTCCGTCTCGTCAGGCTTCCGGACGGTCTGGCGACCACCCGTCTCGAGGCCGACGCGCTGCGCGACAGGGTCGCGCGCGAACTGGGCGTGGCGGCGGCGTTCACCAGCTTCGACGGCGTCGGGTACGTCCGGCTGTCCACCCATGTGTACAACACCGCCGCCGACTACGAGTACTTCGCCGAGCGATGCGTCCCGGTGCTCGGTGACTGGTCCCTCGACGCCACCCGCGTTTAGCTGCAGGCGCAGCGAAAGGGGCATGCCCGCACTCCGAGCAGGCACTGCGAGTGTTTTCCGGAGGGAGCCGCCCGTGACGGCCGGTCAGGGAGCGTTTGCCGCGATCACCCCGGTGTAGCCGCCTGCCTCTCTCAGTTCCTCCGGGGTCCCCTGGAAGATCTTGCGGGACGAGCGGAGGACGACCACGGTGTCGCAGCAGGCGTGCACGTCCTCCATGAGGTGGGTGGCCAGGACCACGGTCCCGGTGCCGCCCAGCCGCCGGAGAGTGGTGTGGAGGCGTTCCCTCTCGGCGGGGTCCAGCCCGGTGGTGGGCTCGTCGAGCACAAGCAGCTCAGGGCGGTTGACCAGAGCCTGCGCGATCCCGACCCGGCGCTTCATCCCGCCGGAGAGCGTGCGGTACCTGCTGTCGATGCGCGCGGTCAGGCCGACCCGGTCCACGGCGTCCGCCACCGCGTCGGGCGCGCTGTGGCCGGGCATGTCCTTCAGCCAGGCGGCGTAACTGACGCACTCTCGTACGGTGAAACCGCCGAACATGCCGAACGTCTGCGGCAGGTAGCCGAGCCGACGGCGGATCTCCAGCTGTTCGGCGGGGCGGTGCGGGTCCCGCCCCAGCAGCTTCAGCTCACCTTCCACGGCTGTGCCCGCCGTGGCCAGGACCCGCAGCAGGGAGCTCTTGCCCGCGCCGTTGGGCCCGAGCAGCGCGTGGACGCCGTGTCCGAGGTGCAGGTCGAGGCTGTCGACGGCGGTGGTACGGCGGTGACGCACGGTCAGTCGGGTTGCGCTGATCATCGGGACCTCAGGTCGTTGAAGGAGTGGCGGCGCAGCACCAGCAGGGCGCTCAGCACACCGGCAGCCGCGCCCCAGACGAACTGGGCGCCGCCGTCCAGCAGGTTCTTCAGCACGTTGAGCAGGACGGTGTCCAGGGAGCGGACCTTGCCGTCGGGGCGCATCGACAGCTGCGCCACGGCGGAGACCGTCACCAGCCAGGAGGTGCCGGTCGCACAGGCGGCGAGCGGACAGCCGATGCAGGAGCCCAGGACCAGGGTGGCGAGCGTCAGCGTCAGGCAGGGCACCAGCCAGGCCGCGGCCCACGCCGAGACGCCCACGCCCACCAGCGCCGCGGCGCCGAGCAGCGGCAGGCAGATGACGAGCACGACACCGGTACGCAGGAGCAGCAGCCGCAGCCCCCCGGCCGGCATGCTGCGGATCACCGGCGCGAAGGGGTCCGCCTTGCCGCCGTAGCTGGCCGCCACCCACACCAGCGGCAGCAGCGGAGCGAGCAGCAGCAAGAACGGCAGCGTCTCCTCCTCACCGGCCAGCGCGCCGACTCCCGCGCCCGCCGCACACACGCCGGTGACCGCCAGCAGCCAGGGCCACCGCAGGCCGGGGACGGCCCGCAGCCACGGGGGCAGGCGGGGCGGAGTGAGCATCGTCGTCACCTTCCGTTCGGTTCAGGGACAGAGGGCAGGGGGCGGCCGCGTTTCACGGCGGTCAGATACCGGTCGATCCAGGCCGCGCGCTCCCGTGCGGGAAGGCCGTCGAGCCGACGGAGCAGCAGACGCTCCTGTGCGCCGAGTTCGTCCCAGCCGGTGAGCCACGCGTACAGCGCGCGCGCCTGCGGCGAACGGAGTTCGCCGCAACGGTCCTCCGCGACGCTGCGGGCGAGGTCGTCGAAGGCGGGACTCCACCACGGAACGGCGACGACCCACGGAGAACCGACGCCGCCGCTGCCGCCGCATCCGCCCAGAACCTCGGTCTTCTGCGTCCACACGTAGTGGGTGGGCGCCTCGCGGACGCCTTCCAGCAGCCGGGACAACCCTGTCACCTCGCGTTCCAGCCGCTGCCGCTGCGCCTCGTGCTCCGCCGAGACGCACACGGCGGGCGCACGGCCGGTGCAGCGGATCCCCGTCGGGTTGAACGCCGAGGCCGCGGTGCCGCCCGCCCAGGTCACGCCCAGCCCCAGTGCCGCCGTCGCCAGGAGCAGCGCCACCGCGGGTCTCCAGCGGTACGCGCACAGCAGTACGGCGGCAGCCGCCACCGCGGCGATCAGAACGGCCCTGCACCACGGCACCCACGCGGGGGGAGTCCGGAGCACCCACCGCGCTGCTTCCTGGGGGACCGGGGCACCTGTGCCGGTGTAGGTGTGCTCCAGAGGGAACAACAACTGCCACACCGGCCCCAGCAAGAGCGCCGCCGCGCCGACGACGAGCGGTGTCACGCGCAGCGGAATCGTCCGGCCCAGCAGATGGGCGACGCACGAGACGGCCACGATCAGCGCCGCGTCGACGGCCATGGCGTCCAGCGGCGGTCGTGTCGCCGTGTCCCAGGACCCGGGCCACGCCAGCACCGCGGTCACGGCCAGCAGATATCCGGCCAGCGGCCACACCACCCCGGAGGCCAGGCCCAGCAGCACGGGGGACACCGGCGCCCGCACGGACGTCTGCCGCATCCACCGGGCGTCATGGCGCTCCTCCGCTCCTCCCTGCCACCCGGCCAGGAACCCGGCGGCCGCACCGCCGATCGCCCTCGCGGCGGTCCCGCCCTCTTCGCCGGCGACGATCCAGCCCGCCCCCGACCTCACCATCGGGTCCAGGAAGAACCACGCCACCCCGGCGGCCACCGTGAGCGCCACCAGCGGACCGGCCTGCCGCCGCAGGTTCGCCTTCAGCACGACGGCCAGCGGAGTGCGCTGCTTGAGGACCATGCCTGTACGAGGCGCGCAGGACGCCTGTGGTTCCTGGTGCCCCGGGGTGTGAAAGGGCAGCACGGGGCGCACAGGGCGCACGGCGTCCCGACGGTCCGGCCTCGGCCCGCCGGTGGGCTCGTACGCCGGGCCGGCACCTGTTTCTCGGTGAGGCGCCCCTGGTGAACGCCCCCCGTGCGCTCGGCGCTGACGGGCGCCGCGCCCGCGGTCCGGCCCGCGCGGATGCGGAGCGGGCCGCGGCCGTCGGACGGGTCAGCGGCCGGCGCCCTCGGTGGCGCCGATGATCCTCAGGGCGTTGGCGACCATCCGCTTCTTGCGGGCGGTCTCGGCCGCGATGTCGTCCTTGTGCCGGGCCATCGCCGTCCGCTCGTGGCGTGCCTCGGCGGCCGACCAGACGCGGATCAGGCCGGTGTCGTGCTTGCAGGCCATGTCCGTCCGCGCGACCTCCTTCTCCCGGCCGTCGGCGGCGGGAGCCTGAGCCGTGGGCAGATCGGTGCCCGCCTCGAGCGGGGAGTCGTACGCGTGGCCCTCGCGAGCCATGCAGGCCGACCACTTCCGGACCACCTCGCGCACTTCGGGATCCCGTTCGGCCTCGCGGAAGGCGGAGATGTAGATGTCCATGGCGACCGGGTTGCGCTCGCTGCCGCCGTCGCCGATGACGGTGGAGCGGGCCTCCTCGTAGCATCCGCCCTCCCGGACCGGGCGGTCGCGGTACTCGCCGATCACCTCGGCCTCACGCGGCGGCTGCGTGCCCTCGCCGCGCCGGACGTCGTCCTCGGTGACCCGGTCCGAACCGATGCCGTACAGCAGCAGGTTGCGGACCTGGCGGTCCTCGGCCGTCCCCGGCTCCTCGGAGGCGACGAGGTCGGTGTCCTTGCGGGAGTTGGCCGGCACGCGCGGGTCGAGATCCGGGGCCATGTGGTAGCCGTAGCGGCGCGCCTGCTCGTCGCTCATCACGCCGTACGACCGGTCGGGGACGGTGGAACGCAGGCTGCGGGTGAATTCCACGCGCTAGTCGAAACCGTAGCGCCGCATGCAGGCGGCGCGGGTGATCAGCTCCGCGCGGCCGACCGCGGCCAGCTCCGAGGGCAGCAGCCGGGCCCGGTCGACGGGGCGGTCGAGCAGCGGCTCGGCCAGCTCGACTCCGGTGACGGGGGCGGTGCGCCGGGGCGCCTTTGTGCGCGGGGCGTCGTCACCGGGACCGCCGCAGGCCGTCAGCAGGGTCAGCACGGCCGCGGCCGCGGGGACGATCGCTCGTCCCCGCGGCCGCAGGCTCACGGGCATTCCCAGTGGTTGGAGGCGTTCTCGTTGTAGACATTGACGAAACGCGACACCGAGGAGCGGGCCGGGATGTAGTCGATCGGCTCCTCCCTCTCCGGAGCGGGAGGCCCCTGCGGCCGGATCCACCGGGTGCCGGCCGTCGGCCTCAGGGCTCTCCGTCCCGGGCGGGCATCCCAGGCTTCCTTGTTCCCGCAGGTCGTCGGGGGTGGGATCGTTCCACCGTCGCAGGCCGGGCGGCGGCTGTTGTCCCAGGAGCACGAGGCGTCCGATGCTGTGGCTGTCGCACCGGCTGAAGCGGCCGGCCGCCCGGCAGCGCCACGACACCCCGCCCCGTCCGTCCACCGGA
This sequence comes from Streptomyces sp. NPDC093094, assembly GCF_044754345.1. NCBI lineage: Bacteria > Bacillati > Actinomycetota > Actinomycetes > Kitasatosporales > Streptomycetaceae > Streptomyces > Streptomyces sp. NPDC093094. Next base: position 312,203 of record NZ_JBIVOX010000008.1, on the reverse strand, counting down.
AGACCCGTCTCCTCGGGCGCCCGGGACGCCGGGCGCGGAGGCGTGCGACCTCATACCGAGCAGAATCAGATGCAGAGAAGGAACACGCATATGAACATGAAGTCCCTCGTGAGCCGTCGTGCGGCCGTGGCCGCGGGTCTCGTCCTGGCTCTCGGGTGCGGTGTGTCGGCGCAGGCCGCCTCCGCCACCGGGCCGCGGACGGGCAACGGGAAGGCCGACGTCGCGGTGAAGCACCGTTCGGGCGGCAAGGGCACCGTCGCCGCCTGCTCCCAGGAGGTCCTCGGCGTGTCCGCCGTGAAGGAGCCCGCGGACAGCGAGGACGCCAGGCACCTCCTCCTCACCGTCCAGAACGCCGGCGACAAGAAGTGCAACCTCTACCGCTACCCTCTCGTGCGGCTCGGTGCCGGCCGGACCACGGCCCCCGTGATCAAGGAGAGCGACCCGAACCCGGGAGTGCCCGTCACCCTCGCTCCGGGTGAGGAGGCGTACGCCGCCCTGCTCGTCAACGGCCCCATGGACGAGTACGAGGCGAAGAGCATCACCCTCAGCCTCCAGGGCCGCAAGCCCGGCAGCAACGCGGGCGGGCCGATCGATGTCCCCATGCCCGTCGACACGCTGTACGCCAACGACGGTCAGCGTGTCACCTACTGGACGACCGCTCCCGGTTACGCCCTGGATTTCATCATGTCGAAGTGACACGCCACCTCGACCGTGAGGCTGTCCTCGGCCGGGGCGTCCGGATCAGGATGACATCCTGGCCCGCATGGCCGAACCGATCGACCCTTCGCTCGCCGATGCCGAACTGGCTGCCTTCGTCGAGGCTCTCCGGCAGGACCCCGGACCTCCGGCCCGTACCGTGGGCGCGGCGGAGTTGAGGCGCGCGCAGCGGCTCCGCGTCGATGCCCGGCCCCGGGGCCCCGAGGTCGCCCATGTCGAGGATCTGACGGTCGGTTCGGCTGCTGTGGGGGTCCGCCTCTACCGGCCTTCGGCGGCGATCGGGCCACTGGTGGTGTTCCTGCACGGGGGGATGTGGACGATCGGCGATCTGGAGTCGCACGATCGGGTGTGCCGAAGGCTGGCGCTCAGGACCGGCGCGGCGGTACTGAGTGTCGACTTCCGCCGGGCTCCGGAACATCCATGGCCGGCTGCCGTCGACGACTGTACGGACGTCATCCGGTGGGCGGTCGCCGGCGGGGATTCCCGCACCGGGATCGCAGGTCCGACGGTGGTCATGGGCGACAGTTCCGGAGGGAACCTGGCCGCGCTCGCCTGTCTGCGGCTGCGCGATGACGGCGGACCGCTGCCGGCCGCCCAGATCCTGGTGTGCCCCAACACCGATCTGACCCTCTCCTGTCCCAGCGTACGGTCGAAGGGCACGGGCTGGGGTCTGGCGGCCGACGACGTGGCGTGGGGTGTCGAGCAATGGGTCCCGGACCCGTCCCGGCTCGTCGACCCCGGGGTCAGCCCGGTGTACGCCGCCGATCTCGGCGGACTCCCGCCCACCGTCGTGATCACTGCGGAGCACGATCCGCTTCGGGACGAGGGTGACGCCTATGCCGCCCGGCTGTTGGCCGCGGAGGTTCCGCTCAGACACCGTTGCGAGGCTGGAATGATCCATGGATTCCTCACCCTCGACACCCTCTCCCCTGCCGCCGCGACGGCAGGGGAGAGGGTGTTCGCGGACGTCGCCGACCTGCTCGACCTGGTCCGCTGACGTTTCGTCGAGCAGCGGAGGTCCCGGCCCGCTCGGCCGGGACACCGCGCTCGGGACACGTGCCGGACCGGACCTCCCCCGAACGGATCCGCAGGTGCATGCCGACGGTCCGCACGGACACGCAGTCGGTGGCGGCGCTTCGCACGGACGGTCCGGGGAGGCGGGAACCATGTGGCCGGAACAGCTCGTCCCTGGTCATGGTTGCCGCTCGGAGCGGTGATGAACACCGTGAGTCGAACAGCAGGGAATTCCATGAAGCGTGCATCCGCGACAAGAGCGGGCCTGACAGCCGTTGTGGCGCTGGCGATCCTGACGGTCGGTGGCTGCCGGACGGAGGACACCGCTCTTCCTGCCGCTTCCCCGAGCGGACGTGCCTCCGGACCCGCGTCGCCGGCTCCTTCTGCCGCTTCCCCGAGCGGACGTGCCTCCGGCCCCGCGTCGCCGGCGCCCACCGCGGAACGCGGCGGCCCGCGCACCTTGGTGGACGCGCCCGCAGCGGGCGGTCTGGACAAGCTGACGGGCAGCGAAGCCCTGACGGACGTGCCTGTCGACCCGGGCGAGATGCGGGACGGCATGACGCTGGTCACCGGCAATTACGGGGACGCCGACGGGCAGAGCGCCCCGGTGCTGTTCGAGGGCGTCGATCATGTGCCCGAGGACACCAACAAGCGCCGTGAGCACCTGTTCCGTGGCATGCTCGAGTACATCCAGTGGGATCCGGAGCTGGGAAACCCGCAGGCCGAGCCGGTGGAGCCGGGACCGCTCGGCGGCTCGGTGGAGTGTCTGCTCGCCTCGCTCAGCGAGGACGGCAATGTCATCTGCGGCTGGGCCGACGAGGGCACGGCAGCTGTCGCACTCTTCGAGAACAGCACCCTCGCCGAGGCAGGGGAACTCTTCGTCGCGATGCGCGCGGACCTGGAGCACTGAACCTTCCGTCCGCCCTGTCACCCGCCGGCCGGGGGACAGGAACACGGCACCACTGTACGGGCCGGCCGGACGACCGGCCGACCCGTACGGGTCACGTCAGGGCAGGGCCCACTTCTGGTTGGGGCCGGTGTGGCAGGTCCACAGATGGACCGCCGTGCCGTCGTTCCAGGTGCCGCCCGAGGCATCCAGGCACTTGCCCGACTGCGGATTGCGGACCGTGCCGTCGGCGTGCGGCGCCCATGTCTGCGCCCCCGACCCGTTGCACGTCCACAGCTGCACCTTGGTGCCGTCCGCGCTGCCGCCGCCGGAGACGTCCAGGCACTTGCCCAAGGCGGTCAGCGTGCCTTCGGCGGAGACGGTCCACCGCTGAGCGCCGGTGCCGTTGCACGTCCAGACCTGGATCTTCGTACCGTCGGAGGTCTGGGAGTTGTCGACGTCGAGGCACTTGCCGTTGACGCCCTTCACCTCGCCCGTTCCCGCCCCGCCGCCGGGCAGCCGGTTGAGCGTGTACCACGCCTCGGTGCTCCACAGGGGTTCGCCGCCGGCCGAGCTGAACGGGCGGGGCGAGCGGACGTGGACCACCCGGTCCGCCTTGAGGCCGGCGATGGCGAGGGTGACGGTCCTGCCGTCCGCCGAGAGGGTGGCCGACTGGGCGGTGAGCGTCTCCTCGTCGGTCTTGGGGCCCCCGTAGTCGGCGGTCGGCACGTAGCGCCACTGCTTGATCCGGTAGCGCTCGGCCAGATCCGCCGCGGTCTGCGCGGACAGCGGCTGGGTGTACTCCAGGGCGAAGCCGCCCGGCACGGCGCGCATGGTGCGTATGTCGAACGCGTCAGTGCCGTTCGGCGTCAGTTTCTGCAGACCGTAGGAGAGTTTGCCCTCCTGGCCCCAGTTGCCGCCCGCGCCCAGTCCGCCGGCGTACAGCGCGCCGTCCGGGCCGATGCTGATCCGGTTGACGCCGGCCTCCAGTCCCTGGGTGAGCCGGAAGACGGCGCCCTGGTACTCACCGCCGATCTTCTCCAGGAAGCCGCGCTGGATGCCGCCGTAGGTCACGTCACCGAAGAGCATCTGGCCGGCGAAGGGACCCTCGGTCAACTGGAGGGGAGTGCTGGGGGAGTTGGCGATCTCGTTCTGGGGCAGCCAGAGCACCGGCCTGGTCGCCGGCTGGGCGTCGAAGGGCCCGGCGGGGTTGGTGCGGTGCTGGAAGAACCGGCCCTGCTTGATGTGCACCAGTTTCGACGAGGGCAGCCAGCCGCCCTGGTTGTCGGTGACGAAGATGCCGCCCTCGGGACCCCACCCGATGCCGTTCGGAGTGCGCAGTCCTCCGGCCACGTGGGAGACCTCACCGGTCTGCCTGTTCACCTTGACGGTGGTGCCGCGGCCGGCCGCCGGCTGCGGGTCCGTGGTCGCACCGCCGTAGTTGATGGCGACGGACAGGTTCAGGTAGAAGAAGCCGTCCTTGTACAGCAGGCCGAAGGCGAACTCGTGGAAGTTGCCGCCGAAGGGCCAGGCGGCGACCCTTCGGTACTGGTCGGTGACCTCGTCGCCGTTGCTGTCGACGAGTTCGGTCAGCTCGTGCTTCTGGGAGACGTAGAGCCTGCCGTCGACGTGCTTGATCCCCATGGGCTCCTTCAGGCCCGAGGCGACCTTCTTCACGGTGACGCGGCCGGGCGCGGTGCTGCCCGTGACGTTGCCCAGCAGGTAGACCTCGCCCAGGGTGTTGTTGCTGCCGCCCCAGGTGGCCACGGCCAGCCGGCCGTCCGGGAGCCAGTCCATCGCGGAGACCTGGGGCTCGAAACCGGCGGGCCGGAGGTCGGTGAGGGTGTAGCCGGGGTGCACGCCGGTCAGCGGCAGGCCGTCACCGGGGGAGTCGGTTCCGGACTCGCACTCCTTGCGGCCCGGGGCGGTGACCCGTACGACGCCGGCATCGGTGCTCAGCGCCGTCGTCGGGACGACGGCGAAGGCGGAGGCGCCGGGCGGTTTCCAGGCCAGCGTGACCTGCTGGCCGCCGTCCCGTTCGAAGTGCTCGATGCGCAGGGAGTGGTGGCCCGCCGACAGCTCGACCGCGCCGTCCTTGGGATCCGGGCCGTGCAGGCCGTCGTGGCTGATGACGACCCGGTCGTCGATCCAGAGCCGGGAGCCGTCGTCGCTGGTGAGGCGGAAGGTGTAGCTGCCCGCCTGCGGGGTGGCGAGGTTGCCGATGACATGGGTGACGAAGTTGCTCTCCAGACCGAAGTCCGCGGCCGTGGACCAGTCGATCACCGGCATGCGCTTGTCGGTGTTGGGGGTCTGGCCCGGCTTGAGTGTGCACAGGCCGCTCAGCGGTCCCTGGATGTCGAAGACGCGGAGCGTGACACCGGGGTCCTGCGGGGGGAGTTCGGCGGACGGCACCCGTGGGTCCGCCGGAGCGGGCGCCGCCCCCAGGCCGACGGCCAGTAACGCGGTGACGAGTGTCGCGGCCAGGCGTCTGCCCGCTCTGCGGGGATACAGCCGTGGATGCACGTGACCTCCTGACGGCCCCCGGGGAGAGGGGGGCTCGATCGGGCAAGTGGGGAATCCACCGCTGCCGGAGCGCGCCGTCGACCCGGTCACGGAGGCGCTGCGGGCGGGTTCCCGAGCGGGTCCGCACCGTCGCGACGGACACAGTAGGGACTTCTTCCGGCATCGTCCATGCTTTGTCCTGAAGGAGGAGGAAGTGGCGGGAAGTTGTTCGTGCCGGGTCCCGTGCCCCGTCGGAGACCACCGGTTTCGCCGCGCTGCGCCGAAGGTGTGACCGGGACACACCGGCCGGCAACGATCACAGTGCTCTCCTGCCCGGCCGCACCGCGCAGCGGCATCTTTCGGCCAACCGGCGTCGCAGCGCGACGAGAAGGACCTGAGGGGCCTCGTGACGCGGCCGGGAATCCGACGGCGGAAAGGACGGTCCCGGGCCGTCGCACGTCCGCGTGCGGGCGTGCGGGGCGTGCGGGACCGTCCTCGACCGGGAGGTGAACGCGCCCGCCGGAGTCGCCGAGGCCGCCGGGCCTGCGGTGCCGGCGCGGTGGAGCGCAGGCAGGCGTCGGCCTGTGGACCGCGGGCAGGACGGGTTCCCGCACCGGCACCGCGCGGCGGAGCGGGAACCCTCCCGGAGCGATCCACGCGGCGTGCGCGGGAAGCGGACGGGAATCCCGGGCCCTCAGGCCCGGGAGGACATCAGAGCTCCTTGATCCGGATGTCGCGGAACGACACCACGTCCGTCGTGCCGTGCACCTGGAGGCCGATGTGTCCGGAGGCGAAGCGGCGCCCGTCCGTGCCCGGGTCGTCCGAGCGGGGCGGGGTGAACTCCTGGCCGCCGGTGTTGTCGAACTCGTTGATCAGCACACCGTTGCGGTACACCGAGTAGTGCTGGTCGACCACCCGGACCTCGTAGTCGTTCCAGGTGCCCTTCTGGGTGACCCCCGCCCCGGCCAGACCCACCCGGTCGAAGCCGTACACCGACCCCGTCTTGTACATGTCGCCGTCGGGACGGTCGAGGACCTGCACCTCGTGCCCGTACTTGATGGCGACCCACTCGGGACGCGGCTCCTCGGGATGGCCGACGACCCCCGGGAACCGCACGAACACACCGGAGTTGGCGTTGCCCGTGCCCGGCGCGTCGTCACGCCACTGGAGCTTCAGCGAGAAGTCGCCGTACTTGCGCTCCGGGAACCACAGCATGCCCAGGCCGGCCTTCGACGTGCCCGAGGTGATGGACCCGTCCGCGTTGAGCCCGAACGAACCGCCGCCCACCTGCTGCCACTTGGCGAACGACGCCGGTGAGCCGTCGAGGATCGTCCGGTACCCCTCGGTCTGTCCCGGCCGGCCGATGCCCGACTGCCGGGCCGCCCTGTCGATCAGGTCGTACTCGCGCTGGACGATCACACCCTCGTCGAGCAGTGCGCCGAGGACCGCCCGCACATGCTTGAGGAACAGCGCGTGGGACGTCCACTCCCTCTCGTCCTCGATCAGCTCGTTGATGCGGCACCGGCTGTCGGTGACCCGGTTCGGCACGCCCGAGTCGACCGTGCCGACGACGACCGTCAGCCTCTCGTCGTACTCGGCGCAGGCGGGTGCCGGTACGCCGCCGCCCGGGGCGACCGTGAAGCTCACGGTCCGGGCCGCCGAGGTGTTGCCCGCCTTGTCGCGGGCCCGGTAGGCGAGCGTGTGCGCGCCCGCCCGGTCCACGACCACGGGGGCGGTGTAGGCCAGGTACGGGCCCGCGTCGAGCGAGTACTCGATCACGTCCACGCCCGAACCGCCGTGGGCGTCGGTGGCCGTCACCGTGACCGTGGCGCGGTCGATGTACGCGCCGGAGGAGTTCCTCGTCCCCTCGACGCCCACCCCGGTCACCGGCGGAGCCGTGTCCTCGGCGGGCGGCGCGACGACGGTGAACGTCACCGACTTCTCCGCCGCGGCGTTGCCCGCCTTGTCCGTGGCTCTGAACCGCACCTTGCGGGCACCCGTCTCATGGACCATGACCGGCGCCGTGTACGGCTGCCAGGCACCCGCGTCGCCGAGCGCGTACTCGATGGTGTTGACGCCGGAGCCGGTGTCGGAGGCCGTCACCGTGACGGTCGCCATCGACACGTACTCGCCCTGCGCGTTCTGCTCACCGCTCACGGCCGCCGACGTCTGCGGAGGTGTCGTGTCGTTCGTGGGCGGAGCCGCCACGGTGAACTCCGCCGTCTTCTCGGCCGCCATGTTCCCGGCCTTGTCGAGCGCGCGGTAGCGGACCTTGTGGGCACCGACCTGATCGACCACCACGGGCGTCGTGTACGGCTGCCAGGCGCCCGCGTCACCGAGCGCGTACTCGATCCGCTCCACACCGGAGCCCGCGTCCGCCGCGCTCAGCGTCACGGTCGCCGATCCGACGTACGCGCCGTCGCCGTTGCGTGTGCCCGCCACGTCCGCGGACGTCGTGGGGGCCGTGGTGTCGTCGCCGGTGCCCTCGGTGACCACGAGGATGCCCTGCATCTGGCCGTGGCCCGGGATGGTGCAGAAGTACCGGTAGCGGCCGGGGGCCAGTGTCACCTCGGCCGTGTGCCGGCCGCCCCGGTCGTCGTTCGGACCGGCCAGGATGTTGAGCGGGACGTCGTTGTTGTACTCGGGGTCGGACACGTCGAACGTCAGCGTGTGCGGCATGCCCAGGGTGTTGCCGGTCGCCGCGCTGTTCTCGAAGACGATCGTCGTCGGGCCCGCGACCGCCGTGGCGGGCGCCGAGGCGTACTTGGTGATGTCGTCGCCCGCGGTCCAGGTGAGCGTCTGCGCGGCCGCCGCGCCCGTCCGCCCGCCCTCGTTCCCCCCGGCGGCGGACCCGGAGGAGGACATGGCGGTGAGCCCCAGCGTCATCAGCAGCGACGCGAGCAGCGCCGTCCACAGACGGACCGTTCTCCGCCTTCGTACGCGCATCACTTCGCCCTCCTGACCAGTTGACCGGCGGCCGGGGTCGGCCCGCCGCCCTTGTACGTCACGCGCCACAGCGCCGACCTGGCGTCCGAGGTGAAGAAGCCGCGTCCGTAGTCGAGGACGTACAGCGTGCCGTCGGGCGCGAACTTCCAGTCCATGAGGTTCCTGATGCCGTCGTTGCCGACAGGGACGATCTTCTTCAGCGACTCGGCGTGCACCGGGACGCCGCCCTGGCCGGCCGTCCTCGGGTCGAGCAGGACCGCGTGCCGCGGCTGGTCGCCGTCGTAGAAGTCGCCGACGAACCACTTGCCGTCCCAGTACGCGGGCCACTTCACCTCGCTCGCGGAGGTCTCGTCGTAGCGGTACACAGGGCCGTTCATGGCCGCCTGGCCGCCGCCCTTGAGCCACGGCAGAAGGAATCTCTGCTCCTGGGTCCGGTACGACGGGACACCGCTCGCGTTGCGCGGGAAGTCCGGGCCGCCGCCCTGGGGCGAGTACCAGATGGTGTTGGACGTGACCGGCGGGAGGTTGACGAGGCCGTCGTTGTTCGGCGACTCGTTCTTCGGGCGGTCGCAGTCGTACCAGCCCAGCGGTTGCGACGGATCGGGCAGGTTGCGGTCCCGGTAGGGCTGCTTGTTGCCCATGCAGTACGGCCAGCCGTGGTTGCCCGCCTTCGTGATCGCGGCGAACGTGTCGTACTTCGCCGGGCCCCAGGTCGTCGAGGGCGCCGAGGCGTCCGGGCCCACCCAGCCCGCGTACAGGATGTCGGTCCGCCGGTCGACGGAGATGCGGGCCGGGTTCCTGACCCCCATCACATAGATCTCACCGCGTGTCCTGCCGCCGCCCTCGTCGCTCTCCCGGCCGGTGAAGAGGTTTCCCTCGGGCAGGGTGTACGTCCCGTCGGGCTCCGGGTGGATGCGCAGGATCTTGCCGTTGAGGTTGTTGGTGTTCCCGGCCGTGCGGCGCGCGTCCGCGAAGGAGACGCCCTTGTAGTTCGGCTGCGGGTTGTTGCCCGAGTAACCGCCGCTGAAGCCGCTGGAGTTGTTGTCACCGGTCGCGATGTACAGGTTGCCCCTGGAGTCCCACGCCATGCCGCCGCCCGCGTGGCAGCAGCTGTGGATCTGGACCGGCCATTTCAGCAGGACCTTCTCGCTCGCCAGGTCCAGCCTGTTCGTGGCGGGATCGAGGGTGAAGCGGGAGACGCGCCGCTCGGCCATGTGCGTGTCACGGTTGATTCCCGCGTGGGGGGTGTAGTGCAGGTACACCCAGCCGTTCTGCTGGAACCGCGGGTCGAGTTCGATGCCGAGCAGGCCCTCCTCGACCTTGATCAGCTCGTCGCCGCCGCCCTTGTTGCCGAAGACGGTGAGCGTTCCGGCCAGGGTGACCTTCCTGGTCACGGGATCGTAGACGTGGACCTCGCCCTTGCCCTTGCCGATGTCCGGGTTGTTCCAGTCGGTCACGACGGGCTGCGAGGAGTCCGCGCCGCCCCGGCCGATGTACAGGACCCGGCCGTCGGGCGCGGTGACCAGTCCGTGCGGCTCGCCGATCTGGTCGTTCTGGCCCGGCTGGTTGGGCCGGGTGAGCCGCTCCGCCTGGTAGTTGGCGTTGATCGTGGCCTTGCAGTCGGCCTGTACGAGCCGTGTCGTCCAGAGCAGGGCACCGCGCAGGTGCGCGCGGAAGTCCGTCTCGTCGTACGCGGAGGCCGTGCCGCCCATGGCGGTGTAGAAGGACCGGCCGCCGTCGTAGTCGCGGCACCAGGACACCGGGTGGTCCGCGCCGTGGGCGCCGGTGCCCGGCTGGTACGTCGACTCCCGCACCCGCGCCACCGTGTGCACGTCGCCCGAGGGGTTCTTGACCCAGTTCGGCCACTGGTCGGGGCGCTTCCACTGGAGCGGCAGGTCCTTCGTCGCCGGATGCCGCCGGTCACCGACCTCGACGGTCGCCCGTTGCACGGCGGCCGGGCTCGACGCGGCCGGCCGGGCGCCGATCAGGCCGGTGAACCAGTCCGAGTAGGGTTCGGCCCGGGCGGCGTCGTGGAGGCCGAGGAAGCCGCCGCCCGCCTCCATGTACGCCTCCAGGCCGGCTTCCTGCTCGGGTTCGAGGACGTCACCGCCGCCCGTCAGGAAGACGACGCTGTGGTAACGGCCGAGCCGGGTCCCGTCGGTGAAGACCGAGGCGTCGGCCGTGGCCTCGACCTCGAACCGCTGATCGGCCGGTCCGGACAGCCCGATCCGCTCGACGGCCTCGATGCCGGCGTCGACGACGGGCGACTCCTCGCCGCTCGCCGCGGAGCCGTGGAAGATCAGCACACGTACCTCGGCGCCGCCGGGCGGCGACTTGACAGACATCGTTGTCAGCGCCGGGTCGGGCGCCGGCTGAGCGTTCGCGGACGGGCTCGACAGCACCCCCGCGACGACGGCTCCCGCGGCCAGAGCGGCCGCCCATCCGCCGGGTCTCGGACTGCGACGCGCTCTGCTCAACCCTCGTACGGACAAGGGTTGTTGATGCGGTGTGTGCCGCATGTGGTCACCCATCCCTCTTCGGTCACAGCAACAGCGCCAAGGAAGTTAGACCTTTTCGCGCAACTCGCCAATACCTATGACTGCAATGGTGCGAACTTTGTCCTGGGTGTGGATAAACACGAGCCATGCCACTACCGTCTTGCGGGTTCGTCTCTGTCACTCGACTCCGTCAATTCCCTTCCAGGTTGGGAGAGTTCGGCATGGGCACCACGGACGACGCGGACCGGCGCGGGCTCAGCCGGCGGATGCTGATGGGCGGCGCGGCGGTCGCCACGGTCGCGACATCGTTGTCACCGGTGGCCGCGCAGGAAGCCGTACAGGCCGTCGCCGATCCCGTGCGCACCGCCTCCGCGGGCGGCTCGGTGAGACACCTGAAGCTGTACGTCGAGAAGCTCGCCGACGGCCGGATGGGCTACGGGCTGCAGAAGGGCGAGGCGTCGGTCCCGGGGCCGCTGATCGAACTCGTCGAGGGCGACACGCTGCACATCGAGGTCGAGAACACGGCGGACGTGGCGGCGAGTCTGCACGTCCACGGTCTCGACTACGAGATCTCCAGCGACGGGACCAGGCAGAGCCGCTCCGAGGTGGAGCCCGGCGGCACCCGCACCTACACCTGGCGCACGCACGCCCCGGGCCGCCGCGCGGACGGCACCTGGCGGGCGGGCAGCGCGGGCTACTGGCACTACCACGACCATGTCGTCGGCACGGAGCACGGGACGGGCGGCATCCGCAAGGGCCTCTACGGCCCGGTGATCGTGCGCCGCAAGGGTGACGTCCTGCCGGACACGACGTACACGATCGTCTTCAACGACCTGACGATCAACAACAGGCCCGGTCACGAGAGCCCCGACTTCGAGGCCACGGTGGGCGACCGGGTCGAGTTCGTGATGATCACGCACGGCGAGTACTACCACACCTTCCATCTGCACGGTCACCGCTGGGCGGACAACCGCACCGGCCTGCTGACCGGCCCCGACGACCCCAGCCAGGTCATCGACAACAAGATCGTCGGACCTGCCGACTCGTTCGGCTTCCAGGTGATCGCGGGGGAGGGGGTCGGGGCCGGCGCGTGGATGTACCACTGCCATGTCCAGAGCCACTCCGACATGGGAATGGCAGGACTGTTCCTGGTGCGGAAGGCCGACGGCACGATCCCGGGGTACGAACCGCACGGGACGCACGGCGCGGCAAAACCGAAGGGCGGCGAGGCGGCGAACGAGCCGGGGGCCGGGCCCGGCGGAGGGCACCGGCACCACTGACCTCGGCCGGCCACGGCGATGCCGGGGCGCCGAGGGCCGGCCGGTGGGCGCCCGCTGTGAAGCCGTCGAGGGTGCCGGGCCGGCCCCGGACCGGACGATCGGCGCCTCGACGAGGGGGCGGGTGCCGTCGCCCGGCGTCATGAGCCGCGTCCGCCCGTGCCGCGGCGCTCGCCCCTGCCCGGGGAGCGGCACGCAAGCGGTGACACAGCCGGGCACGGGCAACCGGGCCGCACCACGGTCGGCCCGGCCACCGGCAGCCCTCCCGGGCGGCACCCGCACCCGGGACACGGCCCTGCGGCCGCTGCCGCACCGCGCGGGGCCGGGCCGTGTGATGATCACGGGCGGGGCCACGCGACGGCCCCGGCGGCCGGGCGCACCGGCGTGGGCAGGGAAGAGCGGGGCGGGACGGCGTGGGTGTGTGGGACGTCAGGAGCCCGGAGGACCGGGACCAGTGGCCGTTCGTCCCGCTGGTGAGTGCGGGGCCGCTCGAGCCGGCAGGCGACTGCGGACACCCTCGTCTGCCGACCGCCCGCCGGCGCACGGCCTCGGACCTGCCTCCTGCGGGCCCGACCGCTCGGCCCGGACCGGCCGGACGAGCCGTACCAGGGGTGAGTCCGCCGGGACGGGGAACGCGCTCGGCATGAACGAACTCCTGCCCCTGGCCGCGTCCGGATCCCCGTCGCTGTTCCTGATCGTCGTCGGCGTCGTGCTCGTCGTGCTGATCCTCGGCGCGTTCTGGTGGGGATCGCGCCGTGCCGCCCGACGCAAGTCGCCCGGCCCCGCCGGGCCGATCGCCCAGCCCCCGGCGGCCGCGGGCCGCGGGGACTCCTGGGACACCCCGGACGACGGCACCGGCCGCCGACGCCCCTGACCACCCCGGATCCCTGCCGTGAGGCGCCGGTCGGACCTCCCGGCGATGCCGCCCGATCCTCACTGTCGGACCCGGATGGGAGAGTCGGGCGACAGCTCGCACCCCGAAGGCCGAGGAGACCGTGATGAACGTATCGCTGCGCGAGGTGCAGGACGGTGACCTGGTCACCTTCTACGCCCACTCGAACGATCCGCACGGGGTCAGGATGGCGGCGTTCACCGCCGACGACCCGTCGGACCGTGCTCGTTTCGACGCCCACTGGGCGCGGATACGCCAGGATCCGGCGGTCGTCGTACGCACTGTCGTGGGGGAGCACGGCGAGACGGTCGGGCACGTGGCCCTGTTCGGCCCGCCCGGAGATCGCGAGGTCACCTACTGGATCGGACGGGAGCACTGGGGCCGTGGAGCGGCCACCGCCGCGCTGCGGCAGCTACTCGGAGCCGTCCCGGAGCGTCCGCTCCGTGCCCGTGCGGCCGCGGACAACGGCGGCTCGATCCGGGTGCTGGAGAAATGCGGGTTCGTGGTGACAGGCCATGAGCGCGGATTCGCGAACGCACGGGGTGAGGAGATCGACGAGGTCGTCCTCACCCTGGCCGGCTGACCTGCTCCCAGGCCGCCGACGCGCGGGCGGAAGGCCACCGCTCGCCGTCGGCCGACAGCCGGTGCACTCCGCCGTACGAGCGGCCGCCCTCCTCGCCCGGCGCCCGGATCGAGGCGCTTGCCTCGGACCCCGGTTCCCGCTCGGCGGCGATCCGGTCGTGCTCACGCGAACCGGTCGTGCTCACGCGAACCGGTCGTGCTCACGCGAACAACACAGCCGGTCGTGCATGACCGGTCCTCCCCGGATCCGGCCCGCGGGTCCGCTGCCTGCGCCCGTTCGTCGCGCCGAGTCTGCCGGTGACGACGGGATGACGCCGCAGTGACGCCGCTTTCGTATCTTCGGACCAGGCGTGGGACGGAGAGTTCCCATGAGCGGCACACCCGGACGGCGGTGGTTCCGGCCGCGGTACTTCATCGGGCACGCCTCCGACGACGGGATCCTCGGCGGCGCCGACGACGGCGTGCGGAGGGCGGCCGTAGGGCCGGACCCGTCGTCTGTCGAGATCGGGCCCGGCCCGAAGCCGGTGGCGGACCGGTGGGCACCTGACGCGGGAGGGCACGCCGGGGCGGTGTGCGCACTCGAGCACGCTCACGCTCCGGCCGCGCAGGTCACGACCCCGCTGCCGGCTCCGCCTGCGAGCTGATGTCCCGGATCGCCGCCGATCCACGGGCGGAAAGGATTCGATCATGGCTGATCCATGGATGCCCCAAGCCCTCAAGGCGGACGTCGGTGACCACGCCTCGTGCGACTCCGAGTTCCCGGCAAAGGCGATAGCGCACATCACGGCGGACAGGAAGGCCACCGCCGAAGCTCCTCTGGATCTGCTTCCGTTCGCCAATCTCCAGGGCTTCTTCACCGGCAGCGGCAGCGGCAAGGCGCCGCACATCCTCTGGGATCCTTTCACCGGAGCGTTCGCCCAGTTCTTCCCCGCCACGTCCCGCAGCAAAGCCGTGTTCGACGCGACCGGCGGTACGCGTACCAACCGGGCCGGCAAGGTCGTCATCCAGGTCGAGTCCCTGTTCTTCCCGCACTGCCGTGTGAACGGCAAGGTGTTCGCGAGGCTGGTCGACACCCCCTGCAAGGGCTGGGACGATCTTCACGCATGGATCAGTTCGTGGGACGTACCGGACGTCTGGCCCATGGGCCGCCCGACCTCCCTGTCCCGTAACACGTGTCCGGCCGACAAGTGGAGGACGCAAGGAGGGTGGTACGCCCACGCGCATGTCCCGGAGAACGACCACGTCGACCCCGGTTCCTGGCCGGAGTTCGTGTCCCAGCCGACCGGGCCGTCCCCTGCCGGGCCCCGGTTCGAGCCGTTCCCCGGTGCGTCGTTCTTCCAGAAGGGACGCAAGTCGCCCGTCATCGGGGCGATGCACGGCCGGCTCGTCGCCGAGGACTGCGACCGCTACACGTCCGGCACCGCCGTCGACGTGTGGGGAACGGGCGATGTGAGGTCGTACGCCGCCTGGCAGCAGAAGCTGGGCCTCGCGGGAGACGCCGCCGACGGCGTCCCCGGCCGGTTCAGCTGGGACAGGCTCGAGGTCCCCGACGTCTGAGGATCTCCGAGCGACGTGGCCGGAGTTCCGGGGTGCTGCCGGCCCGACCGTCGGCGGACTCGTTCGCCGGCATGACCGTGATCCGGTTTCTCACCGAAGGGAAAAGGACATGCCTGCCCTGGCGCCATTCCCAGGATCGACCTTCTTCCACAAGGGACAACACAGCCAGCTGATCGCCTCGATGGGCAAACGCCTGGTGGCGGAGGGGTGCGGAAAGTACCGGTCGGGTCCCGGACCCGAATGGACCGAAGCGGACC
The DNA here is from genome assembly GCF_044754345.1 of Streptomyces sp. NPDC093094. Taxonomy (NCBI): domain Bacteria; kingdom Bacillati; phylum Actinomycetota; class Actinomycetes; order Kitasatosporales; family Streptomycetaceae; genus Streptomyces; species Streptomyces sp. NPDC093094. Next base: position 297,075 of record NZ_JBIVOX010000008.1, on the reverse strand, counting down.
AGGACTCGTACGCAGCCTGGCAGCGCAAGATCGGTTTCAAGGGGACCGACGCCAACGGCACGCCGGGCAAGACCTCCTGGGACCGGCTCCGCGTCCCGGCTCCGTCGTCCGTTCCCGGTGGTGGCCGCGTCGCGTCTCCCGTACCGCACCATGGCATCACGACCGCCCACCGGGTGAAGGGACCCCACTGGAGTCTGGGCTATCACACCGGCGCGGACTACGCGGCACCGAAGGGCACCTCCTGCGTCGCGGTGCTCAGCGGTTCCATAGTCCGCAGCGGATTCGACGACAGTTTCGGGAACTTCCTCGTGCTGCGTGCCCGCAATTTCGACTACTGGTACTGCCATCTCTCCGAACAGACCGTCAAAGGAGGTTCGGTCACCTCCGGCCAGAAGATCGGGAAAGTCGGCTCGACCGGGAACTCCACCGGTCCCCATCTCCACTTCGAGAAGCGCCCGGCCCGTGGCGGTTTCGGGTCCGACGTGACCCCCACCTGGTAGCCGTCGAAGGAGCCCCCGGCTGTCGGAGAAGCCCCCGGCTCCGACGGCCGCCGAGGTGACCGGCGTCAGATGCTGCCCGGTGCCCGGTGCCCGGTGCCCGGTGCCCGGTGCCCGGTGCCCGGTGCCCGGTGCCCGGTGCCCGGTGCCCGGTGCCCGGTCCTCAGGCGTCGCCCGTCCGCCCCTGCCTCGCGGACCTTCACGAGTGAGCGGTGAGAGGCGAGCGCCGCCCTGAAGGCTGACGCCGTGAAAGTGACACGAAGTCACCGCTGTGAAACAGAGAGTTGAGTAGGATCCGGAGTGGTGTCAGCGGAGAGAACGGGGGACCGCATGTCCGACCTACTCGCGGCCGCGGCTGTGATCGCACCGTTCGTCAGCAGTGCCGCGGCCTCGCTGGCCGGCGCCCTGGTCGATTCCGCACGGACCAGGCTGGCGGACAGTGCCGTCGAGCGGGGGCGGCAGCTTCTGGACAAGGCGCTGCACCGGGGCGACGACGACCCGCCGCCCACCGGGGAGGACAGCGAGGCGGTCCGGGCGATCGAGGCACTCTCCCCGGCCGACCGGGAAGTCCTGGAGAGCGCGATCGGCCGATGGCTGAGCGACGGCGGTGAGCTGAGTGCTCGCTCCCTGGAGCACCGGATCGTCGCAGCACGCTCCGCAGGCGACCGGTTCCACGTGTCGTCGCACGGGGACGGCTCACCGGCCATCGGCAGACTGGACAGCGCGAACTTCTACTTCAACGCCCGCCCGGACACGGGCGGCGACGGCAGTTGAGCGCCGAGCCGCCGAGACGGCACAGCGCCAGGACCCACGGGGACAACTCGCCGGCGATCGGCTTCGTCGGCAAGCTCTTCCTCAGCGTCCTCGTCGGTGACGTCGTCGAGTTCGCCGACAAGGCGAAGCGCTGGGGCGGCTGGAACTGGCCGCCGTTCCTGCTGGTCGTCCCGCTCGGCAGCTACGCCCTGATCAGTGCCCCCGACGGTCCGCTGCGCCAGTTCGTCTGGGTGTACCTCGCCATCGCCGGCTCGGTCGGCCTGGCCCTCGCGCGACTGGTCCACCCCGGGAGCGAGAACCGAGCCCGACACTGGCGCGTGCTCATGTCGGCCGCGTCCGTGATGTTCGCGGTCGCCGGGACCGTCGGCATGGACCATCTCGCCGATCACGGAGAGATAGACGTCACCGGCCGTAGCCGCCTCACGACCGGCGCGGTCACGAACGGCTCCGAGCTGCGTCTCGTCGTCGACGGCCCCACCGACCGTGCACGGCTGCGGCTGACGCTCACGATCCGCGACGCGGCACGGTCCTCGCAGTTCTGCGCACCGGAGACCCGCTACTCCGCCCAGCTGCACAACCAGGCGAGCACCCGGGTCGAGGACGTGGGAAGTGGCCGGACGATCGACTTCCCGCTGGGCGGACTCGAGGGGCTGATCGATGTGCGGATCACTCTGCTGACCGACGAGGGGTGCCAGATGAACGTGTTCGTCGCGGACGCCGTACTTCACGACTGAGAGGACCTCGTGCCCGCAATTCTCCCGAACCGGCGCTCTTCCGCCCGGCTGCCCGGCCGGATCCTCGGGACAGCTGTCGCCGTCGCCCTGTCGGTGAACCTCACCTCCTGCTCCTCCGAGGAGGACGAACCGGAGTTCCTCGGGGTGAAGCGCGTCACCGTCGCCATGCACAACGACCTGCCAGGAGTGTCCTACTCCCGGAACTACGACCGCTCCGGGCTGGACTTCCTGGTCTTCCAGCACGTCGAGGAGGAACTCGACGTCCCGTTCAGTGATCCCGTGGACGTCTCGTCCGGCGACAGGGTCACCCAACTCCTGGAACACAAAGCCGACATGACGATCGCCTCGTTCTCCATAACGGCAGAGCGGATGGACCTGATCGACTTCGTGGGGCCCTATCTCAAGACTCGGCAGGGCTTTCTCGTCGGCCCGCAGAGCACCGGCGTGCAACGGCTCTCCGACCTGCGCGGTACGAGGATCTGCACATGGCAGGGCACCACCTCGCGGGAGGCACTGGACGGCATCAAGAACGCCGTCGACGCGGACCCGGTCGTCCTCACGGACGCCTCCGACTGCCTCGACCAACTTCTGGACGGCCAGGTACAGGCGATCTCGACCGACCAGGCGATCCTCTACGGCTTCGCCCGGCAGTACGAGAAAGACGGCCTGCGGGTCGTGCCGGACATGACGATCGGGGCACCGCAGTACTACGGGATAGGCATGTCGAAGGGGCACCGTCAGGACTGCCGAAAGCTGGAGAACTGGCTCAAGAAGCACGTCGGCACCAGCACCTGGATCAGGGACGTGGAGACGTCCCTGCCCGCTCTCACCGATGCGGACCCGGCCTGGATCAGCAGCCACAAGCCGAGCGCCACCGAGATCGAGGCACGCTCGTGCCGCGACAGCATCAGCCCCTGAGCGGCGCCCCCGAACACGGCCTGTGAGGAGGACGAGCCGGCTCACGCTCTCCGGCCCGGTCGACCGCGTCCGGGCCACCCCACGCTGTCAGGGCCCCGGAACGGCGTGCCGCCCTGCCGAGCCGCGCGGCGCCGGCCGGATCCGGCCCGCCCCCGAGCGGCCGGGGACCGTAGGCGAACGGGCGTGGGCCGGTTTGCGTTGGAGTGCGCTCCAGGCCGTAGCGTCGAAGACACCGCGGGGTTCCGTCGTCCTGGCGTGCACCGCGCGACACGGGGACGGTCGAACCTGTCGCCACAAGGACGAGGGCTTCGTGCCGCTCGTCCGCAGAACGGGCACGAGCGAAGGGACACGGCATGCAGAAGCGCAGTCTGGGAGACCTCCAGGTATCCGCCATCGGCCTCGGGTGCATGGGCATCTCCGCCTTCTACGGATCCACCGACCGCGAGGAGGGGATCGCGACCGTCCGGCGGGCCCTCGACCTCGGCGTGAACTTCCTCGACACCGCACAGCTGTACGGCCCGCTCACCAACGAGTCCCTCGTCGGCGAGGCGATCCGGGGGCGCCGTGAGGAGTACGTGATCGCCACGAAGTTCAACTACCGGATGGACGACGCGGTACCCGGCGACATGAGCACGGTGGGACGGCAGGACGGCTCGGCGGAACACGTCCGCAGCTCGGTCCACGGCTCTCTGCAGCGTCTGGGCACCGACCATATCGACCTGTACTACCAGCACCGGGTCGACCCGAACGTGCCCGTGGAGGAGACGGTCGGTGCGCTGGGGGAGCTGGTGTCCGAGGGCAAGGTGCGGTACATCGGGCTGAGCGAGGCGAGCGCGGAGACCATCCGCCGCGCCCACGCCGTGCACCCGATCACCGCGGTGCAGAGCGAGTACTCACTGTGGTCGAGGGACGTGGAGGCCAAGGTGCTGCCCGCCTGCCACGAACTCGGCATCGGGTTCGTGCCGTACTCGCCGCTCGGCCGCGGATTCCTCGCCGGGCGGTTCACCTCGCCGGACGAGCTGGACGCGAAGGACTGGCGCCGCCAGAACCCGCGCTTCCAGGAAGCCAACCTGGAGGCGAACCAGCGGCTGGCGGCGAAGGTGAAGGAGATCGCCTCCGAGAAGGACGTGACGCCGGCCCAGCTGGCCATCGCCTGGGTGCTGGCCAGGGGGGAGAACCTGGTCCCGATCCCGGGCACCAAGCGCCGCACGTACCTGGAGCAGAACGCCGCCGCGGTCGACATCGAGCTGACCGCGGACGACATGGCCCGCATCGACTCGGAGCTGCCCGCGGCAGCGGGTGAGCGGTACGACGAAGCGGGGATGAGGTCCGTCGACCGCTAGACGGTCGCGTCGAGACCACGGACACGCGGTACGCGCGGACCGGGCCGGGCCCCGCCCACCGGGGTCCTCAGTGCGGTGCCGGTCTCGGGCCCAGGGCGTTGCCGACGGTGCAGCCGCCCTCTCCGGGCATCCGCTGGATCCGGGGCGGCACCCACACCTCCGTGGCGCCGGGACCCACGCGGGCAAGAAGACAGTCCTGCGCGTCGAAGCCGTTGCCCTGTACCGACAGCAGAACGCCGACCCGGCCGCCGTCCGCCTCCGCCTCGGTACGGATCGCCGGACGCAGGTCCAGGGCGGCGAGCGTACGCCGCACCTCGGCCTCGTCCACCCTGCCGTCCTCCGGTACCCGGGCAAGCGCCGCGCGGAGCTCCTCGTACGGCAGCCGGGGCGGCGCGGGCGGCGGGGCGAAGACCGGCGCAGGCCCGTCCGGGCAGTCCACCTCCGCTACCCCGCCGGGCGCGCGGACTCCTCGATGCGGTGACCACCTGTACCGAGGGCGAGCCGGTGCAGCCGTTCGGCGGCTGCGGTCACGCCGCCCGCGGCGCGGAACGAGTCGCCGACGGCGGTCGCGGCCGTACGGAAACCCTGATCGCCGAGCACGGTGTCCACGGCCTGGCCGATCCGCGTCGCGTCGGAGCGGCCGAAGCGGATGCGGACACCGGCGCCCGCCGCGACCACCTGTCCGGCGATCAGCTGCTGGTCGTCGCGGATGGGGGCGACGACGAGCGGTACACCGTGCCAGAGCGCCTCGCAGACGGTGTTCTGGCCGGCATGACAGACGACCGCGGCGCAGCGTGGCAGCACGGACAGCACCGGCACGTTCGGGACGACGGCGATCGTGTCCGGCTGGGGGCCGAGATCACCGGCCGGGTCGACGATGATCGCCGGCAGATCGGGGCGGCCGGCGAAGAACTCGGCCGCCCTCGCCAGAAACGGTTCGCCGACATCGATGTTGGCGGTGCCCAGCGTGACCAGGACCGCCGCGTCGGACGTGCCCCACGGCCAGGACCACTCGGCCGCCGGCCGGCCTCCGATCGCCGGGCCGACGAAATGGATCGGGCGGCCTGTGGTGTCGACCGGGCCGGTCAACGCCCTTGTGGTGAACACCAGCACAGGATCGCCGGCGAACCGAAGATCCGTCGTGGCAGCCGGATCCCCGAACCGGGCGCGCAGACCGTGCAGCAGGCCGCGTACCCACTCGGCGACCTTGGGCGCCAGCGGGCTGACGATCTCGGCCGAGGTGGAGGCCGTGGTGGCCAGCGGGATCCCGGTCCGCTCGGCGACGAGCGCCCCCGCGAACGCCTGCTGGTCGGCGACCAGCACATCCGGGCGGAACTCGGCGACCGCCCGACCGACGGCACCGGTCGTGGCCTCGGCCAGTGGCACCAGGTAGTCCTGCCACAGGTACTTGAGTGCCGCCGCGCCGCGCAGTTCGGCGGGCCGGTCGTCCGCGCGGCGCACGAAGTCCGCGGTGATCACGTCGTACACCCGGGCGCCGCTGCGGATCCTGGACCGCAGCCACGGTTCGTTGCCCGCCCAGGCCACCTGGTGCCCGCGCGCGGTCAGCTCGGCGGCGACCGCGAGCAGCGGGTTCAGATGACCCACGAACGGCGGGACCACGAACAGGAACCGGCTCACCGCAGGCCCTCAAGGGGCCGGTGCTCACTCATCGCCCGTGTTTCTCCAGCCAGGGCACCACCGTTTCGGCGACCTCACGCGGGCTGTGCACCAGCAGCATGTGCTCCTGGCCGGCGATGACGCGGACCGTCAGATCCGGCAGCAGGCCGGTGAACTCGTCCAGCCGGGCACTCAGGCCGGAGATCCCGCCGACGACCAGCAGCACGGGCATGGTGATCCCGGCGATCTGATCGCCGGTCAGCCACGACGCCGGTGCGAGCAGATCGGTGCGTGCCGTGGTCTCCTCGGACAGGCGCCGGGCCACGGCCGCGGCGCGTTCGATCAGCGGATGCTCCGCCACGAGCCCGCCCTCCCGCGCGAGGTGTTCCGCCACCTCGTCGAATCCGGCCGCGGTTCGCCGCGCCCAGTGCTCGGTCGCCGGTTCGGCCTCCAGCGCGACGAGCGTGGCCACCCGCTCGGGGAACCGCCGGGCGAAGCCGTAGCCGATGGTGCCGCCGAGCGAGTAGCCGACCAGATGCACCGGCCGGGTCACGCCGAGTCCGGTGAGGAGCGCGGCGAGATCGGCGATCCCGTCGTCGATGCCGTAGCCGGTCGGCGGGCGCCCGCTGCGGCCGTGCCCGCGCAGATCGTAGGTGATCACGTCGAACCCGGCGTCGACGACCGGGCTGACCAGGGTGAAGTAGAAGCTGGCCAGCGAATCGGACAGTCCGTGCACGAACACCACGGCCGGCCGGTCCTCCTGAGGCCGAGGAGGGTCGGGCAGCCGGCGGACGTGCAGCTTCACCCCGTTGGCGTGGACGAACATCCGATCAGCCCCGGGTGACCAGGCAGGACTCGACGTACTCGACCAGGTCGCCGACGGTCAGCGCGATGATCTGGTCGAGGTCGAGTTCGTTCAGGTACTTCGGGAAGTTGATCGCGTCGCCGTAGAGGTCGGCGAGGTGCCCGCCGAGCACGACCACGTCGACGCTCTCGAATCCCAGATCCTGCTGGAACGAAGTGCCCATGGTGATCTCGGCGCCGGTCGGATCGTATCCGTCCAGCACTTTCTCGATCAGTGCGGCGATCTCGTCCAGCACCGTCCGGCCGGTCATGTCTCGTCCTTTCTCGGCAGCGTCCAGGCCACCACGTAGTCGCGGGTGCCGTGGCGCAGCGGCGCGACGGCCAGCCGGTGGGTGCGCTCGGGAGTGCGCACCCACAGCCGGTCGTGGTCCACCGCGGTGACCTCGAAGCGGTCGGGCCGCCCGCGCAGCCCGGTGCCGTCGGCTTTGGCGGCAGCCTCCTTGGCGGCGAAGAACCGGGTGAACCACAGAGATTCCGGCTCTCCGGTCGTGGCCGCCGATCCGGCGAGCAGCTCTCGTTCGGGCCGTCCGCACGCGACGTCCATGGTGGACCGCGCGTGGTCGGTGACGTCGAGGACGTCGATGCCGACCCCGCCGGCTGCCGGGCGTGCGATGGCCACGCCGACCTCGAACCGGTGGGAGAGGGACACGTCCAGCTCGGGGAGCACCCTTCCGTGCCGGCCGCGGACGAAGGGCCGTCCGCCGGCGTCGTTGCCGACGGCCACCTCGACCGGGAACACCCCCCGGCCTGGGCCGAGCAGGCGGGCCCGGACGGCGTCCTTGAGCGCCATCCGGCCCAGCAGCCACTGGCGGCGGGTGCGCGGTGACTGCCGCTCGTACTGCGCCCACTCCTGCGCGCCGAGGAAGTGCCGGGCCATGATCTCCCGGCTGGCCAGGTCCGGCCAGGTCTCGTGGACCGCGAACCATTCGCCGTGCCGGTCGGCGAGCAGCACCTGTGCGCAGTCCCGCTCCAGCGCCCGCAGTTTCTCGTCGCTCGCGAACCGGTGCACCTGCCAGCCGTGGACGTGCACCCAGAGCGTGCCGTCGGGCCGGATCAGCTGGATGTCGGCGGTGACCGCGTCCTCGGTGACCGAGGTGATCTCGACCAGGCAGTCCAGCCGTTCGCCCGGCCGCGGTGTGCGCTGGAACTGACGGATCCGTCCGAAGCGGACCGGGAACACCCGGCTGTTGCGCTCGAACTGCTCCAGGATCCAGTAGCCGACGAGATGTCCGGCGTTGTCGAGCAGGCCGCCCGGCGCGGCCGGTGCGGTGATCACGCCGCGGACGTGCCGCTCGCCGATCGCGGTGATGTCGCTGACGCCCTGGTAGGCGGGGCCGTGGAACATCCATCGCCTGGAGTACAGCTCCTCGGCGGTGAGCAGGGGTTTCCGTTCCGTCCTGGCGGGCGGCGGAGCCGCTCTCGGCGGGGTGTCCCTGCGGGCGGCCAGTTCGACCTCGGCGTGGGCGTGCCCCTGGACCACGACGCGGACCCGGCCGGGGCGCAGCGGGACGACCGTGAACCTGACCCGGACCGGCGGTTCGACGGCCAGCCAGCGCTCGAACCTGGCGTCGTGCACGGCTACCGCGATCTGCCCGGGGCAGGCGTTCTCGGCGGCGGCCGTCATCTGCCGGACCAGTTCGGTCGCGGGGACGACCGGGAACCGGTCGTGCTCGTCCGGCCAGCCGGCGGGCACCTGGAAGAACGAGTGGTCCCGCAGGTGCGGTTGGGCGGTGAGGGAGAACTCGCGTGTGTCGTCCGTGCCGCGCTCCCGCCGGGTCGCCGCGGCCAGCACGGCCCGTGCCGCCTCCTCGGTCTCGGCGAGCAGCGCGGCCAGTTCCCGCGGCACCGGTCCGTCCGCGGCGGACACGGCGAACACGGCGGAGGCCGCGGTGGGCACGGCGGGGGCCGCGGTGGGCACGGCGGGGGCCGCGGTGGGCACGGCGGGAGAGGCCGTGGTGGGCACGGCGGGAGAGGCCGTGGTGGGCACGGCGGGGGCCGTGGTGGGCACGGCGGGAGAGGCCGTGGTGGGCACGGCGGTTCTGCCGATCAGCCCGGTGGCCGCCGCGCCCAGGGTGACCACGGGACCGCCGAGCGCGAGGCGGACCAGCCGGACCGGCCGGCCCGGCGCCGACGGGCGGGGTGTGATCAGCTCGTCGGAGGGGGTGCCGCCCTCCGTCCACAGTGCGGCGGTGACCCTGGCCAGCTGGCCGAGCCCGGTCTGCCTCGCGGAGTTCGCCGCGACGGCCAGGTGTTCCCTGCCCTGCAGCACATCGCTGATGACCGTGCCGAGCTGCCCCGGGCCGACCTGGACGAACACCCGGGTGCCGGCGGTGTACATCCGCTCGATCATGGGGCGGAAGCGGACGGTCTCCAGCAGGTGCCGGTGGAACAGCGCGCGCACCTCGTCCGGGTCGTCCGGGTACGGTGCCGCGGTCGTGGCCGACCAGACCGGGACGGCCGGCGGGCGCAGGGCCAGCCGGTCGGAGTCCTTCTCGATCTGCGCCAGGTACGGCGCGAGCCGTGGGGTGTGGAACCCGGAGCGGAACGGCAGCCGCCGGCCCATCACCCGCTCCTCCAGCAGCGCGGCGAGCAGCTCGTCCACCTGCTCGGCCGGCCCGCAGACGACGCACTGGTGGGGGGAGTTGTCGTGGGAGAGCGTGATCTCCGGGTAGGCGGCCAGCTCCGGCAGGATGTGCGCGGCACCCCGGCCGAGCGCGGCGAACACCAGGTCCGGCACCTGGAAGCCGTCCGGGTCGAAGGTGCTGAGCACCTGTTCCAGCTCGGCCTCGTCGTACATGCCCGCGGTGGCCATCGCGGTCCATTCGCCCACCGAATGCCCGGCGACCAGGTCCGGGGTGACGGAGAGCCGGCGCAGCGCGGTGTCCAGCAGGCGTCCGACGGCGACCACCGCCGTGCCGTGCCGGCCGACGTCGCCCGCCTTCAGCTGCGGCAGCGGCAGGCCGAACCGCTGCGCCACGTCGGCGATCGCCGGGGCGAAGTCGGCTTCGAGGCCGGGATGGACGAAGGCCAGTTTCGCCGCCGGGTCGCGCAGCAACGGCCGCGGGCTGAACCAGATGTCGCCGCGGCCGCGCCAGGGCCGCCCGGCCGCGAGCACCCGGCGGACCGTGGCCAGCTTGCGCGGCGTCGGTTCCACCACGGCCAGCCGGCACACGTCCGCGGCGGACGACGCGGGGAGCGGCTCGGTGCCGGAGTCCAGCAGCTCGGCCAGCCGCCCGGGGTCCTTCGCGGACAGCCGCAGCACCTTGACCGGTTCGTGCACGGTCACCCGCGGCGCGTGGTCCTGCTCCAGGATCACGTGCGCGCTGATCCCGCCGAAGCCGAACGCGTTCACCGCGGCTCGCCGAGGGCCCTCGCCGGTCCACTCGCGCGCCGTGTCCAGCGGCCGGAACCGGGTCGCGGCCAACGCCGGACTGGGCTCGGCGCAGTGCAGTGTCGGAGGCAGGGTGCCGTGGTGGACCGCGAGCGCGGCCTTGATCAGCCCGGCGATCCCGGCGGCCGGCATCGTGTGGCCGATCATCGACTTCACCGAGCCGATCACCGCGGGTGCCGAGTCCTGCGGTCCGCCGAACACCTCGCGCAGTGTGGCCAGTTCGGCCGCGTCCCCGGCCGGGGTGGCCGTGCCGTGTGCTTCGAGCAGTCCGAGGGAGGCGGGTTCGGCAGGGTCGAGGCCGGCCGCCGCCCACGCCCGGCGGACCGCGAGCACCTGGCCCTTGACCGCCGGGTGCATCAGGCTCACCCCGCCGCCGTCGCTGGCCACTCCGGTGCCGCGCACCACGGCGTAGACCCGGTCCCCGTCGCGGCGCGCGTCGGCCAGGCGCTTGAGCACGACCACCCCGGTGCCCTCGCCGATCAGCAGTCCGTCGGCGTCGGCGGCGAACGGCCGGATGCCGCCGGTGCGGCTGAGCGCGCCGAGCTCGGCGAACACGCTCCACAGGGTGGCGTCGTGACCGTGGTGCACGCCGCCGGCCAGCACCGCGTCGCAGCGACCGGCGCGCAGTTCGGTGACTGCGTGGTCCACGGCGATCAGCGAGGACGCGCAGGCCGCGTCGACGGTGTAGGCGGGGCCGCCCAGGCCGAGCCGGTTGGCCACCCGGGAGGCCGCCAGGTTGGGCACCAGGCCGATCTGCGCGCCCGGATCGGCGGGGCCGAGCGCGTCGGTGAACGCCGCCAGCACCCGGTCCAGCCGGTCCTGGTCCAGTTCGGGCAGCAGCTCCGCGAGGGTGTGCACGAGCTGGTGCCCGACCCTGGCCCGCAGGTCGATCCTGGCCAGTCCGGCGGTCAGGTACCCGCCGCGGCCGAGGATCACCGCGGTACGGTCCCGGTCGCCGAGCACCCTGGGGCCGCCCGCGTCGGCGACCGCGCCTGCCGCGACATGCAGGGCGATCAGCTGGTCCGGCTCGGTCCATGGCACCGCGCTGGGCATCACGCCGAGTTCGAGCACGTCCACGGTCGCCAGCTCGCCGAGGAACCCGCCGCGTCCGCCGGCGAACCGGGCGGCCGGCAGGCCGTAGTCCGCGGGCAGGTCGGTGATCGCGTCCACGCCCTCGACCAGATTGCGCCAGTAGGCGTCCAGGTCCGCGGCGCCGGGGAACAGCGCGGCCATGCCGACGACCGCGACCGGCGCCCGCTCGTCCGCGCTCACCATCCCGGCGCCGTGTAGACGACGGACCGCAGTTCCGGATCGCCCCAGGCCAGTTCGCGCAGCAGGGCCAGCGCGCCTTCCTCGGGGTCGATCAGCCCGATCCCGCGCCGTTCGTAGGCGGCGGCCAGCTCGGGCGTGACCATGCCGCCGTGCACCGGATCAGGGGCCCACGGTCCCCAGTGGACGGTCAGCGCGCGGCGGCCGGTCGCGGCCGCCCAGCGTTCGCCCAGCCGCTCCAGCGCGTCGTTGGCCGCCGCGTAGTCGGTTTGGCCCCGGTTGCCGAGCACCGCCGCGATGCTGCCGAACAGCACCACGAACTCCGGTCCGTCCGGCAGTTCCGCCAGCGCCTCCAGCAGCGCGGCCGCGCCGTCGACCTTGGTGGTGAACACCCGGCGGAACGAGGCGTCGTCCTTCTCGTCCAGCAGCCGGTCCTCGATCACTCCGGCGGCGAACACCACCCCGTCCAGTCGGCCGTGCTCGGTGTACGTCTGCTTGACCAGCTGGTGGACGGCCTCGTCGTCGGTCACGTCGAGGCAGGCGTAGGAGACCTCGGCGCCCAGCCCGCGCAGCCGGGCGAGCGTGGCCTCGACCTCGCGCCGGGCGAGCGTGTCCCGGGCCGTCCGGTCCAGTGCGGCCGGATCGCGCAGACCCCGCGCGGCCAGTGCGGCGCGCACCTCGGGCAGACCGGTCGCGGCGGCGACCTCCGGCGGCTCCGGCTCGCGCTGCGGGGGAGTCCGCCCGGCCAGGACGATCCGGCAGGCGGCGGCGGTGGCGACGGTCGCCGCGCATCGTGCGGTGATCCCGCGCGCGCCGCCGATCAGCAGCAGCACCCGGTCCCGGCGCAGGCCGAGCGCCTCGGCCTCGGCGCCGCCCTGCAGGTCGGGCCCGCCGCCCGCCGTGCCGACCGCACCGAGGCCGGTCTCGGTCAGCGCCAGCGCGCGGCGTGGCGTGCCGCTCAGTACGACGGGGTGGTCCGGCCCCTTGCACAGCTCGGCGACGACCCTGGCGGCCACCGCGGCGGCGGGCAGGCCCGGCTCGGTCTCGACCAGCCGGACGACGGCGTCCGGCCGCTCCCTGGCCAGCGCCCGCACGAAGCCGCGCAGGCCGTCCGCGGCCGGATCCGCGTCCGGGGCGACCACGAACTGCCAGCGTGCCCCGGCGGCGGCGCGCAGCGCGGGCACCGCGGCGGGCAGCGCCGCCCGGGCGGACAACGCGCCGAGATGGATCACTCCGTCCGCCGGTCCGGGGACGACGGACGCGCCGTGCGCGGCCAGTTCCGCGGCGAGTGCGGCGGTCAGTTCGGTGCCGCCGTCCACGACGGCGAAGGTGTGCCCGGTCAGCGCGGTCACCGGTGCGGCCTCGGCCGGGACCGGGACGAGGAGGTAGCGGCCGGGCACGACCCCGGTGGGCACCGCGGCCGGCACCGGGACGTCCACGGGGGACCCGGCGGGCGCCCCGAGCCGTTCCTGCAGCCAGTCCGCGAGCCCGGCGGCGGTCTTGACCCGTGCCAGTTCCTCGATCTCGGCGTCGCCCAGCCGCACGCCCTGTGCGGCGTACCGGGCCGCGAGCTCGCCGACGAGCTCGGTGCGTTTGATCGAGTCGATGGACAGGTCGGCTTCCAGATCGAGCTGAGGCTCGATCACATCGGCCGGGTAGCCGGTCCGCTCGCTGATGATCGACCTGATCTCGTCCAGCGTGCTCGTGCGCCGGCGAGAGGGCCCGGCCGCCGGCGCCTCGACCGCTTGCACCTCGGCCATGGGCGCCTCGGGTACGGGGCGCGGTTCCGGGATGCCCGGCACGACCGGGGAGGGCGTGGCCTTCGCGCCGAAGTGGGCCAGCAGCACGTCCCGCTGCGCGGCGACGATCTCCCGGCTGGTGCGCAGGTAGTCGGTGATCAGCTCGTCGGGGTCCGTCCGGGCCGCGTGCGTGGGCGGACTCGAGGGCAGGGACACCGGGCGTGCCGGAACCACACCGCCGGGCAGGTACGCGCCGTCCGCGGTGCGCACGGCGTGCCCGTCCACGGTCCAGCGCGGCGCGGCGGCCGGGGCCGCACGGGCCAGATCCACCGCGTCCCGCCCGGCGAACAGCCGGCCGAACCGCAGCGGCACCCCCGTGACGGCCAGCTCCGCCACCGCCGTCAGCGCGCCGGGCAGGCCGCCGCCCGCCCGTTCGAGGTCGACCGTGCGGTGGGGACGGTCGCCGAGGGTCGCGGCGACCAGTCCGCTGAGCACCGAGCCCGGCCCGCTCTCCACGAAGGTCCGCGCGCCCGCCGCGTACATCGCCTCGATCATCTCGCGGAACCGCACCGGCGCCTCGATCTGCGCGCTCAGCTCCGCGGCGACCGCCGCCGGGTCCGCCGGATACGGGGCCGCGGTCCGGTTCGCGTACACCGGCAGTTCCGGGGCACGGAGCGCCGCCGTGGCCAGCGCGGTGCCGAACGCCGCGCCCGCCCCGGCGACGACCGGGCTGTGGAACGCGCACGCCACCGGGATCCTCCTGGCGGACAACCCGTTGTCCCGCAGCACCTCCAGCGCCGCGCCGACCGCGGCGGCCGGGCCGGACACCACCACCTGGGCCGGTGAGTTGAGGTTGGCCGCCACCACGTCCGGGAGGCCGGCGAGCAGCCGCGTGACCGTCTCGGCGTCGCCGCTCACCGCGGCCATCGTGCCCGGTTCCTCGCCGGCCGCGGCCAGGATCGCCGCCGCCCGCGCCCGGCTCAGCGACAGCAGCTCGTCCGGGTCGAGCGCTCCTGCGGCGCAGAGCGCGACCAGTTCGCCGTAGCTGTGCCCGCCGGCCATGTCCGCCGCGACACCGAGCCCGGACAGGAACCGGTGCACGGCCAGCCCGGCGATGCCGAGCGCGGGCTGGGCGACCCGGGTGTCGCGCAGCCGGTCCTGCTGCGCGGCGGCCGTGTCCTCGTCGAACGCGGCCCCGGGGAACACCGTGCCCGCCCAGCGCTCGCCCAGCCGCAGCAGCTCCTGCAGCTCCGGGAACATCACGAACAGCGGCGCCAGCATGCCGACCCGCTGGCTGCCCTGCCCGGGGAACAGCAGCGCCAGCCTGCCCGGCCCGTGCCCGTCCCCGCGGACCGCGCCCTCGGCCCGCTCGCCGGCCTCCAGCGCTCGGCGCAGCTGCGGCAGGTCCCGTGCCACGAACCCGAACTCGGCGGTACGGCCGGCGCGGTCGAACCGGGCGGCGGCCGTCCGGGCGAGGTCCCGCAACCGGGCCGCCGGATGCCGGTCGAGCACCTCACGCAGCCAGGCGGCGTCCGCCGCGTCGGCGAACACGAACAGCTCGGCCGGCCATTGCTGTGCGCCGTGCCGCGGATCCGGCCCGGTGTGCCCGGACAGCACGGCGTGGAAGTTGGTCCCGCCGAACCCGAACCCGCTGATCCCGGCCAGCCGTTCCGCACGAGGTCTCGCCCACGGCTGCGGGGCGGTGTGGAACGCGAACGGACTCGCCGGGCTCCACTGCGCGTTCGGCTCGGTGAGCAGCCTGGTCGGCGGCCTGGTCCCGGTGTGCACGGCCAGTGCCGCCTTGATCAGCCCCGCCAGCCCGGCCGCGCACTTGCTGTGCCCGATCTGCGACTTCACCGACCCCAGCACGACGCTGCCGGGTTCGCTGCCCGCCTCGCCGAACACCGCCTCCAGTGTGGCCAGTTCGGTGCGGTCGCCGACCGCGGTGCCGGTGCCGTGCGCCTCGATCAGCCCGACCTCGGCCGGCGAGCGGCGGGCGTTGGCGTAGGCGCGGTGCAGCGCCAGCCGCTGCCCGTCCGGCCGTGGCGCGCTCAGGCCGAGCGAACGGCCGTCGCTGGAACTGCCGATGCCCCGGATCACCGCGTACACCCGGTCCCCGGCGGCCACCGCCTCGTCGAGCCGCTTGAGCACCACGCAGCCGACGCCCTCGCTGAGCACGATCCCGTCCGCGGAGCCGTCGAACGCCAGGGACCGGCCGGTCGGGGACAGCGCGCCGACCGAGGCGAACAACCGGTAGTCGTAGATCCCGTTGTGGGTGTCCGCGCCGCCGCACAGCACCAGATCGGCGTTGCCGCAGACCAGTTCCCGGCAGGCGACGTCCAGCGCGGCCAGCGAGGAGGCGCACGCCGCGTCGACGGTGAAGTTCGGGCCGCGCAGGTCCAGCCGGCTGGCGATCCGTCCGGCGATCACGTTGGCCAGCACACCGGGGAAGGTGTCCTCGGTGAACTCCGGCAACTGGCCGAACCCTGCGGGCAGTTCGCCGAGATAGGACGGCAGCGTCGCGCGCATCGTCATGGCATTGGCCAGCTCGCCGCCCGATTCGGCGCCGAACACCACGGCCGCGCGTTCCCGGTCCGGCCCCCCGGCCGGGCAGCCCGCGTCGGCCAGCGCCCGGGCCGCCACCTCCAGCGCGAGCAGCTGGACCGTCTCGATCGCGGCCAGCGAGGCCGGCGGAATCCCGTAGGCCAGCGGGTCGAACGGGATGCGCGGCAGGAAACCGCCCCAGCGGGAGGGGACTCGGTCCGGTGTGTCGCCGTGGTGCACGGCGGGGTCCCAGCGCTCGGCGGGCACCTCGGTCACCGCGTCCGCATTGCCCAGGACATTCGCCCAGAACGAGGCCAGGTCCGGGGCGCCGGGGAACACCCCGGCCATGCCGACGATCGCGATGTCCAGCGGCGGCGGTGCGGCCGGCCCGGTGCGCGCCGGGCGACGCGGCCGCGCCGCCATCCCGGCCAGCACCGCCGACGCGCCCTCGGTGACCTCGGCGTGCAGCCGGGCCACCGATCCGACCTCGTCGCGCAGCACCGCCACCTGGCCCGCCATGAACAGGCCCTCCGCCAGCTGCGTCTCCTCGTCCACCGCGGACAGTCCGGCACCGTCGCGGCGGACTCCCTTCGCCGCGACCCGCAACCGGCCGACGTTCAGTTCCTCCAGCCGCTGCCAGACCTCCCGCTCCGGCAGGCCCCGCCCGCGCAGTCGCGCGCCGATCCGGCCGAACTCCGCGGTGAAGGGGCTCGCCACACAGCGGGTCAGGTGCCCGGGCGCGGTCCTGAGCACCGAGGTCGACCGCGCCGCGAGCACCTGCCGCTGGAAGGCGCCGCCGATCGCGCCGCTGCCGACGGCCTCCGCGGTGAACAGGTAGGCGGTGCCCATCAGCACCCCGACCCCCGCGCCGCGCGCGGTCAGCGGGGCTGCCAGCGCGGCCACCGCCGCCGCCGACCTGGCGTCGTGCACGCCGCCGGCGAACAGGACGTCGACCTCGGTGCCCGGACGGGCGTCGAGGAAGTCCAGCAGCGCGTACACCTGCGCCTGCCACAGGCAGAAGCTGGTCCGGGGACCGATGTGGCCGCCGCACTCGGAGCCCTCGAACACGAACCGCCGCGCGCCCGCGTCCAGGAACTGGGTCAGCAGCCGCGGCGAGGGCACATGCAGGAACGTCGCGATTCCGTTCGCCTCCAGCTCACCGGCCTGCGAAGGCCGGCCACCCGCGATGATCACGGCAGCCGGGCGGACCGCCCGGACGGCGGCCAGCTGAGCGGCCCTGGTCTCCTCCGGCGCGAAGCCCAGAATGCCCGCGCCCCAGGGCCTTCCGTCCAGTTCCGCCGCTGTGGACTCGAGCACCTCCCGGCTCGCGTCCGCCCCGGCCAGGGCCAGCGCGACGAACGGCAGACCGCCGGCCTCGGCCACCGCGCCGGCCAGGGCGGGACGGTCGCTCACCCTGGTCATCGGGCCCTGCGCCACCGGCAGCCGCACGCCCAGCCGGCGGGCCAGCACGGAGTGGGGGCCGAATCCGCCGGTGGTGCCCGCGGCGTCGACCGCGGCCCGCACCGCGCGCACCGCCCCGGCGACATCGGTGCAGCGGGAGGCGAACTCGGCGGCGAGGAAACCGTCCTGGCCGACCGGCACCTCGCTCCCGCCGGACCGCGCGCGCAGCACCTGCCGCCCGTCGCGCAGCTCGCACTCCGAGCCGTCCATGATCCGCAAGGCCGCCGCGATCCCCGGCGGCTGGTCGGTCTCGTCGAGCAGCCCCAGCTGGCTTTCGAGCACGACACCGGCTGCTCCGGCCGCCATCGCCGCGGCGGCCGTGTGAGGGCCGATCCCGCCGCAGGCCCACACCGGCACGCCCAGCGCGACCAGCTGTTGCAGCAGTACGAACGCGGACAGCTCGCTCACCCGGCCGCCGGCCTCGGCACCCCGGCCGATCACCCCGTGCGCCCCGGCCGCGATCGCCGCCAGCGCCTGCGCCTCGTCGGTCACCTCGACCAGGACCCGCCGGCCCTCTGCCGCCGCCTCGGGCACGAGGTCCGCCAGCCCGGCGTCCAGCAGGACCGTGTCCACGCCCCCGGGCAGCTCGGCGGGCGTGATCCCGCCCCGGGCGGTCAGCCGCACACCGAACGGGGCGGTGGTCCACGTCCGGGTCAGCCGCAGCTGCTCGCGGGCATGGCGGTCCCCGGCACCCAGATCGAGCACGCCGAGCCCGCCCGCCGCGCAGAATGCGGCGACCACGCGTGCCGACGGACCGAACGGGCTGATGCCGACAACCGACGCGGACAGCATCGAATCAGCCAACGGACAACCTCCAGTGCACGGGCGGCCTGGCCTGAGGAACCGGTACGGGCGGAACCGTCCGGATGGGCGCAACGCTCCCATTTGCGCGAACGGCCGCCGACGCGCACCGATCGTAGGCGATCGGCTACGCATGGCCACCATCGCCGGTACCCGATCAGGTGCACCCGCCTCGCGTGGTTGACGCCCGCCGCCGCCCTGCCTCCCGCGTCCCCTTTTCGAGCAACCAAAGGTTGCGTGTCATCGGGAAGTCCTCTACGGTGATACGCAACCAAAGGTTGCGAAAGGAGGCCGGTGGAATGGAGTACGGCAGCATCGAGCGGGAGATCTACATCGAGGCCGCACCCGAAGTGGTCTACGAGGTGATCAGCACGCCCGAACACCTGCGGGAGTGGTGGCCGGACGAGGCGGACCTGGAGCCGGTGCCCGGCGCCACCGGGGTCATCTCGTTCGGCGGCACGAGCGCACCGGACGCGAAGATCGCGCCCCTCACGGTGGTGGAGGCGGACCCGCCCCGGCGGTTCTCCTTCCGCTGGGTGTACGACGAGGGCGAGATCGCCGCCCCCGGCAACTCGCTCCTGGTGACCTTCGCCCTCGTTCCCCGGGGTGCGGGCACACTGCTGCGCTTCACCGAGGCCGGATTCCGGGAGAGGGGCTGGGAGGCGGCCGTCCTCGAGGAGAGTTACCGCGAGCACGTCAGCGGCTGGGACCACTTCCTGCCCCGCCTGGTCGAGTACGTCACCCGGCTGGTGTCGGCGCCGTGAGTGTCACCGTCGACGACGAACTCTGGTCGGCCGTGGGCGACCCCACCCGCCGGCGCATGCTCGACCTGCTGCTGGCCGGGGGCGGCGGCACGGCGACCACGCTGAGCGAGCACCTGCCGGTCACACGCCAGGCGGTCGCCAAGCACCTCGGCGTGCTGGACCGCGTCGGACTCGTCCATGTCACGCCCTCCGGACGCGAACGCCTCTACCGGGTCGACGAGGCCCGACTGGCACGCGCGGTGGAGCAGTTGACGTCGGTCGGGGCCGCCTGGGACGCCCGTCTCCAGCGCATCAAGCGGATCGCCGAGGCGATCCAGCGGACTCGGAAGGACTGAGCCCGCACGCGCCCCGCATCCGGGCGCTCACACGAGAGAGGCAGCGAGATGGTGGACATCCTGCACAGGATCGGCGTCACGTCGTCCCCCGACGACGTCTACGCGGCCCTGACCACGATCGAGGGTCTGTCGGGCTGGTGGACCCAGGACACGGACGGCGACGCCGAGCCCGGCGGAGTCATCCGGTTCCGCTTCGTGCCCGGCGGGTTCGACATGAAGGTCCTGGAGGCCCGGCCCGCCGAGCGTGTGCTCTGGGAGGTGGTCGAAGGTCCCGAGGAATGGATCGGCACCCACGTCACCTTCGAGCTCAAGCGGGAGGACGGCTTCACGATCGTGCTGTTCCGGCACGAGGGCTGGAAGGAGCCGGTGGAGTTCATGCACCACTGCAGCACCAAGTGGGCGATCTACCTGATGAGCCTCAAGAAGCTGGTCGAGACCGGCAAGGGCGAGCCCTCCCCGCACGACGTGCAGATCAGCAACTGGCACTAGAGAGAGGTTCGAGGAGCGGCCTCCCGGGGACACGCGCCCTGGTGCGCCGTCCTGCCGGCGCGAGATCGGGACGTGGGCCGGCCGGGCACGGGAGCGCCCGGCCGGGCCGCTCGCCCTGGCCGGCCCCCCTCACCCGTCACCGCCGCCGTCGGACAGAACCCGGCGCCACCGGCGGGCGGCGAGGACGACGGCGACCAACAGGGCCAGGACCGCGAGGAGAACCCCTTCCACGCCGGTGCGGGCGTGCAGCAGACCACCCGCGAGGGCTCCCGCGGCGAGCGCCGCCACGGACGCCCCGCGCCGCACGGTCGCGGGCCCCGGGCGGTCCGCCGCCAGCCCTGTCAGGGTCCGGGTCACGACGGTGGTGGTCAGATCGGGCACCCCCAGGCGGTGAACGACGGCGTTCTGCAGGCCCATGCCGCAGGCCAGGGGGACCAGGACCGCGTAGCGGTCCAGACCGGCCCCCTGGGCGGCAAGGGCGAGCGCGACCAGGAATCCCTGGGTGGCGACCAGCGGTGCGAACAGCCGTCCCGGCTCCGTGTCCCGGCGCCATGCCCCACCCGCGGCCGCCCCGGCGACAAAGCCCGCCAGCGCCGTCGCGGAGGCCGGAGCCGACAACTGGTCGGAGCCGGACAGGGCAAAACCGAGGAAGACCACGTTGCCGGTCATGTTGGCCACGAAGACGCGGCCGAGTCCGAGGAAGCTCGCCGCATCGACCAGTCCGCCGGCGAACGTCAGAACGAGCAGCAGAGGAGCGCCCTGCGCGAAGCGGTGGCCCTCGGGGAACATCCACCGGGCCGCCGCCCTCCTGTCGCTCACCAGGGGCTGCCGGCGGCTCGCACGGTCCCGGACCGCCCCCGGGCCCAGGTGCCGGCTCCGGGCACCGCTCGGCCCGTCCCGGCCTCGGCGGTCCGCTCCCGCTCCATCTCCTCAGTGGAGCAGAGACCCCGGCGGCCCACGAGCGCCCCGCAGCCGTTCGAGGGGCGAGACGCTCCCGGCGCCGGCGCCGGCGCCGGGTCCCGCGCGGCCGGGGACCGAAGGCGCGCACCGCACGCACCGGGCGACCGGTCGGGCTCGCGCCGGACACTTCGCTGTTTGCGTCCCCGCACAAAGGGCCACTCGACGCAGTGGCCCCGACGTCGAACATGGCTGGGAGTGATCAGCGGTGGGTCGAGAGCAGAAGGCGAAGGCCAAGATGGAGCAGGTCAAGGGCAAACTGAAGGGAGCCGTCGGCCGCGCGACGGACGACGAAGGTCTTGCGGCGGAGGGACAGGCCACGAAGTCGAAGGGCGACGTCCGTCAGGCCAAGGAGAAGATCAAGGACGCCTTCCGGCGCTGACAGGCCGAACACACCCGGTGGGTTCCCGCGCGCGAGGACCCGCCGCGTGTCCTGCCCCCGCTCCGCACGGACACGGACCCACGGCTGATGCCGGAGGCGGCGCGCAGACCGACGACTCGCTGCCGGGAAACCCGGCGGCAGGCGGCAGTTCGTCCCGCCCGAGCCACTGAGCCTTCGGCCAGGTGCTGAGGTCTCTGCCCGGGCGATGCTCTCCACTCGTGGAGCCAGGGCCCTTCTGACAGATCTCCGCGGCGTCGCGACGCCCGGCACGCATTCCCCCACTGCCTCAAGGGCGTGAAAGGTACCCCCGGCCGCACGGCGCGAAGGGCCGGGTGACTCCGCCGCACGACCTTCCGCGCCGCACGCCGCTCCCACTCCCACGGAGATCTAGTCGCTGCCGCCTCCACCGCCGCAGCCGAAGGCGCTGCCCGAGTGGCCGGCCGAGTCCGAGGCGGAGTCGTGGTCCAGGGCCCTGCCCATGCGGATCAGGGCCCGGCCGAGACCCGACGGGACCGGCCGGGCTCCGACGACGCCGCGTCGGACCGGGCTGTCCGCGAGGACGGCGGGACCGCCGAAGAAGTAGGCCGGCAATCCTGCGCCCTCCTCGGCCGCGCGCAGCAGCCGCCTGCCCAGCCGGGTCGACCGGCGCCGGGACCTCGTCACCAGACCCTGTGCGATCAGCCGGCGGCCGATCTCCTCGACCTCGGGGGAGCGCCGCAGGGCGGCGTGCACGGAGGCGGTGCTCCTGTTGCGCCGGCACGAGGCGGCCAGAGCGCGTTCGACCGGGTGCTCCGGCAACGTCTCTCCCACGGCACGCACCCGTGGGCCGCTGAGGGTGAGCAGCCCGCGCCCGGACAGCGCGATCACCGCACTGTCCGCCACCCGCTGCGCCCCGCCTGCCAGGAAGGCGATGTCGTAGGCGTCCAGGGCGTGTGGCTCCTCCACCGCCGCGACCGACCGTGAAAACCCCCTGCGCATACCGAGTCCCCTCCAAGTCTTGCCTGCCGGAAGTGTCACCGGACGGAAGGGAACGCAACCCCGTTCCTCGCAGGTTCAGAGCAACACTTGAGCCGTCCGGCCGGGGAAGGGGGACGGCACGCGCAGGACGCACCGGCTGCGGCAGGAAGGGAGCGCCCCTGCCGGCCTTGAGCACGTACGGGTCGCCGCTCTTCGCCCGCCGGCTTCGCCGATGCGTGATTTTTACCCTGTGCAAGGATTCGTTCCGGCGGATCAGGAACACACGGAGCAGGAGTCGAATCCGCCGACCGGAGGGAGCGGGCGAAATGGCCACGCAGCTGTCACGGACCGGGCAGCACCCAGGCGTCATGGCCCTGCGGAGCCGCTGCGCGAGGGGGCACCGATGACGGACCGCGCGCAGAGCCGCCCGTGGCCGTCGGGAGGCTGACATGGACCCTTCGGTGG
This sequence comes from Streptomyces sp. NPDC093094, assembly GCF_044754345.1. Taxonomy (NCBI): domain Bacteria; kingdom Bacillati; phylum Actinomycetota; class Actinomycetes; order Kitasatosporales; family Streptomycetaceae; genus Streptomyces; species Streptomyces sp. NPDC093094. Next base: position 274,774 of record NZ_JBIVOX010000008.1, on the reverse strand, counting down.
ACCGGATCGCGCAGCCATGGGGCGGCCGTACCCCGTACGGCCGGGACGAGCCGTGGCCCGAGCGCGTCGACACGTATCTCAGGGAGGACGTCGAGCCCGGCCAGGTGCAGCGGTGGGTGCAGGCCGCGTCGCTTCTGCATTCCGACGGTGACGCCATGGACATCGCGGTCGTCGACGGGCGCATGGCCGGGGTGCGCGGGCGGGCGGACGACCGCGTCAACCGCGGCCGGCTGGGGCCGAAGGACCTTTTCGGCTGGCAGGCCAATGCCTCACCGGACCGGCTGACCGGGCCGCTGGTCCGCGAGGGCGGGCGTCTGGTGGAGTGCGACTGGGACACGGCGATGGAGCGCGTCGTCGCCCGCTCGCGGGAACTGCTGGAGGAGCGCGGCCCGGGCTCGATCGGGTTCTACACCAGCGGGCAGCTCTACTTGGAGGAGTACTACACGCTCGCGGTGCTGGCGCGGGCCGGGATTGGCACCCCTCACCTGGACGGCAACACCCGCTTGTGCACGGCGACGGCCGCCGAGGCGCTGAAGGAGTCCTTCGGCTGTGACGGACAGCCGGGCAGCTACGACGACATCGACCACGCCGACGTGATCGCGCTGTTCGGGCACAACATCGCCGAGACGCAGCCCGTGCAGTGGATGCGGATCCTCGACCGGCTGGAGGGCGGCGACCCGCCCCGTCTGCTCTGCGTCGACCCGCGTCCCACGCAGGTGGCCCGCAAGGCGGCCGTGCACCTGGCTCCGCGCCCGGGGACGAACGTGGCGCTGCTCAATGCGCTGCTGCACGAGGTCATCCGTACCGGCCGTGTCGACCGCGACTACATCGCGGCGCACACGGTCGGGTTCGAGGAGCTGGTGTCCCGGCTGGCAGGGTGCACCCCGCAGTGGGCGGCCCGGATCTGCGACGTGCCGGCCGCGCGGATCGGTGAGGCGGCGGAACTCGTCGGCACCGCCGGCAGGCTGCTGTCCACGGTGCTGCAGGGCGTCTATCAGTCCCACCAGGCCACCGCGGCGGCCGTGCAGGTCAACAATCTGCACCTCGTCCGCGGCATGCTGGGGCGGCCGGGTGCCGGAGTGCTGCAGATGAACGGTCAGCCCACCGCCCAGAACACCCGCGAGTGCGGCGCCGACGGGGATCTTCCCGGCTTCCGCAACTGGCAGAACGACAGCCATGTCGCCGACCTCGCGAACGTGTGGAACGTCGAACCGGAGACCATCCCGCACCACACTCCGCCCACGCACGCCATGCAGATGTTCCGCTACGCCGAGCAGGGCTCGATCCGTATGCTGTGGATCAGCGGCACCAACCCCGCGGTGTCTCTTCCGGAGCTGTCCCGCATCCGCTCGATCCTCGGACAGGACCGTCTCTTCACGGTCGTACAGGATGTGTTCCTCACCGAGACCGCGCAGTTCGCCGATGTGGTGCTGCCCGCCGCGACGTGGGGTGAGAAGACCGGCACGTTCACCAACGCCGACCGCACCGTGCACCTGTCCGACAAGGCGGTCGAACCGCCCGGCGGGGCGAGGCCGGACCTGGCCGTCTTCCTCGACTACGCGGCCCGGATGGACTTCCGCGACAAGGACGGCGGCCCGCTGATCACCTGGCACGACCCGGAGTCCGCGTTCGAGGCGTGGAAACGGTGCAGCGCCGGCCGGCCGTGCGACTACACCGGCCTCACCTACGACAGGCTGCGAGGGTCGAGCGGGATCCAGTGGCCGTGCAACGACCGGGCACCGGACGGTACGGAACGCCTCTACACCGACGGGATCAGCTGGGCGCATCCCGACGTCTGCGAGAGCTACGGCAAGGACCTGGTGACCGGCGCGACCGACGACGTGGTCGAGTACCGGTCCCTCAACCCCGGCGGCAAGGCGGTGCTCAAGGCAGCCGCCTACCTGCCGCCGCACGAGACGCCCGGCGAGCAGTACCCGTTCCAGCTGACCACGGGCCGCACCCTCTACCACTTCCACACGCGGACGAAGACCGCGCGGGCGCCCCAGCTGAACGCGGCGGCTCCCGACGTGTGGGTGGAGGCGTCCTCGGCCGACGCGGCCACGCTCGGACTGGACGAAGGCGACCTGGTCCAGGTCAGCACCCCGCGTGGCGCCCTGCGCGGCCGGCTGAGGGTGACCGGCATCCGTCCGGGACTGCTGTTCGTCCCCTTCCACTACGGCTACTGGGACACCGAGGGCGGGCACGGCCCCGGCGGCGACACGCCCCCGCGCGCCGCGAACGAGACGACCGTCACCGACTGGGACCCCGCCTCCAAACAGCCGCTGTTCAAGACCGCCGCGGCCGCCCTGCACCTGGTGCGACGCGGAGACGGCCGCCCCGCCCCCGCACCGACCACCACCGCGTCCGCGCCCGCGCGCGCCGACGCCGTACCGGCCACCAGGGGAGGGACGTCCGCCCTCGCGGCACAGGCGGGCGGCGCCGGCCGTGAGGAGGCCACCGAGTGAACGGCATCGCCCTCACCCTTCGCGCTCTGCATCACGGCGAGAAGCACCTCGCCCGGCAGCTGACGACCGTGGCCGAACGCCACCGCGCCGACCACGAGGTCCACCACGTCGCCACCGACCTCGCCGGCTGGTCCCGCGAACACGTCCGGCGCCTGGCCGAGGCCGCCCGCTCCCACGGCCTCGACCTCGACGACCCTCCCGGGAACCCCGGCCCCGGGGCCCTCTCGGCGCTGCGGGAGAAGGTCGCCGAAGCGGCCGGCGGCCGCCCCGAGCCCGGTCTGCTGCTCCTGCACGATCTGCGGGACCTGCACCTGGAGGCCACCGAGAACTCCCTTCACTGGGAGATGCTCGCCCAGGCCGCGCAGGCCACCAAGGACGGGGAACTCCTCGCCCTGGCCTCCGCGTGCCACCCGCAGACACTGCGGCAGATGCGCTGGACCAACACCATGATCAAAACCCTGTCGCCCCAGCTCCTGACGAGTCCGTGACGTGCAGGCGCAAGGGGCCCGCGGGCGGGTTCCGGGGGCGGGTTCCGGGGACGCGGCACGGCTCGGACCGCTGGAATCCCCCGGGATCCCCTGGAATCCCCCGGGATCCCCGCCCGTGGACGGGGAAGGAGGCCGACGTCACCGGCCGGTGCTCCGCGCCGACCGGGCGCATGAGGCCGCGGCGGGCGTTGTCAGTGGCCTGCTCTAGAGTTCCCGTCACTTGATCACTGAAGTGCGGGGAGGCACGCGTGGGGTGGGTGACGGCCGGCGACTACGAGGTCACGCTGGACGCCGGGAAAGTGGTCTGCCGCAATGCGGCGGGGCGGCGGCTGAAATCCGTACCGGCCAAGCTCGCCGACGATCCCGCCGTGGTGGGACTGCGCCAGCTCGCCGAATGGCTGGAGCGGCACGAGCGGCAGTGCCTGGCCGACGTGGAGCGGTGGATGGTGCACTCGCTCCCGGTGCCTCTCGCCGTCATCGCCCGGGTGTGGCCCGATCCGGCCTGGCAGAGCGCACTGCGCGACCTCGTGGTCACCGGACCCGACGGCGGGGTCGCCGGATTCCTGCGCGACGCCGATCTCGACCGCGGGCTGGGGCTCATCGACCTCGACGGCGACACCGTGCGCATCAGCCCCGATCTCGTCCGCATCCCGCACCCGGTGCTCCTGGACGACCTGGAGGAGCTGCGGGAGTTCGCCGTCGAACTCGGCCTGGAGCAGAGCGCCCAGCAGCTCACGCGCGGGGTGTGGCACCGGCCCGGCGGTCTCGACGCGGAGGCCCACGCCGTCGAGGAGTACGCGGGCGGGGTGTTCAAGGAACTTCGCTTCCTGCACGCCAGGGCCACCCAGCTCGGCTACCGCGTCCGCGGCGGCGACGCCGTCTGCTCCCTGCGCGAGGACGGCCGCGCGGTCGAGGCCCGGGTCTGGATCGGCGACTACGAGAGCTACGCGGAGACCGAGACCGGCCCGCTGACCTTCGCGGACGGCTCGGGACGGACGCTGAGGCCCGGTCAGGTCGGGCCGGTGGCCTGGTCGGAGGGCATGCGCATGGCGGCCGCGCTCTACGCCGGGCGCGACATCGAGGACGAGGAGAAGGCCGCGTGACCACGTACGACGAGACCACCGCGGCCGCGCTGCTGGACGCGGGCGCGATCCTGCCGCCGGCCACGACCGCCCGCGAGGACGCCGACACCCTCACCGTCCGCGCCTACACCCACTCCGCCCTGGGCGACCGGCGTGTCGTGCGGCTCGTGCCGGGCACTCTCGGCGAGGCGGAGGACCTCGCCCTGGAGTTCCTCGGCCTCGCCCGTGATCCGGAGGCCCCGGAGGTGGGCCAGGTGCGCCGGGAAACCCTGGGCTTTCCCGCCTGGGCGCTGGTCAACGACCCGGCCAACGGCCATCACGCGCTGGCCCTGGTCAAGGACGTCGAACGGCTCGCCCGCCAGGCCAAGTCCCGCCCCGGCACCGCCAAGGAGAGCTTCGAGGCCCTCGGTGAGCGCCTGGGCCGCGCGGTCCCGCACTTCCTGCCGACCTTCTACGAGCAGGCGGCGCGGATCTTCCTCCAGCACGAGAACACGACGTACGCCTCGGCCTTCTTCGGCAAGGCGCGCGAGGCCGAGCGGGTGCACGCGCTCGCCGTCGACGAGGACCGGCAGCGGGCGGTGTTCCTGGAGTTCGCGTTCGCGGGGGCGCTGACGGTCAAGGCCCTCAAGGAGCACGTGAGGGACCTCGCCCGCCGGCTCGACCCGGCCGAGGCATGGGCACAGTACCGGCAGCTGACGGTGGAGCGCTGCGCGGCCGGCATGCCGCCGTACGCCTCGCTGCCGCAGGACGCCCGGAGCCTGATCAAGGCGGCGGGACTGTCCCGGGCCACCGAGGAGTGCTCCCTGGTCGCCGACCTCATCGCCTCCCCGGCCGCGGTGCGGGCTCCCGCCTCCTTCTGGAGCACCTACCGGGCCACACTCGCCGTCCTCGCCGAGCAGCAGCCGGCCACGCGGACGCGGCTGCTGGAGATCACGCCGAGCGGTCTGGGCCGCACGGTCCAGGACGACGAGTTCTGGCTCGCGCTGCTGGCGGAGACCGGTGCCGACCGCCTGCTGACCGGCGAGGACGCCGAAGCGGCCGAGTCGGTCGACGCCGTGGACTGGCTCGGCCGCTGGGCCAGGCACCGCAAGCACGGCGGCACGTTCTCCGCCTGCTCCCAGGCCACCCTCGCGCTCGTCGAGCGGATGGCGCCGCGCCTGCGCGAGGACGGCCGGGCGGTCGACCTCTTCACCGGCCGCTGGCACGCGGGTGCCGACCTCGACCTGCTGGACCTGTGCGCGGCACAGGGCGTCGCACTGTCGGTCCCCGACCCGCAGACGCCCGTCCACCTGGGGCTCGACCGCTGGCTGCGCGAGAGCCGGCCCGGCCGCCGCGATCTGAAGGCCGCCGCCGCCGACCCGCGGCTGCGGCGCCTGCTCCACGAGGCGATCGGTGCCCTGGGCGGCAACCGGACCTCGCCCGAGGTGCTGGCGACGCTCGCCGCGCACCCGGTGCTGGGCGAGATCCTGCGGGAATGGCTCACCGACGCGGCCGGACAGTTCACCCGCGCGAGGGGACTGCCCGGGGCCCGCGCGGCCCTGGAGCGGCTGCGGTCCTTCCGCGCGGTCGCCGACCGGGTGGACGCCGACGCCGTCGCCCGGGTCGCCGCGCACGAGATCGCACCGCTGCTCGGCCGCACCCTGCGCGCGGGCATCATGGACGAGCTGGGCTGGCCCGCCCTCGACGAGGCACTGCGGCTGCTCGGCGACGAGCCCCGGCTCGATGACCAGCGCAACCAGTTGTCGGTCACCGAGGCATGGCCGGCACTGATCGTGTCGCGGGGCCACAAGGCGTTCGTCGTCGGCCCGGAGAAGGTGCTGCTCGAACACGACCTGCGCCTGCCCGTGCAACCGGACCGCTGGAGCCGCCCGCAGTTCCGCTACACCGACGGGAACCTGCTCGTCATGTGGCAGCACGACGGCAAGCAGTTCGGATACTGGTCCGCCCGCCCCTCGGAGGTGTTCCCCCTCGGCGGCGAGCGGCTCGGCTATGGCCAGCACGTCGGCCTCCCCTCGATCCCGCTGCCCGGCGGCGGCCGGGCCACCGGCGGCCGCACCCTGCACTCCGGGGACACCGCGCTGCCGCCGAGCCGCCCGGTGATCGGCGACGGCACCACCCTGTGGCGCCAGGGCAGGCAGGGCCAGCAGCAGGTGTGGCTGGAGTACGACCCCGCGACCGACACGCACGGGCGTGCCTCGCTGCCCGCCCTCCTGGCATCGGGCCTCAGCGAGAACGCGTCGCTGCATCACGCGGTGTGCGAGGTCCTGCCGCTGCAACCCGGCCTCGAACACAGCCCGTTCGGCACCGACGGCACCGTCCTCGGACGCTGGGTGCGCACCGGCGACGACGGCGACGGGACGCTGAAGACAGCCGGCACGCCGGACGGCCGCACCGTCACCACGCGCGGGACCCGCGCCATACCGCTCGGGAACCTGCGGCTGCCCGGAGGGGCCGAGCCCGTCGCCGCGCTCCTCGGCGGGCACGTCGCCCTCTTCGCGGCCGACGACACCTCCGAGGACGGCCTGCTCGGCCAGGTGACACTGGGCGACCGGGGCAGCGACTTCGCCGGCGGCACCCGCTACGTACCGCCGGTCCCCTTCTGGCACGCCCTGCGCCCCCGCGACGAGCGGGCGTCGGCGGTGCTGCGCGCCCTCGGCGACGAGCGGGCCGCCGAGCTGCTGCGCGCCGGAGCCGCTGCCCTGGAGGAGTGCCGTGCGCTGCTCGCCTCGGCCGACGCGGCCACCCGCGGTGCCCTCCCGAACGCCGACGGGTTCGTCCGGCGGGCCGTGGCCACGACGCTGCCCGAAGTCACCGACGAGCGGTTGCTCATCGGCATCTCCTGTCTGGTCCGCTCGGCACTGCGGCTGACCGAGGCCGCCGCCGCTTTCGCGGCGCCTCCCGTGCAGCACGCGCCGGTCAAGCGCCGCACCGAGGGCATGTTCGCCGACTACAGCCCCGAACACGGTGACGACCGGACGCTGAACCAGGCCACCTCCGGCATCGCGCATCTTCGGGGAGGGTGGGGCAACCTGAATCGGTGGACCGTGCTCCGCCAGGTCCGGGCGGTCAACCACGTGCTGTCCGGGCACCCCGCGGAGGGCGTGCCGCTGCCCACCGCACAGGGACGCCCGGCCCCGCTCGGCGACGGCTGGACCAGCGACGAGCTCACCATCCCCGCCATCGGCACGATCTGGACGTCGCTGCTGGGCGCACTGCGGCCGCTCGCCTACCGCGCGGCCTCGCCGGCCGTGCCCGACGACGAACGTGAGGCGCTGCTCCTGCTGTTCGAGGCCCTGGCCGAGGGACCGCTCGCCGGGGCCGGAGAGACGGTGCGCGTGATCGTCCTGGCCGAGCCGGCGGAGAAGCAGCAGCGCGTGGGTCAGGTGCTGCGCCGCGACGGCCGTACCGTCGTCGTCCTCGGCTGCCAGCGCATCGACAACGCCCGCGGCCGGGTGACCTGGCTCGCCCTGGACCACGACCCCACCGGGACGTTCGGCGCGATCGCGCGTTTCACCCTGGAGGAGGAGACCCGGCATTCGTCGGCGTTCCCCGCCGACGGGCTCGCCGCCGTCGCCCGGCTGGTCCGGGACAAGGGAGCCGCACCGTGGCGGCCCGAAGCGGTCGGTGCGTTCGCCGCGGCGACGCGCGGCGGGCTGGGGCCGCTCCAGGCCACCGTGCTGCTCGCCGCTCGGCCGCACGACCGCAACAGCGACGCGCTCGCCCTCATGGGCCTGAAGCCACGGCAGACGGACCGGGCCAACGGCATGCTGGGCTCCCTGTCCGCCACGGACCGCACCGAGCTGCTCGGGGCCCTGCTGCCCGCCGACCCCGCCGAGCTGTGGACGACCGGGCCGGACACCGACGCGGCGGGCCGGGTGTGGGCCGAACGGCTGGGCACCGTCGTGCGGCTGCCCGAGGACGTCTCGGCCGACCTCGCCGGGCTGCCCTGCACCGCCGCCGAGGCCGTGCTCAACCCGGGGCGCACTCCCTGGATCAGCCGGACGACGGTCCTGCGGCCGGACCAGGACGGCAACCTCGTTCCGGAGGACCCCAGGGCCCTCCCCGGCAGAGGCGACCTGGTGACGGCCGTCGCCTCCCTGACCTCGCTCGCCTACGCCCTGCCGTACGGGCACCCGCTGCGCGCCGCCCTGCCCGAGGCGCTCGCCGCGCTGCGCCGCCGCCTCGCCGACCCGGAGCTGCTGCTCGACGTGGACGTCGAGTGGACGCAGCAGGGCAGCCCGACCGCCGCCGAGATCCGCAGGACCTACGGTCTCCCGGCCACCGGGGGCGGCGACGTGCACGGACTCACCCGCGTCGGTGAGGCACTGGTGCTGCGGCCGTGGCACCGCGACAGCGAGACCACACTGGTCCGGCCGGCCGGGCTCACCGGTCCCGACGACGCCGTCCTCGGCCTGCTGGACGGACTGGCCGGTCCGCTGCGGGGTGCCGGGCTGCGGGCGCTGCGCACGATCCTGGACGACGACCTCGCCACGGCCCTCGCGGCAGGCACCGACCCCGAGGGGCCCGCCGGGTACGCCCAGGACCCCGTGGTCGGCTCGCCGGCGCTGGTCGCCGAGGTCTCCTCGGTCCACGGCCTCGGCGAGGACGCGGCGGCGCTCTACCTCCAGCTGCTGGCCCTGCCCGACCCCACGGACCGCAACTGTGCGCGCTGGACCGGCTGGAAGCCCGCCCGCCTGAAGAAGGCCCGCGCCGAGCTGGCCGCGACCGATCTCGTCGTGGAGGCCAAACGCGCGCGGGCCGGGCGCACGCTCTTCCTGCCCTGTGGCTGGCGCGACCTGAAGGGCGCCGCGCTGCCGGTGGAGACCTGGAAGGAGGGCCTCTATCCGGTCCATGACCGCCTGCGCACCGTTCCGGTGCTCCCGGTCCCCGAACTGTTCGCCCGTGCCTGGGAGCGCGTGCAGCGCGGCGACGCGCCCGCCTACGAGGAACTCACGGCCCGCGCGGGGCGGCGCCGATGAGAACGGCCCCGGCCCCGCCCGGGAACCTCGCCCGCCACCGGGTGGCCCGCCTTCGGCGGTGAGGTGGTGTTCCGTGCGCCGGCGTGCGGCCGAGCGCACGGAGTGCGTCCGTCGGGCGCATCGCCGGTGGCGGGCGGCACGCGGCCGGACGAGCCTCAGGAACCGGCCGGCTCCCTTCGTGCCGCGCTGCCGGGCGGTGCGGGCACGGCTTCGGCGACGAGAAGGGCGACATCGTCGTGGTCGTCGGGGTGGCGCAGGGTCTGCAGGAGCCACCGGCAGGTGTCGTCCAGGGGCCGGCGTGGTTCGTCTAGGGTGCGCAGCAGCGTGTTCAGGCGGTCGTCGATGGGGTGGTGGCGGGTTTCGACGAGGCCGTCGGTGTACAGGACGAGCCGGTCACCGGGCCGTAGCTCGAAGGCCGTGGTGTGGAAGGGGACGCCGCCGACGCCGAGCGGCGCGCCGGTGGGGAGGTCCAGCAGCCTGCGGTTGCCGTCGGCCGCGTCGAGGACGGGCGGGAGATGCCCGGCATTGGCGATCCGGCACCGGTGGTCATGGGGGTCGTAGACGGCGTAGACGCAGGTGGCGATGTAGTGCTCGAGCCCTTGGGTGATCTTGTCGAGGTGGCGGAGGACTTCGTCGGGTGCGAGGTCGAGGTCCGCGAAGGCGCAGGTGGCGGTGCGCAGGCGGCCCATGGTGGCGGCGGCGTCGATGCCGTTGCCCATGACGTCGCCGACCACCAGGGCGGTCTTGCCGCCGGCGAGGGGGATGACGTCGTACCAGTCGCCTCCGACCTCGTGGGTCGCCAGGGCGGGCTGATAGAGGGAGGCCACTTCCAGCCCGGTGAGCGAGGGCGGGTGGCTGGGCAGGAGGCTGCGCTGAAGGGTCTCGGCGGTGTTGCGGACGCTCTGGTGCCAGCGGGCGTTGTCGATGGCGACGGCGGCCCGGGCGCCGATCTCCCCGGCGAGGAGGACGTCGTCCTCGTCGAAGGGCAGGGGGTTTCGGGCCCGTAGCAGGTCGAGGACGCCGAGGACCTCGTTGCGGGCGATCAGCGGCACCGCGAGGTAGGAGTGGACGCCGGCCCGGGCGAAGGAAGCCGCGGCTTCGGCGTCGCGGGCGATGTGCTGCAGATCGCTGTTGTCGGCGTGGGCGACGACGATGGGCTGTCCGGTGTGGACGCATCGGGTGATCAGCCGGTCTGCTCCGTACACCGCGAGGTCACCGGCTGCCAGCGCGGCGGCGGTGGCGTGGGTGGGGTAGGCGGCGGCCACCGCGAGCGCCCGGAACATCTCCGGTCCCGGGTCGCGGGAGAGGGTGGTGGGGCGAAAGGCGAGGACGTCGTCGAGGACATCGACCGCCGCGATGTCGGCGAGGTCGGGAACGGCGACGTCGACCAGTTCCCTCGCGGTGCGCTCGACCTCCAGGGTGGTGCCGACACGGGCGGAGGCGTCGGCGATCACGGCCAGGCGGCGCCGGGCCCGGTCCGCTTCGGTGATGGCCTGGTGGCGTTCGCTGACGTCGACCACCGAGTTCGCCACGCCGATCACCCGGCCGCTGGCGCCCTCGATGCGGAAGTACGACACCGACCAGGCATGATCGCCGTCGGGATCGGCCAGGGTGCGGCCGACGGTGTACTGGTCGATCACGGGCTTGCCGGTGAGCAGTACCTGGCGCAGCGCGGACTCGATGGTGTCGACGTCGAGGAAGGTCAGGATGTCACGGGGATGCCTGCCGATGTGGTCGGCGGCCGGGACGCCGTTGATGCGCTCCAGGGCCGGGTTGACCAGCAGGTAACGCAAGTCCGTGTCCAGCAGGGCGATCCCGATGGGAGCCTGCGAGACCAGCCGCTGGGAGAGCGCCAGGTCGGTCTCGACCTGCTGCAGCGTGGTCTGGTCGGCGGCGATGCCCAGGACGTAGACGTCGCCGAGGTCGTCCAGCAGCCGCATGTTGCGGAACTCCACCAGACGCGTGCTGCCGTCCTTGTGCCGGATCGGGAAGGCGCCGGCCCAGCTGGCCCCGGTGTCCATCACCTCGGCGAACAGCCTGGTCACCAGGTCTTTGTGTTCGTCGCGGACCAGCATGACCGCGTACTGGCCCAGGGCCTCCTTGGCGGTGAAGCCGAAGACCTCCTCGGCCTGAGGACTCCAGAACACGATGCGCCCGCGGGTGTCCAGCACGATGGCGGCCACCCTGAGCAGATCGAGCAGCCCGCCCGGCGGTGACGGCCCGGCCCGATCGCGCTCGTGATGCAGCGGCTCGTGTGCGGTCATGGCCCAGCGCTCCCTGTTCCGCACGGCCGGCTCGGGCACGTCGGCCGCGTGCTCTCTTCCATGCTGCTCCCGAACCCGGCCGACGGCCTCCTGCCCCGCCGACGCGGGCCGCCGCCTTTCGGGGAGGAGGCCCGCGTCGGCGGGGCAGGAGGCCGAGGAAGCGGAACCGGCTGGAAGGGCCCGGTGTCCTGTGCGCGGACCGCCCTCTACGGGCGAGCGGAACTGTTTGTCCATAGGTGTTGTTGATCGAATTGGTTGCGGCATGTTTTCTTCCGCGCTTCATCTGCCTCAGCCGCTGTGCGCCGTACGGGGCGAGAGACGGTGTCCCCGGGCTGCCGCCGACGTGCCGGACCCCTTCTCTCCCCGCTCCGGCACGGCCGCTCCACCGCATCGCACGGACCGCACCCTCCCTCCTCGCCGCTACGGCGTACCGGCGTACCGGTGCGGCATCCGCGGCCGGGCCCCCACGCCGCCGGCTGGGTCCGTGCCACCCGCCCCCGCACGATGCTGCTGCACATCGGAACCAACGACATGATCCGGAACCACGACCCGGCCGCAGCGCCCGCCCGGCTCTCGGCGCTGCTGGAACACCTCACCGCCGACGTCCTGGTCTCCTCGCCGGTCACCCGCCGGGAAGCGGAGAACCCGGCCCATGCGACCGTGAACCATGCCCGGCTCATGTCCGGCCCCGGTGCCTCTCCGCCACCCTCGGCGCCTCCACGCCCTGGATCTGACGTCGCACGGCGCCGATCCGCTCACCCCGCAGCACCTCCCGCGCCCGCACCAGCTCCGTGACGGCCGTCGCCGAGGCCGTACCGACCGCGCTCGCGGCCCCCGTCACGCCGGCGGCGAGGACACCCGCTGCCGTGGCTGCGAGTCCCGACGCCTCCACAAGCCCCCTGTGAACTGTCGTGCGACATGAACGGTGTTGCGACCCGGGCGACATGCCCCACCGGCGCCCGTGGGAGACACCGTCGCCCGTCCGACCCCGGCCGGGGCCCGTCTGCCGATGGCTCCCGTCAGTCCTGTCCGTATCCCGGGCGGGCCGCGGCCGGCGGAAAGGCGAGACCCGTCGGTGTGCTGAGGCCGGTGAAGGCGAGCGTCACCTGTCCGCCGCCCGTCTCGCGGACGCGCACCACCCGGTTGTTGAACCCGTCGGCCACATAGAGGTTGCCGGTGCCGTCGAGCGCGAGCCCGAGCGGGGAGTTCAGTCCGGTGACGGGCACGACGCTCTGCGTGCCACTGCCCGAGGCCACCTTCACCACACGGTTGTTGCCGCTGTCGGCGACGTAGAGGTCACCGGTGGTGCTCAGAGCCAGTCCGGTCGGCTGGGAGAGGCCCGCCGTGGGCACGGTGCTCCAGCCGCTTCCGTCCACGGCCACCTTGACGACCCGGTCGTTGACGAAGTCGGAGACGTACAGGTGTCCGTCGGGCGCCCACGCCAGCCCCCAGGGGTGCAGCAGTCCCGTCGTGGGGACAGTGGTCTGGCCCCCGCCGTCGGCGGCCACCTTCACGATCCGGTCGTTGAAGCTGTCGGCGATGTACAGGTTCCCGGCCGGGTCGACGGCGAGTCCCAGCGGGCGTGACAGGCCGTTCGCCGGTACGACGGACTGCTGTCCGCCGTCCGGGGGCAGGACGACCACCCGGTTGTTGCCGGTGTCGGAGACGTAAAGCCGGCCCGCGGCGTCCCAGGCCATGCCGGTCGGCCGTACCAGGCCGTCGAGGGGGACGGTGAGCTGTCCGCCGTCGTCCGCGGACAGGGTCAGCACCCGGTTGTTGCCGTAGTCGGACACGTACGGGGGCGGGCCGACGGGCGACCGGACACCGCCGGGCTGCGGGGCGCCCGCCGCCCCCGTGGAGAGCGCGCAGAGCAGCAGCAGACCCGCCGCGACAGCCGGCCGCCGGGTCCACCTGCGGGCGGGCCTGTGGCCGTCGGCGGCCGGCGGATCGATCGTCGCCGACTCGGTCGTCAACTGTTCCACGACTCACCTGCCTGTGTTCCGGAGGGCCGGCCCGGTGCCGTGCCTCCGCCGAGCCTAGGAAGCGCCGCCCGCCGGCACGGGAGCCACGCCACCGGGCCGCGCGCCCGCCACTCCGATGCCCCGCGGAGCGCGCCGGTCCGTGGGCAGGCCGAGGCCGGTGCAGATCGCCGTGTGCAGCCGGACCCCGTTCGGCCGTGTAAGCCGTTCGCCGGTGTCGTCGTGCACGGTTCCGGAACGGTGCCGACGATTCCAGATGTGCCCGTCAGGCGATGACGTCCGCCGGTGTCCGGGGCACACGGACGGAGGTACGTGAGCATGAGACATCGCATCGTCGCCCTCGCGGCGGCGGGTGTGCTGGCCGCGGCGGTCCCGGCCGGCGCGGCTTCCCCGGAGCCCACGCCCGGGTACGGCGACACACCGCCGCCGCCGGGGACGACGACCCCGCCGCCCGGTTCGGCACCGGACGGGGAGGCATGGGCCTGGACCCAGCTGACCAGCGACGGCACCCGCATCCGATACGTGTCCACGGACTCCAGCCAGACGTGCCCCAGCGTGCGTTACACCTACGGGGGAAGCCAGCACACGGACCCCCTGAGCCGGATCAGCACACCCATGGGGTCGCAGTTCCCGACGACCGTCTGCGAGGCCGGGGTGCGCCTGACGGCCTCCGGCGCGACGCTGGTGCCCGCGACGGTACAGGCGGCCCGGCTGCATCCGTCGACAGGCCGGCTGCCCCTGCCGAACTGGACGCCCGGCACCCGTCCCGCCAGGATCGGTGTGATCGGCGACACCGGCTGCGAACTTCCCGTGCCGGCCGACGAGCCCGCGCAGAACTGCGCGAACGGCTGGCCGTTCCGCCAGATCGCGGACAACGCCGCCGCCCGGACACAGCCCGACCTGGTGGTCCACGTCGGTGACTACCTGTACCGGGAGAACCCCGCCCGGGCGAACGACAAGGCGGTGAATCCGGGCTGCACCACCCTTGCCGACAGGGCCGGTTGGGCCTGCGTGGTCGCCGACTTCTTCAGGCCCGCGGAACGGCTGCTGGCCGAGGCTCCCGTCGTGCTCGCCCGGGGCAACCACGAGGACTGCAACGCCAGCCAGCAGGGCGGCGCGGGCGGCGCGTGGTTCCGTTACCTCGCCGACGAGCTGCGCTCCAACGGCACGTGCAGCCTCTTCAGCCAACCCGCCGTGATCCGGGCCGGCGCGCTGACCCTCGCCTCCGTGGACTCCTCGCTCGCCGACCGCGACGACGACGGCAGCAGGGCGAACCAGGCTGCCTACACCGCACAGTTCAACACCGTGAACCAGGCCGCGGCGCAGGCCCCCGGCGACGTCTTCGTGGTCACGCACAAGCCTCTGTGGACGGTGAAGGCGGCCGGGCAGACGCCAGGGGCGGTCACCTGGGCGACGCACGTCCTCGACGGCGCCGTCGCCGACACCTCACTGCATCACCTGCACGACAAGGTGCGCATGGTGCTCTCGGGCCACTTCCACTTCGCCCAGAAGCTCGACTTCGACAGCACCCGCCCGCCCCAGCTGACTCTGGGAAACTCCGGCGGCCCCCTGGACAACGGCCCGGTCGACGGCAACGTCGAGCTGCAGTCCATCGGCACACCGCCGCAGCAGGTCCACCAGGCCGTGACCAAGCTGCTGACCCCCGGAGGTCCGGGCATCTTCGGCTACGGCGACCTCCGCCACGACGGCACCACCTGGAACCTCGTCTTCCGTGACCGCGACGGCGACCGCCTCGGCGGCAGCTGCAGGCTGAGCACGAGCACCGACCACCGCAACTTCGTCTGCTGAAGCCCTCCTTCCCGGTGAGGCGGCGGGACGCCTCGGCGGTGCCGGCCGGGCCGGGCGCGTCGCGCGAGGCCGGGGCAGGGGTGCTCCTCCGGGCCGGGACCGGTCGGTCCGCCCGGCCCGGTGCACCGCCCCGCTTCACGACACCGCGGCTTCCAGGTACTGCCCCAGGTACCGGAACGCGCCGTCGACGACCTGGAACTCGAACATCGCGTCGTGGTTGTAGCCGAACCCCGACTCGTACTTGACCGTGCGGGTGATGCCGGAAAACGTGATCTCGGGCATCCGGCGGGCGATCGCGCCCCGCTCTGTCAGCATGGTGCCGTCCTTGTCGCACGCCTGGGCCAGGAACATCACGGCGTCGTGGGCCTCCGCCGCGTACCAGCCGGGATCGGCGCCGAAGCGGGCACGATAAGCCCTCGTGAACGCGCGTCCGGAGGCGCGGGCCGTCGGGTCGGTGAAGGAGGTGGCGAAGACCCAGCCCTCGGCGGCGGCGCCGGCCGACGCGAGGAACCGCGGGTCGAGGGCGCGTTCCGTCGCCATCCGGGTGCCGGTGAACCGGGCGGCGGTCAGCGCCGACGCGAGTCCGGCGGCCCGGGCCGCGTCGCCGGTGAAGACGACCGCGTCCGCGCGCGCGGCCTTCACCTCGGCGGCGAGCGACGTGTGGTCGATCCTCCCGGCGGCGACACGGGACACCGTGACGTCCCGCCCGTTCCGTCTCAGTGCCCGCTCGATCTGGTCGCACACGGCCCAGGCGAAGTCGCCCTGCGCCCGGTCGTCCACGAGGAGCGCATGACGGGAGTCGACGTGATTGCTGAGGTAGCGGACGCAGGGCACGGCGAGAAGTCCGTCGATGACGCGCAGCGCCGCATGCCAGTGGAAGAGGCGCGAGTCGTCGAGCGGCGACCCTCGTGTGTCGGCGCCCACCGAGACGGACACGACGGGCATGACCGCCTCGGTGTACGTCTTCCCGGTGGCGCGGAAGCAGGCGTCGGTGGTGGGGCCCAGTACGGCGAGCACCTCGGAGTCCTTCGCCAGCCTGACGGCCAGGTTCCGGGCCCGCTTCGTGTCGCCGCCGTCGTCGTACGTCCGCAGCTTCAGCCGGAAAGGGCGCTCGCTCTGCGCGTTGAGCTGCTCCACGGCCAGCCGGGCGCCGTCGAGCTGAGCCTTCCCGCTCTCCTTGGCGGCGCCGGTCAGGTCGCCGTGGAACGCCACGACCAGTTCGGGGCGCGTACGGCCGCTCCCCGACGGCGTGGACGGTCCCGCTTTCGCCCGGTTGCTCCACCACCAGGCCCCGCCCCCGCCCGCCGCGAGGAGTCCCGCCGTCGAGCCCAGGCGCAGGAAGCCGCGGCGGCCGACGGTACGCGGGGTGGGGCGGGTGGCGGTGACGGCCGTCAGCGTCACCGCCTCCGGCGACACCGCGCTCGCCGTGCTCGACGTCGCGGACGCGGACACCTCGGTCGGTTCGATCGAGCCGATGGTGAGCACGGCGGCGGATCTGTCGTTGATCAGCCGGGTGACCGGCGCGGGCAGCCAGCCGGACGGGTCGGCGGATTCGGCCGACGCCGTCTCCCCGAGCCCCGCACGCAGCTCCGCGAGGCCCGGGCGGTCGGCCGGGTCCTTGTGCAGGCAGGCACCGATCAGGGGCGCCAGACCGTCCGGCAGCGACGCCGGGTCGGGCTCCTCGTAGATCGTGCGCAGCAGCACCCCCGCCGCCGCGCCGCCGCCGAACGGCCGTACCCCGGTCGCGGCGTACGCCAGCACGCATCCCAGCGAGAACACGTCGCTGGGCGGGCCGATCTCGCCGCTCCGCGCCCGCGCCTGCTCGGGGGACAGGAAGCCGGGCGAGCCGACGATCACGCCGCTGGAGGTGAGCGCGGTGCCCTCCGGAGCGCGGGCGATGCCGAAGTCGATGAGCCGTGGCCCGTCAGGGGCCAGCAGGATGTTTCCCGGCTTCACGTCGCGGTGCACCAGACCGGCGCCGTGCACCGCCTCGACCGCCTCGGCGAGCCGCGCACCCAGCACCCGTACGGATGCGAGCGGCAGCGGCCCGAAGGTGTCCACCGCCTCGGCGAGCGAGGGCCCCGGCACGTACGAGGTCGCCAGCCACGGTGTCTCCGCGTCGGCGTCGGCGTCCAGCAGCGGGACCACCCAGCGGCTGTCGACCCGCCGGGCGGTCTCGACCTCACGGCGGAAACGGGCGCGGAATCCGCTCTCGTCGGCGTACGAGGACCTGACCGTCTTCACCGCGGCGATCGCCCCGCCCGGCGCACGGGCCAGGAAGACCACTCCCATGCCGCCGGCGCCCAGCCGCCGCAGCAGACGGTAGCGGCCGATCCGGGACGGGTCGCCGGCCCGCAGGGGTTCCATCAGGCGGTGAGCGGCGCGGGGCCGTCGTACACGAAGTCACCCTGGTCCACGCGCCAGAGGTAGGCGCCGCTGCCGTCGATGACCAGCATGCCGTTCTCCTCGAAGGCGAGATTCTTGACGATGCCCTCGTACTTCCCCTTCCGTACGGCGGCGAGCAGGTTCTGGCGGGTGCGGCTCTTCGCCGGCAGCCCGGCCAGGCCCTTGAGCAGCATCCCGGTCGCGTCGTAGGACTCCGCCGCGTACCGGGGCGGCGCGTCCTTGAAGCGTTCGCGGTAGGCGGCGGCGAACTTCCGTGCCTCGGGTTTGCGGGTCGCGTCGATGACCGGAGCCACCATCACCCAGCCCTCGGAAGCTTTCTGGGCCTGCGTCAGGAACTGTGCGTCCAGCAGCGCCGGACCGGAGACCCGCGCACCCCGGAAGGCGCGTTCCCGGAGTGTCGCCGCGATCAGCGCTGCTCGGTCGGGCAGACCGGCGAAGAACACGGAGTCGGCGCCGGCCGAGAGCACACCGTCCACCGCGGTGCCGAAGTCACGGCGCATCGCGCTGACCACTTCCGGCACGGACGGGTGGGGGATGTTGCCGAGCGCGTTGCTGAGGGAAGTGGCCAGATTCGTCCCGTAGACGCCGGCCGGGCGGTCGACGACGATGCCGACCTTGCGCGATCGCGCGGTGCCCAGCAGGTAGTTGCTCATGAAGACGGGCAGCACCGCGTCGGGCAGCCGCGTGCTCAGGTACGAGCGGAATCCCTGGAGGAACAGGTTCATCGTGCCGGGGGACACGCCGACGACCGGCAGCAGCCCGGCGTCGTACGTCGCGAGGGCGGCCTGCCCGGTGTCGTCGGTGGTCGGGCCGACCACGGCGAGGACCGCGGGATCGTCGGTGAGTTCCTTGGCGAGCCGGGCGGACGCCGCCGGATCGCCCCCGTCGTCGACGGCCTTGACCTTCACGGTGAACGGGGCGTCGCCGCGCGCGTTGAACTCCTCGACCGCGAGCCGCAGTCCACGCTCCTGGGCCCGGCCCGTCGCCTGCTGCGGGCCGCTGAGGTCGCCGTGCAGCGCGACCGTGTACACCGGCCCGCGCGAGGACGCCGTGGGGGCAGGGCCGTCGCCTCCGGAGCCGCCGTCACGGGCGGCCGCCCACCAGGCCCCGCCCCCGCCTGCCGCGAGCGCCACGGCCCCGCCGGCGAGCAGCAGGAAACGACGCCGGCCGGCCGGG
The DNA here is from genome assembly GCF_044754345.1 of Streptomyces sp. NPDC093094. Classification (NCBI taxonomy): domain Bacteria; kingdom Bacillati; phylum Actinomycetota; class Actinomycetes; order Kitasatosporales; family Streptomycetaceae; genus Streptomyces; species Streptomyces sp. NPDC093094. The sequence continues at coordinate 256,126 of NZ_JBIVOX010000008.1, read as the reverse complement.
CGGGAGTCCTGCGGCTCGCCCGTCCCGGGCATCTCGCGCGTTTCGGGCTCCGCCGGGTCGGCGGCGGCCGGCGCCTCGGACGGCGCCAGCGTGTGCTCGATGTCCGGCAGCGCGAGCGCGGCGGCCGAACGTTCGGCGATCAGCCGGGAGACCGGCTCGGGCAGCCACTCGGACGGCTCCTCGTCCCGCGGAGCGGCATCGGACGCCTCGTCGTCCCGGGCGGCGTCGGCCGTCAGCTCCCGCGTCAGCTCACCGGCGTCCGGCCGCCGGTCAGGATCCTTCTCCAGGCAGCGGCCCAGCACGTCGAGCAGCCCTGCCGGCACACCCTCCAGGTCCGCAGGGTCGTGGACGGCCCGGTACAGCAGGGCGTCGAGCGCGCCGCTGCCGAAGGGCGCCCGGCCGGTCGCCGCGAACGCCAGGACACAGCCGAGCGAGAACACGTCGCTCGCCGGGCCGATGCCGTCCCCGCCCCGCCCCTCGGCCTGCTCGGGCGACAGATAGCCGGGTGTGCCGACCACCATCCCGGTCGCGGTGAGGGACCGGTCCTCCGGCGCGCGAGCGATGCCGAAGTCGATGAGCCGCGGCCCGTCATGGCCGATCAGCACATTGCCCGGCTTCAGGTCCCGGTGGACCAGCCCCGCCCGGTGCACCTCGCCCAGCGCCTCGGCCAGCCGGGCGCCGAGCAGACGCACACCGCGCTCGGGCAGCGGCCCGTACATGCCCACGGCCTCGGCCAGCGACGGTCCGGGCACGAACGCCGTCGCCAGCCACGGCGCCTCGGCGTCAGGATCGGCGTCCACCAGCGGCACCACCCAGGGGCTGTCGACCCGCCGGGCCACCTCGACCTCGCGGCGGAACCGCTCCTTGAAGCCCGGTTCCTCGGCGTACTCGGCGAGCAGCACCTTCAGCGCCACCAGCGCGCCGCCCGGCGTGCGCGCCAGGTACACCACGCCCATGCCTCCGGCGCCGAGCCGCCCGAGCAGGCGGTGGTCCGCGATACGCGCGGGGTCCGACGAACGCAGCGGCTCCATCAGTTGTCTCCTCCGAGTTCGAACTTCGCGCTCTCGAGCATGGTGGCGGTGGCGCCCGACGCGTACACGTTCAACTCTTTGTCCGAGTAGCCCTTGGCGCCCTTCACCGACACCGTCACGGTCACCGTGCCCAGGCGGGTGACGAACCAGAAGTAGGACTGCCGGCTGTTCCCGGTGAGGTACTTGCCTATCTCCACGACCTGGTCGTCGGCATAGTCGTTGCCGCCCTGGCCGTAAGGAGTGGCGGTCGACTGGAGTTCGGCGATCCACTCGTCGGCACGGACCTGCTGCTGCCGGCAGCGCAACGGCTCCTCCAGGGTGGAGGCCAGCCGCTCGTCGGCGTCGCGTACGGTGGTGTGCACGGTGACCGCGGCGCTCACCTTGAGCTCGCCCTTGCCGCCGGTGGCAGGAAGCTCGCTGTAGCGGGTCAGGGAGGCGAGGACGCCCTCGGGCAGCGCTCCCCGCTCCCACCGGCACTGTTCGTCCAGCACGGCGAACGTGCCCGGGGTGCTCACGGCCGACTGCTGCGCCCGGAAGCCCGCGCCCCACTCCTGCGGTTCCAGCGCGACGGCTTCCGCCAGCGCCTCGGCCCGGCTCTTCGTCCCGGGCACCTTGGCGGGGTCCGCCTGGAACGGCGTCAGCGACGGCGCGTCACCACCCGAGGAGGACGCGGACGGGGTGGCGGCGGGAGAGCCGGACGGGGGCGCGGTGGCGGATCCCGAAGGGGCCGAAGGGCTCGGCCCGGCCGCCTTGTCGTCGTCCCCGGAACCGCAGCCGCCGAGCATCACGGCCGCCGCGGCAACCGACGCGGCGACCCGCCACGGCCAAGTCCCTCTGCGAACAACGGCGTTCTCGTCGTCCATCCCCCGCCCCCTCGCTCACGAGCCCCCGCTCGTCTGTGATGATCGTACCGACGGACGCGAGGAGCGGGCGGGCGGTTCCATGAACAGCGGACGGGCCAGGTCGGCGCGCGTCAGGGACGCCCGTCGCCCGGGTGCGGCCGTGCGGGACGGCGAGGGTGTGCGGGGCGCCCGTCAGCACGATGAACCGTCCGTCGCTCTGCACGCCGAACCCCGATTCGGCGGCGCGGCCGGAGCAGCGGGCCGGGGAGCGCGCCGAAGCACTTCGTCGACGTACTCGGGCCCGCCCGCGACACGGTCCGCGTCACCGGGCGACCGGGCTCGGCGGTGACATCCCGCAAAAGCCTCCGGAGGGTCAAGCCGCCTTTCCGAAGACGAGCACCTCCGTGGAGGCGACGCCCATGGGCGCCAGGAAGCTCGCCTCCAGGCTGCAGCCGAGGGTCGCGAAGAGGTCCACGCAGGTCTGGCGAGGCATGGCAGCCGGGTAGGAGTCGTGCCCCTCGCCGCCCTGCGTCGTCCAGGCGCGCACCGCGGCGGGATCCAGGCAGGTCTCCGTCATCACGTCGAAGACGATCCGGCCACCAGGCCGCGTGACCCGTGCCATCTCGAAGAAGTAGCGGGAGGCGCGCAGGAAGGTCACGGTGTTGAAGACCTTGTGGGCCTGAACGAGGTCGATGCTGCTGTCGGGTGTGGGGGAGAGACTGCATCCTGAGGTCGGCTGGGCGACCACCCCGAACGTTTCGACCAGGTAGTCGGCCCAGGGCGCTGCCGTCTCGTAGATCTCGTAACGGCCCGGTGAACACTCCTTCAGCGTCTTCTCCAGGTACCGTCCGGACCCCGGGCCGATCTCCAGCACCGTCTCCGGGGCGGCGGCGAAGACGCCCAGGGCGCCGAGTTCGTCGATGGTGGACTGGGTGGCGCCCGGCGTTCCGTTCATGACCTCGTCGATGTGGTCACCGACCGACAGACCGGCCGCCCGTGCGGCCCGCATCGTCGCTTCGAACGGAAGGAAGTCGTCGACGCCACCCCGGTTGTCGGTGCTGCGTACGATGTCGAATCCGGCACGTCCCAGGAGCCGTTTGACCCCCGACTTCAATACGGACGTACTCCTGTTTACCGCCTTCATCAGGCATGCCCCCCCAGGCCGTTTTCGTTCTGGATGTCAGCATAGGATCACGGGCGCGGACGCGCAGTGAGACGGCGAATTCGCTACGTGATCGCGGTCGGCGCGGCCGCCGCTCTCCTCCCGTCCGGTCCTGAGGCGACAGCGACGGCACACGGCCCTCCGGACACGGCCCCTGGCACACGTCCGGCCCGGACCCGGGCCGGCGGACGGGCGTGCCGTCGCTGCGGCCGGGGAGAGGTTTTACCGAACGGTCGACCGGCGGTCGTCCCTGCTCGGATAGCTTTCAGGCATCCGTTGAACGTGAGGGACGGGCTGCTCGCGCCATGGTGGAAGCGGCCCGGGAGGAGGCATGCGATGACTTCGATCAACGTCGTGGAGACGGCGGCCGCGCTGCCGGCGGCCTGGAGCTCCCGCTCCTTGGGAAAGGTGGGAGCGGCCTGTGTGAAGGTCCTGCGGATGGACGGCAGCCCGGTCCAGGAAGAGGTTCACGGGGCCGCTGAGGTGCTGCTGGTGGTCGACGGGCGGCTGGAACTGCTGGTGGAGGGCAGCGAGGTCGCCGTGCGGACAGGCGAGATGTACCGGGTTCCGGCAGGCGCCCGGCACGCTGTCGGCCCGGGGAGCCACGGCACGTTGATGATCATCGAGGAAGCCGGGGCGTGAACGCGCTCATGCGTCCCCGGCCGGGGAATCGGCGGTCACCTCTCGGGCGCTTGACGGACCAGGTCGCCCTTGATCCTCTCGCACGCACCGGAAGGGGAACAGCCGGAGCAGGACGGGCGGCCCTCCCGCCGTCGTCCCCTTCGGCGACGACGGCTCCGGCGCCACCCCCTGCCCGTCCGCGGGACCTCCCCGCCCCGTGAACCGCGATCGTCCGTCGACCGAGATCCGTTCTCGGCGCACGGCCCGGTGCTACGGCGAGGTGGGCGTCTGCGGGCAGCGGAGCACGAGCAGGGTGATCTCGCTGGGTGCGAAGACGCGGAACGGCGGACCCCAGAAGCCGGTGCCCCGGCTGGTGTAGAGGAGGGTGCGGGTGCCGTGCCGGCTGAGGCCGGCGAGGGCGGGCTGGTCGATGCGGACCAGGTGGTGGAAGGGCCAGATCTGGCCGCCGTGGGTGTGGCCGGAGAGCTGGAGGTCGATGCCGGCGGCCGCCGCCCGGTCGACGAACTTGGGCTGGTGCGCCAGCAGCAGGACGGGCAGGCCGGGGTCGGCGCCGTCCAAGGCCCCGGCGAGGTGGGCGCGGTGGCCTTCCAGGCCGGAGGACTCGGCGGTGACGTCGTCCACGCCGGCGACCACGAGGGTGTCGCCTCCGCGTTCGAGCAGCAGGTGGCGGTTGCGCAGCGGCTCCCAGCCCAGCTCGCCCATCAGGTCGACCCAGCCCTGGGCCTCGCTGTAGTACTCGTGGTTGCCGGTGACGTACACACGGGCCCGGGTGGCCCGCACGGTGCCGAGAGGGACGGCCTGGGCGCGACGGCGTTCGGCCGTGCCGTCCGCGATGTCGCCGGTGTGGCAGACCAGGTCGGCCTCCAGGCTGTTCACCGCCTCGCACACCCGTTCCGACCAGCGGACGCGATCGAGCGGGCCGTAGTGGGTGTCGGTGATGAGGGCGACACGGAGGCCGTCCAACCCCGCGCCCAGCCGGGGCAGTTGCACGTCGAGTCGGCGCACGCGCGGTACGCGGCGGGCCTCGGCGTACCCCCAGGCGAGCAGCGCGGCGGTCACACCGAGGACGGCCCACGTGACGATACGGGCCCGGTCCTGGCTCTCGCCGACGCCGGCCACGGTCAGGGCGAGCCGCAGCAGGACGCCGAGCAGGACGGACCAGGTGAACAGGACCCAGCTGGTGCCCAGCAGGGTGTCACCGATGATCGCCGCCCGGTCCTGCTGGCGCCGGCCGTGGCCGCGCATCATCGCGAACGGCATACCGGCGAGGCCGAGGGCGAACAGGGCGGTGCCGGCCGACGTGACGGGCAGCGGCCAGTGCTGACCGCTGTGCAGGAGCACCCAGCAGGGCACGGTCCACAGCAGGACGGGGGCGATCAGGGGGATGTAGCGCATCAGTCGGTGCAGTCGGCTCTGCCGCGGGGCTCGCGCCTCACCGTCGGCGGGTCGGATGTTGTCGGTGGCGGTCACGCTTCCCCTCCCTGGCCGGGCTGCCGTCTCGCGCACTGTATCTGGTCGCCCTCGGTCCGGCCGGACCGGCGTTCGCGGACGCGGCCCCTCGGGGCGAAGGGTTCTCTGCAAGACGGCGACGACCCGGCCCCCGCACGGCCGGCCGATCACCCGGACCGGACCCGGCCCCACACGGCCGGCCGATCACCCGGACCGGACCCGGTCAGGTGCGAAGGGGCGAACGACAAAAGGGGCTTGAGGTTCCCTCACTTCTCCGTGACAAAGCCCACCGCGCACCATCCATGATCATTGTGGAGCAAAACGCCCTCTCGGTGATGTGTGCACACCAGCCAGGCACTAGCTTTACGACTTCTTCAATTGCTCTCTGACCATCTGACCAAGGGTCGAATGCACACCATGCACATAGCACCGCCCGTTCCGGGGGAACGGGACACTTCGCGCGCGCCCGGACGCCTGCCCCGCACCACTGCCCTGCTCGCCCTCTCGCTGACCCTGCTGAGCGGGGCCGTCCTGGCGACGCCCCCGTCGGCCGTCGCGGCGGCACCCGCCGTGAACGGGCCGGCCGCAAAGCTCTCCGCTCCCGACGTTCCGTCCGCCCGCGCTGCGGCGAAGCGTTCCGGCAAGCGGGTGGAGGCACTGTCCGAGCGCACCGAGACCTCCACCACCTGGGTCAACCAGGACGGCTCCCTGACGACCGAACTCACCGCCGGTCCCGTACGGTTCGACCGCAACGGCAGCTGGGTCACCGTCGACACCGATCTCACCGAACGCCGTGACGGCACGGTGGTGGCCAAGGCCCACCCCGCCTCGCTCACCCTCGCCGGCGAAGGCGGGACGCCCGCCACCTCTCTCGGCGCCGCCCGCACGGCAGGCGCGCGCGACCTCGTCACCCTCGGCGAGGGCGAGCAGCAGGTCACCCTCCAGTGGAAGGGCGGTCTGCCGCAGCCCGAACTGGACGGCAACCGCGCCACCTACCCCGAGGCCGTCCCGGGCGCCGACGTCGTCGTGGAAGCCACCCGTACGGGATTCGAGCAGTACGTCGAGATCAAGCGGCGCCCGTCCACGAAGGACTACAGCTACACCCTTCCGCTGCGCGCGAAGGGGCTGCGTGCCCGGCAACAGCCCGACGGCAGCGTGCTGTTCACGGACCGCAGGACCGGCCAGGAGCGGGCCGTCATGCCTGCCCCGGTGATGTGGGACGCGACCGTCGACGAACGGTCCGGCGAGCACACCCGCCGCGTGCCGGTGTCCATGCAGGTGAAGCAGCGGGGCTCCTCGGTCGACCTCGTGGTCGCGCCGGACGCCGCGTTCCTGGCCGACCCCGCGACGCGGTACCCGGTCACCGTCGACCCCTCGACCTCCGCCCTCAGCAACGTCTTCGACACCTACGTCCAGCAGGGCGAGACCCGCGACTGGTCCACCGACACCGAGCTGGACCTCGGCAACCCGGGCACGAAGAACGCCAACGGCACCCCGCGCACCGCGCGTTCCTTCATCACCTGGGGAACGGCTCCCCTCGCGGACGCCCTGGTGACGAGCGCCCAGCTCAGCCTGTGGAACTTCCACTCGGCCAACACCGACTGCAAGCCCCAGCCCTGGACGGTCTGGTCGGCCGACAAGGCGTCGGTCTCGAGCCGCTGGACGTCCCAGCCCGACCTGTACACCCAGCACGCGACGTCCACCGAGACCAAGGGCAACGCGAAGTGCGGCGCCGCCGGCTGGATCAACGCCGACGTGACCTCACTCGTGCAGACGTGGGCCTCTGCCAAGGCGCCGCAGTCCGGCATGGGCCTGAAGGCCGCCGACGAGTCGGCCGTCGGGCAGTGGAAGCGGGTCAACTCCGCCAACGCCACCAGCAATCCGCCCAAGCTGACGGTCACCTACAACTTCCGTCCGCGCTCGGGCAACAACCGCCAGGCCGGCCCGCCCTTCACCCGGGACGCCTCGGGCACCTGGCAGGTCAACACCACGACACCGACCCTGCGGGACACGTTCTCCGACAAGGACGGTGACCGTGTCACCGGCACCTTCGAGATCGTCGACGCGGCGACCGGCAAGCGGGTGGGCGACTACCTCGTCTCGCCGCGGGTCGACTCCGGACGCGCCGCGGCCGTGACCGTCCCCGACGGCCTTCTCAAGGACGGTGCGACCTACCGGTTCCGCACCAGCCCCTACGACGGCACGCACTACAACCTCGCCTGGTCCGACTGGGCCACCTTCACGGTCGGCACCGGACGCCGTCCCGGCGGTCTGCCGGACATGCCGCAGGCACTGGAGTCCGGGGCCACGCAGTCCCTCACCCCGCTGCTGTCCGGGCTGGTGTCCAGCCCCGAACAGGGCCGCGTGCGGGCCGAGTTCGTCCTGCGCGACGCCGACGGGAAGCAGCTTCCCGGGGTGAGCGTCCCGGAGACCTGGGTGGACAGCGGCCAGCGCGCCGCGGCACGCGTCCCCGAAGGCGCACTGCGCGCGGGCACGACGTACCTCTGGGCGATGCGTGCCTGCACCGACCGGGGCTGCTCGGCCTGGTCCTACGAGCAGGAGTTCACCGCCACCGACGCGGCCGACCCGACCGCTCCCGCCACCACGTCCGTGACCCTCACGGGTGCCTCCCTGGAGGACGCCACGGTGCCGGTCGGCACCAAGGTCTGCAAGGACGGCGGCTGCCCCGCCGCCACCGACGGCCGGCTGACGCTGGGCGGCGGCACCGACACCGAGCGGACCGCCTGGCTCAAGCCCGACCTCGGCAAGGTACCGGCGGGTGCCAGGGTCACCCGGGCCCGGCTCGTGCTGACTCCGGCCGAATGCGGCACCGGCACCTGTGCGCAGCGGCCGGTCGAGATGTACCAGCTGCGCGAACCCTGGGCCACCCCGCGCACCGGAACCGGCCTGCTGGACGCGCTGGACGACGCCCCGTTCGCCGAAGCCGCGCCCGCCGACACCCAGGACCTCGCGCCGCTGGTGCAGTCCTGGATCGACGAGCGGACGAGCGACGGGTTCGTGGTGCGGCTGCCCGCCGCCGACACCGCGCAGACCGTCACCTACCACTCGAGCCGCAGCACGGACCAGGCGAAGCGGCCGCAGCTCGTCATCACCTATGTGGCACCGACCGCGCCCGGAGCCCCGCAGGACCTGCATGTGACCGCCGGTGACGGCGGGCTCCTGGCGACCTGGAACCCGCCGCTGGACCTGGGTTCGGCGACGGACGGCGCGGAGTACACCGTCGTCGTCACGAAGGCCGACGGCAGCGAGGCCACCAGGGCCACCACCCGCGACACGCACATCGTCGTGGACGGACTGGGGAACGGCACCGCCCACCGGGTGACCGTGACGGCCCGTACCCCGTACGGCACCGGTCCCGGCACGGCGTCGGAAGCGCTCACCCCCGTGGCCGTCCCGGGCGGAGCGGCCACCTACCGGGAGATCGTGCAGCAGTACGCCGACGCCCGCAGCGCCATCCTCACCGGCAAGCATCCGACCACGGCGGCGGCCCTCGCCGCGAGCTCGCGCGGAGCCGCGTTCCAGGACCTGCTCGGCGCCCAGGCCGCGGACCTCGCGGAGGTCAGGAACGTACTGGACCGGCGCGGTCAGCGCTACACCGAGATGACGACGAAGCTGTCCGACGTCCTGGTCGGCGTCGACGACAACGGCACGGTGTTCCTGCGCGCGGTCCTCGTGGACTCGGCCGTCCTGACGGGCGGGAACACGACCGATCCGGCTGACCCGGCCGGTGAGCCGGAGGAGGGACGGCGGGAGCAGCGCTTCACCTTCAGCACCAACAGCGGTGCCCCGATCCTCCACGTCGAGGCGGACGCCCCCGCGGCGGAAGCGGTGCTCCCGGCGTCGGCCGAGGCCGCCGACGGTCTGGAGACCACCGACGACTCACTGGGCCCCATCAGCGAGGTGCCCGACGAGCCGATCGCGCTCGACGCGGACGGCCTGCCGGTCGAGGAACCCGCGCCGGCCGTCCGCAGGCCCGCGCTGCGCGTCAAGCGCTCCGCGGCGCAGGTGTCCGGCTCCGGCACGGTCAAGTGGGCCTCCCGGAACGCCAACACGCGCTGGGAGTACGGCCAGGACTGCACGAACTTCGTGTCGAAGGCGCTGTACTACGGCGGCAAGATGAAGACCCGCTCGGGCGGGCGCAAGCACGACCGCGCCTGGTGGCAGCAGTACTACCTCTTCGGCAGGATCAAGAACAAGAGCTACACCTGGGCCGGCGCCGAGAACTTCCGCCGCCACATGATCAACTACCGTGGGGCCAAGTACATCCACGCCCACACCGCCCAGCCGGGGGATCTCGTGCTCTTCAAGTGGAAGAAGGAGCGGGGCTACAACCACGTGGCCATCGTCGAGCGCAATCGGCACGGGCTCCAGCTGATCCAGCACGGCAACACCAACAGGACCAGCCTCGCGGCCGCCATCCTGCGCTACCGCAACAAGCCCAACTACATCGAGCGGGTCATCATCCTCCGCCCGAGGGCGAGGTCCTGACCATGGCACGGAAGACAGGGCTCACCCGCCTGGCACTGGCCGCCGCCGTCGCGGGCGGACTTCTGACGGGCTGCGTGTCGGAGGGCGATCCGTCCCTGACGTACCAGACGGACTACAGCAATCACCGGCCGCTGCGGGTCGTCGGCTACCCCTCCACGGGAAGCCTGGAGACGGTGCAGAAGGCCGTGTGGCGGCTCGCCGACGGTGACGCCGACGGGCTGGCCGCGCTCGCCGTCGACGACACGGACGCCGATGCCACGGCCCGCAACTGGGTCGAGGCATTCGGCGCCGCCGCCAAGGGAGACGTGGCGGCGGACTTCTACGACGAGGGTTCCGTGCGTCAGGTCGTGGTCCTCTACTTCGCGAAGACCGGCCAGACCAAGGCGATCGAGGCCCGCAGGGGAGGGGAGGACGACGCCTGGGGACTGACCCTCGCCGAGCCGGACCCGGCCGAGGCGACGGAGAAGCCCACCTGGGCCCCGCCGAAACCGGGCGGCTCCGGGTCCCGCACCTCGGGCAGCCCGTCGGGCAGCTAGCGGTCACCTGCCCCGCAGCGCCCCTTGAGGCCCGCACCCCGGACACCGGGGTGCGGGCCTCCGTACTCGTGGACAGGCCGCAAACCGTGCCGCTGCGACCTGGGCGGCGCAGCGCTCCGGGGGAGCGGACGCGGGCGGCGTGACGGGGGCTGCCGGCGAGGACGGCCGACGCGGTCGCGCCGGCCGAGCTGTACGGCATCGATGCCCGCCGGGCGGTTCGCCGACGGTGACCCGAGGGCGGCCCCGGCGCACCGGGCCGAGCACGACGACACCGGGCGGGCCCGGCCCGCTGTCCGTCGCCGCGACAGCGCTCAGTGCGGGAAGTGGTGCGGCAGCTCCGCGATGAGCGCGGCCGCCGCGGGGGAGAGCCAGCGCCGGCGGTGGCGGGCCAGCTGGACGGTGACGTCGGGGAACTGCGCGCCGGGCACCTGCGTCAGGCGGCCCGCCGCGAGCGCGTCCGCGACATTGGCGCGGGCCAGCAGGCTGAGGCCGAGACCTGCGGTCACGCACGACCTGGCGGCCTCCAGACTGCCGAAGCGCGTGATCCGGGGCGGCGTGCCCTCGGCGGCGGCGAGCAGCTGCTCGATGAACCGGTCGCTGTACGAGCAGCCCTGCTCGTGCAGGAAGTAGTCCTCGCGGGCCAGCTCCGCCCAGCCGGAGGGCGAGTCGGTCGCGCTGCGGGCGGCGACGGGATGCTCGGCGGAGCAGACCAGCACCAGCGGCTCGCGGGCCAGCGGCGAGCACTCGATGTCACGGAAAGCCGCCTCGTCCTCCAGCAGCAGGGCCAGGTCCAGCTCGCCGGTGCGGAGTGCGGCGACGGCGGGTGCGGTCCCCATCGTGCGCAGATCCACCTCGATCCCGGGGTGGGCGTGCCGCAGCGCGGCGATGACTCCCGGAAGCCGCGCGGACACCAGCGTCTCGCCGGCCGAGAGCACCACGCGTCCGGTCACCCGGCCGCCCGCGCCGCCGGACGAGGCGGCGACCGCCCGCAGACGGGACTCGGCCTCCAGCACCGCCTCGGCCTGCGCCAGCACCTCGCGTCCGGCGGAGGTGAGCACCACCCCGCGCGGCAGCCGGTCGAACAGGCGCAGGCCGAGTTCCTTCTCCAGCGCCTGCACCTGGGCGGTCACGGTGGACTGGACGAGGTGCAGGCGCTCCGCGGCGGCGGTCAGGTTCTCGGTCCGGGCGACGGTGGTGAAGGTGCGCAGCAGCCGGGTGTCCATGGAGCCGACGATAGCCGGTGCCATCGGACATGGAGATGGGTTCGATCGATATCCATCGTTTGTACGGATGCCTGTGCGATGCCACGGTAGGGGCATGAACCTGAGGACACGCACCGAGATCCTGCGCTACACCGCCTTCACCACCGACCCCGCCGGCGGCAACCCGGCCGGCGTCGTGCTCGACGCGGCCGCACTGGACGATGCCGCCATGCTCGCGATCTCCGCCGAGGTCGGCTACTCGGAGACCGCGTTCGTCATCGCCGCGGACCACGCGGCACGCCGGTTCCGGCTGCGCTACTTCAGCCCGCTTGCCGAGGTCGCCTTCTGCGGTCACGCGACCGTCGCCACCGCGGTGGCCCTGGCCGAGCGGATCGGCCCCGGCCCGCTCGTCTTCGACACGCCGGCGGGTGAGATCGCCCTGGACACCTCGGCAGAGCCCGAAGGCTCCATGACGGCGACGCTCACCAGCGTCCCCACCCGCTCCCGGCCGGCGAGCGACGCGGAGGTGAGCGCCTCCCTCGCGGCCCTGCACTGGTCCCCGGAGGACCTCGACCCCGCACTGCCGCCGCACGTCGCCTTCGGCGGGAACGAGCACCTGGTCCTGGCGGCGGCCACCCGTGAGCGTCTCGCGGATCTCGACTACGACTTCGACGCTCTGGCCGAGGTGATGCACCGTCACGGCTGGACCACGCTCCAGCTGGTCCGGCGTGAGACCCCCGAGCTCTTCCACGCCCGTGACCCCTTCCCGGTCGGCGGTGTCGTCGAGGATCCGGCCACCGGCGCCGCGGCCGCCGCCTTCGGCGGCTACCTGCGCACCCTCGGCGCGCTCCCGCCCTCCGGCGCCTTCACCATCCGCCAGGGGGAGGACCTCGGCCGGCCCAGCCTGCTCCGGGTCGAGGCATCCGCCGAGGACCCGCGCGTGCGGGTGAGCGGGCAGGCGGTGGCGATCGTGGACGCGAGCGCGAGCACCGGCGGGGGAGAAGCCTGAGCGGACCGGCGGCGCCGCACGCGGCGTTCATGCACGCCGCGCGGAGCTGAGGAACGCCGCGCGGAGCTGAGGAACGCCGCGCGGAGCTGAGGAACGGCCGTACGCGGAGCTGAGGAACGGCCGTACGCGGAGCTGAGGAACGGCCGTACGCGGAGCTGAGGAACGGCCGTACGCGGAGGTGAGGAACGCCGCGCGCCCGGCACACGACCGGAGCGTGACGAAGGCGAGCGGGCGGTCGTCCCTCGCCCGGCGCAGGCACGGAAGGCACCACGGGACGCGGCGGTGCGGGCCCGGACGATCGAGTCCCTGGCCAGGACCATGCCGCCGGGGCGGCCGCGGTGGGAGCCCGTCGGGGGACCGAGGGCCTTCGACGAGTCCGGGCCGGCCGAGTGGACGCTGGATCCGCCGGCCGTGGCGGCGCGGGCCGAAGGGATCGGAGCGGGCCGCTCGCAGGTGCACCGCATCCTGTTCGCCGAGGGCGCGTGCGCCCGCCTGAGGAAAGGCCGGTGGCGCATCTTCCGCGAAGCCGTCCTCGCCGGGGCCGGCCGATCGCCGACCCCGACGACACCGCCCGGGCCACGGCCCTCGCGGCCGACCGGCTCAACACCCCTGCCCGGCACCGGATCCGGGGCCGAACCGCACCACCGACCCGGTGACTCCGGCGCTGATGCGTGCGCCTTCTCGGGCATCAGGGCGCCGGTCTGCCGCTGTTCGTGCGCGCACCCGGTGCGGTGTGTGCCGTGGTGGCCTCTCGGCCTCGCTCGGCCCGCCGGTGCTCAGCGGGTGCCGGTCGTCGTGGCCGACGTGGTGCTGTTCGCGGGGCGGGTGCCGGACAGAACGAGTGCCTTCGCCCGCTGGAACTCCTCTTGTGTGATGTCGCCGCGGTTGCGCAGCTCGGCGAGCCTGGCGAGTTCGTCGGTGCTGCTGCCGGGCCGACTGCCGGCGGCCGTCTCACGGACGTAGGAGTCGAGCATCCGGCGCTGGGCCCGAGCGTGTTCGATGTCGCGGCGGCCCATGTCCTTGCCTCGTGCGACGAGGTAGACGAAGACGCCGAGGAAGGGCAGCACGACCACGAACACCAGCCAGCCGGCCTTCCCCCAGCCGCTCAGCGAGTCGTCCCGGAAGACATCGAAGACGATCCTGAAGAGCAGGAAGAACCACATGATCCAGAGGAAGAGCCACAGCATGGTCCAGAAAACGCCCAGCAGGGGGTAGTCGTACGCGAGAAGCATGCGCGTGTTCCCTTCGTCGCCCGCCCGGACCCTCGCCCGGATGGTGTTCCAGGTCCACGCTGCGCCCGGAACGGGCCGACGGCCTCACACCGCCCGGGTGATTTCGCCGCCGGGTCCCGGGGGCCGGCTGCCGGATGCCCGCCGCCGGAAACACGGAGGGCAGCTGTCCGCAGGACACCGCGGGTGGATCACCTGGACCGCTCGACGGCGGGAGCGTCACCTGCCGCTCCCTGCACCTCATGACAGGCTCCCGGGAGCCCTCCAGTCGCAGAAAACCCCCATAGAGGTAGAAAATGACCCATGCCGAAGCAGGCGCTTCCTGGCGGCCTGCGTGTGCCGGGCAACGCCCTGCTGCCCGGCAAGGCCGGCGTGAAGGAGGACCGGTATGCAGACGTCCCCTCCGTTCGAGCACTGGGCGCTGCAGTGGGCGACGAGCGCTCAGGGCGTGCCCGAGGGCCGCCTCGCCTCGGGGTTTCTGGTCGACCTCCTGGTCGCCACGAGCCCGGTGCACCAGGCCAACAGCGTCTGCTTCCCGCTCAACCTCGCGGCCCACGCACTGGGCGTGGCGCCGGCTCAGCTGAGTTCGGCCCTGCAGTCTCTGGCCCAGGCGGGCCTGCTGACCTGGCACGCGGACGGCGAACCCGCCGCGCCGGACGTCACCGTGACGCTGCGGTTCCGCTCCTGGGGCACCGGCACGTTCGAGGAGCAGGACACAGAACGCATGGCTGCGGCCGGTGCAGCAGCACCGCTTCCGGCCCGGCTGCCCGGCTCGACGCGCGCGGCCACCTGAGGGTGCCTACGCTTGAGTCGCAACCGTCGGGCAGGCAGGGGGACTTCCGCGCCGAGCGGGTGGCGGTTCGACTTCCACTTCCACAGCACGAGAAGGCGGCCCATCATGGCTACTGCATCTGAGACTCCGGTACTCGACACGATCGCCGCTATGACGCTCGACTCCGTCGAGCGCTGTCACATGGACGAGCGGACGCTCATCCTCACCCGGGTTGCCGCACTCGTGGCCATGGACGCACCGGCGATCTCCTACCTGGCCCACATCAACCCCGCCATCAAGGCCGACTTCACGGTCGAGCAGCTCCAGGACCTTCTCGTCGCGATAGCCCCCGTCGTGGGGACGGCGCGTGTCATGTCGGCCGCAGGCCACATCGCCCAGGCGTTCGGCGTCGCACTCGCGCTGGCCGACAGCGAGGCCGAGGCCATAGCCCGGGCCGAGGCCGAGAGCCGCAACGCCTCCTGAGGCAGCCTTGCGCGGCTGAGGGCGTACGAGGACACCGCGGCCGACGCGCCCGCCGTCGTGGTGCGTCGCTCCACCGGCGCCCGGGCCCCGCGCAAGGACACGGCATCGACACCGCCGCCGCCCTGCCGGGAGACGGGCAGGGCGGCGGCGGTGGTGGATCAAGGCTCCTCAGTCCCCCAGGTTTTCCGGCGGCGCGGCCGCCGTCACCGCTGCGGGCAGCCGGCCGTTCAGGATTTCCCGGCGCGGCAGGGACAGTCCGAAGTACTGCTGCAAGGCGGTCAGGGTCGCACGCAACGAGTCGAACTCCTCGCTCACGTCGTCATCGAGGAGTCCGGCTTCCTCGAACGTCGGCAGCAGGAACGCCATGCCCTCGTCCGGGGTGTCGCCGATGTCGAGACGGCCGACCGTCTCGCCGTCGCGGTAGTACCAGCACTCCTTGGGCGGGTCGTCCGGCTTCGGGGTCAGATGCAGGACTTCGATCCCGCCTGCGGAGACGTCGGGGTGGGCCCACCACGCCTTGGAGGGCCGGCCCTGCTCCACCGCGTACGACCAGCCCGCGCATTCGCCGAAGCGGGCCACGCGGGCTGATGCGCGGTCGTCGAACGTCATGCGCTCGGCCTCGGCGAAGGTGATCGGGTCGAGCACTTCTCCGGACCGGGCGCCGAGCCGGACGACGAGGCCGGGTGGGCTGATGCCGCGTGCGAAGGTGACGAACAGGGCGGAGGCGGCTCCGCGCCAGGCGTCGGTCAGCCACGTGATGCCGTCGCTCAATGTCTTCTCCTGGTTCCGGTCGTGCGCCGAGGTGTCCGGTCGGCACGTCGTCGTGGTGGGCGCTCTCCGGCGGACCGGTCAGTCCGGGACCGAGCAGTCCAGGATCCGCCCGTCCACCGTCCCCACGACCAGCCGCTGTTGCTCCGCCCGGTACGCGGCGGACACCGGCGTGACCGGGTGGCCGTGCGCGTGCAGGGTGTGCCGGGCTCGCACCTCGCCCGTCGCCGTGTCCAGGGTCTCCACCTCACCGGTGAGATGGACGACGTACACCCTCCGTTCGTCGCCGTCGAGATCGGCGAGCGGCTTGTCGGTTCGGTGCACCCAGCGTGCCTCTCCGTCCGGCAGACGGCGGCTCACGACGTACGTGCCCTCGCGGGCGTCCGTGCGGGTGGCGCCCCGCTCGTACGCCCGGCCCGCGTGGACGAGGGTGTGCTTCAGCCCGAGGGCGGGGCCGTACCAGGGCTGGAGCGCGGACGCCGGATCCCAGCGCAAGGGGAAGAGGGCGCGCAGGGCGGCGGGGCCGTGGGCACCCGGAGGATCGATCGCGTGGATCCACGGCGCGTCGCCGTCCGGGCCGGGGCCGTCCACGTACAGCAGGCGGGCGCTGTGTCTGACGCGCAGCGCCGGGGAGTTGGAGCGGCCGGTGCCGAGGGCGAGACGTGCCGCCTCCTGGTGCGTGGGGGCGAGCAGCAGCGCGGCGTGTGCGTCGCGCCCTTGCGGGCGCAGGGCGAGCCAGCCCTCGTCCGTGGCGTACAGTTCGGGGGCCGACGGCACGTCCACGCAGTCCACCGCACCGCCGTCCGCCGTCGATATCCGCCGGACAGCGGTCGCACGGTCGACCGGCCGGCCCGTCACCCCGTCGCGCCGGTGGCCCCGGTACGTCACCCACGCCGACTCGTCGTCCGGGGCCGCCTCGACCCGGACGCTCCCCTCCCCGTCCGCGGGAAGAGCCCACCTCGGCACGCCCGACGGATCCCAGCATTCGAGGTCCGTGTGCCGCCCGGTGGCGAGCACCCGGCCGTCGGCCAGCACCGCCAGGTCGCGCACCTCCGCCCGCCTCCGCCACCGGCCCCCGGTCAGCCGCGCCAGCTTGTCCTCCACCTGCGGGTCGTGAAGGAGACCGCTCTCGGCCATCGGATGGCGTGCGTCGTCGGGGTCGACCAGACCGGCCGGTGCGGACAGCCAGTCGTCCACCGCGACGGCCAGCTCGAAGCCCTTGCGGAACCCGCCGTCCTTGTCCTCGGGGGAGAGCAGTATCGCGAGCCTGCCGTCCTCCAGCCAGCGCAGGTGGCGCACCTGGCGGCTCCTGCTCAGCAGGCTCGTCACGCGCCCGGTCTCCAGGTGCAGCAGGAGCAGCTGTCCCTGAAAGTCCCACGAGCCGTCGTAGCGGCCGGTACCGATGGCGGCGAGAGGCAGTTCGGGGTGAGGCTCGATCGCGCACACGGGGAAGCGGGAGGCGACGACGTGGCGCGGACGCAGGGTACCGGCCTCGTACACGCCGATCCGGTGGCCGAGCCAGTGGCCCGTGCCGCGCCACATGACGTGTCCGAGGTCACCGGCCGCGACGACACAGCCGTGACGTGCGTCGGCCACCGCCCACACGGGACGGCCGATCTCGGCGAACGGCTGGTCACCGAGTATCCGGCGGACGGTCAACTCATCCGGCACGACGATCTCCCCCCGAGGTGGCGCACAGTCTGCCAGGCCCGCCGCTTCCCCGCGATCTTCCGAGGGATGCGGCACCCCCTGATTCCGTACCCTGGCCGCATGCGCATGCGTCCCACCCTGAGCTGGACCCCCACCGAGGACCTGCCGCCGGGCACCACGGATCCGGCCCCGGTCGCCGATGCCCTGAGCGCCGGCGGTGTGCTGGTGCTCAGCGGCGCGGGGATCTCCACGGAGTCGGGCATCCCTGACTACCGGGGCGAGGGCGGGAGCCTCAGCCGGCACACTCCGATGACGTACCAGGATTTCACCGCGAGTGACCGGGCCAGGCGCCGGTACTGGGCACGCAGCCACCTCGGCTGGCGCACCTTCGGCCGTGCCCGCCCCAACGCCGGGCACCGGGCCGTGGCCGCGTTCGAGCGGGAGGGGCTGCTCTCGGGGGTGATCACCCAGAACGTCGACGGCCTGCATCAGTCGGCCGGCAGCGAGGACGTCGTCGAGCTCCATGGAAGCCTGGCCCGGGTGGTCTGCCTGTCCTGCGGCGCTGTCAGCTCGCGCCACGAACTCGCAGCACGTCTGGAGGAGGGCAACGCAGGCTTCGAGCCGGTGGCCGCCGGGATCAACCCCGACGGTGACGCCGACCTCAGCGACGAGCAGGTCGGGGACTTCCGTGTGATGCCGTGCGTGGTCTGCGACGGCGTCCTCAAGCCGGACGTGGTGTTCTTCGGCGAATCCGTGCCCGCGTCGCGGGTGGAGCAGTGCCGTCAGCGGGTCCGCGAAGCGACGTCGCTCCTGGTGCTGGGCTCTTCGCTGACCGTGATGTCCGGGCTCCGGTTCGTCCGGCAGGCAGCCGAGGCCGGCACGCCGGTGCTCATCGTCAACAAGGACCCGACCCGGGGCGATCGGCACGCCCTGACCCGCGTCGGGCTCCCGCTCGGCACGGCCCTGGCCGCCGTCGCCGTCCGCCTCGGTGTGCGTATCGACGAATAGGCGGCCCGGGGCCGGGCGTCCGGGCGTCTGCGCGAGACGGTGGGACGTCCGGTGTGCCGGCCAGGCCGCCGGTGCTCCCCGGGGAGTCGCTGCGCCGTTCCTCGGGGGCGCGGGAGAAAGGACACGGTCCGGCTCGACCACCACCGGCTCGGCCTTGACGTCCCGGGCAGCTCACAGGCTGCATCGGCAGTAAAGGTGTGCGCCCGCCCGGCGCGCTCGCGAGACCGGGGACGGAACGGTGGCCGAGCCCCACTGACTGGCGCCGTATGACGCGCATGCGGCGCACGGCCCCGCTGACGCTCTCCGGAGACCGCGTGACGGTCCACCGCCGGGACGGTCACCGCAGCGCGGCGTCGCCGTGCTCCACCGCCCGGACGTCGTGACGGGTGCCTTCCTGCGGGCGACGCCCACGGGCCGTGCCCCGGAGGTCGCGGGGCCCGGCGAGTTCCTGGTCCACGGCCACACCCTCCACCTGCGCGACCGCCGCGCGTCGTCCGTTCCCCACGGCCGTGCCCCTACCGGCGGGACGAAGAAAGCAGTATGTCGCGGGACCGGGACGACGGCGACCAGCGAGGGTCCCCCCGAGTGCGGCCAGTCACCGAGGTGACTGAACGTGGCCGCTGTCGGCTTGTCGTGCGCACTCTTGAGTCGTTGCGCCCGGCAGCGGCCGGGTCCGCGACGCGCCTCGCGCGGCTGGCAGACTGCACAGATGATCGACGATCTTCCTGCCGGCCTGAGGGCCCGACACCTTGCCGACGAAGACCATCTCCGCGTGCTCGCCGTACTGGACATGTGGTGGGGTGGCCTGAAGGGGGAGGCGGGGGCGACGGAACGTGCGCTGCTTCTGCCCCGGCTGTACTTCCAGCACTTCACCACCACCAGTTTTCTGGTCGAACGCGACAGCGTCGAACGCGACAGCGGAGAAATTGCCGCCTTCCTGGTCGGTTTCCTGTCACAGGCCGAGCCCGAGACCGCCTATGTGCACTTCGTCGGCGTCGATCCGGCGCTGCACGGGCAGGGTGTCGGGCGTGCCCTCTACCGGGCCTTCTTCGCGCTCGCCCGGTCGCACGGGCGCCGTCACGTGCACTGCATCACCAGCCCGGAGAACACCGCGTCGCGGGCGTTTCACACCCGACTCGGTTTCACGGCCTCAGCCGTGAAGCCGGACTACGACGGCCCCGGACTCGACCGGGTGGCGTTCGTCATCGACCTTTCCGCGGAACCGGCGGCCATTCCTTGACGGAACGATGCCCCGGCCCGTTCCGGGAAGAGCGCCTCGACGTCGAGCGGTGGCTCGCACCTCCGCAGGGCAGAGGTGCGCAGCCGGTCGAGGGCCCGGTCGGCGGCGGCATCTTCGGACTTGATCCGGCCGGTGGCGAGCGTGGCCCGGATGCGGGCGAAGGCCGGCAGGACGTCTCGGGTGTCGCTGTCCAGATGATCGAGCAGGCCAGGGACACCCGCCACACTCGCCCGGACGACGTCGGTCCGGGGAACCGGGCCGAGGACCTGCGCCGGACGGGGCCGGTGAGAGGGCGATCGCCGGCCGGCGCCATGGTGATCAGCGGCGCCGGACCGGGCATCGGTTCCGGCCGGGGCACCCGCACGCGTTCGTCCTGCGCCGCAGGCGGGACCCACGGGTTCGGGGCCGGGAGGCCACGAGTCCGTGAGCCACCCGTTGTCCGAGGAGCCGGACCACCGGGACGGCGGGCGGACCGTGAGGCACTGCGCTCGGGAGACCCCCACGGCTACGGCTGCCGGCTCGGGCCTCACTGCAGGACGGCCTCACCGCCACCATCCGCCGCCTCGACACCGACTCGGCACCGGAACCTTCCGCACCTGGACAACGCACGGGCTCCGGTTGCCGGCCCCCAGAACAGATGCCCCCTCAGAGAGGTCAACTTCCTTATCCTCCAGGAAGTTTGCCGAGACGGACGCGACAGCGTCCAGGCCCGCGGATCCTCCCGCCCGGCGCATGGGGCGGCCCCGCATGTCCCTGCAAGGCGTGACCGGCTGTTCTACAGTGAGTGAACCATTTCAGGCGCCCTGACCCAGTGAGGTACTTGCCCACCATGCCGACCGAAACGTTTGAGTTCCAGGTCGAGGCCCGTCAGCTGCTCCAGCTGATGATCCACTCGGTGTACTCGAACAAGGACGTGTTCCTGCGGGAGCTCCTCTCCAACGCCTCCGACGCCCTCGACAAGCTGCGTCTCGCCTCCCTGCGCGACGACGGTCTCGACGCCGATGTGTCCGACCTGCACATCGAGGTCGAGGCCGACAAGGAGGCCCGGACCCTCACCGTCCGGGACAACGGCATCGGAATGTCGTACGACGAGGTCACCCGCCTCATCGGCACGATCGCTAACTCCGGCACGGCCCAGTTCCTCCAGGAGCTGCGCGAGGCCAAGGACGCGGCGGGCGCCGAGGGGCTCATCGGCCAGTTCGGCGTCGGCTTCTACTCCGGCTTCATGGTCGCCGACGAGGTGACCCTGGTGACCCGCCGCGCCGGCGAGGAGCAGGGCACCCGCTGGACGTCCCGCGGCGAGGGCACCTACACCCTCGACACCGTGGACGAGGCACCGCAGGGCACCGCCGTCACCCTGCACCTCAAGCCCGCCGACCCGGAGAACCAGCTGCACGACTACACCTCCCCGTGGAAGATCAGGGAGATCGTCAAGCGGTACTCGGACTTCATCACCTGGCCCGTCCGGCTCGCCCCCGAGAAGGACGACGACGGCGCGCAGCCCGGGCCCGAGACGCTGAACTCGATGAAGGCACTGTGGGCCCGCTCCCGCGACGAGGTCTCCGACGACGAGTACCACGAGCTGTACAAGCACATCAGCCACGACTGGCGCGAACCGCTGGAGACGGTCCGCCTCCAGGCCGAGGGCACCTTCGAGTACCAGGCCCTGCTGTTCGTCCCGTCCCACGCCCCGCACGACCTGTTCACGCAGGGCCACCAGCGGGGTCTGCAGCTGTACGCCAAGCGCGTCTTCATCATGGACGACTGCGAGGAACTGCTTCCGCCCTACCTCCGCTTCGTCAAGGGCGTCGTCGACGCGCAGGACCTCTCCCTCAACGTCTCGCGCGAGATCCTGCAGCAGGACCGCCACATCCGCATGATGCAGCGCCGCCTGACGAAGAAGCTGCTCTCCACGGTCAAGAACCTGATGGCCTCCGACCAGGACAAGTACCGCACGTTCTGGCGCGAGTTCGGCACCGTCCTCAAGGAGGGCCTGGTCACCGACCCCGACAACCGCGATGCCGTCCTCGCCGTCTCCTCCTTCGCCAGCACACACGACGCGGAGGAACCGACCACGCTCGCGGCGTACGTGGAGCGGATGAAGGACGGTCAGAACGACATCTACTACCTGACCGGCGACTCCCGGCAGAACATCGAGAACTCTCCCCAGATGGAGGCGTTCCACGCCAAGGGCATCGAGGTCCTGCTGCTCACGGACCATGTCGACGAGGTGTGGGTGGACGCCGTCGGCGAGTTCGAGGGCAAGAAGCTCCACTCGGTCGCCAAGGGCGAGGTCGACCTCGGCACCGGCCAGGACACGGACGACGAGGCCGAGAAGGACAGGAGCAGCGAGGAGTACGCCGGACTGCTCGGCTGGATGACCGGGCAACTCGGCGACGACATCAAGGAGGTCCGCCTCTCCTCCCGGCTCACCGTCTCACCGGCCTGCATCGTCTCCGACGCCCACGACCTCACCCCGGCGCTGGAGAACATGTACCGCGCGATGGGCCAGGAGGTGCCGGCCACCAGGCGGATCCTCGAACTCAACCCGGAACACCAGCTGGTGAAGGCCCTCAACCAGGCATACACGGAACGCGAGGACCGCGGCGAACTCGCCGAGACCGCCGAGCTGCTGCATGCCCTCGCCGTGCTCGCCGAGGGCGGCCGGCCGAAGGAACCGGCCCGGTTCGTGAAGCTGGTCACCGACAGGCTGGCACGCACCCTGTGATTCGGGGGCTCCGCTCCCGGGCGGCTGCAGGCGTCCTGCGGACCGTCCGGGAGCGGAGCCGGAGGCGAGGCGGCGCACCCGCCGGCCCGAACACCGTCGTCGGGTTGCCCCGTCCCTGCTCCTGCCGGCCCTCCGGTCGGTCCGGAACCCCGTCGGGACAGCCGTCCGGAAGTCCGGCCGCAGGTCAGCCGGCAGAAGCCCGGCCCTGCCGGGCGGGCTGCGTGGCCCGTTGCTCCGTCAGCCGCCGGTTGCCGCCATGTTGACGGCGGGGACGGGGACCCAGCGGCCGGGCTGGTGATAGATGCGGTCGTACCGGTAGCCGGGCAGTCCTTTTGTGCTGGTGCTGCGGAAGGGGCGGCCGTGGTCGTCGATGCGGACCGTGCCGGTGCGGCCCTGCGAGGACCAGTCGAGGTCGAGGTACCAGTCGCAGGTGCAGGACTCGTTGAGCGCGGAGACCACCAGGACTTCGGGCTCCCGCAGGGACACCCGGTAGGGGAAGCCGATCGCGGGGATCATTGTGCCCGCCGCGTCGTCGCCGGGCATCGAACGGGCCAGGGGCCGGCGCGCGTCGAGGTTCACGGAGAAGAAGCGGGGGACGATGCGGGCGCCGCAGCCGTCGCCCAAGGAGTAGACGCTGCCCCGGCCGGCGGCGGGGGTGGCGCGGTTGACCACGCGCACGTGCAGGGCCTCCAGGACGACGGCGGCGGAGCCGCGTCCCTGCACCGTGATCCCCACACCGCTGGTGCCTCCGTGCACCGCCCGCTGCGAGGCGGCCCACGCCACGATGTCCCCCGGGCGCGGGGGCGGCGGGACCTGCCGCGGTGGCTTGGCGACGACATAGGCTTCGCCGCAACCGGTGAGCCCGAACGTGTGCGAGTCGGCGGTCCAGGTGAGCGGGGCCGTGCCGGCGCTCGCCCGGCTCGGCTCGGGGTTGCCGTTGTGCGTGGCCGACGCGGAAGGGGGGCCGTCGGCGGAGGCGGCGAGGCCGAGGAACGCGGCGACCAGCGAGACCGCCGACACCGCCGACCACACGGTTTGTCGCCGGGAGCGTCCGCCGCGGAGCCGCGGCCGGGGCGGTGAGACCGGCTCAAGGCGCTGACCGGCCGGTGAGGCCGGCCCGGGCGCCTCCACGGCCGGGCTGCCGCCGCTCGCGGGGACGGCCGGTGCGGCATCGCCCGCGGAGGAGACCGGCGCCGCCGCGTTCGTGGCGGTGCGGGGCGCCGGCGCCTGCCGGGTGCCGGAGGGGCGTGGCCGTTGCCGCGCGGCGACGGCCACGAGCCACCGGCGGTGCAGCTCCATGCGTTCTTCGGGGGAGGCGCCGCAGAGTGCGGCGAACCGCTCGATTCCGGCGAAGTCCTGCGGGACTGCTTCTCCGGAGCAGTAGCGGTGCAGGGTGGAGGCGTGCATGTCCAGCCGGCGGGCCAGTGCCGCGTAGCTGCGGTCGGTGCGTTCTTTCAGACGTGTCAGCAGTGCCGCGAACTCCGCTGCGTCGTCGCGGATCGAATCCATGTGGTCCGTACTCACATCCGTTTGCCGGCTCGTGCAGGCATGCCCCGACGGGGCACGGCATTCCATGGGCTCCCCATGTCTGCACGTCAATACGTCCGAGACGGTTCCAGGGTTCGAAGCGTGACCTTGTTCACGGCCGGCCCGCCGAACGCCGGGGTCGTCGAGGAAACAGGAACCCCGGCGGACGACCGCTGGAATCCTCTGTCTTCAGGCAGGGGAGGAAGTCGAGCATGATGACGGGATGAACCACAGCGACCAGCGCTTCCACGTCATCGTGCTGTCGAACTTCGCGAAGGGCTTCGACAAGTACGCCTTCGCCTACGGCAAGGCGGGAATTCCGGAGAGCACCTATCCCGACCGCTTCCACCTGCTGACCCGTGCGGAGCTGGGGATCGGCATCCGCAAGGCGCGACGCCTGCTGGACCGCCTGGCCATCGAGGGCGACCGGCTGCTGGTGCTGGAAACCACGGTGGACCCCGACAAGCTGGTGCCCAACGTGTCGACCGGCCTCGGCATGGAACTGCACGAGGCCCGCATCCGCTTGTCGGCGGTCCACGAGCTCGACCGGGCAGAGGACGAGTTCACCCTGCGCCCGACAACCGTCGAGGACGCGATGGCGGCCTCCCTGCACCTGCACGGATCGGCACAGCGTCGCTACGCCGACACGCGACCGCGCTCGGTTTCGCTCCTGCCGGTCGCCTCCGCCTGCCAGGCCCGGTGTTCGTTCTGCTTCTCCTCGGCTTCGATCTCCAGCGACCAGGCGCCGGCGCGGGTCCCGTGGGACGCGGTCACCCACTGGCTGGAGCGAGCCCGTGCGGCGGGTGCCGAGCGTGCAGTGATCACCGGTGGCGGGGAGCCCACGCTCATACCGTTCGAACAGCAGCTGCGTCTGGTGTCCGCCTGCTCGGCGGCCTTCCCGAAGGTCGTCCTGATCACCAACGCGCACACCCTGGCGAAAGGCCGGCACGCCGACCGGGCCGACCGCCTCGCGGCCCTGGGCGCCGCAGGTCTGAGTGTGCTGGCGGTCTCCCGGCACCATCAGGACGACGCCGTCAGCGAGCGGCTGATGATGCTGCGTACGCCGGTGAGCTCCGTGATCGACACCTGGCGCGAGGAACGCGAGCGCTGGCCGGGGCTGCGGATGAGGCTGATCTGCGTGCTCCAGCACGGCGGCGTCGCCGACGCGGCCGGGGTCGCCGACTACCTTTCGTGGGCCGCGGCCCTCGGTGTCGAGGAGGTCTGCTTCAAAGAGCTCTACGTCTCCACCAGCACCGAGTCGCTCTACTTCGACCGCTTCGCCAACGTCTGGAGCCGAGAGCACCAGGTTTCGCTGTCCGTCGTCACCCGGTTCGCCGAGCAGCACGGCTTCGCACCGGCGAGCCGCCTGCCCTGGGGCGCGCCGGTCTACGACGGCAGCTGGGACGGACGGCCGATGCGGATCGCCGCCTACACCGAACCCAGCCTGCTCTGGGAACGCACCCATGGCATCGCACGCAGCTGGAACGTCATGGCCGACGGACGCTGCTACGCCTCCCTCGAGGACCGGGCCAGCGAGATCGTGCCGGAAGACGCAGCGGCATGAGGTTCGACGAGTTCCAGGAACTCCGGCAGCGGCAGCTCAGCGACTCCTCGTCGCTCCTGGACGCCGCCGAGACCAATGTGTACCGCGCGCTTGCCCCGATGCGACCGGAACAGCCCACCGACATGCGCACGGTGCACCGGTGCGATCTCGCCCGTGCCTGGCTGCGGCGCTTCGAGCTGCCGCAGGAGTGGTCCGGCCACGCCATGGTCTGCCGAGGGGTCCGGCACGGGCTCGGTGCGGCGTTCCACCGGCTGCACGCCGAGCAGGCGCGGCTGTGGCTGCCCGGCGACGTGTACCCGGTCTACTTCGAGCTGGCCCGCGCCGCGGGCCTGGCGCCCGCGTCCTACCCGACGCTGCCGGCGCCGGCCCTGCCGAGGTCGCCGGCGGACCACCGGCCCGAGTACCTGCTGCTCGCCAACCCCAGCAAGCCGCTCGGCCGGTACCTGTCCGACGCCGAGTGCGCCGCGGTGATCTCGTGGCTGGGGGAGTCCCCACGCCGCCACGTGCTGATCGACAGCGTCTACGACCTGGGAGCCCCGTTCGCCGCCGGCACACGGAGATTGCTGGACACCGGTCGTGCGGTCCTGCTGCACTCGGTCACCAAGGGATGGCTGTGGCCACGCACGTTCGGCGTGGTCCTGCTGGGTCCGGCGCAAGCCGAATGGGCCGAGGTGTTCCGGGCGGATCCGCCGACGCCGGCACAGCTGAGGCTCGCCGACCGTCTGCTGACCGAGCACAGCGACGCGCCCCGGCAGGTGGTCGACGAACTGGCCGCACGGGCCGAGCGGTTGTTCGAGCGGTTGCCGGGCGACGTGCTCGGGGCGATTCCCGCGGCGAGCCGGACTTGTCCCGGCAACTACTTCTTCCCGGTCGAGATCCCGGCGGAGACGCTCCGGCGCGAGTACGGCGTGCTCGCCCTGCCGGTCGGCGTGTTCGGGGAGAGCGACTGGTCCGGCTCCGTCCTGACCTGCCTCGCCGACGCTTTCGGCCCGACACCGGCGGCCCGATGACACCACCGAAGGACCCGGCCGTGTACGCCGATGCGGGCTGATCCTGATGAGGAGCCCGGCTCACCCTCCGGTCTCCTGGGCCTTGCCGTTGTGGATCAGCTCGGCCGTCCTCAGCAGGAGGCGGAAGTATGCGAACGCCTGGGGGAGGGGCCACGAACGGCCCAGTTCGGCGACGTGCCGACGTAGCTCCGGCAGGCACTTGGCGAGGGCGTCCTGCCGACCGATGTCGAGATGCCCGTCATGTGCGAGGTAGGCGGAGACGCAGCCGGCCAGCCGTGTGTCCAGCTCGGCCAGGGCTCCCTTGCTGCCGGCCGGGACGTCGGGAAAGAGGGCCGGGCAGTGGACGGCCCAGAGCCGCCCGACCTCGTTGAGCACCGCCTGCTTCCCTTCGGGCCCGGGCCATCTGTGCCCGAGCACGTGGCGAACCTCCGCCTGGCGCGGAGTCCGCCGGTGCAGGGCCTTCTCGGTGCGGCGTCGGTCCGCGAACGATTCGATCTCCCTGAGCCATACCGTGCGGCTGGCCTCCAGCTTCTCCAGTGCGTGAAGCAGTGCCGTCTCGTCGTTCCTGAGATCGCCTGCCGTGTTCAGATACGACCACGTCCCCTGGAACCCGAGCGGGCGGTAGCGGCTCACTGCGTGCGTCAGAGCGCGGTAGCGCCTGCCGAAAGGGAGATCACGGTCACGGACGTGCCTGGCATACACGCGGAAGCTCATGTGCTGATCATCTCGCAGCCGCTCACCGGCAGATCCGCGACGAGCCCGCGCACCGCCGCCACCCGTGTCCGCCCCTCAACCCGCACGGCCCCCGCCGTGGTGGGGACGGATGTCCCTGTTGGGGGCGTTAGGGCGTTGTTGGTGTTCCGTTGGCTTTGGTGTGCAAGATCAACTCGATTTCCGAAAGCCCTCTTTGGGGCCAGTGACACGAAAGGTCTGCCACCCCCCATGAACCTGCCCACTCTCCTGAGGCGCGGTGTGCTCACCGCCCTCGCGGTGGGGCTGCTGGCGGCGACACCCGCTGCCGCGACGCCCGGGTCCGTTCCCGACAACCGTCCTTCGGCCCCTGCCTCCGCTTCCGTCTCTCCCTCTCACGCCGCAGCCGCGTCCCGGCAGGCGGCTGTCCGGACCGCACGACGCGGTGACGCCTACTGGACACCCGAACGTCTGCGCAACGCCGTGCCGTTGGGCGGGAAGAAGAGAACCGTCCCGCCGGCCGGCCGTCCCAAGCCGCGTGCGGCCTCGCACCCCTTCGGCGGCTATCCCTCCGTCGGTGTCCTGGCGATGACCGACGGCCAGGGTGTCGACGGCTTCTGCTCGGCGTCGGTCGTGCAGAGTCCCGGCAAGAGCCTCGTCCTGAGCGCCGGGCACTGCCTCAACGACGAGGACCGTTTCAAGAACTTCGTGTTCGTGCCGCAGTACAACAACGGCAGCAACCCGAAGCCGTTCGGGGTCTTCCCCGTCAAGCCGGGCCACGTCTACCTCGACGACCGCTACCTCTCCCTGGGCACCCGCGCGGGCGACGACTACGACTTCGCCTTCATCGAGGTCGGCACCAACAGCAGCGGGCAGCTGCTGCAGGACGCCGTCGGCGGCGGCAACCGGCTCAAGCTGCTCGGCGCCAACGACTTCATCCAGCCGAACGTGCACCTCGTCGGCTATCCCGGCGCCGGCAACACCCCCCTGGACTGCGTCACGACGACGTCCAAGTTCAACGCCCGCTTCCTGAAGATCAAGTGCGACGGTTACACGGGCGGCACCAGCGGCAGCCCGTTCCTGGCCAACTTCGACGGCAGGAACGGCGACGTCATCGGGGTCATCGGCGGCTACCAGACCGGTGGGCACGACCCGAACGAGTCGTACAGCTCGTGGTTCGACGAAGACGTCAAGATGCTCTACGACACCGCTCTGCGCGGCGGCGGCACCCCCACGGACGCCGGCATCGGCGACGCCGCCACCTGGAAGCACGCCACGGACGTGACCTCCGGACGGTTCGGACTGCAGGACACCTCGGACCTCGTGGTGAAGTGGTCGGACGGCGAGGTCACCCTCTACAAGGGCAACGGCAGCAAGGGCTTCTCGCGCGAGATCCAGCTGATGCCGCCCAACGCGCTGTGGCGGGACCACGCCGTCGAGATCACGGCGGGCGACTACACCGGCAGCAACGCCTACGACCTGCTGGTGCGCTGGACCGACGGTGAACTGACCATCTACAAGGACGTCGACGAGAACCAGAAGCTCGGCTCCGAGATCCAGCTGGCCGCCCCCAACGACCGCTGGAAGCAGGCATATCAGATAGCCACCGGCAAGTACGGCGGCAACGGCTGGCCCGACGACCTGGTGGTCGTGTGGAACGACGGCCGGGTCACCCAGTTCACCGACGTCGACGAGAAGGGCCTGCACGACGAGAAGGAACTCACCGGCGCCAACTCGACCTGGACCCACGCCCAGGCCGTGACCGGTGGCGACTTCGACGGCAACGGCGGCTCCGACGACATGCTGGTGCGCTGGTCGGACGGCGAGACGACGATCTACCGCGACATCGCCGGCCAGGGTCTCGGCGCCGAGACCCAGGTGCTGCCGCCCAACGGCAACTGGAAGGAGGCCAAGCTCGTCACCGCCGGCTCCTACTCCGGCTCCGGCCCGGCCGACGACCTGCTGGTGATCTGGTCGTACGGCAAGGTGTCCCTGCACCCCGACGTCGACCTCGCGGGCCTGCACGCCGAGCACGTGCTGGTCAGGCCGTAACCACAGGCCCCGCTCGAAGGGCCCGGGCCGACGGGGGACCCCCGCGGGCCCGGGCCCTGCTCACCGCCCCGACCAGCCACCGCACAGCCGCCCACCTCACCACCGCCGCCCACATCGGCTGAGCAGCACCGCACTCCGGCAAGAAGCCTGACCCGGATGCCGCTCTGCTCATCGCCCGGCCATCAGGCCGGGGCGGGGGCATCTCCCGCTTGCGGGGGAGGAACGGGCTCCGGCTCGGACCACGGGGCGACCCCTTCAGGACCGTTCCTTTCCCGGCCCGTTCCGGGCTCAGCGGCTGTACAGCCAACTGCCGTACGCGGCGCCGTCCACGAGGTGGTACAGGCCGATCGCGGCGGGCGCGACGACCAGGCCCAGGGCGCCGAGCCGGATCCAGACCGGGGTGACGACGGTGGCCGCGTCGTGCTGCCCGGAGACCGTGTGCCAGTCCCGCAGCCGCCTGATGTCGCCGGCGCACGCCGTCCAGAAGTACAGCCCGACGGCCAGGAAGAAACCGCCGCCGATGAGACAGAGGCCGCCGACGACCGCCAGGAACTCCATGCGGTCCTGGTGGTCGCCCACCGTCAGCGCGGCCACCGCGGCCACCACCGCTCCCACGGCCCCGGCCGCCGCCCCGCGTATCAGCACGCCGCTCAGCCGCAGCCGCGGCGCCAGCACGCCCTCGTCGTCCCGCTCCATGCGGGCACAATAGCCGCCCGGCCGGGACGGACAGGGCGGCGGCGCCCCCTCACCCCTGGGCGACCGCCGCGATCCGGTCAGGCGGCCGCGTCGCACAGGGCGGCGTCGACGGCGCCCTGGAGGTGACGCAGGCTGCTCCCCTCGGCGGCGCGTGTCGTGGTGTAGACGGTCACGGTGCCGCGGCCCGCGCCGGCCCGCCCTCCGGCCACGGAGTCGCCGGGCAGGTCGCCCCCGTGGCCCCAGTACACGCCGCCGCAGCTGAGCGGGAAGGAGGCGACGCCGTAGCCGTAGCGGCTGCCCGCGGGGTAGGTGTCCCGGCCGCCGACGTCGCTGGTGTCCCGGGTCATCAGGCGTACCGCCCAGCCGGGCAGGAGACGGCCGCCGAACAGCCCCTCCCAGAACGCGTTGAGGTCCTTCGGTGTGGAGACGAGCCCGCCGGACGCGCCGAACTCGTGACCGGGCAGCTCGGTGATGTCCACCCGGCCCGCCTGGGGGTCGGCCGGGCTCACACCGTAGTTGCGGGCGTGCGGCCCGCGCAGGGTCGTCTCGCCCCGCGCGGGCCAGTAGGTGTCGCGCAGCCCCAGCGGGCGCAGCACGACGCGGTCGACGTAGGTGCGGAAACCGACTCCGGTCACCTTGTCGATCACCATGCCGAGAACCAGGTAGTTGGTGTTGGAGTAGCCCCAGTCGGTGCCCGGCTCGAAGTCCGGCGTGCGGCCGAGCGACAGCGCCAGGTACTCCTCCGGCGTGCCCGCCCGGGTCCAGTCGACGAGTGTCACGTACTCGGGCAGTCCGCTGGTCTGCTTGAGCAACTGCCGGACGGTGACGGCTCGGTGCGCGAGCTGCGGCACATAGCGGCCGGCTCGGTCGTCGAGCCCTATCCGGCCCTCCGTCACCAGACGCATGACCGCCACCGCGGTGAACGCCTTGGTGTCGCTGGCCAGCCGGAACCGGCCCTCCGCACCGACCATCCCGCGCCCCGTGCCGGTGTCCGCCACCCCGGCGGTACGCGTCCGTCCGTCGAAGTGGGCGAGCGCGCCCGGTACGCCGTCCTGCTCCACGAGCAGGTCGAGTTGCCGCTGCACCGGATCCTTTGGCCGGGCCACTGCCAGGGGAGCGGCCGCTCCGACGAGGGTCGCGGCGAGCACGGTCGAGGTGATGAGGCGCTTGCGGTCCATGGATCGTTCCCCCAGGTCGTGGGCCCACCGTTGGTGGACCGGTCGATCGGCTACGCCTGTAGATCCTGCCCGTGCCCCGCCCGACGGTCGTTGTGGCTGACACCCGGATCGGGGGTGGAGACAGGCCCCCTTGGCGACATGGGCCCAGGTACCGTCCGCCGGCCCGGACCGGGCGTCCGAGCGTGCGGAGACGCAAGGACCGGCAACCGTCGGCCCTTCCCCGGCAGCCCCGACCTCGCGGTGACGCTCCGCTGCCTGCGCACGACTTGTCACCGGCCTCGATCGTGGTGCGCGTACCGGTCGGGTCGCCTCGGACCGACCGGCAGGCATGCCGGCGTCAGCTGTGTCGTTCGCCCGGGTGCGGTTCGCGGTGTCCGCCTCGTGAGCCCCGGCTCTCCCCGCCGTACCGGCGAACTCGGACATCCGCACGACCGGCGGCGCCCGGCAGCCGCTCCTCACGCACCGGCCGCAGCCCGGCGACCTCCCGGCTGTCCAGCCAGGGCTCCTCCTCGTGCGCCGGCTCGGGTGCTCCCGGACCCGGCGTTCGCTGCATGCTTTCCCCTCGACGCGGCAAGCCCCTCGGTACACACCCCGCCGCCCCGCATGCCGGCAGAGGGCTTGCGGGGCGGCCATGCTCGATCGACGCAGCGCTCCGGGCCGTCGGACGACACCCTTCGCCACGTCAAGCGGACGCTGTTCAACCCGGAAGATCTCCTGCCGGGCTGCGGCGACGCCTTCGAGCCGCCCGGAAGGCGGTGCTCACAGGGTGGGGAAGAGCAGGTTGAAGAAGAGCCACAGCAGTACCGCCCAGAAGCCCGCCGCCGCCAGCGACACGAGCAGGGAACTGCGCCACTTCAGTACCAGGAACGGGAAGAGCACCAGGGCCGCCCAGTGTCCGGCGAGGTCGATCGTCAAGCGGGCTGCCTCGCTCAGGGATCGAGCGCGTCCGGTGGCGATACGGCGAAGCAGCCGCTGGGAGACGAATCCGTACAGGCCGAAGACGACCGGGAAGAACCACAGCGGTGTCACCGTGATCAGCTCGGACTCCGAGAACTCGTCGAACATGACGAGGTAGATGAGCCCGGCCCCGACGATCCCGCCGATCAGCGCGG
Organism: Streptomyces sp. NPDC093094; assembly: GCF_044754345.1. Lineage (NCBI taxonomy): Bacteria > Bacillati > Actinomycetota > Actinomycetes > Kitasatosporales > Streptomycetaceae > Streptomyces > Streptomyces sp. NPDC093094. The sequence continues at coordinate 224,037 of NZ_JBIVOX010000008.1, read as the reverse complement.
TGAGGTAGAGGGCGGTCAGCACGATCGGCTCGGCGGCGCCGGCCGGTACAGGGACGGGCGAGGCGTACGGAACATCGGGAGGCGGGACCGTGGCCACCTGGTGGCAATAGGGGCAGCGGACGGCCTGCCCGGCACGGTCGGCCGGAGCCGAGATCAAGTGCCCGCACGAAGCGTGGAACTCCACCTGCTGGCCTGGGTTCATGCGCAGTCCCTCTCCAAGTACCACCCACGGTGCCGCCCGGCGTCGGGGACACGCCGGCGGTCCGCATCAGAATCGATCACAGGAGGGGACGCCGCCCCCGGACATCCGGTTGCACGGAATCCGGGGTGCGAGGCCGGGCCGCGGTCTCCGGCCGTACCCGGCGACGTGTGACGGGTGACGGCTGCCCCGGTGACGTGTGACAGCTGACGGCTGCCCGGCGTTACGACGACGCGGCGCCGTCCGTCCCGCCTAGGCCGAGATCTCGGAGGTCGTTCCGATCTGCCGCCCGTCCGGGAGGACGCCGACCCGGACGACATCGCCGTCACCGGCGGGCACGCCGCCCACGGCGGCTTCCGCACCCGGGCGGGGCCGGCCGTCTGCGCACCGGTTCGGCCCGCGCCGGACGCGCACGGGCGGACCACGACCGGCCGGCGGCCGACGTGATCACTGTGTGCCCGTGAAGGGCCACGCCTCGATGTCGCGGTAACGGATCGGTCCCGGGCCGCGACCGTAGTTGCTGCCCACCAGGTGCAGGCGTTCGGCGTGCCAGCGGCGGCCGGTGAAGGCGGCGAGCCCGGTGGCGACCTGCGGCACGCTGAAGGGATCGTCGCGGCGGGCGCGGGCGAGCGTCAGATGCGGCCGCAGAGGGCGTTCCTCCAAGGCCACCCCGCACTCCTCGACCAGGCCGCGGATCTCGGCGGCGAGCGTGTGGAGCCCGGTCAGGTCCCCGTCGATCCCGGTCCACAGCACCCGCTCGTCGAAGTGGCCGCCGCCGCGCAGCGCCAGTGCCACGGGGGCGTGCCGCGCCGCGAGGTCCGCGAGCGGCTGCCGCAGGAGCGGCACGACCCCCACCGGGAGTTCGCCGAGGAACGCCAGGGTGATGTGCCAGTCCTCGACCCGGTTCCACCGCATCCGCGGGTACGCCTCGTAGGCGGGCCGCAGCTCTCGCTCCAGCTCCTCCTTGGCGTCGTCGGGCGGAGCCAGCGCTATGAACACGCGGACGGTGGAGGCATCGGACTGTTCGTTCACACAGGACTTCGTACACCACCGCGCGAGCCCGGACCGAATCAGGGTCCGCACGTGCTGAGCCGCATCGTTCCTCTCGGCGGCTGCTCGTGCCCCGCGCCCACGGCGGTGCCGCTGCGGAGCCGGCAGTCGATGGCACGACGCCGGGCCGGGGAGTCGGCTGTCAGTGGGACCTGATACAGATCTGCTGGTGCGAACGGCGCACCATGTGCACGAGAACGGTTGAGGACATGGACTACATGGCGACCGCCCTGGCCCTGGCGGGGGCACGGGCCGATCGTTCGGAGGCGGCTGTCGCCCGCTTGGACGCGCTTGCCGCACAGCACGGGCAGGCGCTCCCGCGGTCAGTGCGCCACTGGTACTCCCTCGCCGACGCCGCCGTGGTCCTGGAGCCGGAACGCCGCGCCGATCACGTGTACCCGGTCGATGACCTGGGCCGTCCGGAGGTGTACCACTGGCCGACCGACGACGAGGACTGGCCGGAGGGCCTGGAGGAACAGGAAGAGCGCGAGTTCGACCCCCTGGCACACGGCCTGCTGCCCTTCCTGCAGGAGAACCAGGGTGTCTATTGCCTCGCGGTGCAGTTGGACGGCTCGGAGGACCCGCCCGTGCTGCTCTCCTGGGACGGCGTGCAGCCGGATGCCTGGACGGCGCACGCGGACACCTTCTCCCAGTGGGTCTACACCCGGGTGTGGGACTTTGCGCTGCACCGCGGCGCCTCCATGCTCGAAGCCACCGCCGAGCGGGTCACCGCAGCCGAGCTCGAGGCCCTGGAACGGGTGCTGGAAGTACGTCCGGTGACGAGGTCCGACCGCGAGGAGCAGCGGCGATTCGCCGGTCCCCACGACGAGCAGCGTCTGCTCCTGCTGTCCCCCTGGGGCGGGACGGGCGGCTGGAGCGTGTACCTGTGGGCGTCCACGGCAGAGCTGCTGGTCGATCTGGTCCACACCGTGCGGTCGGTCCTGGCCCTGGGGGAGGTGCGCGCCGGGTCCCACGAGCCCGGTGACACGGTCAGGCACGCCATGGAGCGGTTGCGCGCCTGACATCACCGGGCCGTGGACGGTCTCTCCCGTCCGCGGCCCGGTGCGACAGCCGGGCCGCCACGTGATGCCGCGCCGCGTCAATGACCGATGCGAGCCCCGCCGGCCTGCGTCCTTCGCCACTCCACTTCCTCGGCGGTCACCGGGGCGTGGATTTTGTACACGTCGCCCACTCGCAGGTTTTCCGGCGTGCTGTACTTGCCGTGCATGCCTATGACGGAGACGGCGACACGGGAATCGGGCTGCCAGAAAGTACGGAAGTACGGGGCGTTCGCCGGGATCTCCGGGATCTCCGGCAGGGGAACACCGCGCCGCGCCAGAAGGCGTTGCAGCTTTTCGAACCGAAGCCTGGGAGTGAACCTGCCGTACCGGGCGCGAAGCACATCCTCGACGGGGATGCGGTTCGGGTACGCGAGCCGGTGCACCTGCAGGCTGAAGTGGTGGCCCGACCAGGGAAGGTCGGCGGAAGCGCGGTCCCAGTAGAACTCCGCGAGGCCGTAATCACGGCACATGCTGCGGTTGTTGAAGACGTTCTCACCGAAGTCCGGTCCAAGGACCTCGGTGACGTCGTCGGGAGAGTTCGCGGGGCCCATGCCGAGCACGGTGCCGGTGGTGACGACGTCCATGTAGAACGCCAGGGAGTACGGGGTCAAAGGCTGATCCTCGATGTGGTGTGGTCCAGCGTGACGAGGAGGACGTTCCCACGACGTGTACACGACCCGGGCCGACCTGCATGGAACCGCCGGGACCCGGCCGATCCGGCGAAACCCTACTTCACACCGGCCGTTTCCCCCTTGCCCGAGGCTTCCGGGTGCGATCTCTTCGGTCTGGACCGGTGGTTGTGAGAGGTCCTGACAAAGGCGTGGGGCGTGCCGGCGGGTGATGAGGCAGGCGGCGAGGCCGAGGAACGCCTCGTGGATGCCGTCGTGCCGTCCTGCCGTCCCCGTCGGATGCACGGGCGCCGGAAGCCGTACAGCCAGGCGATGGCGCGCTCGACCGCCCGGCGGAAGACGCCCGGGCCGGAGCCGTGCTCGACGCCTGCCGGTCCGGGACCCGCGGCCGGTCCTTCACCGGCTTCGGCGCCGGCTCGGGCAACAGCGGTTCGATCGGTGACCACCGTTCATCCGGCACGATCCACAGCACAGGACAGGGCCGCCGTGCCGCCCGGTCCCTTTGCCGTGGGCGCCGCGATGCTTCGGCCCTGAACTCGTCCGAGCAGTCCTTCACCGCCCTCGGCGGTCTTCTCGCCTCCTCCGGATCGAGCAGATCCGGTATCAGTGTGTCCACCGCTCGGGGGCTCGGCATGCGGACGTGTGCCGTCTCGGGCACGGCACCAGGACGACGGGTCCGGCGCAGGTGATGTGGCCGGCCCCGGCCTCCGCGCCCTGCCGAGGTCGCGGTCAAGGGCGTCGGCGGGGATTCTCGTAGTGAGGGCTCGTTCCACCGCAGACCGGCCCCAGCGGGCCGGCGCCGGCGGTCCGGGCCGATCACCGGTCCCGGGTCGGAGGTGTCAGTGATGGCCGGGTTCGATGCCTCGGCAGTCTTCAAGGCCGACCGGCAGGGGTTCGATCTGCGGCGGGGCGTCTCCATTCTGCTGGTGATGTTGCTTCCCCTGGTCGTCCTGGGTGCTCTGGGCGAGGAGAAGTATTTCGTCAGCGTGGCGCTGGGGGCGCTGTTCACGGGGTTGTGCGATCCGGGGGGCAGGTACACGTACCGCGCGCCACGACTGGCCGTCATCGCGGTTTCCGGGGCGTTGCTGACCGCGCTGGGCTACTGGCTCGGTGCGCAGGCGTGGGGGTGGGTGGTGCTGGCCGCGTTCGTGGTCACCGTGCTGGCCGGCCTGACCGTGACGTACGGTACGCACCGGTTCGTCGCCGCGCTGCTGCTGAACATCTGGTTCCTCATCGCGCTCGCGCTGCCGAACGGGTACCAGGCGGACGGCGTGCACACCAGTGCCTGGCCGCAGGCCCTGGCCTGGCTGATCGGGTCGGCGTTGATGATCGGCTACATCGGGCTCATGTGGCTGGCCGGCGGACGGTCCGGGCGGCAGCAGACCGGCGCGGAACTGCTCCCGGGCGACACCACGCCGGTGCCGCTGAGCCGGAAAGTGATCATGTACGCGGTGATCCGTGCCGTCGCCGTGGCGGCTGCGGTGGCGATCGCGTTCGGGCTGGAGGTTCCGAACGCCGACTGGATGCCGGTCGCCGCGCTGGTCGCGATGAAGCCGAGCCTGGGGCAGTCGACGCTGGTGGCGGCGCAGCGACTGACCGGGACGGTGATCGGTGCCGTGCTGGCGGCGGCGGTCCTGCTGGGCATCGACAACAAGATCGTGACGGGGGTGATCCTCGTGGTCCTGGGCGGCTCGGCAGGGGCGATCCGCGCGGTGAACTACACGTGGTACGTCGCGGCGGTGGCCGCGACGGTGCTGATCGCGGAGGGGCTGCCGCATCCGGCGGATCTGGCCGAGGAGGCGCGGCGGGTCGGCTTCACCTTCGCCGGGGTCGGGATCGCCGTCGTGGTGACGTACCTGGCCGGACTGCTGGCCAGGCGCACAGCGACGAGCGATCGACCACCCCGGGCCGCGGCTCCCGCCGGGCACACCGGACGCCTGTGACCGCGGCGTGCGCCGTGAGGCGGCTGTATGACGAGCGAGCTGCTTCCCGCCGACGCGCCTGTGTCCTCCGCGCCCGAGGGCTGTGCACCCAGCACAGGCAGGGCGCGGCCCTCGCGGTCTGCGGAGCCGAGGCCATCGTCGTCGCTCCCCAGGGACCCGGGACGGAATGCCCTTGATCGCGTATTCCTCCAGTGTGCCCAGGCAGGAGCAGTGGTACGGAGCCGATGAGGAAGCACACCGAACCGATCGAGTCGGGACGCCAGACGTGCCGGCGGGCGGTGGTCGCGGACAGACTGCTCCCGTCGACGCCGGTGCTGACGTTGAAGTACAGGGTGCCGACGAGCTGGACCGCGGTGGCCCGCCGGCCGACCCGCCGTGGCTGGTGGACGAGAAACCGCCTGCGTGTGGGGTCGAGCGCCGGCGGGGCGGCGTCCACCGCCTCGCGGCAGGAGAGGTACGACGCCGCGGTGAAGAAGAGCGATCCGGTGCGAAGCACGTGACCGTGTCCCAGCGGGCCCCGACGACTTCGGCGCAGCCGGGCACCGAGCCGACGGCGAACGGCAGCTACCTGATGGCGACCGGTATCGCGATCCGCCAGCCGCGGGCGGCGGGCGCCCACCACGTCGACCCGGCGGCGGGCCGCTGGTGCTTGCGGTGACGCCGCGATTCCCACCGGACCACGACGCCGTCCGGGCGGGCATGGCCGGCGAACGCCACTGCGGGGTCGGAGTGCCGGTTGCTCCGGTGCCGCCTGCAGGCCGGCGGCTTCTGCCTGCCGGGCCCGCCCGTCATCGGCCGTGGCCTCCGGCTTCAGTACGGTTCGCGTCGTCTCTGCGCTGCCGGCCGCGGCGGACCGCACCCACGACGACCTTGACGGCGAGGCCGGGAATCACCAGGTCGGCGAGCATCTGGGCGGTGACCACCAGCCGTGCAGCCTCGGTCTTGGCGGTGATGTCACCGAATCCGACGGTGGAGAACACCGTGACGGTGAAGTAGAGCGCGTCGCTGTGGGACAGCGGTTCGTTCGTCGAAGCTCTCGGGCGACAGCGCGGCGAGCGCGACGTAGCTGGCGGCGAACAGCAGCAGGAAAGTCGGGATGCTGGTGGCCAGACTCTCGACGGCCCGCAGGCCCGCAGGCCCGCAGGCCCGCAGGCCCGCAGGCCCGCGAGGCGTATCACGCCGGCAAGTCCGCCATCGGCATCGACCGCCAGCTGGCGCTGCCGCTGAGTTCTCGCCCCGGGCAGGTCCGGGGCGTCATCATGAGCCGCAGTGGGCACGGCTTCACCGATCGCGACCTGGAGCGGCAGCGCTGAAAATGCTCAGTGTGCCGACAGGCCCAGGCGTTCCCTGGCGTTGCTCAGGTCGGCGGTGAGCGCGTCGCTCATCGGATCCCCGGCTCGTTCCAGTATGTCGACGAGAACGGCCGCTCCGGCCAAGGCGCTCTCCTCGGCCTCGCGCAGCGGCACGGTCGCGGTGGAGTCGCCGGTGTTCAAGGTGGCCCAGCGGCGGGCGGCATCGCAGAGGAGCAGTGCCTCCCAGAGTACGCGCAGTGCCGCGGGAAGGCGGTCGGACGCGATCAGCTGGTGGCCGATCCGGGCGAGCGAAGTGACCTGACGTGGCACAGCGTTGACCACGTTCATCCGGCCGGTAGCCGAGAACCTGGCTCCGTCCCCGCCGCAGAGGGAAAGTCGCAGCGTCCGGATCTCCAGCGGATCCAGGGCGCCGGCCCGCACGCCGCCTGCGAGCCTCGTGGACTCCGTCCGCTCCGCTTCCAGCAGTGCCTCCCGCAGACTCGGCGCAAGCACCGACCCGAACTCCCGCTCCATCTCCGCGATCCGATCATGCGACCCGCGGGCGGCCATGGCCAGATGTCCGGCCGCCTCCGCATCCCGCCCGGCCTCTCTCAGGTGGACACCGATCCGGGCATGAGCCCCGGAACTCCCGCCCCGGCCGAGTTCTGCGGCCTCCAGAATCACGCCGTCCACGGCCAGCGCCGCGTCCCACTGCCCACGCGCCGCCTCCAGCATGGAGACGACCGGGGCGGCGAAACCGATCGCGTACGGGATCGCCTCAGGGCCGATCCCGCCCATCTCCTGGTATCGGGCGAGGGACTCCTGGCCGCATTCCAGAGCCAGTTCATGGTCCCCTACCCGCAGTTGGATCCCCGCCCCGACCGCGAGGATCCGGGCCGCGTCCCCGGACCGGTCCGAGAAGGGAGTGAAGGCTCCCGCCCGCATGTACCCACCGATCGACATGTCCAGATCGCTGAGGGCACTGAAGGGACGGTCCCACTCGGCATAGGCCCGGGCCCTTCGTAGCCGGACATCGGCCGTCAGCAAGACCGCGGGGACCGGACCCGTCTCCTGCCGGTCACCCCGCTGCTCACCCTCCTTCCGGGTGGCGAGCTGCTCCGACTCCATCCGCTGGTACAGCTCCTCGGCCTGGTCCAGGGCTGCGACTGCACCGGTCACGTCTCCGGCATCAGTCCTGGCCCGTCCCATGGCGTAGAGCAGTCCCGCTCTGGCCTGGGGAACCTCAGGCAGGTCCGGGGAGGCGGCGTCCAAACGGTCCAGGGCGTGCTGCGCCCGCGCGAACTCGGCCAGCGCCTGTGCCGGCCCCTGGCTCTGCTCGGCGGCGAGCCCCCGTTCGTAGGCCGTCCGGTACTCCTGGATCGCCTGCTCGGTACGATCCCGGTCCTGAGAGGCTCCGCGCCGCCGAAATATCTTCATCTTCCCTATATTCCCCTTGAGTTGACTACATCCAGCCGTCCGGTGAAACGTCGACATCCTGTCACGGCGTCTTCACCGGATGCCCTCGTTCACTTCGAAGGGGTCTGTCACAGGTTCCCTGGCCGACTTGTGCCGGTGTGTCGGTCCGCGCGCGGGTGTTGGCGAGGCGTGCGGCGCCTGCGATCGACGGACGGCCTGACCGCAGGTGCGCGGCGGTGGCGACGGCGCCTCGGCTCGCTCGAGCGTCGGATCAGGGGAACGGCAGGGGGCGGTCCAGCCGCTCGCGTCCGTCGGGTGCCGTGATGCCGGGGGCGTGCGCGACGAGCCGGAGGCGGCCGTCGACCACCAGGTACAGGCAGGTTCCGTCGCTGTCCTCGAGGCGGGGAACAGTGACCGCTCCCTTGTGCATGAGTTGCCGGCACAGGCCCTGTCAGGGGGTGCGCGTCAGTGAACCTCTTTCATCCTGCGCGGGAGGGTGAAAGAGGTTCAGTGACCACACTGAAAACGCTCACTGCTCGACACGGTGTCCGCCCACGAAGACGTGGTGCTTCGTATTCCGAGACTCGGCGATCTTTCGGAGTACGGGATCACCTCGCGGGAAATGGCGGTCCTGGGCCTTTTGAGCGAAGGTCTGACCGCTTACGCCATCGGCAGCAGGCTCCGGATTGCAGAGAAGACCGTCGTCAAGCACAAGGAGAACCTCTGCAAGAAGCTCCGCGTGCACGACCGAGTCACGGCAGTCAACAAGGCCCGCACCCTCGGTCTCATCCCTGAGCCGCCCGCCGACTGACACATCGCGCTGATGTCTTCCGGACGGTGAAGCGGATCCTTGCCAGGCCGGTCACCACCCGGCGGACATGACCTTGCGATGAGCTCCGTACGGGTGTCCACTGGATACAGGCGTGATGTAGCCGCCCATATGAGTGACGCAATCAACTACCCATGGGTAGCCCCTCGCGTGCAACTGGATCGTCAATGCCCGGAAAAGGTGAATGGCGATTTCACATTCAATGCCGAAGCTCGTTCTTCAATGGTTTTCCGTGGAATGGGGGCCGTTCGGCGTCGCCCAGAGGATTTGCCGGTCCGCACGCGACTCAAGGTTTTCAATTTCGATCCGGACTGCAACACCCGATTCAATGGGTGGCGCAACCGTCTGCGGAAGGATCAGATCCGGCCGAGAGGAGAGGTTTGGTGACGCGATCTCATATTTCGAGACGTGGACAGTTGGCCGGCGCTTCGCCCATGCGCATGTCGCTGATTTCACCGGCATTCGGATCGGCCATCGGGTCGGCGGGCGGACCCAAGAGGAATATTTCGCCTCAGTCGCAAAGGTTGAACGGTGATGAGAACGTCCAACACCGAACAGTCATGTGTCGTAGCCACCATCCCGGTCGGGGCTGGGCCGGTCGGTGTGGCGGTCGATGTCCATAACCATGTCTTCGTCACCAACAGCGGATCCAACACGGTGTCGTTGATCGATTCTTCGACCAACACGGTAAGCGCCACCATCGGTGTCGGATTCCGGCCGGAGAGCGTGGCAACCGATCCGCAATTCGGCGTCTACGTCGCCAATGGCGGCAACAATACCGTGTCAGTGATCGACAGGTTCAACGCCGTCATTGCCACCATCAACATCGGAGGCCCTCCCGGCCCGCCGCTCAACGCGGTGAGGGTGGCGATCGATCATATTATGGGTCGCGCCTACGTGACCAACCGCAGTGGTGACAGGGTGTCGATAATCGGCATCGGCGGAGACCTGCCGCCCGTCGCCCCCGACTTCATCAATATCCCTGGTCCCCTTGGAGTGGCAGTTGATTCGGTGAGTCACCACGTCTACGTCACGCAACCCGACTTCAACAGGGTTTCGGTGATCGACCCTGTGACCAGGGCGGTTGTTTCGACCGCCCAAGTCCGACAGCAGCCCACCAGTATTGTGATCGATGCCCAGAAACGCCGTTCCTATGTCGCCAACTCCGGCTTCAACACGGTGTCCGCGATCGATATCTCCACCGGTGGCATCGTCGACATCGACGTCGGCGCAGGGCCCAATGGTCTAGCGGTTGACTCCCGCGGTGACGTCTACGTCACCCATTCCGACGGCTTGGTGAGATTGATCGATTTCGGGTCCGGCACCGTGGTCGCCAGGATCCCGGTCGGCTCTCAAGCTGCAGGAACGGCCTTTGAGCCCCACAGTGATCGCGTTTACGTCGCCAACAGCGGCGACGGCACCGTATCAGCGATCGACCTTGCCGCCCATTAGCGATGGGCAGGCGGCCATGGAGCTGCAGCTCACCCCGGAAGAGGCTGGTATCCACTGCGGGCGGTCTCTTGGGCGTCTGGCCTCGCCGAGCGCCGTCATGCGCATTCAGAGGTCGAATGGCACGTCGAACTTGCTCACTGGGTTCGGTAACCGGCGTACGCGGAAGCGGCCTTCGTCCGAACATGTGCTCCGGCCGAGGAACCAGGGCTGATGCGTTCTCGGCTGGTGAGATGAGTGGATCGCCTGCGTCGGCGCCGCAGAACGCATCGCCCCTGGCTTGGGGAATGCCACGGGTGGGGCGAAAGGGCCACCTCCGGCATCAGGTTTAGATCAAAGCGAGTTCACCGAACACACGCTAGCGACCAAAGATCATCGTCCATGCGACCGCTGCCACCAGAATTGCGAACCCCGTCACACATCCGATGGCCGATGCCCGTTCGGACCTCTGCCGACGCTCTGGGTCTTCAGTCACATCTCCCCCTGCCCGGTCTTCAGTCACATCTCCCCTTGCCCCGTGTGCTGCGGAACAGTTGCCGAGTCCCGACCCGTCAGACCCTAGCGGATCCTCACCCGATCGACTTTCGACAACCTTGATCATCGGGGGTCGCGTCTCTCGTTGCTGAACCGGGCGAACCCAGGCACAGCGGCGCCGGCACGGGCGATCAACTCATCTCACCAGCCGAGAACGCATCAGCCCTGGCCAAGGAACGCGCACGTCCAGCGCGAAAGCCGTGAGGACGAGTCTGCTGCATCGCGATGCCCGACAAGAGCCGTTGGCGGAACTGTCATGCTTCCGGAGCGAGTTCCACCCTGCCTGACCGCTCGCTCGGACCCACACGCTGTCTCGGCGGGGACAGCACCACGCTGCCCTGCCGCCCGGAGCCTTGTCCCCTGAAAGGGCCTGCGTCGCCGTCGTGACGGAGCAGGAGCGGAGCTCCGTAAGGCCCGGCCGCTCTTGTTGTCAGTACAAGTCCACCTACGCTTCTCCTTCTTCCTGGTCAGACGTCCCTTGGCCTGCCGAGTCCGCTTCTCGGGATCCGGATTCCGGTCATGACCGCCTGGAGTCGCCGTTCAACCGCAGTGTGCCGACCTCGGGGTGATCGAGTGATGCGGTGCGGTGGCCGGGAGCATGGACCGGGACGCGTCTGTGCAGATCGGCCGGCTCGCTGCCGGCGTGGAGGTGAGGGCGGCGGTCAGCCGCGATCCGTATGGGCCGGAGCGTGCCCCGGTGCGGGACGGGAATGACGGTGATCGCATCGAGGTCTTTCCTTCGGTGCGATCTGTGTGCGGCTGCGAACAGCCGCACGAACGATCTCTTCAGTTCGGCAGGCTCTGTGTCGAGATCCCCTCGCGCGCCATGCATCCGCCGCGGGAACGGGGTTCCGGCCTTGCGTCAGCCCACCGTCCTTGGCCGTGCCGCTTCAGGCGAGGTCGGAGGCTGGCTCGGTCGCGTAGCGGTTCATCGCATCGATGTCGGCCTGTGGCGTCAGCTGCCGGCCGCCGCCGAGTGCTTCCTGGAGGTCCCGGAAGTACTGCACGTACAGGTCGGGGGTGAACGTGCTGAGCATGACGGCGGGCTGGTCGGTCGGGTTGGCGAAGGTGTGCGGGGTGCCGGGCGGAACCATCACGAGCGTGCCCGTGGTGGCGTCGTGGTCCTCGTCCCCGACGGTGAACCGCACGGTGCCGGACAAGACGTAGAAGCCTTCGTCGTGCCGGGCGTGGCGGTGCTGGGGCGGTCCCTGGGTGTGCGGGGCGAGGACGGACTCGGCGATCGCGAGGCGATGCCCGGTGTGGCTGCCGTCCTCCAGGACGCGCATGCGGGTGGTGCCCAGAACGATCGTCTCGCCGTCGCCGGGACCCACCACCGATACGGCGGGGTGGGTCTGCGGCTCATCGGTCTTCGCCTCTTCGGTCTTCGCCTCTTCGGTCATGGTCACGAGTTCACCGCCGATGCCCCGGGGCTGTCCAAGACCCATCCCGCAGCTCCGATACCTCGTGGGTATCGTTGCAGCGCGGGGCTGCGGGCCTTGGGCTGTTCCGTGGCGGTCGCCGGGAAGCTCCACTTCGGCCGGGCGGCCACCCGGCTGCACATGAGTCAGCCGCCGCCGAGCCGGGTGATCGACCAGTCGGAGGCCGACGTCGGACACTGCTGTTCACTCGCTCGCCTACGTGGGGCACGCTCACTGCGGTGGGCACAGTGCCGCTCGACGAGGCGCGGGCCCTGCTCGACCATGCCGACCGGGTCCGGACCCGGGTACGCGTGAGCGCGGCGGCCGGCGTCGCGGCCGTCACCGTCGGCGTTCTGGGCGACAGCACCGGCCCGGAAGCGGCCGGGCCGGCCGCCTCCTGCCACCGGACCTCCGGTGTCGATGTCCGCGTCCGCGACACCGATCCGACCGGCCCGACCTGCGGGCCGCGCGCCGGACCGGTCGACGTCGCGCTGATCCGACGCTGCCGTACGTGACGTGCGCGCGGGTCGCGGGCATCACATCCCGGGTCCGTAGCTGTACGGGTTGCAGGGGTCCGGGCCACTGAAGGGTGGTGTGGTGCGTGGCAGGCGGGGGCGGGGTTCGAGCCGGTATCTCATCACGTGGGCCCACCACTGTCTGAGTGCGCTGGGCTCTCCTGCCGACGGGTCGTAGTAGCGCACGCCGGCCTGCTGCGTCAGCGCCTGCGCCAGGGCGGGCCGTTTTTCTGCCAGAAGCAGGGCGAGGAGGTAGACGTCGTTGCGGTTCGCGTCAGCGCACAGGGCCCGCAGCTGCTCTCGTTCCCGGCGCTCGTCCCACAGGGAGAGGAGCTGCTCGGCGGTCTCTTGGGCCCATTGGTCCCGGTCGACCTGCGTTGACGGTGCGGGAACCGTCTGCTGCTCTTCGAGGAGCCGGCGGTTCTGCTCACGCAGTACGCCGACTTCCTGGAGGAGCAGGCGGGTCTGTTCCCGTTGCTGGGCGATTTCGGCTTCGATGCCGCGGGTGCAGCGCTGGGCGTGGCGCAGTTTCTCGTCCCGCTCGGTGCCCCGGTTACGGAGGATCCGGTTGGCGTCTTCTGCGGTCTGTGCGCGGGCCAGGGACCGTTCCAGCTGCGAGGCGAGACGGTCTGCATGTTCTTGGACTTCGGCTGAACGCGCCTCTGCGATATGCAGCGCCTGCTGGTGTTGCTTGCGAAGGTGTGTCAGGTCTTCTCTGAGCCGGGCAAGTTGCCGGACTGCCGGGGATCTGCTGGAGAGGTGCGCCTGTTCGCACAGTTCGTCCAGCTCTTCGGCCTCTTTGCGCGGCAGGGGCATGCCCTGCGCTTCGACGTATGCCCGGACGGCGGAGAGGATCTCGCGCGGGGCGAGTCGTTCCCCGCTCAGGTACCGGGAGAGGGTCGACGCAGAGAGGTGCAGGTCGGCGGCCACGGTTTTCTGGGACTTGCCGGTGGCGTTGCGGTAGGAGTTCACTGCCTTCCTCAGCGCGGCTGCATACGCGTACGCAGCCGGCTCTTCAGATTCGTCCATGTCTGCCCCCGGCAAGTCCCGTCCGCTGACAGCGCGGTCCGCCCGATTGTCGCCCAAGTGATGACATCCCGGGAACGACTTGGCCGAGGTGATCGCATGTTGCCGGTTCATCGGCAATCATCGTTCCCTCTCCCGCAAGACCGCCTTGCGTCCAAGTCTGGAGTCGGCGCGGGAGTTCGGCTCCGTGCGCTGCCCGTGGACCGTCCGCGGGGATCACGGAAGGGGAACCCCCGATGTCCGCCAGCAACCGGCAGTCCCAGTCCCGGCAGCCCGCCCCGCCCGGCCCGGACCCAGTGCAGACACTGCTCATGGTCCTGGTCGTCACCCTGGTCCTCGGCGCCACCGGCTATCTCTGTCTGGCTCACCCCTCGCTGACCGCTCCGATCGCGGCGGTCAGCGGGGTCGGAGCCGCGCTGGCCGCAGTGTTCGGCATCGTGGCCCGTAGGTGAGGGCCAGCCCTGTTGGCCCGGACGGGGCGGGCGGCGAGTCCGTGTGCAGTGCATGGCGGAAGCGGTCAGGGGCTCCGTGAGCGTGGTCGGCGGCAGGACGGGGCGGGCCGGCGCCGGGGCGGCCGGGGGATCAGAAGCAGGTGCCGTCCGGGAACGGACCGGTGGCTGTCGGCGCCGGGGCGACCACGGCACTCGCTGACGCCGAGGAGTGCCGGGCGCTGAGGCCGAGGGGCGCCGAGCGCGTGCGGCCGGGTCCCGGCGCGCGGTCGCGGTGATGGAGGCGACGGCCGGAACCGTGCCGGAGGAGGCGCCGGTGACGGAGTCGACCTCGGGGCGGATGCCGGTGTGCGTCGGCGGCCGGCGGGCGCAGGCACCCTCCCGCCGTCCCGGATGCGGGTCGCGTCGTCGCGCTGAGCCATGATCCGGGCTTGCCGTCGGATGCCGGTGGGGACGAGGGCCGTTCGCTCAGGAGCGCGCGACCACCCCGGAGCCACCCGCCCCCGCGGCCGTCAGGAACATGATCGGCAGGCGCACCGGACACCCCGCCGAACAAGATCGCCGAACACGAGACCCCGGTTCGGCTCATCCTGAGACGATCAGTCGAGAATCCAGCCGACGAGGGTGCGGAGTGGAGTCGCTCCACTCGTGATCTACATTTGAGCCACTTCAAGCATGTGCAGGTCATCGAGGGGGAGGCATGGCCGAGGTTCGGCACATATGCCCGCATTGTGGGCACGGCGTAGGCCAGCTGATGCGCGTCAAGAACGAAGGCGTCTCGAATTGCGCGAACTGCCACAAGAGCGACTGGAGTCGCAGGTTCCCGCTCCCCGAGTCGGATCCTGACCGAGCGCAGCGGGAAGTTCAGGAAACACGTCGTGCGCAGATGGACGCGGTTCTCTCCAGGATGCTGCAGCCCGAGAAGGAGCCCGCTGAGGTCAAGCCCCTCGAACACGGCGCCCCAACCGCCGCGCAGCGTCTTGACCCGGGGGAGGCAGAGCTCGTCCGCGCTGTCCGTGAAGAGGCGTCCAGCGAGTCCCGTCGAGCTTTCTTCACGTCCTGGGGTACTCGATTGCCGTACGTTCCTCACTCCCGTCTCCGTGCCCGGCGCCTGATCACTGTGGCTGCTGTGGTCGCAGCAAGTGTCATCGCCATTGGCCTGGGACGAAGCGCAACCCAGACCACGGCCGAGACTGCGACCCACCCGGCTCCGGCGGTCACCGTCACGATGACGGCCATGGCCACGGCCACGGCGACCGAAACCGTCACCGCATCGCCTGCCGAGCAGGCGAAGGAACACCCCGTTGAGCCGGTAGAGCAGTCGGAACCGACGGAGCAGCCATCGCCGGTCCGGACGGAGACCGCTCCTCGAAGCACGTTCTCCGACTCGCCGGGTCGACATGACGGGAGCGACTACGACAACCTTTCACCGGAAGGGCAAGAGGCGCACGACACGCTGAACTGCGCCGATGTACCTGGCCATAAGAAGGGCAGCTGCAACGAACCCAATCGGAAGTGCAACCTGGACGGCGCTCAGGTGACCTCGTCCGGAGGGATCCGGCTGACTTGTCAGATGGCCGACGATGCACGGTTGCGTTGGCTTCCTTGATGCCGCATGGATCGACGGCGGATGGACCGGGCTCGGTGGGGCAGGCGCCATGCCGCGGTGAGCGTCATCATCAAGTTCTTCGTGGCACCGGGTCACGAAGCTGCGGCTGCGGTCGTGGATCGCGGCCCTGACGGAGTCTTCGAGGCGCTGGTGTACGGCAACTTCGATGCCGAAGAGGCGCTGATCGAGTGGGAGAGCATCTTCACCGGCCGGAGTTTCGGGGAACTCCTCGCCGCTTCCGACGCCCTTCAGAACGCACTTGCCGCTGAGCGCGTCGGGCTCGGCGAGGTGGGGGAGGTTGCCCTGGGAGAGGCTGGAGGAGAAGGAGTTGAGACTCGTGAACCCCGGCAGCGCCGCCGCCTGCATCCCGCCCGGCAGCTCCTCCCGGCCTGTATTTCACATGAAGAGAGGAGTGAGGGTTGGGGTCCGGTGCACGAACCCTTCCTTGCCGAGGACGGCCGGAAGCGGTTCATTCCTCCGGGATCAGGGAAACCCCGCGCCGTGTCCTCGACTACCTCCGTACACGCCGGCACCACGGGCGTGCCCTCTCACTCGACCGGGACGAGCAGCAGGACGAGTTCGTCGCGATCTTCTGTATTCGATCAGCCACGGCATGGAGCGTATGTGTCCGGCAGTCCGAAGGCGTGCGTTTTCCCAGGTCACCGAGACGCTGTAAGTCTTCGCCCTGCTTCAGCATGGCCGTGTGCACCGGGCGCCCATGAAGACGGGGAAGCGGCAGGTCATTGAGAATCGAGACAGGGGTGTGACCCTTCGTCCGGTGGGGTGAGGTCGGTCTGAGGGCGCTGACTGTGGGCCGGTCCGGTCATTCCGGGTGGTTGTCAGTGGGTTCTGCGATCGTGTGCGTCGTGGATGAACTCGTGGAACGCGTTGACGCTCAGGACCGTGTGCTGGGGGTGGTCGGTCGGCGGGACGCTGTTCGGGAGGGCTGGCTGCACCGGGTTGCCTCGGTGGTGTGCCGTGATGGGCAAGGCCGCTTTCTCGTCCATCGGCGTGCCGGGCAGCTGTACCGTTTCCCAGGGCACCACGAGCTCGGGGTCGGGGGCGCTGCAGGCGTCGGCGAGTCCTATGAGCAGGCAGCTGCCCGCGAGCTCGGTGAGGAGCTGGGAGTGCGGGCGACAGTGTGCCTTCGGTTCAAGTTCCTCAACCGGGTCGGGCTCAGCCCTCACTGGCTCGGGGTGTGCGATGCCGTGCTTCCGGAGATCGTCGCCCCCGATCCTGAAGAGGTGGCCTGGCACGGGTGGCTGACCGAGTCCGAGCTGCGGCGGGCTCTGCAGCAGTGGACCTTCACCCCTGACAGCCAGGCGGTTTTCGATCGGTATCTCGCCTGTCGGGGTGGCGGGAGTCGTCCAGGACGGTGATCCCGTCGGCGGCCGGCTGCCCGGACCGGGACAGCAGGCCGGTTCTGCGGCGCGGCCACTCCGAGTGACAGCCGGGTTCCTGCGAGCCGTACGCGAAGTCGCCCGAAAACGGTCCGTGGCCAAGGGAGTCGGGCCGACAGTTCGGGGCCGTGGAAGAGTTCCTGCTCCGGCTGAAGGAGTTGTTGTTCCCGTCGATCGCGGACGTGCGGTGCTGTCGATGGACGTGATCATCGAGAGAGTGCGCGTTGATGTGCAATGCATCGCGGACGGCGCCGTGTGCCCGGTCTGCGGTCGGTCTGGCCCTGGCGGACCGGGCCGGGGCCCGCATCGCCGTACGGGTCGGGGCGTCGGTGTGGCCGTGGCCGTGGCCGTGGGGGAGTTTCAGGAGAGGCTTTCGAGGAAGCCCGTGAGGGCGGTGTGCAGGATGTGAGGCTGTTCCAGGTGCAGGTCGTGGTTTGTGCCGGGGATGCTCATGGCGAGGGTGGCGGGCCGCTGCCTGAGCATCTGGTCGGTTTCCTGGGCCGGGATGAAACTGGTCTGTGCGAGGACGACCAGGGTGGGGCAGGTTATCTGCCTCCATTCCTGCAGGAAGGAACGCTGGGCGTTCTCTGCCAGTGAGCGGATCATCACGTCCTTGTCGAAGCGGGGCCACCATCCACCGTCGCGTTGCTCCAGCCCTGCTGCCCAGCCTTCGCCGACGACTCCGCCGCCGAGGAAGGCTGCTGCCGCCTCGCGTGAGGGAAACGGTGTCGGCCACGAGTCGAGCCATCTGCCGACGTCCACCGGGCCGTTCGGGTTCGGACCGCCTGGGCCGGCCTCGACGAGCACGAGCGCGCGGGCGAGCCCGGGGTGCGCGGCAGCGGTGAGCATGGCCGTGTGTCCGCCCAGCGACTGGCCGGCCAGGACGGGCCGCTGCAGCGCCAGCTGATCGACAACAGCGATGACATCGGCGACGTAGGCGGCGCGGGAGACGTCGTGCGGGTGGCGTTCGCTGGCGCCGTGTCCGCGCTGGTCGACCGCGACGACCCGGTGTTCGGAGCTCAACCTCCGTGCCAGCATGTCCCATTCACCTGCGTGACCGGCCAGGCCGTGCAGCAGCACGACGGGCTGTCCGGGCCCGCCCCAGTCCCGGCAGGCGAGCCGGACGCCGTCTCGCACCACCACGTGTTCGGACCATGCCATGTCGGCTCCTCGGACGGATCGGCTGGTCTTGATCATGCCGCAACCGGACCGGGTGCGCGACGAGTCGATGGTGATCGAAACGGGCGGACCTGCCTGCTCGTCACACCCGCACCGGGGAGCAGGCGGCCTGAAGGAAGCCCTCTGACCGGGCCGCGTGCCGGACACCGGCCACCACCATTCATCAAGGAAGTGGCGTCGAACGCACCGTTGATCATCCACTGGACGGCGTC
Source organism: Streptomyces sp. NPDC093094 (assembly GCF_044754345.1). Taxonomy (NCBI): domain Bacteria; kingdom Bacillati; phylum Actinomycetota; class Actinomycetes; order Kitasatosporales; family Streptomycetaceae; genus Streptomyces; species Streptomyces sp. NPDC093094. Next base: position 205,827 of record NZ_JBIVOX010000008.1, on the reverse strand, counting down.
CCGGGCGACAGGGTGGTGACATGCTCCCTGTCAGCGCTGCTGGGCGCAGGGAGTTCGCCTCTGCCAGGCCGCGGCGGGCGTTTCGGCCTTGACTGCCCGAGCGGTCAGTTCGCTGCCGAGGGGCGTGCCGCCGCGCGGGCAGAACGGGGGAAGACGCGGACCCGGTCGTCGGCCAGGGCGACGGTCTGGGATTCGTCGGGCCCGCCAGCAGTCGGCGCGGGCGGTGGCTTCGGGAAGGTGAACGAGTTCAAGGGCCTTCTCGGATCTGTGTCTGCAGTCGGCTTGTGATTGACGAGGAGGACGGTGCGACGGGTGACTCGGTGGCGGGCGGCACGGGGTCGGCGGCTCAATTGCGGATCAGGAAGTCTGCCGCTTCGCGTGTGCCGTGCTCGCGGTGGAACATCTGCTCCTGTGCCGCCCAGAGTGACCATGTCCGGGTCGTCGAGTGGCCGTCTCTGGATTCCACGCGCGTGCGGCGCTGCTGTGCGTCTGCCTCGACCCAGACCGCGGAGTGGAGGTACGGCGCGGACTGCAGACTGTATGAACCGACCCCCTCCACGATCAGTGGTCCGCCGGGCCTGATCGTGTGGGTCTCGGCGTATGCCCCCGCGTGCCAGTCGTATCTGCGCCAGACGGCCGGGCGGTGCTCCGCCAGTGGGCGCAGTATCCAGTCGACGAGGTACTGGGCACCTCGCTCCAGGCCCGTCCAGCCCGGGTAGATGTCGTCCATGTGGAACAAGCCGGCCCCGGACCGGGCTGCGACGCATGCGGCCAGTGTTGTCTTGCCGGCCCCGGACGAACCGTCGATGGCCAGGACGAATTCCGGCCGGCCGGTGAGGCATTGCACGGCGTCCGTGATCCGCACGGCGGCCTCGTGCATCTCGTGGGAGATGCACGAGCAGCCTCTAAAGCGCACGCTTGCCGACGGTTCTGCAGCACTCGACAAGATCCACCTCTTCACCGCGGCCGTCCGTGGCTCCCAACGTCCCACAGCGGCACAGTGCGTTCAAGACGATCCCGATCGGCGGCGCGGTGAACGCGCTGCCACGGGCTGCGAGACGAACGGTCGTACACATCACGGCTGCAATGATCAGCAGCAGGTTCTCTGCGTCCACGGTCTTGTCCTCCAAGCCTCTCACTGCCTCCCTTCGACCTCAATCTGCCGCCGTCCCACTCTTCGCACACGGCCTGGGACAGACTCGGACAGCCGGGACACCCGGTCCTGCCGCCTGAACATCTCGGGATGTTCAGGACGGCTCACGGATTCCGCTGCTCGGGCCGGTCCGCGGGAGGGGGCGCAGGCGCAACGGGAACACCGCATCCTCACCGCCGTGCTCCCGTGCTCCCGTGCTCCCGTGCTCCCGTGCTCCCGTGCTCCCGTGCTCCCGTGCTCCCGTGCTCCCGTGCCCCTTACTCCTGCGGGCGGCGGCCCGGAATCCCGGCGGTCGGGGTCGCCCGATTGGGATGTTCTGGAACGCGCTGACCGCGTAGCCCGATGCCTGTCCGGGGAAGACGTAGTGCGAAGAAGATGCAGCGCTGGAAAGGGGGTTGTGGTCGATGGGGGATATGCAGCGCACGAGAACGCTGATGTCGTTCATGGACGACCTCTGCGCCATGAAGCGCCTGGTGGGCCTCTCCTACGGGCGCATCGAGCAGTTGTCGGAGCGACAGGTCCGTGAGGGGAAGCGGCTCGGTCCTCCCGGCGCGGCGGGCATGGTGGTGCTTGCCCGCTCCACGATTCACCGCATGCTCAAGCGCGGCGACGTGTCTGTCGCCGACCGTCCCCGTGTCATGACCTTCGTCGCGGTCTGCCTGAAGACTGCCGGGGAGCTGGGCATCGTTCTGCCCGCCGACTGGCGGGACGCGGACCGGTGGGCGCGCAGGTGGTCGATGCTGGTGTCGGAGTCCCTGTCGAAGACTGCCCGCCCGGTCACGAAAGGCTGGGGTGACGAACAGGACGACGACGGCTCGGGAGAGGGCGACGCCCCCGGGCTGGCGCGGCTGGCCCCGGCGGAGCAGCTCTGGCCCGCCCGCACCCCGGAGATCGCTGAACTGGCAACGGCGATCCGGCACCTGGGACGCTCCGGCCGTCCGGAGGCGGCCGCCTCGCACGCCAACGAGCTCGTCCAGCGCTGTGCCCAGCGTCTCGGAGGCGACCACCTCGGCACGCTCGTCGCTCGGCAGACAGCGGCGTACTGGGCCGGGGAGGCGGGTTGGATGAGGGAGGCGGCGCGGCTGACCAAGGCTGTTTGTGAAGACTCCCGTCAGATGCTCGGCCCCCACTCGCCCTACACACGTCTGGCTGAGCGACGGCTCGTCTACTGGGTGGGTACCGCCGGCGACTGGAACGGCGCCCGGCACCATGCGAACAGGCTGCTCACCCGCTGGCAAGGCGATCCGGCCGTAGACGCGCTCGATCTCAGCCTGGCCCGGATCGACGCACTGTACGCGGACGCTCAAGTCAGGGGCTGGAACTCCGCGGTCCACTACCTCCGCCATGAGATCCCCGGTCTGTCCGAACTGCTGGGCCCGAACCACCCGATAGTGCTGTGGGTACGAGCCAGCGTCGTCGAGGGCCTGATCCGCTGCGGTGAGACGGCGGAGGCCACCGACTGCGCGGTCAATCTACTGGAGGACACCGAAGGGCGGTTCGGCACGGACCACCAGCGGGTGCTGTGGGCCCGGTCGGCGCTGATCTCCGTGCTGCGAGGGTCGAAGCGCCTGTCCGAAACGGTCGACGTCGCTCGCGTCAACGCTGCGGAAGCGGACCGCATCCTCGGGTACCTGCACCCCGAGGCAGTGAAGATCAAACTCACCTGTGCCGAGGCGCTGCACGACGAGGGCGCTGTCTGCGAGGCACGGGAGATCGGGCACGAACTCCTGGCGACAGCAAACGCATGCATGGGCTGGGACAGCCTCAGCATGCTGCGTATACGGCTCGCCCTGTTGAAGACCGGCGACACGGATGCCGGTGGCAGTTCTCCGGTCGTGGACGCAACTCCTGAGAGCCTGCATGCCGATGCCCGACGACTTCTGGGGCCTGACCATGAAGTCACGCTCAGAGTCCGTCTGTTGCACGTGTCCCGCAGCAGTGCGGGAGCTCGTGGACAGAGTTTCGCTGAACTGACCGAGGACTGCGTCCGGGTGCTCGGCCTCGGCCACCCACTCACCGCTGAGGTTCAGGCGGCGTCGGAAGCCGCATCCGACTCCCCCTGAACCCGCGGCCGTCTTCTCGGGCGGTGTGTGTCCGGCTTCGGACTCCGGGGCGGGCGGTGGTCCGGGAGCGGTCGGCGACGGTGTCGGGACGGGCGGCGGGTGGGGCTCTGTCCCGGTGGCCGGTGGGGCTGCGGGACAGCCGCGGCGGGGCGCTGCCGTCGCCGGGGGAGTGTGCCGGCGGGGCGCGGGCCGACGCGTACGGGGCCGTGGGCCGTGTGCCCGGTCGACGGAGCGCTGCTGTTTCTCCAGGGTGAAGAGCCGGCCCGAGTCGGCGGCCAGGGTGACGGCGCGGGCCTGGTCCGGTGCGTGGCGGGGAGCCGGGAGAGCCTGTCGGCACGCCCAGCAGCGCGGGGTGCGGGCGGGGCGGTGCGCCGGCGTGCGGCGTACCACCGGGCGGGGAGGGCCGTGCGCCGGTCCTCGTCGGCGGCGCGGGCGTGCTGCTCGCGGCGGGCGCCCGATGTGCGGTGGTCGGCGGCAGAGGCGCCGAAGACGTGTCGTCGTTCATCGAACGGCGCGCTGCCCGCTTCCCCGGTCGCTGCGGTCTCCCCGCACCGTACGTTTCAGGAGCACCGCTGCGGCCACCGGCCGCCGGGGGTGCCGCGCAGGCCCCCTTCGAGGGTTCATGCCTGCTGCCCGGCCAGCGATCGGAGCAGGGTCAGCTTGTCCGCGTCCTCGGTACCAGGAGCGGGGTGGAACGCGACGAGCATCATGCCGTCGGTTCCGGTGATGTGAAGCTTTTCCCGGCTGAGGGTGATGTCCCCGACCTGAGGGTGCTGGAAACACACGGTGGCACTGCCACGAGGCCGCACGTCGTGCCGGGCCCAGAGTTTCCGGAAGAGGGGACTGGCCAGGGAGAGCTCCCCGACGAGTTCGATGCAGCGCGGGTCGTCCGTGTCGGTGCCGACCGCCTCGCGGAAGCCGGCCAGGAGCGCTGCTGCGGCCCCTTTCCAGTCGGGGAAGAGGTCCTGTTCCGCGGGGTCGAGGAACACGTCCCGCAATCGGTTGTTGCCGGCCACGATCCGCGGGGAGAGCGCGGTGGCGAGCGGATTGGCGGCCAGGACGTCGAGATGGCGCCCCTCGACAAAGGCGGGGACCGGCAGCAGCGAGACGAAGCGGGCTGTGCCGGGCGGAACCGCCTCCCGGCGTCGGCGCCGGGTGCGGCGGGGGCGGTCGGCGGCCAGGCCGACGAGGTAGGACCTGGTGTCGTCGTCGAGTTTCAGGACGCGAGCGAGGGATTCCAGGACCTGCAGGGACGGACGGCGGTCCCGGCCGCGCTCCAGGCGCAGGTAGTAGTCGGCGCTGATGCCGGCCAGCATGGCCACCTCCTCGCGGCGCAGCCCCGGCACCCTGCGCACGCCCACGACCGGGATCCCGGCCTCCTCGGGTGTCACGAGCTCACGCCGCGCGCGCAGAAAGTTGCCCAGCAGGTTCTGCTCCTCGCTCATCCCTCCACGTTATGCCGTCCTCCGGCCGCGAAGGGGGGTCCTGTCACTCCCCAGGATCAGCGGGGACCTGGCTGAGCCCACCGGCGGGGGCGAAGGTCGGAGGCGTACCCGGTCCGCCTGTTGCAGGCGGGCGATTGAGTCCTCGTGAGTGAAAGCGGGCGTCATGCCGATCCGTGAAGAGCGTGTCCTTGTCACCGGAGGGTCCGGTTTCATCGCCGGACACTGCATCCTGCGGCTGCTCGAGGAGGGCTACCACGTGCGCACCACCGTGCGCTCCCTGCAGCGTGAACCGGCTGTGCGCGCGGCGCTGACCGACGCCGGAATGACACAGGGTGACCGTCTCGGCTTCGTCGTCGCCGACCTGACCGGCGATGCCGGCTGGTCCGACGCCGTGAGCGGATGCGACTACGTCCTGCACGTCGCTTCGCCTGTGCACACAGGGAAGGTCAAGAACGACAACGATGTGATCGGCCCCGCGCGGGAGGGCACCCTGCGCGTGCTGCGCGCGGCACGGGGCGCCGGCGTCAAGCGCGTGGTGATGACCTCGGCCTTCCACGCGGTCGGCTTCGGGCACGGACACGCCGACCGCGTGTTCACCGAGGACGACTGGTCGGTGCTCGACGGCCCCGGTGTGGACGCCTACGGCAAGAGCAAGATCCTCGCCGAGCGTGACGCCTGGGACTTCATGGCGGCGCAGGGCGACGGCATGGAACTCGTCACGCTGCTGCCGGTCGCGGTCATGGGCCCTGTACTGGGCACGCAGATATCCGGTGCGAACCACATCGTGCAGCGCAGCCTGAACGGCGAGATGCCGGGATACCCGAACATGTGGGTGCCCGTCGTCGATGTCCGTGATGTGGCCCAGGCCCATGTCACCGCCATGACGAGCCCCACGGCCGCGGGCCTGCGTGTTCTGCTCACCGGCGGGCCGGCCATGTCCATGCACGAGATCGGGGCGATCCTGACCGCGCATCTCGGACAGGCCGCCCACCGCGTGCCGACCCGGACCATTCCCGACCTGGTCGTACGGGTGGCGGCCGTCTTCTCGCCGCAGTTCCGGCCCGTCGCGGCAGACCTCAACCACATCAAGAAGATCTCGGACGACAGAGCACGCCGCGTGCTGAGCTGGCAGCCCCACTCACCGGACGAAGCCGTCCTCGCCTGTGCCCGCAGCATGCTCGCCAAGAACCTCGTCAAGAGCTGACGGCCGCCCCCGAACGGCGGGCCCGCCCGGCTGCCGCACTCCTGGCCCGGTCGCAGAGCCGGAAGACCCGAAGGGAAGAAATCCCATGAGCAAGCTCGCACTCGTCACCGGTGCGACGTCCGGTATCGGCAAGGCATTCGCCGAGCGGTTCGCCGCCGACGGCTACGACCTGATCATCGTCGGCCGCCGCCAGGACCGCCTCGCCGCGTTCGCCGCGGACCACCCCGAAGTCACCGTACGCACGGTCGCCGCCGACCTGTCCGGCGACGACGGCATCGACACCGTGGCCCGCCACTGCGCCGACGAACCGCTCGACATCCTCGTCAACAACGCGGGCGTCGCCCACTACATGCCGCTGGCCGACCTGCCCGCGGACAAGGCCCGTGAACTGGTCGGCGTCAAGGTCCTGGCACCGACCCAGCTGATGCGGGCAGCCGTCGGCGGCATGCAGCACCGGGGCAGGGGCACCGTCATCAACGTCGCCGGGATGATCGCGTTCTCCGGCCCCGCCGACAAGTCCCGGATGCCGCGCCGCGCCGTCTACACCGGCGCCCTCGCCTACCTGGTCGCCATGACCCAGACCCTGGCCGCCGAGGTCGAGGACTCCGGCGTCCGCGTCCATGTCGTGTGCCCCGGCGTGGTCGCCACCGAGTTCCACTCCGTCCAGGGCATGGACCTGAGCTCCGTGCCGCGTATGAGCGCCGCCGACGTCGTCACCGGCACCCTGCGCGGCCTGGAACTCGGCGAGAGCGTCATCGCCCCAGGCGTCGAGGACCACCGGCTCCTGGGGAACGTCTTCGCCGCCGGCCTGGCCGCCTTCGCCGGCCAGAGCACCGGCCTGGCCACCCGCTATCGCAGCAACTGACGCCTGCGCTGATGCGGCGGCCGACTTCGCGGCGAGGTGCCCGCGCCACTCCCGCAAGCGTTTCATCCCGTACCCGCCGAGGTTCTCGTCGACGCCGTACGGCGTCCCCGCTTCGGCGCCGATCTCCACGCCCGGAAGGCCGAGGGCCTCCCGGACGTCGCCGTCGAGTTCCAGTGCCTCGGCCAGGGCGGTGCGGACGGAACGGGTCTCGCGCCACCGATCACGGCCGAAGGCGCGGGACCCGGCGTGCAGGGTGCGCAGGAGGCCGACGTGCTTCGCGGCCAGGGCGAAGTTCATGCGGGACTTGAGGAGTTCGACCGCGTCGGGATCCAGGGGCGGAAGCGCACCTCCGCCGGCTCGGGAGGCGGCGAGTGATCCGAACGTTCGTAGACGTTCACGGGAATCGACGGCACTGTGGGTGACCGGGACTGATCGGGAGGGCGGCTGCTCACAGGCGGTGTGCTATGAACGGGCAATGATTCTGAAGATCGAACGGACCGACTCACGTACTTGGCAGGATGCGCATCTCAAGGAGCTTTTCAGCGAAGGCTTCCCGGAGTTCATCACTGCTGACCGGCTGGTGAAGGAGTACATAGGCAAGGTCGGTGAGTGGTTCGCCGATCTGAACCTTGTGCTGGTCGATGAGCACGATGTTCCGGTCGCCTCGGGCTGGGGTGTGCCGATTCGCTGGGACGGGCTGCCTGAGTCCCTCCCCACGGGATACACCCAGGCTCTTGTTCACGCCGTCGAGGGCCGTGAGCAAGGAACCGAACCCAACACTCTCGTGATCTGCGGAGCGATCGTCACCCCGTCGCTGAAGGGACGAGGACTGGCGGGAAAGACCCTTGAAGCACTCCGTCAGACGGCAGGACAAGCCGGATGGGACCAGGTCATAGCCCCGGTCCGCCCGACGACGAAGGCCCGGTATCCGTTGACACCGATCGAGAACTTCATGCGGTGGAGCCGTGAGGACGGCATGGCTCTCGACCCTTGGATCCGAACCCACCAGCGTCTTGGTGCCAAGATACTGTCGGCCGCTCCGGCTTCGCAGACCATGACCGGCACGGTTACCGAGTGGCAACGCTGGACCGGAATGGCCTTCCCCGAGTCGGGTGACTACGTGATCCCTGATGGACTCAGCCTCCTGCGGATCAACCGCTCGGCCGACGAGGGCGTGTATCAGGAGCCCAACGTCTGGATGCAGCACAGCTGAACCGGGCCACGCTCGGGCCAGGCTGAGCCGAGTGTCTTACGGACCGTCCGCCACGTCACACCGTGCTTGCGCCAACCCATCGACACCACCCGTCCGTGGAACGAAGCGACTCCCGAACCCGTCTGAAGACGACGTCACTACTGCGGTTCTGGCTCAACCTCGTGGTCCAGGGCTACGAGAGGTGGCTGGAGACCGGGCGGGCGCCGAGGCACTCGCCCGACAAGCCGCGGACAACGGCAGCGGCAGCGGGCTGTACAGCCTCGCCATGATGCGGGAGTGGGCTGGTGACCAAGAAGGTGCCCGAAACTTGGCGAGGCAGGTGGCTGATGCCGACTGGTCCTTCTCATTCGGCCTCAGCAAGTCCGACCGACGGGTCCTCGGAGAGAGGACCGTCAAGCCCGAACACCGGTGGCCGCACAGACTGCATTCTGACGGCACGTCAACTCCGGCCTGACGATGAGGATTTAGACAGCAGACGCCTGCCGTCGCGCTGATCGCGACGGGCTGACACCAGCTCTCACCAGGGACTTGAGACGGCAGCTCAGGCCGAGACCACGGCACGCTCCGACGCGCCGCCGCAGGCGCAGTCCTTCGGGGCCCTCTGATCGTCTCCGCATGCCTCTTGGCCGACGGGCTTCTCGATCCCGGTGGTCACCGTGCCCCTCGGAAGAGCACCGGGAGCCACAGGAGACATGCCAGCAGGGGGAGCGCGGCGTAGGTGGCCATGCCCGCACCGGCGCCCAACCCGTCCATGAGCGCGCCGAGGACGAGATAGCCGATGCCGATGAGGGCCGACTCCACGAATGCGATCATCGACAGCAGGCTCGCCCGGTGGCGCGACGGCACTGCCTCGTTGAACACGTTGTCCACGATCACGGCGGTGATCTCAGGAATTCTGCCCAGGACCAGGAACGCGGCGATGGTGACCCAGACAAGGCCGAGGCCGCTCAGGCCGAGCGCCACGGCGAGCGTCAGGAGAGACACCGGGACGACGCCCCGATACCCGATGCGCCGGTTCGCGCGGTCCGACAGCAGGGGAGTGAGTCCGCCGACGAAGAATCCCGCCGATATGACCACGCTGACCGATGCGGTGCCCGCTCCCTGGTCGGAGAGGGTCTTCTGCGTAAAAATGATGTACGGCGTCAGAGTCGCATGCATCAACCCGGACACCACGACAAGTGTCACGAGCGCTGGTGTGGCGACCCGAAGCACCGCCCGCCATGCTGTGGCGTCGCCGTGCTCCTCCTCGGCTCCGTCCTGCTCGTCCACCGCGTCCGCGCCGCGGATCTCGGGCACCCGTGACATCAGCACCACCACGGCCAGGACGAGGCACGCCGCCGAACCGGCGTAGACGACCCCCCAGGAAAACTGCTGCAGTTGGCCGCCGAGGACGATGGCGGTTCCCGAGGTGACCGTCCCGAGCATGGTGAACCGGGACCTGATCTTGACGTAGCCGGCCGTTGCACCACGGCGCACGAGCAGGTCGTACAGCAGGGCGGTGTCCGAACCGGACACACATGCCATGCCCACGCCCTGGCCGATGAACAGCGTCAGGAACACCCAGTAGTGGGAGGACGTCACCTGGCCGAGCAGGCATCCAGCTGTCAGCACCTGGCCGATCACGATGCTCGCACGCCTGCCGATTCGGTCGGCGATGACTCCCGTAGGTAACTCCGCAAGTCCGCTGACCAGGTAGAGCAGCGTCTGAAGGAGAGCCACTTGCCCGGCGGAGAAGCCTCGCTGCTGCAGGAAGAGGACGAATACGCCACGCTGGAAAAGAGAGTTGGCGAGCACGGCGTATACGTAGAACGGGCGCGTGACGCTTCGTGCCGCATCGTCGACTGCAGCCGACCCGCCAAGGGTCTCCATGGTGCCGGTCATGCTGCGGGCTCCTCCTGGTGACTTCGGTGATCATCGGTGCTGGGTCCCGCCGTCGACCGGAACCTCCAGCCCGTACCTCGCGCAGGACATCGGGCCGGCCCTCCGGGAGCCGTCGCCGGCGCCGCGGCCGTCCTCGGTGGAGGTGCCGAGTGCCGGAACCGGTGGCGTGCATCTCCTGGAAACGGTTGCGCACATCTCGGAGCCGGTGTGGGCGCGAGGTCAGGAAATCCCGGATCTCATCACCTGGTTCCCGCGGGGCGACGGCGTCCTGTGAGGGTACCGGAGCCCGATCGGCTCGCACACGAGTTCTGTGACCGCCTGGAATCAGGATCTCCGCCGTCCTGCATCGCCCTCACCCGGTGGTGGCGAGCCTGGACGGACACGGACACGGACACGGACACGGACACGGACCCGCCCTCCGGACTCCGGTCCCTGGTGTCCGGGTGGTCCTGCCTACCGGCATTCGGCAGGACCACCCTCACATCACCTTCGTCGCCACCTCCCAGACGATCACCGCAACCTGGAACAGCACCACCGCCACGAACACCAGCAGGCGCCGCAGCCTCTGTCGCGTGGCGTCGTTCCCCCGGGCCGAGCCATCGCGCCGTCCGGGCGCTCGGCCGTCCTTCGCCGTTCAGGGCGGAGGCCACGGTGACCCGCCCCAGGGTGCAGTGCGGGTCACACTGCAGGCGGGCCGTTCGGCGCGGTCGTCATCAGCGCAGCACAGCGCGGCTGAAGGTTCCCGGCGTGATGCCGTAGGCGCGCTTGAACCAGCGGTTGAAGTGAGCCTGATCGGAGAAACCGGCGGCCGCCGCCGCGTCTGCCGGGGGCATACCGCCGGTGAGCAGGCCGCGCGCGTGCCGCAGTCGCAGGAGACGCTGATAGGCACTGGGCGGCATGCCGTACTGGTCCCGGAAAGCGCGGTACAGTGCGAACCGGCTGCACCCCGCTGCCTCGGCCAGGTCGTTCGCCGCGAGTGGCTCGAGGAACGCCGCGTCGAGCAGGGTGCGAGCGCGGTGAGCGGCCCGAAACTGTGCCCGGCCCGCCAGGGTCCGCAGGCGCGGGGCCCGCGTGGCACCGTGTTCCGCCATGGCGAGGACGGCCGCGGTCAGAAGCTCCTCCCGGACCAGCCGGCTCGCGCTGTCGGCCAAGGCGCCGTGCAGCCTCGACAGCGCGCCGGTCATGACCGGACCGCTCAGCACGGGCTGTACGAACAGGGGCATGGCACCGGCGGGTCGGTCGGCTGCGTCGGCGAGTATCCCGCACACCACCGACGGCCCTATGTGCACGATGCGGTACCGGTATCCCATCTCGGCTGCCGCACGGCCGTCATGCACCTCGTCGGGATTGAAGGCCATGACCATTCCCGCCCCACTGGTGTGGTCCGCTCCGCGACAGCGGAACGACTGGGCCCCCGCATCCGTGATGCCGAAGGAATAGGTGTCGTGACTGTGCGGGGTGTAGACGTGCGCGTAGAAGTGCGCGTGCATGGCCTCCACCGGACGAGAGCCGTCACGCCAGTACCGGGCCCAACCGTTCGCTGCACCGGCCTTCGTGCCGTTCTCCGACTCCACGAATCCCATGATGCCTGCGCACCAGCGTTCAAGTCAGCCCGATGGCCGTCCTGTTGGATCAAGGGCATGCGAGCGAAGGCCGGGTTGAGCAACCCCTATCTGCAACTTCTGGTGACCATGGTGCTGTGGGGCAGCGCCTTCTCCAGTTCCAAATCAGTCGTCCGGTACGTGCCGCCCGAAGTGGCAGCGGTCCTGCGTTTCGGCGGTGCGGCCCTGGCGCTGCTCGTCGCCGTCCGGTTGTTCGGCGACCGTGGCGCACGCGTGTCGGCCCGTGGCGGACGGCGGGCCGCGGCGGCTGGCGTGCTGGGTGTCTTCGCCTACAACGGCTTCTTCTTCTGGGGCCTGTCACAGGCTCCCTCCCTCGACGCCGGCATCCTGATCCCTGTCATGAGCCCCATATTGACCAGCGCCTTCCTGCTGCTCACCGGCAAGGAGCGGGCCGGTGCCGCCCGGACGACCGGCCTCGCTCTCGGTCTGGTCGGCGCCCTCGTCTTCTTCGCCGGAGCCGGCAGCGGCGCGGAGGCAGGCTCATCCAGGCTGTGGGGTGACGGGCTGTTCCTGCTCAGTGCCGTCTGCTGGGCCGGCTACACACTTCTGGGATCTCGTGTCCTCGCCGGTGCCGACCCGCTGCGTGCCACGACCTACGCCACCTGCACGGGCGCGGTGCTTCTGGCCGTACTCGCCGCTCCGGACATGACGAAAGTCCATTGGAGCGCGTTGCCGGCCGGCGTCTGGCTGAACACCGTGTACCTTGCCGTCGGCGCGGCAGCCCTCGCCAACCTGCTCTACTACCGTGGGGTCGGTGCGGTGGGCCCGGCCAACGCCTCTCTGATGATGTTCACCGTCCCCGTGGTCAACACCGCGTGCTCCACTCTCCTCCTGGGCGAGTCCTTCGGCCGGCTGCAGGCGACGGGCGCAGTGGTTCTGCTCTGCGGAGCGGCTCTCGCCGTCACCCAGGGCAGGCTCCCGACGCGCAGCACGGCCCCCGCGACCCCTGCCGAACGGCCGCAGGCCGATACCGAGATGCCCCGTCACGGGAATACCGCATGAAACCCTCGCCGTCGCAGACGGTTGTCCGGCCCGGCGCGTGAACGACCCTGGCTCTGTTCACGAGACGTGGCAGCAGTTGTTCACCGCTTCGGGCGGTGCCCGGCCCGTGGCTGTTCGACCGGGGGACGATGGCCGAAAGAGCCATGGCGCGGCAGTTCGAGCAGTGCGCCGAAGACCGATGAGGCGTCAGGCACGCACGGCCGGGCCGAGGATGTCCTGGCACCACCGGCGGAACCCGGTGGCAGCGGTGGAGCCTGCGTCTCGGGTTTCGGCGTCGTAGATCCCGTCGTTCTGCGCCTGGACCATGTCGGCCATGTCCTGTGCCAGCGCCGGGCTCGCGCCGCGCTGCACCATCGTGGCCCGGAAGCCGGCGAGCGGGACCTGGTGATAGCGCACGGTGTGACCCAGGGTCTGGGAGATGACGTCGGCCATGGCGTCGGGGGTCAGATTGTCGGGGCTGACCAGGGGGACGCGCGTCCGGCCGCTCCAGGAGGTGTCGAGAAGGAGGGCTGCGGCGGCATCGGCGACGTCTTGGGTGGCGACGGTCGGCAGGGGCCGGTCGGCAGCGTTCGCCATGGTGATCGTTCCGCGCTCCTTGATTCCCTGGGCCTGGCGGAGCAGGTTCTCCATGAAGAACGGCAGGGCCAGGGCCCTGTAGGGAACGCCGCCGGCTTCGATCATCTCGTCCATGGCCAGCGCGGCCGACAGGAGCCCGGCCCTGTCCGGGTATCCGCGTCCCAGGGAGGTGACGCCCACCATGCGCACGTCCCGCTTCGCGGCCTCTTGGACGGCGTGCCGGGTGAAGTCCAGGTAGTAGTGCCTGGCGTCTCCGGCATCGCGGAGATCGGCCGGCGGCACGAGCCAGAACATTTGGTCGGCGCCCTCGAGCGCCTTGGCGATCGTGCCGGCGTCGCCGTGAGAACCCTGCACGATCTCGGCGCTCGCACGCACGTGCTCCGGCAGGCGGGAGGGATCGCGGACGATCGCACGGACTGCCTCCCCGGCGTCCAGGAGCCTGTCCATGACCTGTCGGCCGATGTCGCCGGTGGGTGTGGTGATGACGATCATGCTGTACCTCCGTGAAAGACGATCCGGCGGCGACAGCCGCGGATGTTGCCGCCTCGAGTACAACCCGGCAGGACGGTGGATGTGAAAGACCAGATCGATCAGCATTGATACCTTGGAGGTATGAGTGATCCGGAGGTTCGGCAGCTGCGGTATTTCGTCGCCGTCGCGGAGGAACTGCACTTCGGGCGCGCCGCTGAGCGGCTGGGGATGGCGCAGCCTCCGTTGTCCCGCGCGATCCGGGACCTGGAGCGGCAGCTCGATGTCACTCTGTTCCGGCGCACCACACGGCAGGTGGAGCTCACCGCGGCCGGCGAGGTCCTGCTGCGCGATGCCCGCAGGGCGCTGGAGGCGGTCAGCGCTGCCGCCCACCGAGTCCGGGAGGCAGGCCGTTCGTCGCCGCGACTGCGAATCGCCCTCAAAGCCGACATCGACGGCGGTCTGCTGCCGCAGATCCTGGACGCCTACAACGCCGACGACGCCTCGCTGCCGTCGGAACTGGTCCTCGGAGGCTTCGGCGAGCAGCCGCAGGCTCTGCGTGACGGCCGCGCCGACGTGGGACTCGTCCTGTCACCGTTCGACGACCGTGGCCTGGACAGCGAGCTGCTGCTGAGCGAACCGCTCCTGGTCGCCGTGGCCGCCGCCGACCCGCTGGCCGCCCGGACCGCGCTCTGTCTTGACGACCTGACCGGCCGCACGGTCCCAGGAGGCGCGCCGGCACATCACGGGCGCTCCGTCGAGCAGCGGCCTCGACCCGGCGCGGCACGACCGGCGTCGAACCTGTCGGAGATCTTCAGCCTCGTCGAGACCGGCAGCCTCGTCTTCTTCGCGCCCATGTCCGTGGCCCGGCGCCACCCGCGTCCCGGCATCGCCTACCGCCCGGTCGGCGACCTGCCTGACGTCACCCTGTCCGTCGCCTGGCCCCAGGACGCCCGCTCCCCGGCCGTCGCCGCCTTCGTGCGCGCAGCCTGCACGGTCGCAGCCGTCCAGCACGTACAAGCGGAAACGCTCATACAGAACACACAACCCTGACCCGCGCCCGACGAAGGAAGCCACCCCGCTGGACGTCCCGGAGCGGATGCTGCGACGCGGCATCCGCGCGGCCCGGCTCCTTGCGGAGCTTCCTGCCGCCGCCGTCCTCGGCATCGGGCCGGGCGAGTCCCGCACCTACCCGTCCGTCGACCTCCTCGCCGCCGCCGTACGGGACGGGCTGCCACCGGCGGACACCTACGGCCTGCCCGTGCGACGCCGGTTCTCGGCGACCGGCTCCGGCCGGCTCGCCGTCGGCGGCACGACGCTGTTCACCGTTCCCGCCACGTACGCCGTCTGCGTGCTCTCGTGACGGGCGCCGACCACCGGCAGCGCAGCCGGGCTCGACCCGGCCGTCTGAAGGGCAGTCCGATCCGGGAGGCGACCTGCTGGGAGGAGGCCGCCGAGGTCGGCCGGCTGCCGTTCGCGATCATCGGCGTGCCGTGGCACCAGAGCGAGCACCTCCCCGATGTGCTCTCCGTGGCACACGAAGCCGGTCATCACCTCCAGGAGGACCGCGAGTTGGCCGACGTCCTGAAGGCCCGGCTGCACACGAGCGGGCTGTCCGCCGACCGGCGGACGGTCCGGGAAGGGCGGGGCTTCTTCCTCCTCGTGCTCTCCATGACGGACATCGTCCTTCCGAGGCCGAAACCCTGATTCCTGGTGTCCGTCAGGGCGAAGCAGGGCCGGACCGCCGAACGTGTTCGATCGAGTGCACGGAGTGATGACGCTCGTGTTCTGCGGCTGAACGTGGGACCGGAAGTACGACCGAGGGCCTTTGGGCAACCGCGCCCTGAGGCGTCGTCAACCAGATCCGAGATGCGGTCGCCCCCCTGGTGACCTACGCTTCAAGGGACGGCGGTCATATGCCCCCAGCGTCCCTGATCATTCCGATCAGGAGAGTGCGGGTGACGCCGCGCGCGACGACGCCGTGTCGGACGACCGGCCGGGAAGCGTCCCCCTTCACGAGTTCTCCGCTCGCCATGCGGTCTGATCGACACGTCGGAAGCAAGACATGAATGGATTCGCCGACAGGCTCATGATCCGGTATCAGGATCCGGTCAAAGTCGACGAGCTTCTCGTGCCTCCCGGCGACACGGCCATGACCCGGGTCAGACGTCTGATGGCCGCAGTCTACGAACCGGGTGTTCTGGAGATCCGGTCGACCGGACAACCTGTGGTGACAGAACGTCACTTCCAGGTGCCCATCGCGGTGCCGCTCACCGTCCGGGGCAGTTGGGAGAAGGTGCTGCCGGCACCCGAACGGACCCGGACCGATCTGGAGATCCCCTCGACGGCGCCTGTCCACTGGATCGACCTGGCTCTCGACCTGTTCGTGCCCACGCAGGTGGCGCCGACATCCGGCGCACTCGAAGCGATCGGCTCCGAGATGGTCACGCGGCTCACCGAGGACGAGTTCGTCACGGAGTTCGGCCGGCCCGGCCTCGACGAACTGCTCCGCCTGACCGGCGCTGCCGACTTCCGGGAACTCCAGGCCGACTCGGCGAACCTGTACCACCTGCACTACGCCGAGCCTTCACCGTTCGATCCGGCCGCCCCTGCCCGGCGCTTTCGGCTGAGCGTCTCGGTGCTCTTCTTCGCGGACTTCGACCTGGCTGCCGCACTGCGCCGCCTGGTCGGCGCAAGACACGCGCTGGAGCAGGCCAGCGTGCGGCCCGACGCGTACGACGGCGGCGAACTGCTTGCCGCCAGTGCCTGGCTCGCGGTGTTTCCCGCAGCGCCCGGGACTTCGGACCCGGCTTCGGCGACCGAGGAGCAGATGTCCGGCGTGCTGGCAGCCGAGGGCTTCGTGGCCGCGTTCGAGGACCTGGCCATCCCGTGAGGCCGGAGAGCGCCGACAGGAATCCACATCTCAGGTAAGGAGCGGTCGATGCCAGTCAAATACATCACCGTTGAACCGAGGAGCGATCTGTTCGCGCCCGCCACGAGGGCCTTCGGTGACATTGCCGTCGTGGGCAAGGGTGGCATCGGCACCGACAAGTCGCCCGCCAAGGACTTCTCGTCCCCCGACGAGGCGGCCAAGGCGTACCCGGGCGGTTCCACCAAGCTGGCGGTGAAGGCCGAAGCGGGCAAGAACACGATCGTCGTCCCCCTCGCCGTGTCGGCTGTGCCTCCGGGCACCGAGCTGCGCATCGGGACGGAGGCGGACGGGGAGGAACGCACGGTCACCAAGGCCGCCGCCGCGGCGGCACCCCCCAACACCTCCGAACTGACCCTCAACCAGGCGCTGAAGAGAGGGCACGAAGCCGACGCGCCGGTACGCCAGCGCGGCACCGACCTGGAACAGGCCATCGGTATCGCGTTCCGGCAGTCGCCGCCTCCGACCAAAGTGTGGGGCGTCCAGGTGGACTTCGACACTCCGCAATGGGCGGAGGCGCTGCGGGACGAGGTGGCGAAACTCGACGTCCAGATCGTGACGCTCGCCAACACTCCTCTCAACGAGGCCAACAGACCGGCGGTCGAGGACCTGGCGAAGCACGTCGCCGGGCCCCAGGGAGACGGCAAGGAACGAATCGGAGTGGCGATGCTGGACCGCACACTCACCGCGGAAGCGGCGGTTCGCCTGAACCAAGCGCCCGTGAAGAACGAGCGGATGTTCCTGGTGGCCCACAAGTCCGACGACGACGTCGCGGCGGCCGCCGCCGGGGTCATCGCCGGGCAACGGCCGCACATCTCGATGCTGCTCAAGCCGATCGGCATCTCGATGCCCGACACGTTCTCCGAATCCGACATCGACAAGTTCATGGAAGGCCAGATCAACTGGATCACCAGGCCGGTGCTGATCCCGGGCGGCGCGCTGTACCTGGGGGAGGGGCTCACCGCGGACAGGAGCGGCAACAAGGCATACATCGACACGGTCCGCACGCTGGACGATGTCAACTTCCGGATCAAGGCGTCCCTGATCCAGGGCATCGGGAACCTGAGGGTCAGCCGGGTCGGGCTGCGCTCCGTCCAGACGCTGGTGGAATCGGTCCTGTCCCCCCTGGTGCTCCAGGAGGTCATCGAGGACTTCAACGTGGTCATTCCACTGCTCAGCCTCTTCGACAGGGACGAGTCGATGCTGACTCCCGCGGAGCGGCAACAGATCAAGGACGCCCGCAGCAGCCGGGCCGTGCCCATGAGCGTGGTCGTCGTCTACGCCGGCGCCATCCACCGGCTCACCATAGGTCTCGTCTTCACCGGGTGAACAAGGGAGCTGACAGATCATGCCCGGAGCCAAGTGGGACACCCGACTGGCGGTGACGCGCGACGGGGAGCCGGTCACGCCCATCGACTCGTTCAACCCCACCTTCAACGTCCCGGTCCAGCCGCTGCACTCGCTCGAAGCGGACAACGTCGCCTACGTGGTCCAGCCGAAGTCCTTCACCTTCACGATGGCCGTCAAGGCGATCGGGCCACCGGTGGCGACCCTCACCGAGATGGCTCTGAAGCACACCCAGTTCGCCATCAGCGTCCAGCAGCAGTCCGGCGACGACTGGTCGTTCCAGTCCATCGCCTTCACCGACTGCTACATCACGTCGGCGGCCAGCACGGTGGTCGTCGACGGGGTCCCGACCACCACGTTCAACTGCATCTGCCTGCAGACCACCGCCAGTCGCAACACGTAGTACGCGGTGACGGCGCGGAGGGCGTCATGTCGATCCCCGACGAGGAACACGTAACACCGCCCCAGGAACAGGACGCCCTGGAGGCTGCGGCGTCTCAGGTCGACTACTACTTCCCGGTCGAGGTGGTCGTGGTCGGAGGCGGTGCGACGGAGATGAAGGAGGACATCCTCCAGGACGTCTGGAACGCGCTCTACCGCGCGTTGGGCTGAGCGGTACCCGGAATCCGAGGAGCGGGGATGCCACGCATCGTGTGCCACTTCCCGATCACGGTGAGGATCGGTGGAGATCTGACGGAGTCACGGTTCGAGGAACTCGGGCGGGCCGTCGACACGGCGCTCGCCGCTCGGCTGGACTCGGCGCGACGCCGGCTGGACGCCGTCGCCGCGAACCGGACGGACACACCGGTCTGCGAACGGCCGCACCTTCCTGAGTCCGTGGTCTTCAACGGCGACCCCGGGGAAATCCGGCGGACGGAGCTGGAGCGAGTGCTGCTGGCGGCCGTCGCCCGTGCGGTCGCCGCTGCGGAGCCCGCCGGAGGGTGGGCCCCCGCGCCACCGTCGCGGGGAACACCGGTTCCGCCGGGATCCGTCCCGACAGCCGGCACCGCTGCCGGGGAGACCCTGTTCACCGGGAACACCGCGCCCGCCGGGAGCATGGCCGGCACGGCGGCGGCCTCGAATGCCGTGCACGCCGTGGGCGCGGCGGCCGCGTCGGACGCCGACGCGGCCGTCGGCACGGACCGGCACCACGGCGGCCTGCTGTTCTCCATGGCGCTGCCGGGTGAACTCGTGGACGCCGAGGGCCTGCCGGATGTCCCGGCCGGGCAGGAGCCGGTGCCGCCGCGCCGGCCGGCACCGGCTGCGGTGCCCACCGCGTCGGCCCCGCTGGCTGCCGCTCCCTCCGGACCCGCGCCCGCCGGGCCGGAACAGCCCGCCGGCACGCCGTCCGAACCAGAGTCCCCACTCCAGCCTCAGCCTCAGCCTCAGCCTCAGCCTCAGCCTCAGCCTCGGCCCGAGCCCGAGCCCGCGACCTCGGCCGCGACCTCGGCCCGGGCGGACCGGCCAGGAGAGCCGGGGAAGCCGTCGGCGGCAAAGCCCGAGCCTCCCGGACCGCCGGCCGACGAAGTGCCCGAGGGACCCAGCGTGTTCGAGGGGCACGTCGTGATGCACCTGCTCGGCGGCCGGGTGGTCACCGTCGGAGGAGCCGACCGCCACGTCAGGGCCACCAGCATGATCAGGGCCGTCCAGCTGGGTGCGGGGATCTTCGGCACCCGGTCGTTCGTGATTCTGGAGGGTCCGGTGGGGGACCCCGACAGCCGGCTCTGGGCGGCCGCCACCACACCCACGGTCTCGGACCGCGAGCTCAAGCGGATCGCCGAGGCATGGCCGGTCAAGGGCGACGACCTGCAGATGGTCACTCTCGGGGGCGGCGAGGTCCTCAAGAGCCTGGTCGACGAAGCCGGCCGACGCTACGTCGTCCACACGGTCGTCTCCCAGGAGGGGAACTTCCTGGTCCCGGACCCGGACGCCGGTACACGGCTGTCGGAGCGACTGCGCACGGGAGGACCGAAACTGGCGCCCGAGGCAGCCCGCGAGCTGATCTTCGGCGACCTGGACGAACTGGTCGATCAAGTACTGGCCGGAGCCGACGACCGCCTCCAGGAGGCCGCGGACCGTCTGGCGCTCCTCGGCGTGGTCGCCTTCTCCCTCGTGAAGTGGCAGACCAAGACCCGTTACCTGGAGGTCCTCGTCCGGGCCTGGACATGGGAGCAGCACGAACACGCGGTCGTCGAGATCATGCGGTCGCTGGAGAGCGTCGCCGAACTGGACGCCGTACGGGCCGTGCTGATCCAGCACAAGATCGACGAACAGCTCTTCCGGGATGTCGGGGACACTCTGTGGAGCCTGCTCACCACGGTCGGCGAGCGCTTCGGGAATCACCGCCCGCTCACCGTGGCCGAGCTGTCGACGCTGTTCGGCGAGGCGTTCCGGACCCCGCCGGAGGTGCGCGAATCCCTCCGGCGCAGTCTGCTGGAGGGCGAGACGCTACGGCTGGGCCTGTCGGTGCTGCTCCAGATCGAATCGGCGGCGGTGGCGCTGGTGGACATGCTCCTCGGCACGGTCGAGGGGCTGAAGCTGATGGTGACCAAGCCGGCCCAGATGATCGAGGGAATCGGCCAGCTCGGCCGCCTGCTGCTGATGTTCGAGCTCGCCGGTCTCGGGTACCGGCCCGCGCAGGCGGAATGCGCCTTGGCCGTCAAACACATAGGCCCCCAACTGGTCAACGGACTCCAGGGCGCGGCAGTGCTGCACATCGGCGAGAGGGTGACCGCCAAGATCAAATGGGCGATCGTGGTGGAGGTCGGATCCTGGTTCATCGGCTTCGGGGAGATCAAGGCCGCGGCCGCGGCGGTCGGACTCACCGAGAAGCTGGCGCTGGTGCTGCGCATCCTCGCGGCCCTCGGCAAGGCCGCCGCAACGGCGGAGGGCGAAGCCGTCGCGGCACGACTGGTGCGGCTCGCCACCGCGATGCGAGCCGGCAGCGACGTGCTGCGGGCCGTCAAGGAGGACAAGGACGTCCTGGTGCTGCTGTCCCATCTGCCGGTGGAGGACCAGCGGCGGCTGGTCTCGGTCCTGGAGCGGATCGAGGTGAACGAGGGCAGCACGCTGGCCGAGCTGGCCGCGCACCCGGAACTCGGACCCGTCCTCGAGGCGGCGCTGCGCAGGAGCGAGATCCTGCACACCTTCGCCGCGAAGTCGGGCGGTGTGTCGGAGGAGCTGGGCCGCGTGTTCCGCCACCTGGCGAGCCCGCAGGGCTTCGACGACGCGGAACTCGCCAGGCTCGCCGCCGCGCTCGAGGACGGTGAGGGCAGCCTGCTGCTGGCCACGATGGAGCACATCGGACTCGGACGGATCGGGCCGGGCCGCGAGGCCGACATCGGCCTGCTGACCGTGCTCGCGTCGAAGAGGATGCGGATGGACGCGGTCCGGGAGGTCGGCTTCGAGGTGGTCAGGGCGGCCGTCGGCAGGTCCGCGGGAGACGCCGCACTGCTGGACGACCTCCTGCTGGACCTCGCCCGTCTGCAGAACCGGTCCCGGGAGAGCAACCGCACGGCCGAGTACGCCGACCTGCTGTCCCGGCTGTCCCACGACGACCCGGTGGCGTGGAGCCGGATCGCCGGCGGGGCCGCGCTGCGGGCGACGGACCCGACGGGCGGGGTGCAGCGCGCGGCCGTGCTGGAGCGGATCGCCACCCTCCGCGACCTCTACCAGCACGGTGCGACGGAATCGGACGCCGTCAAGCGCATCCTGGACAACCTGGTCCGGCGGTCCCGGAAGGACCCCTGGATGGTGACGGAGATCCTCGACCGGTTCGAGGCCCGGCGCCTGGACCGGGCCGGGAAGTACGCCGACGAAGCGGACCTCGCGGCGGCCTGGAAGGACGCCGAGAAGTGGGCGGGCCACGACGAGAGGGCGCTGCTCCACGAGCCGGACGAGGTGCCACCGGAGGCCCCGAGCCTGAGCGACTTCCGGCACCAGCGCACCTCCGTGCTGAACCGGCCGTCGGAGGAACTCGCGGAGAACATGGCCAGGGTGGGCAACCCGCGCCCGCCGGGCCACGAGACCCATCACATCGTGCCGGAGGGCGACGCGCGCGCCGAGATCGCCCGCCGCATCCTCGACGACGCCGGGATCAACTGGCGCAACGCCCCCGAGAACGGCATCCACCTGCCCCGCACGTCCACGGATCCCCGTACCGTCCCGGAGGCGTACACCCGGCACCCCACGCTGCACACCGACGCGTACTACAAGGAACTGACCCTCCGGCTGATCGAGGCCAAGCACAAGGGCACCGTCCGTCAGACCCTCGCCGCGCTCGAGGAGGAACTGCACAACGGTCGGTTCTTCCACGTCGAGGACAACGCCACCCAGGGGCAGCGGTTCGCCGAACTGCTCATGGAACAGCGGGCGGACGTCGACTGGCTGACGGACGAGGAGTTCCTCGAGATCGTCGAGGCCGCCGACCGCCGTAACCGCAGGAGCACGCCATGAGCGCCGGAGTGAACGTCCCTGTCCTGATCGGCCCAATGCCGCTGCTCACCGTCACCAGTCTGACCCTGAACGAGGGCTACCAGGTGGCCCGGATCGCGGGCAGCAAACTCGCGCAGCTGGTCTCGCCCACCACCCGCACGATCTCGCTCGAAGCGGTGCTGGTCGGAGGAAGCCGGCTCGTCTTCAAGAAGCTGCTGGAGGCGATGGCGCTGACCTCGCGGGCCCTGGCCCCGGCCACCGCGCCCATGATGAACCTCGCCGGACTGCCCGTGGTCTGCGGCATGACGGTCTGCCTCGACATGCAGATCACCAGTCTGCGGTTCACCCAGTCCAACCAGAAGCGCGACGCCCTCGACGTCAGCATCACCCTGGAACACGTTCCGCGTTCCACCCTGACAGCCGTCATCGGAGAGGCCCTGGACATCGCTCTGGCCGCCGGGACGGCGGCCGTCCCCAGCGTCAGCGGGATGGTGCCGGTCGAGCGCCAGCTGGGAGGCACGCTGTGAACGCCCTGGTGTTCCACCGGTTGCCCGTCGCCCCCGACGAGGGCCTGCCCCAGGCGTTCAGCTGTGTCGTCGGCGGGGAGGGGTACGACTTCGCCCTGTACGCCGTCCTGGACGACACCGGCGACGACCCCCCGGGAACCCTGTACGACCTGGCGCCGCCGGCCGCCGTCACCGTCCCGGTCTCACCTCCGGGGTACCTGGTGCTCCGGGTGGCACACCGCGGACCCGACGGCCCCCGCGTGGTCTTCCTGCGCAAACTGGTCCCCGAGCCGGAGCTCGTGCACCACGCCGGCCGGCTGGCGATCCGTCTTCTCGAGGCGAAGCTGGCCCGGGGCAACCTGAACGGCCGCGGACACTACGGCAGCAGCATCGTCGTGGGGGTGGCGCAACGATGGGCGTGATCCTCTGGTACCGGATCGACTTCCCCACCCTGGGGCTGAAAGTGTCCAACGACGTCTCCGGCGGCATGATCCTGTCCGACGCGGAGATCACGGTGAACTTCGGCCTCGGGCAGCCGGCCGACTTCGAAGCCCATCTGTCCGCCCTGCCGCGTTCCGCCCACGAGAAGCTGACCGGAGCGCTCACCGGCGAGCGCGGCACCGCGGGCGGCATCCCCATCGAGATCACTCTCGGCTACCTGGAGAATCCGTTGTCGCGCAAGCCCGTACTCGTCGGACGGGTGGACGCCATCACCGCTTCCAAGCGATTCCCGCCCCTGGGCACGAGACTCACAGGGTACGAGGAGGCGTCGTTCCGCCTGATCACCGTCAGGGTCGACGAGAAGAGCGGCAAGCGCGAGCCGGTCCACTTCTCCAAGGCGCAGTGCACACCCGCCCAAGCCGCCGAGGCCATCGCGGCGGACGCCGACGTGAAGCTCGTCGGGGACGTGACCCCCACCAGCCCCCTGGAACCGAGCATCAGCGCCGACGAGCCGCACGCCTTCGGGCTGCTGGAACGGATCGCCGACCGGTACGGCGCGGAACTCCTGGTGCAGGACGGCGAGGTCCAGTTCGGGACGGCCGTCACCCATCCGAAGACCAGCGGACCGCCGACGCTGCCCGACCTGCCGGCCCTGCTGTCCCTGATCATGCGGGAGGACAGCCTGGTCACCCCCGGCACCAGCACCCGCCTCGCGGAGTTCCAGCCGGTGTCCATCGGAGCCACCGCAAGGCAGCGGGTGACCGTCGACCCGCCGGAGCGCGCCGTGCCGGCCTTCGACTTCACGGCCCTGGGCGCTCCCGGGCTGAGGGCCGGGGAACTCGTCGCGGCGAGCGTCGAGGGCTACCAGAACCCGCTCGAGGGCTACCGCATCATCCAGCTCACACACTCCTTCTCGCCCCGCACCGGCTACGTGTGCACCGGCCGGGCCGCACCCTTCACCAAGAGCGGCGGCAACCGGCGTACCACCGAGACCGTGCGCAAGGGCAGTCCCCTGGCCATCGCCGACGCCATCTCCGCCAAGATCCGCGACACCCACACCGTCACCCCGTCCGTCGACGTCGGCCAGATCCGGGCCGCCGAGCCCGCGGGACGGGTGGCCACCGTGCTCTACGGCCAGGAACCGGGCAAGGCCGTGCCCGCCCCGAGCGTCGACCTGCCGATCGAGCCGGGCGGCCCGGCGCTGTACGACAAGCCGCTCGCCGCACCGTTCGCCTGGCACAAGGTGGGCCTGTCCGTTCCGGTCTACGAGGGCATGCGCACGCTGCTCAACCAGGTGCACGACGACCGCGAGGACACCGTGATCACCGGTTTCCTGTGGGCCAATGACGCGGCGATGGACCGCCCGGCGGCCGAATCCGGAGACTGGTGGCTCTGCCTTCCCACCGAGCTGTCGGCCGGTCCGGATCCCCGGCCCGTCAACAAGGGCGTGAACGACCTCACCACCGCCGACGGGCACCGGGTGGTGGAGGCGATCGGGCTGAAGATCTCCGTCGGGGCCGGCAAGTGCTCCGCGGTCGGCGAGCGGCCCACGCCCGGACCCGCCGAGGAACTTCTGCTGAGCCACAGCTCGGGAGCCCAGGTCCGGTTCGACAAGGACGGCAACATCACCCTGTCCGCGGGGCCCGGCAAGAACGTCGAAGTCTCGGCGAGCGGCGGCGAGATCTCGCTCAGCGCAGGCGGCGCGACCCTCACCGTGGGAAAGAAGGGAAAGGTGGAGATCAGCTGATGGCACTCGTTCTCGTGGAAGGCGCCGTCCTCATGTGCTCCCACCAGGGCCGGCTCCGGCTGACCGGCGCCGACCCGCACCTGACGGTGAGCGGCAAGGGCGTGCTCACCGCCGGAGCGGAGGCCGGAGCCGTCTTCGGATCCGCCGCACAACCGGTACCCGGCATGATCGCTCCCTGCGCCTGCGTCGACCCCAGCGGCCGCCCGGCCCCGTGCGTCACGACGGCCACCCTGCCGCCCGGCCTGTCGCTCAAGCTGTCGGTCGGCGGCCGACCGGTGCTGCTGGCCGGCGCACAAGGAATCACCGTCCCGCCGGGGGCCCCGCCGGGCACCTGGAGCGTCGCCGATCCGGGACAGAAGCTCCTGGAGGCGATCTGATGAGCATCCCCGGCACCGGCCCGGTCCGGGGTGCTGTCCCCGGCCTCGGCCAGGACTTCGGTCTCGATCTCGGCGGCCTCGGGTTCACCCTGCCCGGAGCGGCCCTCCCCGACCCGGCGGGCGCACCCGGCCTGGGGCACAGCCTCGCCGTCGACGACGGGGATCTCGTCATCGACGCCGGCACCGGCGGTCCGGCGACCGTCGAGGGCCCGGACGCCCTGACACAGGCCCTGACGCTGACCGTGGAGACCCAGCTGGGCAGCGACCGGCTCCACACCACGTTCGGTTTCGACCGTCTCGCGGTGGGCCGATACCCGATGAGCCGCCTCGCGCGCAAGGAGTACATCCGGCTGGAACTCGTGCGCTGCCTGGCCACCGATCGGCGCGTCACCGACATCCGCGAGGTGTTCTTCGAGGACGACCCGCGCTTCTTCGAACTCCGGCCCCGGGCCGACAGGACGGCCGGCTCGCGCCCCGTGGACGATGTCCGGTCCAGCCGGTCCCACACGGCCTACGTGATCATCGAAACCGTCGCCGGTGACACGCTGACACTCCGGTCAGGAGGACGCCTTGAGTGACCACGACCCCTATGGCGTGACCGCGGACGGTTTCGTGCTCAAGGGCATCGACCGCATCGTCGCCGACCAGCAGAGCCGCGCCCGGGCCATGTTCGGCGACGACGTGGACCTCACGTCGGGCAGCCCGCTGCGCAAGATTCTCGACGCCGCCGCCGTACACGTGCACGAACTGTGGCAGGGCCTGGAGAGCCAGTTCTACGCCAACTTCGGCACCACCGCCCAGGGCGCGGCGCTCGATCTCCTCGGTACCGACCTCGGAGTGCCGCGCCGCCGGCTCCAAGCCACCGGCGAGGTGGAACTCTCCCTCACCGATGCCCCGCCCGACCGGCCGATGACGCTGCCCCCGGGCACCGTCATCGAGACGGAGGAACCACCCAGGAAGCATGTGCGGCTCCTCACCCCAGTCGTGCTGAGGACCGGCACGCAGCCGGTGCGCGCGGGTGTCCGTGCTGTCGAGCGCGGCCCCGACGGCGATCTGCCGGCCGCCCGGAAACTGCGGATCGAGCCCGTCTGGGCCCGTACACACCTCAACCTCGGACCTGCCCGTGTCGAGGTGACCAACCCCGAGGCCATCGCCGGCGGGGAACTGTTCGAACCCGACGACGTCTACCGCGCGCGGCTGCTCGGCGTCCCCCGCACCCTGTGGACCCAGGACGCTCTGGTGGCCCGGATCCTGGACCTTCCGGGCGTCCGCGACGCGGCGGTCTTCGACCCGCTCGGCGGCGTGGATCCCTCGGACGGCCGGTTCAGCAGCTACCGCTTCGGACAGCGCGTCTTCTCGCCCAGCCGCCAGACCGGATCCCCGTACCATTTCGACGTCGTGGTGGCCGTCGAGCCGGGCTGGCCGTGGTTCAGGGCGGAGGGCGCCATCCCGGCCGTGCACGACGCCGTGACGGACGTCGTGCGCCAGTGGCGGCCGGTGTCGGTCTTCCCCCGCGTCAAGCCGGCCAACCAGGTCGACGTCGGCATCCGGGCCACTCTGGTGACCGATGCCGGACACGACGCGGACGCCATCAGGGGCCAGCTCCTGGCCGCCCTGCACGAAGGTGTGGACCGGCTTCGGCTGGGCCGTGCCGTACTGCACTCGGACGTCGTCCTGACCGCCCGGTCCACTCCGGGAGTGGTCGACGTGCAGAACCTCCGACTGCGCCGCAAGGCCCCGGCGTTCGGCGGCGTCATCCACCGCGGGGCGGTGTTCGGCAGCGCGCAGGAGCTCTCCGTCGGAGAGAACCTGCGGCTGGAGGCCGACGAGGTCGCCCGCTTCGCGATAGACAGCCCACTGATCGACATCCAGGTCTCGAAGCCATGACCACCGACTTCCTCGACATCATGCAACGCGGCCTCACCCCGGCCTACGGCCGGGGACTGGAACGGCTCGACATCGCGCTCGAACCGGTCCCCGGGACGCGGACACTGCTCGCCGCGTACAGCTTCCAGGAGTACCTGAACCGGTACGGGAGGCTCCCGGACTCGCCCCGTTACCTCCTGGCCCCCCGGCAGGAGCCCGCCGAGCCGCTCGCGGTCCGCGTGTTCTTCACCCGGAGCACGCCCCGGGCCGGGACGCCCGAGGAGTCCGTCGACGTGGCGGTCCCCGCCGGCTGGCCCGCGGACCGGACCATCGCCGTGCCTCTCCCCGCCCGGGCAGGAGAGCGGACCCACCAGTGGACACTCACCCGCGTGGAGCCGCTGGCCCCGGCCCCGCCGTCGGCGGACGCCTGGCACCTCACCGCGCTGCTCGGCAACCTCGTCAAGGTCCTGTGGGTCATCGGGCACGACTACGAGGACCTGACCGGACGCCTCACCGAGGTCACCGAGCAGCGCAGTGCCCGCACCGCACACGGCGCCAGCCTGGACCTGCTGGGTCTGGACCTGGGGGCTCCCCGCTTCCCGCCCCGGCCGCACACCTGGGACGAGGACACCGTGGCCCTCTACCACCTGGACGAGAAGGCCGGACAGGACGCCGCCGTGGTCAGTGCCGGCGAGCGGTTCGGCGCCCCCGCCCACCGTTGCACCAACACGGGTGCGCGCGGCGGGCGTACGGGCCGCTTCTCACGGGCCTTCGCCTTCACCGGCTCCGCCCGCGTCACCCTCGACACCGATTCCCCGGACTTCGCCGCGGGGCCGGACGTCTCTCTCACCGTCGAGGCGGTCGTCCGCCCGGAGACCGGAGCCACCAGGACCGGCGCGGTCGTCGCCAAACGTGCCGTGCTGAACGCGGCGGCCTCACCCGGCTGGGCCCTGACCATCGGCCTGTTCAGGGAGATCGACCGCAACATGCGCTTCTCACTGGCCGACGGCGAGGGCCGGACGGTGGAGCTGTACGTGGACCGGGCCCTGGGCGACGGTGCCTTTCACCACGTGGCCGCGGTCGTCGAGCGGCTGCCGTCCCCCGGCGGAGTGTCCTCGGGGCCACCGCCCGCCCTGATCAGACTGCACCTCGACGGCGACGAGGTGGTCAGACGGCGCGTGACACAGCTGGGCGACCTCACCAGCCCCCAACCGCTCACCTTCGGCCAGGGCCAGGAAGCGGCGCCCGACGGGACCACCACCCTCGCCCAGTTCACCGGCCTGCTGGAGGAAGTGCGCGTCTCGCGCACCGCACGCACCTCGTTCGCGCCGGTGACGGGGGAGGGCGACGAGCACTACCGGGCGCGCCTGCGCCTGTTCCAGCGCTGGCTCGTACCCACCAGGGACGGCCTCGAACAGGCCCTCAACGAGACGGTCAAGGATGCGGGACCCCTCACGGACGACCCGCGCCTGACCGCCGACCCGGCACCGTTCGAGGTGCACGAAGCGGAAGGCGGCCCGACGGACGGCTCGCTGACGCTGCGCGTCCTGCCGGCCCCCCTGCGGCGGGGCCAGGGCATCGCCGCGGACGGTGACCTCGGCGGCGACGAGGCACAGGCGGTCGGGACCGTGGACGAGGAGGGCGACTTCGACGACGTCTGGCTGTGCCGGTACACAGGCGAGGACCGGGCCCGTCTGACGTTCGGTCCCGGCGACCGCGACCGGCTGATGCAGATCGGCGTCAAGGAGGCCCTGGATTCCCTTGTGCGGCGGGTCGAGCCGCTCCGGGCGGAGCGGCCCGGCACACTGCACGTCCTGCGTGCCCATGACCCGGCCGCCACCGACCTGTACAGAGTCGGGCGGGCGCTGCTCCTGCGCCACGACATCCTCCCTCCCGGCGAACTCGCCGTGGAGGCCCACGCCGCCGGTTTCGGCTGGGTGCACCACACGCTGGACGGCCTCGTCCATGTCGCCCAGCCGACCGGTCCGGCCTTCCGTGTCGTCACCGGCAAGGCCGCGCCCGATCCCCTGCCGGGCACGGACGTACCGGCCGGGGGCCGACTGGCCCTCACCCTGGAGCCGCGGCCTGCCCGGTCGGCCGGCGCACAGGTCACCTGGACGGTCACCCGCTCCGGCGCGGGGGACGCGACAGTGAGCCAGGGCGTCCCGGCCCGGCTGGACGCCCACGCCGCGGGAGAGGTGACGGTCCAGGCCGAGGTGACACACGCCGGCCACACCGCAGGGGCCGGCCGGGTCGTGCGCATCGGCCTCTCCGGCACCGGCCTCGCCGCCGGGCAGTCGATCAGCCGCGAGGGTTTCGCCGGCGCCGGTGCGGAGGCCGCCGAAGGACGGTCCGCGGACGGCTTCGACCCGAGTCACCTCCTCACACGCACCGACGACCTGTCGACCCCACCGCGGGCGGTCGACTACGGCACCGGGACAGGCAACCGGCGGATGCAGCCCGCGGCGTCCCGAGCCCTGGACCGGCTGCTCGACCAGTTCGAGGGCACCCCCGTCACCGTCCGTGTCCTCAGGGCTTTCGACCCCGAGGGCCCCGGTCCCTTCCGTGAGGGCAGGACCCTGGAACTGGCCGGCTCCTCCGTGACCGGACCGGTCCTGGCGGCTCACGCCTTCGCGGCCGGGTTCGACCACGTCGCCGTACCGGCCGCCGGCACGTCCCCGGAACTCACCGGGAACCGCATAGAGGCCACGGTGGCGGGCGACGACCAGGTGGAGCTGAGCGGTCCCACCGAGATCCGTGTCGAGGAGACGACGGCGCTCACCGCCCTCGGTCACGCCGAGCCCGTCGACGCCTGCTTCGACGACGAGGGCGCTCGGCTCTACCTCTCCCTCCGGGGCAGCCACCGCGTGACGTCCTTCGCCGTCGAGGCCGAACGCGACGAAGACGTACCGGTTCTCTCCCTGACACGATCGGAACCGGTCATACCGTTTCCCGGCCCGCTCGCTTTCGCCGGCGGACGGCTTTATGTGGCCCACGAGCGGTCCGGCACGGTCCAGGCCCTCGACCCGGTGACGCTCGCCCCGGCAGCCGTCGCCCTCACCGGGCCGCGCCCCGTCGCACTGGGCACGGACGGCGAACGGCTGTACGTCGCCTATGCCGACGACAGCACCGTGCGCGCGTACGACCCGCAGTCCGGCGCGCAGACCGCCGACGTGTCCCTGGCGGCGGTCCCCCGTGCGCTCGCGGTCGCGCCGAACGGCCAACACCTCGTGGCCGTGCTCGAAGGCGGCCGGATCCAGTGGCTCGACCCGCAGGGACTCGCCCCGCGGAACGAGCCGGTCGACACCGGTGCCGTCGACACGCCCGCCGCGGTCTTCTCGCCGGACGGCACGCGGCTCTACGTCGCCTGCGTCCTCGAGGCCCCGGCGACGGGACGTACCGGCGCCGTCCAACGGTACGAGGTCGACGCCAGGGCCCCCGAGGCGACCATCGACCGCTTCCCGCGCGGCACGCTGCCCGTCGCGCTGCGGACCGTCCCGGACGCCGCCTTCGTGTACGTGGCCACCGCCGGCACCGGCTTCGCGGCCGGGCGCGTCCACCTGATCGACGCGGCGACCGGCACCCTGCTGCCCACCGTGTTCGCCCCGGGCGGGGACTGCCCGGCGCTCGCGCCCAGTCCGGGCGCGGCACGGTACCGGCCGAGCCTGCTGGCAGCACCGCGGCAGGAGGCGGCCGTGCTGCTCGCCGACCCCGCGCCCGTCACCGAGACCCCTGCACGGCCGCCCCGCCTGGTCTCCCGGCGGCCTCTGGGGCCCGGGGGCGAGCAGGAACTGGCCTGGTGGACGGCGTCGGAGGGCCCGGGACTGGTCGAACTCCCCTCGACTCACCGCCCCCTCGTCCGCGTCGAGGGCCTGGCACCGGGCCTCGTCCCGGTCCGGGCCGGCTACTTCGACGTGAACAGGCTGCGACCCCATCAGTGCGAGGTGCGGCTCAACCCCGGGCTGGAGGCGCTGCCCGACCTACGGATCAGCAAGGACCGCTATGACCTGCTGCTGAACATCCTCAACTGGTTCCACCCGGTGGGGGTGGAGATGCGGACCCGGAATCTGCGCCGGCATGTGCCGGAACTGTCCGGAGCGGACGCCGACTCCATGCCCGCCTACACCTTCCCCACCTACCGCACGGCTGACCGCCACCCCTCCCGACACACCCACCCGGACAAGGACGAGGGCGATGACTTCTCCATACGTCCCTAACTTCTCCCACACCGACTGGATCGACAACCAGGACCGGGTCCAGGCCGGCGGCCCGAGCGGCTTCAACGCACGGTTCCACGACCTCACAGCGGAGTTCACCTCGCTGGCGGACGTCATCAACCCGCTGATCGAGGCGCTGTCTCCCGCCGAGTCCTTCCTCACCCTGATGCCGGTCCTCGCCCCTCGCCGCCTTCCCCTCGGGGCAGCGGACACGGAGGGCGGCTGGAAGCTCGTCGGCGACAGTGCGCAGAAGCCGGCGGGCCCACGGGAGGCCCACGGCATCATGAACGTGGTGCTGCCCGACGGGGCGGAGATCAAGTCGCTGAAGGTCCTGGGCGAGGCGGGATCGACCTCCGGGGCCCTGCCCACGGTCCGCCTGCAGCGACGCGCACTGGACGGCAACACGGCTGACGAGATCGTTGTCGCACCCGCCTTCGGCCAGGAGTTCCTGCCGACGGACGAGCATGTCGTCAGGAACCGGACGCACCGGCACTTCATCACGGCCGACATCGCCGAGGCGCCCAACGACGTGGTGACGTTGTTCTGTTTCCAGATCATGTACCGGACCCGGACGAACTGAAGGAGGAGATCACGATGGCGCCCATCGGTCCCCCCGGCACCCAGGACGGTGTCAGCGGCTTCGACCCGACGGGGGAGAGCCCCGCGCTGAAGTTCGGCGTATGGGGAGACACTTCCAAAGGCCATGCCGTCATCGGCAGCAGCGGCAAACCCGACACCGGCGCAGGCGTGTTCGGTGTGAACGTCACCACCAGCGGCTTCGGGGTGCTGGGTCAGGTCAACGGCGACAAAGCGGCCGGGGTCGCGGGCATCGGACCCACGGGTACGGGCGTCTCGGGCACCAGTGCCAGTGGTACAGGCGTCTCGGGCGTCAGCACCAGTGGTACGGGCGTCTCGGGCACCAGCACCAGCGGTACGGCCGTCAAAGCCTCCAGCCCCGAAGGCGTCGGGCTTCGTGCGGAAGGCGCCACCGGCGTGTTCGCGTCCGGTGCCGGGGGAGTCGGCCTCCGTGCGGAGGGTGACACGGGCGTGGTCGCGTCCAGCGCGGGTGGCATCGGGCTTCGTGCGGAGGGTGACACGGGCGTGGTCGCCTCCAGCGCGGGTGGCGTCGCGCTCCGTGCGGAAGGGGCCACCGGTGTGGTCGCCTCCAGCCCCGAAGGCGTCGCGCTCCGCGCGGAAGGCGACATCGGCATCGTCGCCTCCGGCACCCGGACAGCGGCGCACTTCACCGGTGCGGTCGGGATCGGCACCGACAGTCCGTCGGCCGTGCTGGAGATAGACGGCGGCGCGTTCGACGAGGTGGCCCTGCTGCTGTCGTCCTCCGAATCGTCGCTGGGATCGAGGATGGAACTGAGCAACACGGCATCCCAGGACTGCCACTTCGGGATGTTCGCCGGGACCGACGGAAGATGGCACTTCACCGATGTGCTCGCGGACTCCGACCGGATGGTGATCGACCCCAACGGCATGATCGGCATCGGGACCGCATCCCCGCGGGAACATCTCCACGTCATGGGCTCGATAACCAGTGCGGGACCTCTGGCAGGGTTCTCGTTCACGGACCGCAAGGCCACCCAGTTCGTCGGGAACCCCGGTAACCAGGGCAGTCGTTGGGTGTGGTACGCGTTCGAGGGCAGCGCGCGGCTGTGGTCGGGCACCGACCGGCTGTCGGTCCACTCCGGGGAGGGCGGCGGTCTGGACGTGGCCCGCCGCATGCGCGTCCGGAAGGGCAACGACGGCTCAGCGGGAATCTGGTTCCACCAGGACGGCAAGGGCGACCGGGCGTTCGTCGGGATGTCCGGCGACGACACCGTGGGCTTCTTCGGAGTCGGCGCCGTGCAATGGGGCATGCAGATGCACGTGGACACCGGCGCGACGACGTTCGTCGGCCACCTCAGCAAACCCAGCGGCGGCTTCAAGATCGATCACCCCCTGGACCCGGCCGGCAAGTATCTGTCGCACTCCTTCGTCGAGTCACCCGGGATGACCAACTTGTACGACGGGACCGTCGTCACCGACGAGAACGGCGACGCGACCGTCGTTCTCCCCGACTACTTCGAGGCGCTCAATCGCGACTTCCGCTACCAGCTGACGCCGATGGGCGAGCCCGCACTGGCCGCGGTGACCGGCGAGATCCGCGACAACAGCTTCACCATCCGCACGGACAAGCCGGGAGTCAGGGTGTGCTGGCAGGTGACCGGCGTGCGGCAGGACGCGTGGGCCAAGGCGCACCCGATCATCCCCGAGGTGGAGAAGCCGGAAGCCGAGCGGGACCGTTACCTGTGCCCCGAGGTCCACGGACAGCCGGCCGACAAGAGTGTTTTCGCTGTCGTCACGGCAGCCGGATGACTCCGGAGAGGGAGACGACCATGCAGGTACAGATGCAGGAGCGGCTCGCCGGTCTCAGGCAGGACTTCGAGAAGGGCGAGCACCAGCTGCAGGGGCTGGTTCAGCAGGAGACGGTGCTCAGGGAATCACTGCTGCGCGTCAGCGGCGCGATCCACATCCTGGAGGAGCTGCTGAGCGCCGATCAGGAGAACACCGCGTACGAGGAAACCGCCGGGGTCACCCGCACCCGAGCCGACGGGCAGCGCTAGCAGGCATCCCTCGCGACGGAAGGGGCATCGCGATGGACAACGACAGGGACGTGGCCGGTCAGCGAAGGTCCGCCTGGTGCGCGCGGCTCGGCGCCCATATCGCGGAACTCCAGTCACAGATCAACAGAATGGTGAAGCTCGGCCTGTCACCCGCCGACGCCGAGGTGGCGGCGAAAGCCGAGGAACAACTCGCTTCGGCGCGGCAGGCGTTGAGCGAGAGGCAGAGATTCCTCAAGCGCATCACCGGACTGTACGCGGACGCGGCCCTGGCCAACGTCCATGAGGCGGAGGTCGAGATTCTGCAGCTGCTGCCGGCCGGCGAGCTGGGGTGGCGCGGCCCGCGGATCGTCACGCAGGCCCGTCTGCATCTGGCCGCGGACGATCAGCGCCTGGCGGACCTGGAGGCGGCGCTGAAGCGCAACGGCAACCTCCTCACCCCTGACCTGAGGGATCTGGCCGTGAGCACCCTCCACGCGGCGCAACAGGCGGAGGAGCAGGAGCGAGCGAGAGCGCGCAGTTTCACCCAGATCGTCGCGGCCTCCATCGTGATCATGACCGTCATCGCGGCGTTGTTCGCCGTGTGGGGCTATGCCGTCCCCGGAGTCGCGGAGAAATTCTGCTTTACCCCACCGGAAGGAATGGTCTGTCCCATCGGACACTCGGCCCAGGGCAGCGACCTGCTTCTGGTGCTGTTCATCGGCGCGCTCGCCGCCGCGCTCGCCGGTGCCGTGTCACTGCGGACGATGCACGGCACGGCCGGGCCCTACCGCATCGCGGTACTGCTGCTCGTGCTGCGCCTGCCGGTGGGAGCGCTGAGCGCGGCCCTGGGCATTCTGCTGATCAGCGGTGAATTCCTGCCGGGTCTGAGCAGCCTGGACAGCGAGGCCCAGATCGTCGCCTGGGCGGCCGCGTTCGGAATACTCCAGGAGACGGTGACCCGCGCGGTCGACAAACAGGGCCAGCTCGTTCTGGACAACGTCAGGGCACCTGCCCGGGGTTTCGAGCCCTGATGAGGGACGTGCAGGGCTCGGAGCCAGGCCGGCCGGCGCCGGGGAAACGCCGTGGGTGTGTGATGTGCCCCGGCCTGCGCGGGGTCGAGTTGCCGGAGTCCAGGCGATCGAGGGGGCTGTCCTCGGCTCGAACTCGGCTCGAACTCGACCGGTCGTCGCAGCACCGGTTCCGGGGAGGGCTTCGCGGCAGTCGATGACGGTGCCGATGCCGGCCACTGCCTGCCCGTCTCGCAGCGCGCCATGGACCTCATCCAGCTGGTGGTCAGCGAGCTGGTCACCAACGCCCGCAAGTACGCCTCCGGTCCGGTTCTGCTGGACCTGCGCATCGTCGGGGACGCGGTGGAAGTCGTGGTCCGGGACTCGGACCCGGCCGCGCCCGTCGCATGGGCCGCCGACGTCGGCCGGGTGGGACAACACGGCCTGGAGATCGTCATGGCCGTCGCCGAAGCCTTCGAGGTGCGGCGCGAACCGGCCGGCAAACGCATCACCGCCCGCATCGCCCTGACCGACGGTCCCGCAGGCGCCGCAGCCCGCCCGCCGCTGGAGGACAGCCGTACGCCCCCGGCTCACCCATGACGCGGCCGCACGGTGCCAGGTCAGGGGCGCGTGCAGCTCCTCCCGCAGGACGTCGGGCAGCGCCGTGCCCTGAGCGTGCTCGAGGACCTGTTCCGCGACCGCGGACTTTGGTGCACCCGCCCTGGCTCCCCGTCGGCATGCAGCCGGTACAGCACCACGCAGTTCGCGCCGGAGGCCCGGGCCCGCTGGGCGTGGCGGCGGAGGGCGCCCGGACAGTGGTGCTCGCAGCGGAGGCGAACCGCCGGCTCCCGGGCGGAAAGCGGGGCCGGCCGAGGAGCTCCAAGGCCGTGGGGCCCTTCATGCCGTCGCGCCGTCTACGCGCGATGCACACAAACCCACACTGACCCACTCGTACACGCAACAGGATTCAACAATTTTACGTTCACACATCTATCCGCCGGCGGCATCTCACCTCTACAACATGGCATGCACGTGTCAGCTGTGTTGCTTCGTCATTTCGTGGAGGCACCGTGAGACCCGCACGTCTTCTGTACGCGCTCTTGTCGGCGATCCTGCTCACCTTCGGCGCCGTGATCGGGGCAAGCCCCGCTTCCGCCGCCACCGGCCCCTATGCCGCACTCGGTGACTCGTACTCATCGGGCGAGGGAACCGGCAACTACATCAGTTCCAGCGGCTCGTGCCGTCGCAGCCCGAACGCCTACCCCCAGCTGTGGGCGTCGGCCAACTCCCCGTCCTCGTTCGCCTTCGTCGCCTGCTCCGGCGCCACGACCCAGGACGTGATCAACAACCAGCTCGGCGCGCTCAACGGAGCCACCTCACTGGTGACCGTCAGCGCCGGCGGCAACGACGCCGGCTTCGCCGGCGCGATGCAGACCTGCGTGCTCCAGGGCACCGACGCCTGCCTCACCGCGGTCGACAACGCCAAGACCTTCGCCACGAACCAGCTGCCCGCACGCCTCAACTCGCTCTACACCCAGATCCGCAACCGGGCGCCCAACGCCCGCGTCGTCGTCCTCGGCTACCCGCACCTGTACAAGATCGGCGGATCCTGCTCCTTCGGGATCAGCGACACCAGCCGCAACGCCATCAACAGCGCCGCCGACACCATCGACTCCGTCACCTCCGGGCGCGCTTCAGCCCACGGATTCGCCTTCGGCGACGTACGCGGCATCTTCACCAACCATGAGATCTGCTCCGACGACTGGTGGCTGAACAGCACGCGCCTCGCCGTGCACGAGAGCTACCACCCCAACGCCAAGGGCCACTCCCTGGGGTACCTGCCCACCCTCTTCGCCAAGGACTGACAGCAAGTTCCCGATGCGGACGGCCGTCTGAACCACCCGGCGTGCGGACTTCGCCGCCCGGGGGGGGGCGTCGCCACAGTGATCACGCAGGGGTGGGGTGGCCGGCGTTGCGTGCGGCGTCCGGGGTGAGCCCGGTCCAGCGGCGGAAGGCCCGGTAGAAGGAGTTGGTGTCGTCGTAGGCGAGGAGGTAGGCGACCTGGGAGGTGGGGAGGGAGCGGTCCGCGAGGTAGCGGCGGGCTCGCAGGACGAGGCCCGCCGCCAGTTCGACGTCAACGTCTTCGGCGCCGTCCGCCTGACCCAGCTCGCCCTGCCGCACATGCGTGCCCGGCGCAGCGGTACGGTCGTCAACATCACCTCCATGGGCGGGAAGATCTACACCCCGCTGGGCGGCTGGTACCACGGCACCAAGTTCGCCCTCGAAGCCCTCAGCGACTGCCTGCGGATCGAGGTCAAGCCCTTCGGTGTCGACGTCGTCGTCATCGAACCCGGCGGGATCCGCACCGAGTGGAGCGGCATCGCCGCCGACCATCTGGAGAAATCCTCCGCCGCGGGTGCCTACGCCGACCAGGCCGAGGCCGTCGCCGCCTCCATGCGCTCCGAGACCATGGCCAGACGCATGTCCCCGCCCACCGTCATCTCCGACGCCGTCGGCAAGGCCGTCACGGCCCGCCGGCCCAGGACCCGCTACGCCACCGGCTTCGGCGCACGCCCGCTCATCGGCCTGCGGCGCTTCCTGCCCGACCGCGCCTTCGACGCCCTGGTCTTCCGGTCCGTAGGCGTTCCCCGCCGGTCCCCGGGACGGTGAGCCGGGAGCGGCCCCACGCCGCGGGCCGCGGGCGGCCCGGACCGCGGCGACGCCTGCACCGCACCCCGCCGTCACCCTGCACAATGAACACGCCCCCGGGCACACCCCTCACCACCAGGAGAACTCGTGCGCGTCATCGTCTTCGGGGCGTCCGGAATGGTCGGGCACGGCGCTCTGCACGCCTGCCTGCGGGACGACGCGGTCACCGAAGTCCTCGCCGTCGTCCGAACCCCTCTGGACGTGGCTCACCCCAAACTGCGGCAGATCGTCCACGCCGACTTCACCGACTACACGGCGATCCAGGACCAGCTCACCGGCCTGGACGCCTGCTTCTACTGCCTCGGTGTCTCCGCCGTCGGCCGCAGCGAGGCCGAGTACACCCGCATCACCCATGACTACGCACTGGCTGCCGCACGCGCCCTGATCGCCGTGAGCCCGAACCTGACCTTCGTGTACGTCTCCGGCGAAGGCACCGACCCCACCGGCAAGAGCCGTCAGATGTGGGCCCGTGTCAAGGGCCGTACGGAGAACGACCTCCGGGCACTGCCCATGACCGCCCACATGTTCCGTCCCGGCTTCGTCCAGCTGGTCGACGGCGCCGTCTCCCGGACCCCGCTCTACCGCCGGCTCTACCGCGCCACCGCGGTCTTCCACCCACTGCTCAAGCGCCTCTTCCCCCGTCACGTCACCACCACGGACGCCGTCGGCCGCGCCATGCTCGCCGCGGCCGGGCCGGACGGCGACGCTCCCGCTGTCCTGCGCAACCCCGACATCAACCGCCTCGCCGCCGCACGGCGATAGCGGTGCGGGGGTGTCACCCGACCGGCCTCTCGCCGATCGGAGAGCCTTCACGCACCCATCGGACGAACACGAAAGCCCACGTCGCGAAGAGGAGGAGCAACGACACGAGCACCGGCAGCCAGGGGAGCGGGGCGGAACGATTCGGCGAGGAGGGCGACGGCGGCAGGACTGTGCACACGTCGACGGCCTGCCGTCGGGCCCGACCGGACCCCGTGCCGGCGCGGTGCCCGCCGGATCGCCCGCATGATCGTGGCCGCCGGGGGTGCTGACGTCGTCGTCCTGGCGGACAGCGAGGTCCGCGCCCGGCGTCAGGAGCCGCGCCAGAAGGAGGATGAGCTCCTGGCAGGTGGGAACGCACCGTCCGCCGGCAGCGGAGGGCGGCGCCGCCCGTCCCCGGCTCGCAAAGCTCTCATCGGCGACATCACGCAACCCTGTCAGGTGGTCGAGCAACTTTGCGCAACTGCGCTCGTCTCCCGATGGGTTCACTTCCTGCAGCTCGGCCTGCACCCCGCGGAGGACGGGCACACCACCGCCCGCTGCCGGCACCCGGCCCCGCCGTTCACCGGGCATGATGGCCGGATGCAGCAGCCCTCTCCTGAACCGGCACCGGTCATCCTCGCCGTCGACGACCTCAGGGCGCTGCCCCGGGCGACACGGCTCGCCCGCACGAGCCGCGAGGGAGTCCGGCTGCTCCAAGAGCACCAGGACATCTTCATCGACGAGCTCTGGCTCGACCACGACCTCGGCGGGGACGACAGCATCATGCCGGTGGTGACCCTCCTGGAGGAGGCCGCCTTCCATGGAAACCCGTTCCGGATCGGCACCGTCTACGTGCACAGCGCCAATCCCATCGGGGCCGAGACTGTCGTGCGGTCCCTTTCGCGTTGGAAGTACCGCGTTCGGCGGGCTGTCGCCCGATGAGTGGCCGGCAGCCCTGCCGGCCCGCGGTGC
The DNA here is from genome assembly GCF_044754345.1 of Streptomyces sp. NPDC093094. Lineage (NCBI taxonomy): Bacteria > Bacillati > Actinomycetota > Actinomycetes > Kitasatosporales > Streptomycetaceae > Streptomyces > Streptomyces sp. NPDC093094. Next base: position 166,448 of record NZ_JBIVOX010000008.1, on the reverse strand, counting down.
CCGGCGACATGCTCTCGCCCGGACCACCCCGCCTGCGCGCGGGGGAGTTCACGTCCCCCGGACGAGTTCGCGTGCCGCGTCCCGGACCACGTTCAGGCCCCAGTAGGCGGAGTGGGTCCACAGCCCGGAGGTGACCAGGTGCTGAGCCGTCCGGTCCTGGGGGCGGGACCCGTCCGACAGCCGGAAGACCCTGCCCGCGACGAAGGCCAACGGGTCCATCGGCTCCCACACGTTGATCCAGCGTCCCACCGAGGCGGGCAGGGAGACCGGTGTCTCGCCGTCGTAGGGGCCCAGGCCGTTGCGGGGGTCCATCAGCTGGAACAGCGGCCACTGGCTGCCGAAGGTCAGCAGTCCGCGCGTGTGCACGGGCTCCTCCCGCGCCGTCAGCAGATCGAGCAGGATGACGCCTCCGAGGCTGTGGCAGATGAAGCACGCGGGATTGTTCTCCCCGCCGGTCCGCTCCTGCGGGGGCCGGTCGGCGAGGCCGGCGTCCTCGTCGTAGGCGTGCAGCGCGTCACGGACCCGCTGCTGGATCAGCGGTTGGCTGCGCTGGTAGACGGCGATGTCACCGGCGAAGGAGGCGAAGCCGGGGCTCAGCTCCGCGCGGAGGTAGGTGTTGAGACGGCCGGCCCCCGCGCCGATGACGGCCCCCGCGGCACGGTCCATGTCGCGGAGCCTTCTCCTGATCCAGTCCCCGGCACCCCGGACGTGCTGTCCCCCGGGGGCCTCCGTGTCCTCCTCGGCGAGCGCCACGCCGACGTCCGCGAGCACCGTCGCGTTGCGCAGGCGGGGCAGGTACGTCAGCTCGTCCCAGGCTTCTTCGAGTTCGGACCGCCAGTCCGCCTGTGTGCCGCGGACGGCCGCTCTGCCCTGCCGGTCCTGTTCGGCGGCGGCCTCGGCGACGATCCGCAGGCCCTCGCGCCAGCGGTCGGAACCGTCGCGTACGGTGCTGGTACCGGTCGGCGTCGCGGGAGGCGGACCGGCGAGGAACGTCCACACCGGATCGTCCGGCGGCGGGACAGGCATCGGTTCGGTGCCGGGCGCCGCACCGGCGCGGGAGTCGGCCGCCGCCCCCATGGTGGGGATCACACGGTCCAGGAAGGCGTCCCGGCCACCGAGGTCCCCCCAGAAGACCGGGTGCAGGTCGGCCTCGGTGGGGCGGAGACGGTCGCCGAAGTCCTTGACTCTCGCCTCGAAGGCACCACGGTCGCGGTTGGCGACGCCGTGGATGACGAACACGGGACCGGTCATGACTGCACCACCTTCGCGCGTGGGTCTCCGTAGACCGTGTAGGCGAGCCAGGTCGAGTCCCCCGGCATGTTGTCGCGTGCCAGGGCGCGTGCCTCGCTCACCGACTCACCCAGCGTCAGCCCTGCCCGCAGCCGCTCGTACAGCGTCCCGGCGAACAGCCGTGCCGTGGTGTCGCGCACGGCCCAGGACGTGCCGATGACCGCGGCGGCGCCGGCTTGGAGGAAGACATCGGCCCAGTTCTCCAGGCTCGTATAGCTCGGGGCGCTTCCCTGGGTGCGGCAGGCGTTGAGGAAGACGAGGGGGACGGTGGCCGCGAGCGGACAGGTCACGGTGGCGATCGCCAGGTCCTGCGGCTGGAAGTCACCGTCGGTGAAGCGGATGCGGCTTCCTTGCCCGGCACGGTAGGTGTTGTGGCACGCGAAGTGCAGGCAGTCGAACGAGGGGGCGGCCAGGGCGGAGACCAGCACATCCCGGTTGCTCACCCGGTTCGGTGCGGTCTGGTCGAGCTTGAGGGCGATGTCGTCGATCTCGGACTCGGCCTCCTGCGGGGAGCCGTCCGGTACCACGAACGTGGGGCGTTCGAGGGTCAGCCGCCGCCCGCGCCTGCTCTTCATGACCCACCGCACCACAGGGAAGTGCTCGACGAGGAAGTGGCCGAACCCCACACCGTTCTCGTCCAGCGGGTACAGCAGTTCCCAGGGCACGACCTCCCGGTCGCTGAAGATCGTCATCTGGCTGATGGTGTCCGCGTTGTCGAGGATCATCCGTTGGATCGGCGGGGGAACCAGGAACTTCCACAGGCGGAAGCCCTCGTTCTTCATCCGCTCGCGCGCCGCTTCCGGGGTGAGACTGCCCGCGTCGGAGGCGTACGCGTCGAACTGCGGGATCAGCGCCTCGACACGGTCACGGATGTCCCCTTCGATCGGGCGGCTGGGCACCTCCAGGCGCTGTGAGTCGGTGATGAACAGAAAGCGGAAGGTCCTGCTCGCGTCGTCGTACATGATCTGCAGGCTGGCCTCCTCCTGAGCCGCCTCGTCGACGTCCAGCGCGTTCGCCACTTCGCGGGTGGCGGTGGAGCGGAAGGCCAGCGCGGAAACCTGTATCTGCAGTTCGAGCGCGCCCAGGAAGGTGCCGCCGCGGTAGGCGGTGAACCGCACGGGGAAGCTGCCCACCGCGCCGGCCCGCATCATGAAGAGTCCCGGTGGGGAGTCGCCGAACTCCGGGACGGCGAGGTCGATGACGCGTTCGCCCTGGATCTCGAAGGAGTCCGGCACCGTCGCGACCACCGAGACCGTCACGCCCCCGGGTATGTCGAGGGGCACGCCCAGGAGGGTCTCCGCCCCGCTGGTCTGCCGGATGGACACCTGGACCGGTATCCACCGCTGCCTGCGGACCGACTTGGGGAGTTCCGCCACCATCTCGCGCCGCACGTCCTCCGCGGCGACAGGGGCCGGGGGAGGGGCGGCGGAGGAAGGACCGACGGGCGGCGGTGGGGCAGGGAGAGACACGGCTTGGGGAGGTACGGCGTCGGGAGGCGCGGCCTGCGCGAGGTCGGAGCTTTCGCCCATCTCCGGTGCCGCCGAAACTTTTTGATCGAGTGTCACCAGCCTTACGTCCCACGGCACGGGCCGCACGTCGGTGAAGCCGGCCCCCCGCAGGCCGGCGACGACCGCGTTCACGTCCGTGCGCAGGTACTGCAACCGGTCCACGCTCCAGGCGCCGACCCGGATGTGCTCCACGTCGACATCTCCCCGCACCGCACGGATGTGCTCGTCCTCGTCCTCCAGCAGGTCGAGCGGCAGCGCGCGACGCGTCCCGGCCCGGTCGGTGACCAGGGCCCATTCCGCTCTGTTCGTCGCCGGGTCGACCAGGAGATGGCTGATGTGCCCCAGGACCTGCCCGCGGTGGACCACGGAAGCCTGTGAGAGATGCGTGAGATCGCCCGTCTCGGGGTCGTAGGGCTCACTGAATTCCTGCATGGGAAACACCGCCCGCGTCGGAACCGGCAGTGACGTGCGGCTGGGCCTCCTTCGACGGTACAGACACGGCGTCAACGCCGTGTCATCCCGTTGTCATCGGCGGCGGCCCTCGACTTCTGGCGCCGCCGGGGCGGCCGTGTGACCTACGGCCGTCACGAGGAGACGAGCTGCTTCCCCGTGCTGGACCTCGGGCCCGGCCGCAGGCCGCAGCTGTTGTGGCCGGTCGGGATCTATCCCGTCAGCGGGACGGTCGAGGTGGTCTTCCAGTACCTGAAGACCCGCAGCCCCTTCGACGACACGGAACAGCGCCGGGAGCTCCTGAACCGCCTGAACAAGATCGACGGCATCGACCTGCCCGAGGCGAAGCTGGAGCTGCGCCCGTCCTTCCCGATCAGGGTCTTCGCGGAGCACGGTGGCGAGATCTGCGAGGTGCTGGACTGGTTCGCCGGAGTGGCGGCAACGGACCTGGCCCGGAGGGACTGAATGCGTGCCGGGACTTCTCTGCGCAGGCGCCGCTCGCGCGGCTGCCGACGGCCTCCCAGAACTGCTCAGGGGGCGGTCGCAGGAGGATCGTGACCGTGGCCGGGGTTGACCCTCGACCTTGTCGAGGGCTCAGAGTTCCGGGTGTGGAGAACGAGATGCGCAGTATCGGGGAGATGGCGCGGGACGGCGGACTGAGCGTGAGCGCGCTGCGGTTCTACGACCGTGCCGGTGTGCTGGTCCCTGCCCGGGTGGACCCGGTCAGCGGGTACCGCTGGTACGAGCCCGGGCAGCTGGAGGAGGTCCGGCTGCTGGCCCGGCTTCGCCGGGCGGGCATGCCGTTGGCCGACATCCGGCTCGTGCTGGCCGGCTGGGCCGGCACGGACACGGACCTGGTGCGCGGTCTCCTCCAGGCGCACCTGCGCCGTCTCGAGCTGGGGCTGTCCGAGGCCCGCAGCGAGTTCTCCACGCTCCGAGCCCTACTCGACCGCAGGGAGACAGACCCCATGACCTCGCTCCACACCGCCACCGCCCGGTTGTCCGTCCCCGCGCCGGAACTGGCCGCCGCGCTGGACGCGGTCCGGTTCGCCGCCGGTACCGACCCGGAGCTGCCGATGCTCGGCGGAATCCTGTTCGACATCGAAGGCGAGGGACTCCGTCTGGTGGCCACCGACCGTTACCGGATGGCTGTCGCACAGGTATCCGCGACCGGGCACGGCGGGCCCAGGACCCAGGTGGTGGTGCCTCTTCCGCTCGCCGACGCGATCCGGGCGCTGCTGACCGGTGAGGACCCCGTCCGGCTCGCGGTGGACGGTGACCGCGTCACGCTGGAGACCGGCGACGGGCAGACGTCCGGCCGGAGCCTCGGCCACGAGTTCCCCGACTACCGGCGCCTCGTCGACCTCCCGGCCGGCCGCCGGGCCCGGGTCGGCACGGCGGCCTTCCGCCACGCCCTGGAGACCGGCCCGGTCCGCGCGGGCGAGACACGCGAGCAGGACAGCGGGTCCTACGACCTCAGCGTGCTCCGGGTGGCGGAGGACGGGTCCGTGATCGTGTGCGACGACGGTGACGACGGCCAGGACAACGTGGCCGTCAACCGCGAGTTCCTGCTGCACGCGCTCGCCGCCGGAGCCCGGGACGAACTGGTCCTGGAACTGGGCGCCCCCACGGCGCCACTCGCGATCCGCCGGCCCGACGACGAGGACACCTTCTCGCTCCTGATGCCGGTCCGGCAGGAGAACTGACGAGCCCGTGCACGGTATGCGGTGAGATCTCGGGGACGTCGGTGTGTCCTGGTGTTCACCTCTGCCGTGCCGAGGCCGGGTCCGTGCTCTGCTCGGGGGACAGCTCTTGCCGAGGGCCGGCCCCGCCCCGCGTGGCCGGGGCCGGCCGCGGGGGAGAGCAGCAGTACTGCGGCGGCGTCGGAGGGGATGCCGGGGCCCGGCGGGATCGCGCGCTCGCTGCCGGTCAGGGCGGCCTTTCAGGACCAGGGCGGGGCGCCGGATGCGCCCGGCCGGGGTTCGAAGGGTGAGGATCAGGCGCGTTCGGGCGGTGGTGTCGGCCCGGTGGCCGGCGTCGGCGTGCAGGCTGCAGGGGTGAGCGAGCTGTCTTTGTCCGCTGTGTCCGCTGCCGGGGGAGTTTGATCGATTGCCATCGGAGATCGATGATCAATAGGGTTCGTGCCGTCGAAGTGCGAGCGGCGCGGCGTTCCGGCGTGTCGGGGGCGGGGGGACTTGCGGATGCGTACATGGATACGGGTGTGGGGGCGCTTGGCCCGGGGGTTGCGCATGAGGGCGGACAGGGCCGGCGGCAGCTCGCGGCCTGCTGTGGTGTCCGCTGCTCCGGGGCGCCGCGCCGCCGCGGGCCTGCTTGCCCTTGCCGTCGTGGTCGAGGTGGGCGTAGGGGTCGGATGCGATGTCGTCGGAGGCTCGGGCCCGGGCCCGTCTGCGTCGACCGAGGGCGGCGAGGCGAGGCGCCGGGTCGAGCGCAAGGCGACGAACCCGCCTGCGGGACTGCCCGGGGCCTTCACCGTCGGCCAACGGCTCGCCTGGTCGGCCTGCCCGGCACCGTCCGGGGCGCAGGGGGACGGTGATGCCCCGGGCGACGGCTGGGAGTGCGCCACGATGAAGGCGCCGCTGGACCACGAGCGGCCCGGCCGCGGCATGATCGACGTCGCAATGATCCGGAAAAGAGCCACCGGACCGGAGGACGAGCGGATCGGATCCCTCCTTTTCAACTTCGGCGGCCCCGGCCAGTCGGGCGTGGTGGGGCTGCCCGAGTACGCCGACGACTACGCCAGGCTGGGCGAGCGCTACGACCTGGTCAGCTTCGATCCTCGCGGCGTCGGCGGGACGGCACCCGTGAACTGCGGCGAGAAGGAGTACGAGGGCGGCGACGCCTGCAAGAAGCATTCCGGCGGGATCCTGCCCTACGTCGGCACGACGCAGACCGCGCGTGACATGGACCTGATGCGCTATCTCCTCGGTGACGAGAAGCTGCACTATCTCGGCGTCTCCTACGGCACCGGGCTGGGCGGCGTCTACGCCCACCTGTTCCCGAAGAACGTGGGCCGAGTCGTGCTCGAAGCCCCGATCGACCCGACACTGGACCGCCTGCAGGACCAGATCAGCCAGGTCAAGGCCGTTCAGCTCGCCTTCGACCGCTTCACCGCGCACTGCGCGGACGCCTACGACGACTGCCCCACCGGCAGCGACCCGAAGCAGGCCGGCCGACGCGTCGTCGCGCTGCTGAACAGGCTGGAGGAAAAGCCCGCGCCCACCGACGACGGCGGGGAACTGACCGGCAGCCTTGCCGCCCACGCCATCGCCAACCACCTGGACAGCGGCGAAGAAGGCTGGAAGCCGCTGGCGAAGGCGCTGCGCGAGGTCATGGAGCGGGGCAACGGCAGCGCGTTGCTGGAGGAGGCGTACGACCACGGCCCGGACACCCGGAGCCGAGGCGCCCGGGCCGGCAGCGAAGTCGGCGTCAGCCCCCGCAGCAAGACCTCGGGCGGCAACGGCACGTCCGCTTTTGTCGCGATCACCTGCGCCGACTCCAACCTGCGCCCCGGCTTCACCGAGTCCGAGGAGATGATGAAGCGGATCAGGGCGGCTTCCCCCGTCTTCGGCGAAACCTGGGCCGTCGGCGTCTACCTCTGCTACGAATGGCCGTTCAAGGGCGAGAGTGCCGCCCCCGACGTCAGCGCGGAAGGCGCTTCCCCGATCCTCGTCGTCGCCAATACCGGCGACCCGACGACACCGTACGAGGGTGCCAAGCGTATGGCGGACGAGCTGGGCGAGGGGGTCGGCGTCCTGCTGACGGTGCGGGCCGAGGGCCATGGGTCGTACCCCTACAGCCTCTGTGCGACCAGGGCCGTCGATGCGTACCTCCTCAACGGTAGGACCCCTGAGCGCGGCACGACGTGTTCTTGACGCTTCCTCAGGGCACGGGCGCTCGCCCCGTTCCCCTCCACAGACATGCGTCCGGGGTCTGCCTCCCCCGGGGCGTCGGCGGTCCGGTGCTTCCGACGTGCACTCCCGGTCACAGCCGTGGCTTGACACCCTGGTCAGGAGGCGAGAGCGGTGGTCTCTCCGAGCTGTGCGGCGGCCGTGCGCCATGCAGCCGTCACTGCGGTGTGGGCCTGTTCCGTCCGGGCCGCGTCGTCTGGTGTCATGTGCAGGGGCTCACCTACGTGCACGTGCAGTCGCGGCCGGCGCAAGGGTGCCGTGAGCAGGCCCGTGAGCTGTTTGGCCGGGTTTCCCGAGGTGATTCGGCGGGCGCCGGCCTGGCCCACGGGCACCACCGGGGCCCCGGTGCGTTGAACGAGCCGGGACAGGCCGCTGCGGAAGTTCTGGGGTGCTGCCTCGGCGGCGTCCGTCCGATGCGGGAGGCAGCCTTCCGGGTAGATCAGGACGAGGTGTCCGCGCTCCAGAGCCTGGATCGCTTGGTCCAGGGCGTCTGCCGCGCGTCGGTCGCCGCGGTGGACGGGGATGTGTCGTCCGTGGACGAGCGCGCGGCTCAGGAGCGGGACGCGCCACAGCCCGGCGGCCGCCATGACGACCGGTTCGACGCCGAGCCGCCGCAGGGCGGCGAGGACGACGGCGGGATCCGCGAGCGAGGTGTGGTTCGCGGCGATGATGCTGCCCGGCGCGAGCACGGCGCCCGAGTGGGTGGTCACCGACAGACGGCCCACGGCAGGGACCAGCATGTCGGCGAGGCGGCTGAGCATGTTCGGTCTCCCGGTCTCGACGAGTCGGTCTTCATCGTCGGTTGCCGAGGTGCTCGGAGCCTGAGTAGCTGTACTCATCTCTTGCGGCTCGATACCTCGGCTTCGGGGATGCCGCCCCGGTCGGTGCCGATGCCCGGGGTCCCGTGCAGCGCGGCTTCGACGATCACGCGGAGGAAGGCGTCCTGCACCGTGGACGGCACGAGCAGGAGGCGGTGGCTGCGGTAGAGGGAGTTCATGTCGTAGCCCGCGGCACGTAGGTCACACTGAGGCGCTCGCCTGCACCCTCATCCGCGAGATCGCGAAGCAGCTCGCGTCAGGACCGACGAGAACACGGGCAAGTCCTCGGCTGTCACCTCCCTCTGCCTGGCACTCGATGAGGCCGAGGAAGCCGGAACAGCGGCGTGAATGTGAAAGCCGCTGTCCGGTCACCCGCTCCTCGGCTGCGACCGCGCTCTGTGTGAGTGGCGCCGTGGGCCATTCAGGCGCTGCGAGTCGATCGAGGACTTCCACCGGGGTGAAGCTCCAGCCGACGAGCCGCGGTCCGCTCCAGTTGATGCCGATCGTGTATCCCTCTCGGGCGGCATCGGGCAGATCGCGATCCCGCCAGGCGTCCAGAGGCATGGATTCAACACGGAGCCCGTGCCCCCAGATCCTCGCCGCCCTCTGCGCGCGGGCCGCGGTCGACCAGTGGGGAAGACTTCGTGTGCCGTCCGCGGAGAGGGGGGGCCGGGCTTCCCTTGTCATCCCTGGCGAACCAGACCACCCCGCTCCGGCGGGTCTCCCGGAAGAAGGCTGCCGCTTGCGAACCACTCTGACTCATGCCACGTGAGCCCAGTGTTCCCTAAACAGCTTGCGCAGGCCCGGACAGCCCTGTTGCCTGTCAGCGCAGCCCGCTGTAAGCGGCCATGATGATCTCCATGCCGCGGTGGTCCTCCTGCTGGTTCCGGTCGACCATCTGATTCATGACATAGGCCACGGTCATGCGTGAGTCGGGATCGCTCGCGACCAGTGACCCGCCCCAGCCGCCCCAGCCGAAGGTGTTGCCGAACTTGCCGAAGCCCGCCGTCCAGCACATCGGCGCCCCCAGGATGCGGTCCTGGCCGCAGAACACCTCCTGCCACGCGGGCTCGCATCCCTGAGGGGACAGCAGCCGCACGCCGCCGATCGTTCCCTGATTTGCAAGTACCGACTGGACGAGGGCGACAGAGCGAGCGTTGCCGAAGCCGTTCACAGCAGGGATCTGTGCACGGCGCCAGGCCACCGAGTTGGCGTCCTTGACCCGGATCGCGGCACCTGTGATCGCCCGAGTTGCGCCGTCGGGGCCGGGCGGCGCGCTGGCGGTGTACTCGTCGGTGAGCGACGGCGGCGCGATGAGCGGAGCGACGCGGTGGTCGTGTTCGGCGGACAGTCCGATGTGGAAGTCCGCGCCCAGCGGCTCGGCCACCTCCTCGGCGAAGAACTCGCCGAGACTGCGGCCGGTGATGCGGCGGACGATCTCACCGATGAGGAACCCGAAGGTGAGCGCGTGATAGCCGGCGGCCGTCCCGGGTTCCCACTCAGGAGCCTGCGCCGCCAGCCCGGCCGTCACATTTTCCCAGTCGTACAGATCCTCGACCGTTGCCGGCCCGGCCAGGTCCGGCAGCCCTGCGGTGTGGGACAGCACGTGCCGCACCAGCACGCTCTCCTTGCCGGCCGCGGCGAACTCCGGCCAGTAGGCGGCGACCGGTGCGGACAGATCGAGCCGGCCCCGGTCGGCCAGGATCAGCGCGCAGAGGGCCGTCATGTTCTTGGTCGTCGAGTTCACACAGGCGAGGGTGTCTCGCTCCCAGCTGACAGAGCCACCCGCGTCGGCGTACCCACCCCAGATGTCGACCACTGGTTCGCCCTCGAGGTAGACGGCGACCGAGGCACCTACGTCATCCTTGCCGAGCGAAGCCGCGAGGGCCTCGCCGACGGCGACGAACCGCGGCTCGCAAAGTCCCTTAACATCGGTCATGGACATAAGACTCAGACGGCGCCGGATCTCCCGCCCGACAATTCCCGTACCGGTTCTGTCGGGCTGGGCACGATCGGATGAATTCTCTTCTCACGCCGGCGCGGCGGCCCGAGGGCCGTGGTCGGCCCGTACGGCGACCGGCCGTATCGATGGCTGGTACGCCGTGGAACGCCCCGGATCACCTGTCGCACATGTGCGTCACGACAGTTCGGCGGGCGCCCGACACCACAGCGTCGATGACAGCCGGGGTGGGGCCCGCAGGAGCAACACAGGAAGGAAGGACGGACACGCGTGCTGGAGCGGCTGAATCAGGCGCTGGACCACCTGGAGGAATGCCTCGACCGGGACATCGACATGGCAGACGTGGCCCGGATCGGTGCGATGTCGGAGCACCACTTCCGGCGGCTGTTCTCCGCCCTCGCCGGCATGCCGCTTCCGGTGTATGTGCGGCGCCGGCGGATGACGCTCGCAGGGGCCGAGGTGGTGGCCGGGAAGGCGACGCTGCTCGATATCGCGGTGCGGTTCGGGTACGGCTCGGGTGAAGCGTTCGCCCGGGCATTCCGGTCGGTGCACGGTATCGGTCCGGGTGAGGCCCGACGTACGGGTGCGGTGCTTACGTCACAGCCGCGCATGTCCTTCCGCGTTGTCGTCGAAGGAAGTACTGCCATGCGGTACCGGATCGTGGAGAAGGAGTCCTTCCGGGTCGTCGGCAAGAAGGCCCGGGTCCCGCTCGTGCACGAGGGGCTCAACGCGGCCGCCGTGTCGCACGTGGAAAGCCTGGACGAGCAGGCGCTCGTACGGATGAAGGAACTGTCCGGCCGGGAGCCGGAGGGGATCTTGTCTGCGGCGGTGTATCTGACCGACAGCCGGGAGGAGGGCGCGGAGGCGGATTTCTGGATCGGCGTGGCGACCGGTCCTGAGGCGATTGCCGGGGAATTCGATGCCCTGGACGTGCCGGCCGGGACCTGGGCAGTGTTCGACAGCCACGGTCTCTGCCCGAGCGCGCTGCAGGATCTGTGGCGGGATGTTTTCACGCTGTGGTTCCCGTCGAACTCTTATGTGAGCAGGCCGGGTCCGGAGCTCATGCGGACGCGGCCGGTGGAGACCGGTGCGGAGACCGATATCCAGCTGTGGATCCCGGTCGAACGAAACACCACGGGCGCCGGGGCGTGAATCGGTACGGGTACGCCCTACGTGCATGAAGGGCTCGCAGCGCCGTGTCCGACGCACTTCCGACGCTGCTGAAGGCGGTGCGAGAACAGGGCCGCGGTTGTGCGCCGCCGAGTCGGCCGTGGAAGGTGCAGGTGCGGCCGTCCTCGTCCCCCAGGGTCCAGCCCGTCGAGGTTGACGCTGTGGAGGCGGATTCGGCGTCGCTGGGCCCAGTGCCGGACGCATGGGTGAGGGGCGAGGGCATACGAAACCCCTCACGAACCGGTGCCGGCGCGGCATGATCCCCATGGCCGTGCAGTCCCTGCTGCGGGGCTTTCCCTCCGAAGCCGTCGACATGACCCAGGGCGCTTTCGAACGGGCCAAGGGCCAGGCCGTGCCCAGGGTGGCGGTGTTCACCAAGCTGATCGAGGCCAGGTCCCATGTCCGCGAGCGGGACAGCAAGGCTGCCTCACAGGCCCTGAAGGTGTCCGAGGACCTTGCGGGGCCTGGCCGAGGCTTCCAGCGGCTCGGAGCCCGCCAGCAGGTGTTCCTGCTCGAGAGCGGGAGCGACTGCCACCGACGTGCTGCTGTTCGAGCGCTTGTCGGCGGAGGCCGTGGCGGGGTTGACGCTGGATTCCTCTGCGACCGTCGCCGCCCGGCAGTCACCGAAGGCCGCCGCCCAGCCGATGGCCGGGGCACTGCCGGGATCGAGTTCCTCGGGCTTCCCCGTGATGCCGTATGCGTCGAGGAGTCGTCGCTCGGCTCCGAGCGGTTCGCCCAGGGCGAGCTCCGGGTACTCGCTGAGTTCATCAGGAACCGGACGCTTCGACAGATCAGCACCCACGACCGGCACCATGTCGCACGAACATCAAGTCACATGAGGCAACCTCTGAGCCTTGACCGGTGCGGCCGACCTGGCGGCCTGCTCGATCTTCGCGCAGTAGGCTGCACGGGCTTCCTCGTCGATCGGCTGCTCGTGTTCGGGGCGCACCCCGGTCCGGCCGTCGAGGCCCTCGCGCAGGATGTCGGCGTGCCCGGCATGCCGGTTGGTCTCGCCGAGGACATGGACCATGACGGCGAACAGGTTCGTATTGGGAGAAGGCTCCGGCCACCACGGCACATGGCCGGGGGCGTCGAGGGGAAGCTCGTTGATCGTCGCGTCCGCGTGTTCCCACGTGCGCAGGCAGAACCCGATGATCTGATCGCGGGTCTCGTCCTCCGTCGCCCACATGTCGCTGCCGTCGTGGTCCTGCCACCGGGGCAGCGGCTCCGGGGAAGGGCGGTCGAAGACCTCGCCGAAGTACCTGGCCTCGACACTGGCCACGTGCTTCACCAGACCGAGGAGGCTGGTCCCGGTCGCTGTCAGAGGTCGGCGGACGTCGTATTCGGACAAGCCGTCGAGTTTCCAGAGCAGCGCTTTGCGGTCCCGCCGCAGTCTCCCGTGCAGGTGGCCTTTCGCGAATTCATCGATCATGCGGAATGAGCCTGCCATGAGCTGCTCGTGCTCTCAAGATCCCGTACGTGGTCCGCAACGACCGGGAGAGCCGATGCCCTGCCGTGGCCGCCGCCCTGACCTGCTGCAAGAAGCCCGCGAAGCGTGCCACGTGAGACATTCTCCGAGGACCTCTGACGAAATGGGGTGGAGGATGTGCCCCTGCCAGGGTGAGGATCTCTCGGTACTTGCCGATGAGGGGGGCAGCTGTGGACGACATTGTTCCGAGAGCTCGTCTGCTCTTGCTGATGACGAGAGGAACAGCGTCACCGTCGACCGGAGAGCCGGGCGGATGCGCTGAGCAGGCTTGAGGCCGGCGAGGATGTTGCCTGGACGGAGATGAGCAGAGGCCGGAGCCGTGCTCGGTGCCGCGGCGGGTGATGACCGGCTTCACGCCTGGGCCCCGGCCGAGCCGGCGGTGCTTGTCGTGGTCGTGACCTCGGTCCCCGAGTACGACGTCCGGGCGACGGCGCGGTCGTCCGCGCTTGCTGTCCCTGTGATGCAGGTGCAGCATGAGAGCAGGAGCGAAACACCCATGCTCAGGTTTATATGCAGGTGTGAGACCTGTTCTCCCTGCGCACGTCATGGCAGTGCCGCCCGTGTCCACGCGACGGAACCCGGCACCGCACCACGTCATTTCCGATCGTCATTCCTGCTGAACCGTGCCTCGTCGCGCCGATGATTGCCGACGGCACTCCACGGTGACGAGGCCGTGCCCGGATTCCACCGGCAGACGCTGCACCCGCCGGTATTTAACTCGTGCGGCGATTGCGCTGTAATCTTGAGGTGGAAGGCTCTCTTGAAGTGCTTGAGTCTCAGCATTCCATCGCGATGTTTCGAACGCTGGACACCGCCGGGCCACTTGCATCTTCTTTGCCACCCACTCTCGTCTGGGGCGGACGTATGAATGGAAATCCAGGAGAAGTGTTTCATGGCATCGGGTCGGTCCCCGTCCTGAAAAAGGGCGACAAATATCCATACTTCAAGAAGGTCGAGACCTTCCTTCAGCGCTTCGGCTATCTTGATCGCGCTCAGCATCCCTCCCAGGGTGTACTGACGGAGGAAGTCTCTGACGCTCTGGAGCGGTACCAGAAGTTGCACGCCTTGTCGGTCACCGGCGAATTCGATGAAGAGACTCGCGCTCAGATGACGACAAGCCGGTGCGGTATGGCTGATCCGGGTTCATCACTCACTTACGTGACGGTGTGCCCCTGGGACCGCACGAATTTGACCTTCTCCTTCACCTCGGGAACTTCGGATGTTCTGGGGGACGAAGAGTTCGGTGCTGTTCGGAACGCGTTTGAGACCTGGGCGCTCTCCACGCCACTCACATTCACGGAAGTCTCCGCCGGCAGTAACCCGGACATCGCTGTGGGTTGGCACCCCACCATCGCCTACGACCACGACATGACCGGAGACGTAGTGGCCCACTCCGATAATCCACCGGACTGTTCCATACTGGATTTCGGGCCGCCCCAGCCGCTCCATTTCGACAACGGTGAGCAATACTGGGCGATAGGAGAAGAGCCCGGCGCGTACGACGTGGAGTCAGTGGCGTTGCACGAGATCGGACACCTCATCGGGCTGGACCACTCCAGCAACCCGGCAGCGGTGATGTTCTCTCAGCTCAACCCCAACTCCATTCGGCGTTCACTGTGGCCGGACGATCTGATCGGCGCGCTCACGTTGTATCCGTTCCAGCCGTAGGTCAGTTCGGGAAAACTGACAGCTCATCGGTGATTCGTACGGCTCGGGCGGATGTCCGGGGAGCCGTGCCCGTCGCGGACGACTCTGTCAGGTCGTTCAGTTCCCGGCGGGAGCCGGCACGTTCAGCCGTCATGTTCTGGTCTTGCCCTGGACCACTTCACGAAACGGTCGTCGGCGTCTTCTTGTCCGTCCATGTCCCTGCCCCGGGAGAGCCGTCCGGGAGAACTGTGTGGCGATGCGGGCGCGGCAGTCCGGTCGTGTGCAGGGTCCGCCTGACGGCGCGCCCTGTCGCCGGCAGCCCTCGGATCACCGGTCGGGCCGCAGATCGAGACGGAAGAACAGCTCCAGATCGGCCGCCCGCTGAGGGTCCGGCTCCCGGACGAGCAGTTCGCGCCCGGTCTGGTCGGCGCTCACCCCGAGGTGCTCGGCGTTCAGGTACACCCGGCGTTCGGTCTCCGGGTCGTGGGCCCACACATGGGCCGACCGGATCCGCAGGCGGCACAGGACCGGCGTGATCTTGACCTCACGCCAACCGAGTTCGCCGAGTCCGTTCGCGGCTGCGGACAGGACGCGATGGCCCCAGCGGTGCTGCGGCGCGGTCCTGAGGAAGGTGCTCGCCATCTCCGACGGCCTCCACCGCAGACCGGGTCGCGGCTCCCTCGTGACGGTGACCTCCCCGTCGAGGCGCACCCGGTGGAAACCGAACGGCATGACGATGCTCGCCCGTCCGCGTTCCTTGCCGGACGCCTCCGCCCAGTACAGCTTGTCGAAGTCCGTCCCCGGGTAGGGCAGGTCCAGCTCGACCTCGACGACCGGGTCGAACGACTCCGGCGTCGACTCCAGAGGGACCGGCTCCTTGCGCAGTGCCGCGGTCAGGTCGATCCCCTCGGCGAAGGCGTCATGGGGTACTTCGATGCCGTTGAGGACGAGGTCGTCCCGCACCAGCTCGACGGGCCGGTTCCGGCCGTTGAGCAGCTCGATCGAGGCGAGCCGCAGCGTGAGGGGTTCGGCGGGCCCGCCCTCGTGGGCGCACAGCACGTCGAGCGCTTCCTGCACCGTGGTGGCCTGCTGGAGCAGGGTGCAGTCACCGGGCCGGTAACTCGTGGCCGCGGCCGTACGGAAGCCCGCCGTGAACACCAGCGGCGGGCCCTCGGCTGTGTCCGCGGCAGAACCGACGGCCACCTGCACCTGATGCCCGACGTCGGCGCGTCCGGCGTCGACGGCCCATGTGACCTCGCACAGTCCCTCCGCGTCGGTCCGGGCCGAGACGGAGCCCGCCCCGTCCACCGCCGAGCCGTCGATCCGGCTCGGGACGCCGCCGGCGGGCATGCTCCAGGTCACCTCGGCCCCGGCGACCGGGGTGCGCCCGCGCATCACGGCGACCCGCAGCCGGCCGGGCAGTGCCACGAAGCCGCCACCTGCAGGTGCCGGCACCTCCTGGCCGTCACCGCCCCGGTACAGCAGCGTGCGGTCGGTCAGTGTGGCGATGGGCACCCGGCAGTCGCCGGCGGTCGACGGGCCCGTCAGCGCCGCCAGCGGTGCGTACCGGATCTGCGGGCCGTGCGGTGGCTCCTCCAGCCCCGCCGGCCAGTCGACCGACCCGTCGGCCCGCGCGGAGAACGTCCAGTGGTCGCCGCGGCGGAACACGTCGTCGCCGCCCCGGCCGAGCCGGATCGCCAGACCGTCGCCGAGATCGATGAGTTCGGAGCGCTGAGGGTCGGCAACGGACGGTTCGGCGGTCGCGACCCCCTGCCCTTCCGGGAACGCGTCCCACAGCCGCAGGAACCAGCCCTCGGGACCGCTCCCGACCGCGGTGGCGATGTCCGCCGCGGCGGACTCCAGCGTCACGACGACGTCCGTCGCCCGTGCGACCTGGAACAGCCGCTCCCGGACGACGGCGTCGCGTGGGTCGACGTCGTCGTGCGGTGAGACGAACTCGGCGTAGGCGCCGGGGGCGAACCAGTTGAGCGGGTCCAGTGCCGCCGGCTCGACCGTGATGTCGGTGCCCTCGATCTTCATGACCCCGGCCATGACCGAGGCGTTGCGCCGGGACAGCTTCAGTGTGAGGCCGTCCATGCCGAACCGTGGACCGTCCGCGTCCGGATGGTCCTGGCGCGGGACGCCGCCGTGCACCTCGATCCGGTACAGGAGGTTCTCGGGCCGGGAGTAGCCGCCCTGCGGCAGCAGCGTGCAGGGGTCGGCCGCAGAAGGTGCCGTGTCGGGCACCACGGCCAGCGTGCCGGACGACGGTTTCGTCAGCTTGACCCAGTCCGGGTGCGCCGTCGCCGTGGCACAGCCGAAGCCGCCGCCCCAGCCGCCGGGCGGGGCGAAGGGGAACACCTGCCAGTCGGCCAGGGCGCGCCCGGCCGCCTGGGCGTCGCCGAGAGCCCGGTCGGCGAAGGCAGGCTCCTCGACCGGGTCGACGTACCGGACCAGCGCCTTCACGGCGATCAGCACCGGGGCCGCCGGGACGGTGTCGGTGCGGGGATGCGGCTGAGTGCTCAGCAGGCAGTCCGTCGCGTTCTCCACCAGCAGGCCGCCCAGAAAGCCGTGCCCCGTTCCGAGCCCGCACGCGTCCGGGGTCGCCGCCGGCGTCACCGAGAACGCGTCCGACCCCGGCGGGACCACGAGACGGCCGTCGGCGCCGAGCATGTCGTCGGTCGCCGTCTCGACCCGGTGGAGCAGATGACGGCTCTGCTGGTCGAGGTCGGCGTCCAGCAGCACCTGCCCCTGCCGGCCGACGACCGAGCGCGGCTGCCGCTCGTCCTGCGCCCGGATCGTCAGACGGGTGGCGTCGTTACGGATGGTCATGGTCTGTTCCTCCGGGCTGCGACGGCACTGGAGCACGTCTCGTCGATGATTCCGGCCTCCAGGGCGACCGGCAGGTACTCGTCCGACAGAGCCCGCACGTCGGCGACGGCGATCCCGTACGCGGCGCGGGCGAAGACACCCATCTCGGCGTCGCCGTAGCCCCCCGAGCGCACGCTGTCCGGACACCGGGGGTGCAGCATGGCCAGCGTCGGTTCGTCGGCGGAGACGTCCAGGAAGACGGGCTCGTTCGCGAGCCGGACCGCGGCGGCCTCGTCGGCGGTCAACGGCCGCCGGGCGGCCTCCTCGGCCGCGGCCAGGGCGAGCGCGGGCTGGCAGCGGAACGTACGCGGTGCCGCCGACCCGGCGGGGACGAAGCTGTACCGCACGCACCCGGTCTGACGGCGGGTCACCGTCACGGTCCCGGCGAACACCGCGTTCGTCGCCGTGAGGGAGCGCAGGGACGACGTGCCGAGCACCGTGACGTTGCGCAGGGTGGTGTCGAGGCCCGGCGCGGCGAGAGCGTCGCCCGGCGCGCCGTCGGCGGCCACGACGCTGTCGGTCACCACGAGGGCACCGCCGACGGGAACGCTCCCGTCCCCGATCCGCAGCGGGCCGCAGACCGAGTGGTCGACCTCGACACGGGTCGCCTCCAGCGGACCGTCCGTGCGCACCGCGGCCTCGCCCGGAGCGCGCACGGTGACGTACCGCAGATGCAGCTCGGCCACGGAGGCCGCGTGGAGCGCCAGGCCGCGGGTGAGTTCCAGGCCGTCGAGCACGAGGCGGCCGGCGGGCGCCGTGGCGTCTCCCGCCCCTCGCAGGACCCGCGTCGGCGCGTCCACCGTGAAGCGCCGCTCCCGGCGGACGAGGAACCCGCGCAGGGCGGGGTCCGGGGCCGCGCCCGGCGCCGGCCGCGGGGGCCGCCACTGGGCGGCGACCAGGTACACCTCCGACCCGGGCGGCACGGTCACGTCGAGGGTCCCCGAGCCGGCGGGCGCCCCTTCCAGGTCGCAGCGGGCCAGGACCACGAGACTGCGCCGTCCCGCACCGAGGGCGGCGACCTCCGCCAGCGCGGTCGCGAGCGCCGGGACCGTCCGGCCGGACGTCTCCGCGGAGCCACCGGTCGCGGCGGTGGGGTCGACGATCCACACCAGGTCGCGCGGGCCGCCGGTGTCCCGGATGTCGAACGGCTGGTCCGTGGCGTTGCGGTCCTGGGCGCCGGCTCCGACGGCCCGTCCGGCGGCCGTGGCACAGGACACCCGGACCTCCACGACATCGGGGCCGTCAGGGGCCTCGGGCACGACGATCCGCCCGGTCACCGGGTCGAGGACACAGGCGATGTCATGCGTTGCGGTCCTGCGCTGCGCGGCCGTGGCTCCCGGCTCGTACCAGACGTGCGTCACCTCGCCGGCCGGCCGGGCACCTGACGGGGCCGGCGGCGACTCCAGGTTCACGATGCGGACCTCGCCGGCGGGCACCCGCCGGAAGGCACTCTCGCCGTCCCGCCGCAGGAAGACGGTGAACGGCGCACCGGTCGGTTCGCCGAACCAGCGCCGGTCGGGCAGCCGGAGCGGGCGCTTCTCCAGCTCGGCGGCACGCAGCTCCGTGGTCTCCTCGTGCAGGGGCAGACGGCGCAGCCGGTCGGGCAGGTCGACCTCCCGCAGCCGGGTCCCCTCGGCGGCGGACCGGCGGTCGGGATTGAACAGGCGCAGCACGGCACCCGGCTGCTGCGCCAGCTGGAAGTACCCGGGCCGCTCCGCCCCGTCGACCTCCCACGGCCGTGCCCGGGGAACGCCCCCCAGGTCCGCCGCCGGGACGGCGTCCGGCGGACCGGCCTTCGCGGCGGGGGAGGGGAACCACGTCACCAGCGGCCGCAGCAGGTGCACACCCACCGAGGTCGGAGCATGCCGCCCGGCGAGCCGCCCGGAGCGGGTGCGGTCGATGCTGCGGGCGTCGAGGAGGCGGGGCAGCAGGTCGAAGGCGCCGCCCGCCGACGAAGCCGTCCGCCCCGGGACGAGGCCGGCGGTGGCGGGGCGGTCCGGACGTACGTCCAGCAGAGAGGCGAAGCAGGCCAGCCGCCGGTGGTACTCGACCGCGACCGCGGCCAGGCCGGTGACGTCCCCGGCCATCCCCTCGACGACACGAGCCGTCCCCTTGCCGCGCCGGTAACGGACGGTGTTGGCCACGAAGGCCCGGCGGGTGATGCCGGAGCCGCCCGGGACGGGGTGCAGCGCGGGCGCGGCGACCAGGGCGGCGATCGCGTCGAGCGCCTCTTCCCCGGCCGTCTCGACGAACAGCGCGTCGTACCACGCCTCGATCTCGGCGTCGATCTCGGCGCTCGCCCGGCCCAGCACCCCGAACAGCGCCCGCAAGGACCCGGTGGCGGCCAGATCCGCCTGGCGCACATGGGAGGGCAGCAGCCGGTACAGGGCCTCGGCGACCGCCTCGATGCGGGACTCCGGCAGATGCGCCCCGCCGTCCGTCGTGGTCGTCGGACTCATGCGATCAGCTCCGTGAACGTGATGTCCGGCGCGGCGACGGACAGGAGCCGGGCCGGCTCCAGCCGGGCCAGGCCGGTGATCGGGTCGGTCACCAGCGCCGGGCCGGGGCAGGGCAGCCGTCCTTCGGCGTCCGGCGTCACGCCCGGTGCGGAGAAGCCGGAGAGCACCACGGCCGTGACGCCGGGGACGTTCTGCGCCGTGGCGATGATCTGTGAGCGGTGCACGGCGGTGCCGAAGGGCCGGACCGGCTTGCCGAAGTCGCGGGCGAGCGCGGCCCGCACGGCGCTCTCCACCCGCTGCCTGGGCAGACCCGGGTCGGAGGCGAGAGCCAGTGTCACCGTCATGGGCAGGTCGACGAATCCCGCGATCCGCACGTGCGTCCCCGGGGGCGCCGCCGCGACGAGCGCCGCGTGCAGTCCGGTGACCAGGTCGGACCCCGTCGCGGGCGGCGCGAACGAGGTGGTCGCGACCGTGAGGCACACGATCCGCCGCAGTCCCGCCCGCAGTTCGACGGCCGAGGCCCTGCCGACTCCGCGATACGCCTCGGCGAACGCCTCGAAGTCCGCCAGGGACACGGCCCGGTCCAGGGTCCGGACGGCCTTCGGCGCGCCGACGCGCATCTCCTCCAGCGTCTCGGCGTCACTGCCCCCGTCCGCGGCCAGCGGGTTCGTCACCGAGGCGACTCCGATCACCGGGGTGACGATCTGGTTCAGCCGGTCGCCCGGAACGTTCCCCGCCGAACCGCCGCCGGTGCGGTACAGGGCGGCGACGTTCCCGGTCCCGCTCGGCAACCGGCCCGCGAACTGCACCTCGGACCCGCCGTCCGGCCGCTCGACGACACGGAACCGGCGGCTGTCGGGCCCTTCGCCGTACAGGGAGCCGGTGTGCTCGTAGCGACGGTCGTCGACCCGGACCTCGATCGCCGGAGCGTATCCGCGAGGTCCCGCCGCGGCGACATGGGCGAGCGGCGACTGCCTGAGCGGGAAACGCGGCAGGGCGGTCGCCGGGTCGCCGGACCCCAGGGTCTCGGTGCCCGAGGCGGGCGTCTGCGCGTGCGAGGACGCCACCACGTTGGCGAGCACGGTCAGCGTCGCGCCGCTCCACCGGCCGGACAGCGGCCGGTCGAACACGACGAGCGTCGCCGGCTGCGCGCCGTCGGCCCGGGTCTCCGCCCGCAGCACCGTCGCCGCCTCGGACAGCGGCTCGCCGTCGGGTGTTCGCCCCGTGAGGACCACGCGCCGTCCCGGCGGCAGGTCGGTCTCCGTGGCCAGGTAGAACCGGTCGGGAAGATTCTGCCGGTCGAGGCCGGGATGCTGCGGCGGGGCCGGTTCGCCGTCGGGCCCCGGGTCGGTGACCGGCAGGACGCGCTCCTCGGGGCGGGCGACGAGCACGCTCCTGGCGGTCTCGACATGGATCGTCGTCTCACGGACCAGGGGATCGAACTCTCCGGCGAGCGAGGACCCGAGGGTCATCAGGGTGCAACGGGCGGACAGACCGAACGCCGAATGCGCGGTCTCCCGGGCCGCAAAGACACGTGCGGCGCCGGCCGCGGGCTCCCCGGACCCGGTCTCCAGCACGACGACCCGGCCGGGCGCGGCCTCCGGGTGCACGGCGTCGAGACGGATGTCCCATTCGCTCTCGCGGACGGTGCCCATCGTGAAGCCGGCCCACTGGGTCGGCAGTGCGGTGCTGTCCGGGATCTTCTGCCCGTGAGCCGTGCGCACGGCATCCGGCATGAAGGTGATGTCCGGAGCGGTCGCGCCGAACGCCTGAGCACGCTTCCCCAGCAGGATCACCGTGCCCGGGCCGGACCGCCCCGTCAGGCTGTCGTCCACGGTGAGCAACTGCCCGGCGGAGAGGGAGAGCCGGGTGTGGGCCGGTTCGGCCGAGGCCGCCACCTCGACGGCGGTGACACGGGCCAGAAGCCAGGAGGACGACTGTGCAGCCTTGGCCGCCCCGGCGTGCACGAGCACTCGGTCGCCGACCCGTGCCCCCGGCTCGACGCCCAGCACCTCGACACCCGCCGTCTTGGCCGAGATGTCCGGCAGGACCGGCGCCCGCAGCGGCCGCAGCACGTTCCACACCGCCCGTGCCTCCACCGCGCCGTCCGTCTCGAAGGTCACCGGCTGTCCGCCCTGTTCGGGCACCGAGGCCACCTTCACGCCCCCCGGGATCGTGACGACGTCCGGCACACCCGGCAGTCCGGTCCCCTCCGGCGCGCCGGGAAGCGTGCCGACCTGGAAGGCCAGCAGTGCGTCGGCGGCGATCGCCGGCCGCGGCACGTGCCCCAGCATGGCGGTCAGCCGGACCAGTGCCGCGCGGTCCTCGGTGCCGGGCAGCGTGGAGTCGACGGCGAGCCGGTGGAGGGTCCAGGCCAGTACGTGGTGCGCTCCGGCCGCCGCCGCGAGCAGGGCGACCGCGGGATCGTCGGGCGAGCGCCCGAGCGTCGCCAGCGGTCGGTCGCCCAGGGCCTCGGCCCGGGAGATCCGGTCGAGCAGCCGTTCCAGGATCGCGCCGTAACGGAAGCGGGACGGATCGCCGGGAAGGCCGCGGGAACCGCCCGGGGCCCCGCCCGCGCACCCCGCCGTGCCTGCCTCGCCGCAGCCACACGCGCAGCTCATCGCCCGCCTCCGGTCCTGATCAGAAGACGTCCCCGCTCCGGGAAGCTCGGATCGTCGCGCAGCTCCAGCACCTCGGTCGTCGCCGGACGGATCGCTCCGCGCTCCAGCTCGCGCATCGCCACGCGCCCGAAGCGCTGGAACACCAGCGGCCTGACGCTCTGCACCCCGGGGACGGCCATCACGGCGGCGAGCAGCGCCGACAGGTACAGAGGAGCGCCGAAGCCGAAACGGTCGGGATGGAAGAAGCCCGCGGTGCCGCCGCTGCCGGGGGGCGACAGGGCGGCACGCACCCGGCGTCCCACCTCTCCGGCCAGTTCGCCGGGCGCGGCGCACACCGACAGGCTGACGTCGAGCGGGACGGTACGGGCCTCGCGTACGGCGACGTCGAAACCGGCGAGCCGGAACGACTCCAGGTGGGTCAGGAGACCGGCGCGGAAGGCCGCGTCGACGGCGGCGCCGCCCTGCCGGTCGACATGGACGACGACGGTCTGCCAGGCGCCGGTCCAGCGCGACACGGCGACGGCGCCCGCCACCCCCGGGAACCGGCGTGCCGCCTCGGCGTAGTCCTCGGGCGTGACGGCGCGCTCCTGACGGCGGAACGCCTGCGGAGTCGCGACCCGGACCACCGCGTCCGCCTCCGGTGCCGCACCGCCCGTCGCCGCCACCGGGTTGGTCACCGACGAGATCCGCACACCGCGGTCGGTGTCGGGCAGGACGACATGGCCCAGCGCATCCGCTCCGAGGTTGCCGCCCGTGCCGGTGCCGAAGCGTCCGCTCACGCCGAAGGAGTCGCCCACCGCGGGGGCCAGCCCGTGCGTGCCGTCGCCGAACCGCAGCACCGGATGCCCGTCCGGCCCGGTCTCCACGACGAACTCCCGGGAGAACCGCCCGCCGGCCAGCAGGTCGCGCCGGACGGCCCAGCTCGCGAACGCGTCGTGGAGGGTGATCTGCGGAAGGCACCGGGCCGGGTCCACGGCGGTGAGGGCGAGGGCCGACGAGGCACCCGGGCCGTCCGGGCCGTGCCGCGCGCAGCGTGCCGGTGGACCGATGCCGCCGGTCACCCTGGGACGCCAGGGCACCCCCGGCTGCGGGGCGGGCGGGGACAGCCGCGGGGCGAGCGCCTC
Source organism: Streptomyces sp. NPDC093094 (assembly GCF_044754345.1). Classification (NCBI taxonomy): domain Bacteria; kingdom Bacillati; phylum Actinomycetota; class Actinomycetes; order Kitasatosporales; family Streptomycetaceae; genus Streptomyces; species Streptomyces sp. NPDC093094. The sequence goes on along the minus strand of NZ_JBIVOX010000008.1, from coordinate 143,112 downwards.
GGCGGCCGACGGCGGCAGGTCCAGGTGGGCGGGCGGCGGCAGCGTCGCGCCGTGCTCGGCGAGGACGACGTTGCCGCGCGCCGCGGCGCAGACGACGTGCCGTGCCGGGCCGGACGGCTGTGGTACCAGTGCGGAGACGGGAAGGTCGAAGGGCAGCGCGTCGGCTGCGTCCCACTCCACCTCCAGCAGCTTCGTGCCGACGGGCGCGAGGACGTCCCGCGCCGGTGTCGCCCGGGTCAGCCGGACGATGTGCCGGTGCCCGGGTTCGGCGTCCTGGGCGCGACCGGTGTCGGGGGCCGCCGTCTCCTCCAGCAGGAGGAAGTCGCCCGGCCCGAGCGGCCCGTTCCCCTCGCTCGCGTCGACCAGCGTGGCCGCCGTCGCCCCCGCGGGCAGGGTGCAGCGCTCGTCGCCCCAGGTGTGCAGGGCGATGGCGGTGCGCCACTGCCACAGCCGCAGGTCGGTGAGCGTCTCGAAGACCACCGGCCGGGTCGCGAGCAGCGCCGGATAGTCGGACGCCGGCACGACGGGGGACGGCGCCGCCGAGCGCGGCAGGACCGGTGTCCCCGCCCGCAGCCGGTAGCCGTCGTCGCCGGCCTCGGCGAGGGAGAGGCCGACGAAGGTGCGGGCGGAGGCGCCCTCGCCGGGAGCGTGGTCGAGCAGACGGGCGTGGCGGGTCAGTGACGCGCGGCTGCGCGCGGTGTCGAGGAACGCCTCGGTCCCGATCCAGTCGAGGGTGTAGCTCTGCTGGTCGGCACGGTAGGCGAGCGCCTCGACGATCGTCGTGGTCAGGTCGACAGGGTCGTCCTCGCGGAAGCCCGGGACCAGCACCGAGATCCGGTCGAGCATCAGGCGCCGGAAGCCCTCCCAGTCGCGGGTCCGGTAGTCGAACTGCGGGTCCGGCGGTGCGGCCGTCGGCAGGTCGCGGCAGTCGGGGACGCAGTCGCCGTCCGCCGCACAGTCCACGGCGAAGGAGAAGTCGACCGCGGACAGGCGCGGGTCGACGAAGTCGGGCGGAGCGTCGGATCCCGGCCCCCGGACGATCGCGAGCCGGTACGCGGAGAAGTCGGTCGGCTGCCCGCCGGGCACCGTGACCGTGTACCGCGACACCTCCGTTCCGCCCGGAGCCGCGCCGACGACGGGTTCCACCGCGGGTGCCGGGAACCGTACGCCCCCGGTGAGGGCGATGTTGTCGCCGGTGAGGGCGGCGTCGGGCAGCGGGAGCGGTTTGACGAGCACGATGTCGATCAGGGTCGGATCGGCGACCGTGGCCCCCCTGTGGACCTCCAGGTAGTCGATCCCGGAGACGCCCGGCGGCCCGGACGCGGCCAGCGCGGCCCGGCGGCGTTCGTCGCAGCAGTGGTAGCGGGCACCGGTCACGGAACGTCCTTCCGCATCCGCACCTCGTCGGTGGTCCCGCTGGAGCGCACCTCGTAGGCGACGACGATCTCGAGCACTCCGTTCCCGTCGGAGACCTCCACCGCGACGTCCAGCAGGGTGAGCACATCGCCGAGCCACTGCTGGATCGCCGACTGCAGCGCGGCGCCGAGCGCGACCGTGGCCGGACCGTCCTGCGGGCCGAACACCAGCTGGCGGGCGGGACTTCCGAGTTCCGGCCGCATCACCCGCTCGCCGGGCAGGGTGAGCACGAGCAGTTCGAGCATCTGCCGTACGTGCTCGTCACCGCCGTAGGCCACCTCGGCGGACCGGCCCGGTCCCGTCACGGTGAACGGGAAGGCGAGCCGGCTCATGTCGCGACCACCCGGGCCTGGGTGCCCGAGACGACCGGCGGTCCGGCCGGGATCTGGTCCGCGGACAGACAGACGGCCCCGGCGGGGTTGATCAGCAGCGGCTGCCCGGAAGCGGTCACACGGGTCGCTCCGGCGAGCCACTTCGTGCTGACACAGGGCTGCGGCTTCGAGGGCGGGACGGTGAACGGGCAACCCGTGACGTTTCCTTGGTCGGTGAGGACGGCGGCGGTGGTGCCGGAGACGGTGACCCGGGAGCCGGCGGCGACGATGTTCAGCGGCGCGCCGTGCGGGCAGGTCACGGTCGCTCCGGTGTGCAGGACGGGCCCCGGCATCGAGGCCTCCTTCCACGGTGCGTGAGGGAGCGGGCGGTGGAAGGACGGGCTGCCGCGCACCGGGCGGCGCCCGGCACACGGCAGCCCGTCGGCTCAGGTCACCACGAGCGCACCCCCGTTGATGATCACCGAGGCGCCGGAGAGCACGATGGACGCGCCCTGACCGTTGCTCAGGCTGATCCCCGCGGAGCCGACGACGACCGACGCGCCCGTGGGGGTGAGCACCTGCACCTGGACCGCCGGGAGGTCGGACAGGGTGACCGAGACGCCCGTCGTGGTCTGCAGATGGATGTTGGGCGTGGCGGGCGTGCCGGCCATGGCGAGCAGCGGGGCGCCCGCCGGGTCGGGCCAGAAGGCACCCGTCCAGATGGGACAGTCGGGGTCGCCGGCCTCGAACTCGACCCAGACCGCGCTGCCGGTCTGGGGCAGCGCGATGACACCCGCGGCGCCCTTGGCGGCGAACGGCACCGCGGGCAGTGCCCACGTCGACGGGAACATCCCGTAGCGGTCCGACAGCTGGACCTGGATCCTGCCCTGCACGAGAGGGTCCGCGGTGCTGAGCACGGTCGCCCGGTACTTCCCGAAGTACTTGGGTCCAGCCGTCATGGCGTCACCTCCGTGACGTTCGATACGAGACCGTCCCGGGCCAGCTGGAACGCCTGCTTCCAGCTGCCGCGCCCGAGGGTGTGGGTCACCGAGCGCACGAACCACAGTCCGTCGTGCGCTCGGCCTGCGCCCCGCACCCCGACCAGGGAACGGGCGTCGAGCGGCTGCCCGTAGCGCGCGAGGTCCATCGTCCCGGTCGCGGTCAGCGGATCCGCCGTGCCGCGGCCGGCGAGCAGGGTCATCAGGACCTCCGGCAGCGCCATCCGGTCGGTCTCCAGCAGTTGCGTGCGGCTCGGCACCAACGGCCGCGCCGCCAGCGGCGGTTTGAGCAGTGCCACGTCCGGCGCGGGAACCGGCACGGAGAAGTTCGCGACCTTGACGTGCGCGTACGGCAGGACCGCGGCGTTGCCGTCCGCGGAGAAGCTCAGGGCGTCGAGGTTGGACGCGGCGTCCATGTCGACGGTCAGCGCGGGCTGTACGGTGCCGACGCGCGCCTGGGGTCCCCAGTAGGCGGTGTTCGTTCCGGGCACCGGTCCGGGAGTCACATGGAACTCGTGGCCGGCGTCCTTGGCCAGTTTGGTGGCGTACGCGAAGTCCGTCCCCTGCTGATGGGCGTACTTCTCCACCGGGGCCGTCACGGGCTGGAACGGCGGAGGGACCGTCACCGGTACGACGCCGAACGGGGCGTACTTGGCCATCATCGCCGCCACCCGGGCGAAGGGCGGCATACCGGGGAACGGGAATCCGGTGAGGTCGGCCACGTCCATGTACCCCGAGACGTCCTCGCCGGTGACGACCAGCCGGTGCTCGCCGGGGCGGCCGGTGGCGGTGACGTCCTGGCGTTTGACCGGCCCGTCGGCGAGCACCTTCGGCACTCCACGCAGCGTCCCCACGAGGACGACCCGCGTCATCGGGTCGAAGAAGCCCGTGGGAAGCAGAGAGGTCGCGATCGGCGACGTCTTGGAATAGGTGAAGCTCAGCTGGAACCCCGAGCGCGCTCCGACCGCGTGCGTCACCGTGGCTCCCTCCAGGGCGTCGACCACCGCCCTCGGCGCGGGGGCGACCGCGACCGGCCCCGTCAGCACGGTCAGGGTGACGGGGCTAAGCGCGGCCATGGTCGGCGATCTCCAGAGGCAGCGGGATCATGACGAGCCGGCCTTCCGTGCCGGTCAGCCGGGCCGGGTCGGCCTCGCCGCTGGCGTCGACGATGCGCCACCACAGCGCGGGGTCGCCGTAGGCGTCGTGGGCGAGGGTGTCGGGTCGTTCCGCACCGCTCAGCCGACGGTGCCCGAGCGGCACATGGCGTTCGGACGCGGGCAGGATGCGGCGTGCGAGAAAGACCTCGGTGGTTCCGTCGTCGCGTGTGCGGCTGACGACGGGCACCGCGTGGTACCTGCTGTTCGGCGGGAACGGAACGGCGGTCATGGCACCCTCTCCACGGCGGTCACGGCACTCTCTCCACGGCGGTCACGGCACTCTCTCCACGGCGGTCACGGCATCCTCGACAGTCCGACGCTCCGGATACCGGCCCCGCGCCGGCCGGCGAGCCGCTCGCGGCGGCGGACGGCGGTGAGGAACAGCTCGGCCCCCTTCGATCCCGGCGGCAGATCGTCGGACGACAGCACACGCACCCCGAGCCCGACCCGGGCGAGGATCGGATTGAGCCGTGTGTCGAACGCCTCCTCGGTGACGGTGAACTCGGTGATCCGTACCGGCAGCGTGCGGTTGGCCCCGAGGACGAGCAGCAGCAGCGGCGAGGGCAGCGGAAGGATCTCCAGCGTTCCCCGCCGGGCCAGCGCCTCGGCGGCGACCAGGTCGGTGGTGGCCGGTGAGATCATCGTCTCCAGCTCGGCGAGATCCGCGGCGACGCCGTCGGCGACCGCGGCCGGGTTGAGGCCCGGCTTCTCCAGCCGGTCGGTGGCGTCGAGGACGATCTCCAGCTTCATGGTCTCCACCGGCGGCCCGACCAGCCGGAGCGCTTCGAGCCGGTCGCCGGTGTCGGTGGCCGCCCCCCGCGGGGTCAGGGTCCGGGTCAGGGTCTCGGGGTTGTACTGGAACGGGACGGTGCGTACGACGGCGCGTCCGTCGCCGTCCATGACGACGAAACCGCCTCGCACCGTCCGCGGTGAGCCGGGGAAGCCGGTCATCGCGGTCCTCCTCTCCGTACACGCGTCATGTCTCCACCGCCTTGCCGCGCCCGAGCATGTCCTTGACGATCTGCACGGGGTCGATGGACTCGGGTTCGACCTTGATCTGGGACAGGCTCGGCCAGGTGATCTCGCCGTTCTTGGCGTACGCGAGGCGGCCGAGGGTGAGTTTGAGCTCGGGTCCGATCCGCGCGGAGACGGAGGCCACCTCGTAGGTCCACCGGTGGGAGAAAAGACCCCAGGCGGCGTACAGTTCGGCGGCCAGGAGCACCTTGGCGCTCGCTGTCAGCTGGCCCTTGGCGTATGCCTCGGCGTCGAACGAGAACCCGTCCTTGTCGTAGTCCGCGGCGAACGTGACACCGCCCTCCCCGTCGATGCGCAGTTTCGGTGTGATGTCGATGCCGCCCTTGGCGCCGAGGGCACCGAGCGCGACCTCGGCCCCGATGTAGGCGCCGAACGTGCCGGACAGTTCGGCGTAGGCGGGCACCGCGAAGGCACCCGTGAGTTTCGCCGCCACCTTCGGATCGTCCTCGAACGGGTACAGCTCGCCCTTGAACACGACAGCCTTCAGCATGACCGGGCCCACGCCGTAGCCCAGGTGCAGTGACCCGCGCAGTTCGAGGTAGGCGGTCACGGCCGGGACCGGTGTGGGGAAGGAGAACTTCGCCCCGATCCCCTTCAGCAGTGCGACCGACCCGCCCTCGGGCGACGGCCATCTGCGGACCAGGACGATGTCGCCGACGGCGGCCTCGCCGGACAGCTTGACCCGCCGGTCCTTGGTGATCTCGACGCCCAGCACCGGCCGCAGGTTCCTGGTGACCTGGTAGGCGACGCTGCCCTTGCCCCAGTAGCGCCCCTCCTCGTCGAAGTTCAGGCTCACCGAGCCGTCGGCCTTCTCGGTCTTGAGGGTGATCGTGGCCGCGCCCGAGAAGCGCCCCTCCTCTTCCTCCTCCTTGCGGTTGTAGTCGACCTTCATGGTGGCCTTGAACTGCTTCCAGGCGATGTCGGCCTCGCCTTGGAGGAACAGGCCGCGCTCGCTGTAACGGCCGGACAGTTTCACCGAGTTGACGAGCGGAAGCGGCTTGTCGACCGTCACCGATCCGTGGTGAGTGAGGGCCTGTCCGTCCCAGCGGGCGCCGAGTTCGAGCCGGGAGTTGCGGATGGTCGTGGTGATCCCGCCCTTGGCGTACGGATCGAATCTGCCGGACGCCGTCGTGAAACCGATCTCGACGTTCGCGGTGGACCGGGGGATGGCCGTCGAATCGGCGGTGATCTTGCCGGACCACCCGGTCTCCGAGTTCCATTCCACATGCCCCGCTGCCGCGTTGACTCCGGGCAGCTTGCCCGCCGGGGTCAGGTCCCCCGCCGCGACCAGTGCGCCGCCGCGCACCGTCACAGTGAGGGTGCCGTTCATCACGGGCTTGGCGGCCGGACCGACCGTGAACGTCAGTGTCCCGTTGGGCACCAGGCTGGGGGAGAGCTGCAGGGCCAGCTCGCCGCCGGTGAAACGGAACGCGCCGGGCAGCGGCGAGACCAGTTTGGCGGCGGGGATCGGCGCGACCAGCTTCAACTCGTCCTTGGAGTACCGCACGTTGAGCTTGCCGAGGAACGGCACCGAGGCGTGGATGACTCCCTCGCCGCTGAGGTTGCCCTGTTCGTCGAGAGCCACCTTGGTCAGCTCACCGGGGCTCAGGTACGGGTAGTAGAACGCGATCCTCGCGTTCTTCGCCTTGTCCAGCCGCAGTTTCCGGACCTCGCCCACAGGCGCCGCCGTGGGGTCCGCCGTGGCCTCCGGGCCGGCGGCGGTGGGGGCTGCCGGCGCCGCGGCGGGCATCAGTTCGGCCTCCAGGGTGACTGCCGGACCGGCCTTGGTGCTCGACACGGCGCGGCTGTCGAGCGAGCCAAGGACGGTGTCACGCGTGGACTTGGCGCCCGCGGCGGCGCGCTTGTACGTCTCGATGCGCATGCCCGGCACGATGCGCCGGGCGAGGGAGTCCAGCGGCGTCTCGCCGGTGTCCCTCACCAGCACCGTCTCGCCCTGACCGCCCGCGGTGAGCATGACGGGCTTTCCGGCGGCCTTGGCCTTCTGCGCCTCGGAGCCGCGTACGGCACCCGAGCGCAGCAGCTCCTCGATCCCGTAGCTGCCGTCGGGCTGTCCGGAGGGAACGGTCGCCCTGGCGATACGGATCTGGAGCCTGCGGACGTGGGGGCCGCGCATGGCGGGGTCACGGATCTGCTTCACGACATCGACGAGCGCCTGGTAGGTCTCCCGGCCCGATGCCTGGTTCTTGGAGCTGGTGAGCAGCTGGAGGTTCGAGGGGATCGAGGTTCCGCCCAGTTGCTTCTCGACGATGTGGTCGATGTCGCACTGCGACTGCTTGAGGCTCTTTCCCAGGCCCTGCACGACGGCCTTGAGGGCCGGATCGGCCAGCTTGCCGCGCACCTTCTCGTCGCTCGCCGCCGCCGAGGTGACCGCGTCGGCCAGCTTCGCCGTGTCGGCGAACCCGTAGGCCCCGAGCCAGATGTCCTTGTACTTCTCGCCGCCTTCCTTGTAGGCGGCGACGGATTCGTAACTCGCGGTCGAGTTGCCCTCGATGAGAGGGCTGAAGACCAGGCGCCCGCCGGCCGCGGCGTCGTCGTACGCCTTCTGCACCCAGGGACCGGCCCCCTTCTCCAGCGGGAGCGTGAAAGCCGGCATCTCGACGACCAGTTCGGTCGTGCCGACACCGGCAGGCTCGTCCGTGATCACCTTCAGTCCGGGAGGCAGGCGCAGCGCGGGGCCCGCGGCGGTCCCCGGCCGGGGGGCGGCCTCCTTGGGCGCGGCCGCGGGGCCCGGAGCGGACACGGGCACGGCCGCCGGGAGGGGCGGCGGCGCGGAGGTGCCCTTGCCGGCCCGGCGGATGACCGGGGTACCGGGCCATGACGTGATCACCGGCCGTCCGCCCGCCGCAAGCGTCTGCACGGCCCGGTCGGCCTCCGCCTCCAGCCGGGGGTCGTCCACCACGGCGGCGTGCGGCTGCCCGGCGGCGGGTGTCTGGAGCACATGCGCCAGCTCGTGCGCGATGAGACCGCGTCCGCCGGGGGTGTCGGGCCGGTACTCCCCGGCTCCGAAGACCAGATGCGGGCCCAGCGAGAACGCCCGGGCGTCGAGTGCGGCTGCGGCGCGCACGGCGGACGGGCCGTCGTGCACCCGCACATGGGACAGGTCGCGGCCGAACCCGGCCTCCATCTGCCCCCGCACGGACGGCGGCAGCGGTCGTCCCGGCCGGGCGATCGCGGAACGCGCGGGTGCGTCGCGGTGCCGGCGCCTCGCCGTGGACGGCGTGGGCGCAGCGGGATCCGAGGGCGGGGAGGCACCAGCCGACGGGGTGAAGGCCGGCACGGACGCGGTCGGCGGGCCGATCAGGACCGATGCCGCCGGTACGCCGGTGCCGGTCGGCACAGTGGACGACGCCGGCCGCGTCGGGACGAACGCCGGCCCCGTGGCACGCGGGCCGGCGACGGTCCCGCGCCGGCCCTGCCGCGCCCGCGTCACGGACGGCTCCACCTGTGCGCGCCGGGCAGGGCGCACGGTCTGTGCCAGTCGCCTCATCGTGCCCCGCCACCGTCCAGCCGGATCCGCAGCCGGCCGACGATCGCCGCGGCCACCTGGTCCGCCCTGCGGGCCGCGGTGCCGGGACGCCGTCCCGGGACCGGTGCCACCGGGCTCGGGTCCTGCCACGACCGCAACGCCCTTTCGAGGGCGGCGGGCAGGGCATCGGCGAGCTGCCGCGCCTCGATCGCCGAGCCCGCGGTCACCCGGAGGGTGCCGACGTGGACCCGGACCTCCGGAGGAAGTGCGTTCATGTCGGCTCCTCCCAGGCCACATGGGGCACGGGCAGGTTCTGCTTGCGCAGTTCCTCGGCGAGCTCCGCCTCGATCATCGTCCTGTCCACCGTGCCCCCGCCGGCCGCGGCGAGGAAAGCGGCGCCGAGCGCGACGTTGCGGATCGAACCGCCGGTGAGCGGGAGCGAGGCCAGAGCCTCCCAGCGCACGGGCTCGACCGGGGTCTGCGGGGGGAACACCGACCGCCACAGGCGGAGCCGCTCCGCCTCCGACGGCAGCGGGAAGTCCACCAGGAACCGGAAACGGCGCAGGAACGCGGGATCGATGGCGTGCCGGAGGTTCGTGGTGATGACGGTGAAGCCCGAGAAGGACTCGATGCGCTGGAGGAGGTCGCCCACCTCGGCGTTGACATGCCGGTCCGTCGCCGTGGCCACACCGCCGCGGGTCCCCCAGACCGCGTCTCCCTCGTTCCACACCATCATCGACCCGGAGCGCTCGGCCGCTTCGAACACGGCCGCGACGTTCTTGGACGTCTCCCCCACCCACTTGGAGATGACCTGACTCAGGTCGATCACCATGACGCGCAGGTCGAGCGCCGAGGCGAGCACCTCGGCCGCCATCGTCTTCCCCGTGCCGGACGGACCGCAGAAGAGCGCCGCCACGCCGCGCCCGCGCCAGCTTCCGCGCCCGCCCACACGGGCGGCGAAGCCCCAGTCGTCGAACACCTGGGCCGCGTGGCGCACATGCGACTCCACCCGGCGCAGCGCGGCCTCGGTGGCGGGCGGGAGCACGATGTCGTCCCAGGTGTACGCGGGCTCGACCAGGCTCGCGCCGGGCAGCGGGGACGGGGTGAAGGAGCGGGCGGCGACATGCCAGAGGGCCGCTGCCGCGCTCGTGGCGTCCGGGGCGGCGTCGACGGCCAGGGCGGCCCGGGCGGCAGCCCCGGCGATCCCCTCGGCGTCGAGCCGGAACTGCGCGGCCACCCGGTGCACGCCCTGCCCGAGCCGGGCCGCGCGTTCGGGTCCCAGCGCGTCGGCCCACCGCCGGACCGCGGCGGCGGGGCCGTCCCCTTGAGGCGGCACCACGTGGAACCCCCGGGTGATCCCGTCGGGCACCTGATGCCCCATCAGCAGCACATGGCCGAGCACCCGGTCGGCGAAGGCCGCGACCGGGCCTCCCGGCGGACAACCGGTGGTGTCGATCACCAGGGCCGCGGCGTCGAGCATGGCCTCGCGGCTCCAGCGCGCGGCGAGACGATCGCGCCGCTCGGCGTCCTCGGGGATGTCGTCGCCCGCGATACGCCATGGCGTCAGGCCCAGGCAGGCCAGGGTGCGCGCGATGTCGTCGAGGGCCACGTCGGGCAACAGCACCAGGGGCGGGGTGCCGAGAGGGCCGCGGGACGCGAGGGAGTGCGCCACGGCGGCCGGCAGGCCGTCCTCGGCGCCGGACGCCGCTGCGGGCACCGCGACCGGTGCCATACGGCCGGCCACCAGAGGGTCCCGCACCGGCCGGTGAAGGAGCCGGTCCGCCACCGGCGCGGTCAGCGTCAGCCGGGCCTCCACCCGCGGCGCGGCGGGTTCCACCTCCACGATGTCGAACCGCACCAGCGGCAGTGCCGCCGCCAGCATCGAAGGACGCGGCTCCCCGACGGCACGGCAGGCCAGCCACACCGGCAGACCGCCGCCCGTCACACCGCCGTTGGCGGTCACCGCATCGGCCGCCGCGCGTGCCACCGGCTCCGAGATGTCGGCCGCCAGCAGCAGGACGATCAGCCGCAGTTCGGCCGGGGACAGGTCGAAACCCTCGGCCAGGCGCCGCAGCGGCGACTCGGGACCGGCCCGGTCCAGCCACTGCCGCAGCGGGGCGAACCCGTCCGCGGCGGGCTCCCCGCGGGCGATGCCGGTCAGCACGGACAGCGACATCGACTCGGCGACGCCGGCCAGGTCCGGCTCGTGGGCGCGGGCGGAGGCGTCCTGGGGCTCAGGACCGGCCGTGGCCGTGGTGCCGGCAGCCGGTGTCGGCATCAGGCACCACCGCCCGTGACCGTCACGGTGTCGCCCGGCGGCAGTGTCCTCGACGGCGTCGGGTCCGGCCGCACACCGACCTGGGCCCTCGCCACCTCCTTGCCCGTGGTGCTGTCGCCGAGGTCCAGGAACACGGTCGTCACGAGGAAGTGCGCACAGGGCCGCATCGGGGACTGCAGGGACGACCAGATCTTCGTCGACAGGTCGACGTCGACCGGCGCCTGCGAAACGGTGATCCGCTGCGGCTGGCTCTCCGGAAGGTGGAGCGGTTCGGCCGTGAGGCGGTCGAGCAGGCGGGTGGGCGAGGCCGGCACGGCGATCTCGCCGAGGATCGACCCGATGAGCGTCCGCGGGACGACGGCACGGCGGTTCAGCGCCGCGATCCCGAGGCCCAGCAGCACCTCACGCTCCAGGTCGGCGCCTGTGGCCGCGAGCATGTAGTGCAGATCGACGGCCAGCGGGGAAGCACCGATCCGGGGGCCCTCGGCCTGCCCCTCCTCCGGCTTCAGCCGCACCTCCTGCATATTGCGCCAGGCCGCGCTCACCGCCACGTGGTGCAGGAACAGGTGCAGGCCCGCCGGTTCCGGCTGGGGAGCGGGAGCCGCGCCCGTCGGTGACGCGGGCGGGCGCGGCGGCGGCTCGACGGAGACGGTCGGCGCGGTGAAATCCCCGTAGGCGTCCTTGAGGCGACGCTGGACGATCTCCCGCAGCACGAAGGTGGTCGCGGGGATGGCGAAATGCGCGGTCATGGGGTCCCCCGTCCGCCGGTGCTTCCCAGGTACTCGTCCAGGGTCGGCCCGGTGCGGGGCCGGGGCCTGCGCTCGCGTGAGGGCCCCGACGGCGTGTCGGTGACCACTCTCACCTCCAGCCGCTCGATCTCCACGACCACAGGGACGGACTCCGCCGGAGGCATGGCCGGCGTTGCCACGGCGTCAGGTGCCACGGGCACCGGCTCGGCACGCACCACTTCCGGTGCGGCCTCGGTGATCGCCGTGCCGTCGGCCGGGGCCGCGACCGTACGGGGTGGCAGGATGCCGTCGCGGCTGTCGTGAGGCGGCGCCGGCGCATGCGCGGGCACCGCAGTCCACGAGGCGGCCACGGGCGGGGCGACGGGAGCAGGGGGCAGCGGGCCGACGTGCGTCATGGCCCCCTCGTAGGTCTCCGCCCGGGCCGTGGGCCCGTCGACCCGCCCGGGGGCGTCGGGACGCGCGCCCGGACGGGGGACCTCGGGGGCTGCGTCCCGGCGCCCGCCGTCCTCCACGGCGGCGTAGGGCACGTACGGCGGCCGCTGCGCGTCCGGCGCGGGTCTGTGGGACCGCGGCGGGGACGGGCCGGCAGGGACGTCGCCGACGGCGGACGGATCGGAGCCGTGTGTCCCGGCCGCCCATGACCGACGGGCTGCCGGGGCCGGGGGCGCGCCGGGCACGCCGTCCTCCGGGGAGGGCGCCAGGTCGACGACGGCCTCGTCCCAGGACTCCTCGAAGAGGGAGCGCGGCCTCGGTGCCGCGGCCACGGCCGCGGCACCGTCGTGTTCGGCGGCGGTGACCGTCATTCCTCCGGCACGCCGAAGCGCCTCCGCGTACGCCGACCGCCGCGCCGTCATCGGACGGCCGCCGCGTGCCGGGCCGGGGAACGCCGGCCGGTGATGAGTTCCGCGTAGCGGCGGCGGCGAGGTGCGGGCATCGCCAGGATCGCCTCCTCCGACCAGCCGTAGCCACCGGCGATCACGTCGACCTCGTGCATCAGTTCGTCGACGAGCAGGTCCAGGTCGCGGGCCACGAAGTCGGCGGGATCGGCGTCCGCGGTGATCTCCCGCCCGCACTCCGCGCAGGTGAGGTCGACACGCAGCGAACCGGCGGGATCGAGAACCTCCCAGGCGTCGGCGAGCCGGTCGAGATCGTCCGCGTCCAGAGGCGGGACCTGGGCGTCCAAGCAGGTGCCGCATGCCAGCGCGTACAGGCTGCCGGCCGGGGGACGGCCCGCCACGAGGACCAGGTCGGCGAGGACCGGCAGCCGGAACGTCAGCTCTGTGCCGCCTGCCTCAAGGCGTGCCACCGCGTCCGGGGCCGCCGGCGGCAGCTCGGCCACGGCACGGACGGGCAGCGTGAACTCGTTGTCGGTCCCGCAGGTCGGGCAGGGGACGAGGCCGTCGACCGGCCGGTGCACCCAGGCATGATGCACCGCCAGCAGCCGCTGGTTGCGGGTTCCCAGCGGATAGCGCAGCGCGGCGGGTCCGTCGAGCGCGACCAGGAGGCCGACGACGCGTTCCCCCGCGGGACGGTGCCGCACGAGCGGCCACAGCCGTACGGCGCTCTCCGCGCCCGGGACGGCGGTGGGGCCGGTGGAGGTGTTCACGCTGCGGCTCACGGCTCGACGAAGCTCGGCTCTTTGGGCTCCGCGACCGCGTAGTCGCGCTCCCAGCCCTCGTTCTCGAGCTTGAGCTTGGCGATGGCCACGGCGTTGGCGTTGGCGTCGAGGTCCGGCAGCGCCTGGTACTCCGACACCCAGCACCGGTAGACGGCGTAGCTGAGCACGACCTGACCGGCCTCGTTGAGCAGTTCGATGATGATGTCCTTGCGGAAGTCGGCGAGGGACACCTCACCGCCGAGCGCGGATCCGAAGTTCCACGTCTTGTTCGCCCACTGCTCGAACTCCTGGTCGTGGGTGACTCCGCGTTCGAGTGTGATCGCGTCGTACTCGGTGCGTCCGGGAGATTTGTAGGACGTGGAAGGGTCCCCGCCGGACCGGTGCTTGACGACCTCGGTGGTCCGCTTGAGCAGGGACACCTTCGACACGCCGGCCACGTAGCGGCCGTCCCACTTCACGCGGAACTTGAAATTCTTGTACGGGTCGAGCCGCTGGGCGTTGACCGAGAACTGTCCCACCATGTGCTCCTGTCTCAGACGGCCGGCTGCACGATCTGCTTGAGACTGATCACCACGAACTCGGCCGGCTTGAGCGGCGAGAACCCGATCACGATGTTGACGATCCCCAGGTCGATGTCCGCCGGGGTGGTGGTCGTCGCGTCACAGGCGACGAAGTAGGCTTCGCGAGCCGAGACGCCCTTGAACGCGCCTTGGCGGAAGAGCCCGTGCATGAAGGCCGTGCAGTTGACCCGCAGCTGGGACCACAGCTCCTCGCCGTTGCGCTGGTGCACCGCCCAGCGCAGGGACTCCGACAGCGAGCGCAGGATGTGGCTGGCGGTGCGGCGCACGGGGATGTACTTCCACTGGCTGGCCAGCGCGTCGGCGCCGTCCACGGTGCGCGAGCCGAACGCGACGGTCTGGTAGACGGGGAACCGCCGGATCACGTTGACGCCCAGCGGGTTCACCAGGCCCTGCTCGGCGTCGGACACCTCGACGGAGGGGCCGTGGACACCGGCCAGGAAGGCATCGGTGCCCGCCGGAGCCTGCCAGACGCCCACCCGGCTGTCGGTCCTGGCGATGACGCCCGCGACGGCTCCCGAAGGCGGATGCGACACGATCGTGCCCGGCTGCAACGGGTCGTCGACCCGGATGTTCGGGAACCAGGCACCGGCGTGGACCGAGCGAAGTCCCAGCTTGGCCGACTTCCACGCCACAGCCGTCCCGATGTCGGTGACGTCGGGCGGCGGGTCCACGACGAGGAAGGCGAACTTCTCGGCGCACACCCGGGCCGCTTCGGCGTACACGGTGAACGCGTTGCTGTGGTGCAGCGCCCTGGGGTCCGTGGTCTTCGGGCGGACGAGGTCGGGCAGGCACAGAAGGTTGAAGAACGGGTCGGGTCCGGCGAGCGCGGTGACCGCGTCCTTGAAGTCGGACGACGACGGCTGGCCGGCGGCGTCGCCGTCCTCGGCCTTCGTCTTCCTCGACGCCTGGGCCGCGTCGTAGGGGTGGCCGAGCCGGTAGCGTGACGGGTTGGCGACCTTCTGCTCGACGGTGTACTCCGTCAGGAACGAGTCCGTGCCACTTGCCGGCCCGGCGATCGTGACGGTCGCGTCGTGCACGCGCTCGAACCCGGCTGCTGCGGCGGGCCGGCTGACGGACAGGCGCAGGAAGCCGCCGTCCTCGTGCAGGGTCCCCTCGACGGAAGCGCCGGCGAGCTTGCGCCGGGCGTCGTCGTCGGCCCGGATCGCCTCGTTGAGCGCGGCGACCAGCCGGGTCACCAGCTCCAGGCGACTGGCCGGTCTGCTGTCGTTCTGCTTGAAGACGGTCACCGGCAGGTCCTTGACCGACGAGGTGTCGTCGGCCTTCCCGTCCTCGGGCTTCCACCGGGTCACCGACAGCTTCAGGGCGAACGCCTTGTCGAAGGTGCCCGTCGTCGGCTCCTTGCCGATCCGGTAGACGGATCCGGTGCTCTGCGGCCCCTCCGCCCCGATGGCGTCCTCGGCCATGGACACCTTGACCAGGCGGGAGCCGGTGGCCGGATCGTTGACCACCGTGCCGGCCGTCCGCGCGTTGCCCGCCTCGGTGGTGAGGTCGGGGAACCGCTCGACCAGCCCCGTGACGGGATCGACGACCGTGAGGTTGAAACGCTTCTTGTCGGACGGCGGCGAGGTGGAGAAGGGGTGCGCGTCGATGCCGAAGGAGTCGATCTCGACGAAGAGCGATCCACCGGCGGCGCCCGAGCTGAGCGCGGTGACCGTGAGCGAGGTCTTGCTCTCCGTCACGTCGCGCCGGATCGTCGACTCGGCCGCCCGGGCGTTCTGCACGGGCAGCCGGATGACGACCGCCTGGCCCCCGCCGTTGGCGAAGAAGTGCATCAAGGAGTAGGACAGCGAGCTCTTCGCGGACAGTCCGCCGAAGTGCCGTTCGAAGTCCGCGAAGCTCAGGCAGGTCACCGGCCGCTCGTCGATGCCCGTCAGGGTCGGCCCCACGAACAGTGCGACCGAGGTGGGCGCCCCCGTGACGGTCCGTACACCGGAGTCCAGCTCACGTGTGTACACGCCCGGATAGGTGAGGTTGAGCATCTGATCGCCTCCGTGGGCCTGTGCGGCCGGCAGTGACAGCGGCTTACGACGACGAGCGATGCCGAGGGTGCGTCACCATGGGAGCTGTCGACCTGACGCCCCTTCAGCTCGTGTCCTGCCGGACCAGGCTCCCATCGTCGTCGTCGCCCTGTCGATACGGCAAATGGCTGACGGGCGTGTGTCGTTGTGGCTGAGACCCGTATGACTGTGTGGTCGTGCGAAGTCGGGCGGATCATGAGTCTGCGGCTCGGCGTCGGGCCGGCGCGCGTGAGTGGTGATGAGAAGCAGGAGCACGTGAGGTGGCGGGAAGCTCGGTCGTGCGCGCGGGTGCAGCCTCGTTCGTGGCGGGATGACGTCATGCTGACCGGAAAGGGCGATGCCGCGTGGGTGCCCGAAGGCCGTCCGCGCCGAGCGACGGCGGCCTCGCGGACATGTCGCAGTCCGGCGGATCCGTGGTGTTTCCGCGAGGACGCGAGCAGCCGTCCGCCGTGTCGAGGACGAGCGCATGTGGCCCGACGCGGTTGCGGACGCGCTCACCCGATTCGATTGGGCGTTCGGACGCCCCGGCCGTCATCCGGATGTGTCTGAGGTCCGGCGGCCCGGGGTGGAGGTTGAGCATGCCCGTGACGATCTGGAGGAGGCCGTGCTTCACCTCCCTCACGGTGCCCGGCGTGATCTCGGCCGGCTGATTGCCCGCATCGACGAGGAGTTCGAGCGCCGCACTCTGCCGGACCCTGGACCGGTGGGCGAACGGGCGGTGGGCGGGCTGGTGCTGGTCAAGGATCCGCGAGCGCTGACGCCGGTCACGAGGCGCATGTGCCGTCCTGGTCGGCTCGTGACCGGTTGTCGTTCCGCGCGTGCGCGGGTGGCGGCGGGGCGGTACCGCTTTCGGCGATGCTGCCGCCCGAGGTGAGGCGGCCGCCGCCGACCGCGCAGAGGTGCGGTCGGCGAACGCCCTGGCCCAGTCGTTCGCGGCGGGCGAGTGCGCCGATGGCGGCCGGGCCGGTGTCGGCGTACTCCTTGCCCCGTGGACGGCCACCCACGCGGACGGCTCCGGCCGGTGGAGCACCGCTCGCAGGCCGGGTGGCGTCCACCGGCGCCGCTGTCGGACCGCCGCCGCCCCTCTTGCGTGCTCTGTGCCACACCCCATAAGTTACCGGCAAGTAGCATGCCGGTCGGCCCGTTCCGTGGCCGGAAGGGTGGTGGGCGGGTGAGTCCGCGCAGGAGCGACAGCCGTGACCGCATGGTCCTCGGTGCCGCGGCCCTGCTGCGTGAGTACGGGGCGAGCGCGACCGGCGTCGACCGGGTGCTCTCGCACGGCGGGGCCCCTCGCGGCTCGGTGTGTCACCACTTCCCCGGCGGGCGGGCGCAGCTCATCGACGAGGCGGTGGCGCCGGCGGGGGACTTCATCGCGGGACTGATCGACGCTGCCGTGCAGGCGGACGATCCGGTGGAGGCGGTCGACGCGTTCTTCGTGCCGTGGCGCGACCGGCTCGTGGAGAGCGGCTTCCGGGCCGGCTGCCCGATCGTGGCGGTGGCCGTGGAGACCGACGACGACGCACCACAGCCGGCGCGGCCGGCCGCCGCCGTCTTCGCCCGCCGGCAGAGGGCGCTCGCGGCCCTGTTCGTCCGGCACGGCCTGACCGGGGACCGCAGTCGCAGGCTCGGCGCCTTCGTCGTCGCCGCGGTCGAAGGCGCGATGATCATGTGCAGGGCCGAGCGGAGCACCGCCCGATCGAGGCGGCCGCCGCCGGGATCCACGACCTGCTTCTCCACGCCTTGCGTGACCGTCCCGGCGCCGGCCCCGGCCCCGGGCTTCGGCCGTGGTCCGCAGTCATGTGACCTGTTCAGTTCAGCTCGAAGGAGTCGCCATGCCCTCGCTCGACCGTCAGGACAACGTCTTCGTTCTCGATCTCGGAGACGGAGAGAACCGCTTTCACCCCGACTGGATCACCGCCGTCAGCGCCGCGCTGGAGGAGGTGGAGAAGGCGGAAGGCCCCCGCGCCCTCGTGACCGCCGCCACGGGCAAGTTCTACTCCAACGGACTCGACCTGGACTGGCTGTTCGCCCACGCCGACCGGCACCGGGACTACGTCGTGTCCGTCCATGAGCTGTTCGCGCGGATGCTGTCACTGCCGGTCGT
This sequence comes from Streptomyces sp. NPDC093094, assembly GCF_044754345.1. Lineage (NCBI taxonomy): Bacteria > Bacillati > Actinomycetota > Actinomycetes > Kitasatosporales > Streptomycetaceae > Streptomyces > Streptomyces sp. NPDC093094. Next base: position 125,339 of record NZ_JBIVOX010000008.1, on the reverse strand, counting down.
CACGGTGGCCGCGCTGCAAGGGCACACCTTCGCCGCCGGCGCGATGTTCTCCCTCGCCCACGACTTCCGTGTGATGCGTGCCGACCGCGGCTACTGGTGCCTGCCCGAGGCGGACATCGACATCCCCTTCACCCCCGCCATGTCCGCACTCGTCCAGTCCCGGCTGGCACCGCAGACCGCGCACGAGGCCATGCTCACCGCCCGTCGCTACGGCGGTGCCGACGCCGCGGCCGCCGGCATCGTCGACCGGGCGGTCGGCGAGGACGCCGTACGCTCCACCGCCGTCGAGATCGCCCGGGCGCAGTTGAACAGGGCCGGCGACACCCTCGGCACCATCAAGGCCCGCATGTACGCCCCGGCGCTGGCCACCCTGCGCGACACCGCCGACCCGCTCGGCTGACCGGCACCTCGCCGCTCGCGCACCGAGGCGACACCGGCGGCCGAGCCGGCCTGCGTCGTGGCCGCCGCCGTACCGCCTCGTCCGAGGCGGCGTGCACCGCTTCCCGGGGAGGCGCGGGAGAGCGCCCGTACGAGGAAGCCCCCGGAGGAATGTCAGTGGCGTACGTCACAGTTGTCTGAGGAGTGGGCGTCGGCCTGACGCCCACGGACCCGCGAGGGGACCTCCCATGTCGTATGCCATCCAGGCGGAGGGCCTGGCCAAACGCTTCAAGGACACCCAGGCGCTCGCAGGCGTCGATCTGGCGGCACGATCCGGCACGGTGCTCGGACTGCTCGGACCCAATGGTGCGGGCAAGACGACCGCCGTGCGGATCTTCGCCACGCTGCTGCAGCCCGACGCCGGGCGAGCCTGGGTGGCCGGGCACGATGTCGTGCAGGAAGCCGGCGCGGTACGCGCACTCGTCGGGCTCACCGGGCAGTACGCCGCGGTCGACGAGAATCTGACCGGGACCGAGAACCTGCTGCTCATCGGGCGCCTCCTGGGGATGCCGAGGCGCGAGGCCCGGGCCCGCGCCGATGAGCTGCTGGAGCGGTTCCAGCTCAGCGACGCCGCAGGGCGGGCGACCAAGACGTTCTCCGGCGGCATGCGGCGCAGGCTGGACCTCGCCGCCAGTCTCGTCGGACGGCCGCAGATTCTCTTCCTCGACGAGCCGACCACCGGTCTCGACCCGCACAGCCGCGGCGAGCTGTGGGACATGCTCCGCGGGCTTGTCGCCGACGGTGCCACGGCCCTGCTGACCACGCAGTACCTCAACGAGGCCGATGTGCTCGCGGACGACATCGTCGTCATCGACAAGGGCAGGGTCATCGCCGGAGGAACCCCCGACGAGCTGAAGTCCCAGGTCGGCGGAGAGGTGCTGGAGCTGCGGCCTGTCGACCGGGAACAGCTGGCCTCCGCCCACGTACTGGTCACGGAGGCTGCCGGACCCCACACCCGTATCGAGGGCGAGACCATCACCGCCCCGGTCAACGACCCCGTGCTGATGCCCGCCGTCGTGCGCACCCTCGACCGTGCCGGTATCGCGGTCGGCGAGCTCACCCTCCGTAAATCGTCCCTCGACGAGGTCTTCCTCGCGCTGACCGGGCACAAGGCCGAGCCGGAGCAGCAGCCGAACGGTTCCGGTCCCGGCTCCGGTGCGGACGAGAGCGAGTACGAGAAGGCGGTGAGTTCGGCATGACCGCCACCACGGTCACGGCCCCGCTGACCAAGTCCGGCAGGGTACGCCCCCTCGCGGGGCTCCAGCAGACCTTCACGATGGCCTGGCGCTCTCTTGTCGCCGTGAAGCACAACCCGCTGGAGCTCGTGGACTACAGCATCACGCCGATCATGTTCGTGTTCCTGTTCACCTATGTCCTGGGCGGGCAGATGGCAGGCTCTCCGGAGGCGTACCTGAAATACGCGCTGCCGGGGATCATCGTGCAGAACACCCTCTTCATGACCATGTACACGGCGATGGCGTTGAACACGGACCTGACCAAGGGTGTCTTCGACCGGCTGCGCAGCCTGCCGATCGCCCGGTCCGCGCCGCTCGTCGGACGGATCACCGCTGACCTCGCCAAGCACGTGTGGGCGATGCTGCTGATGATCGGCCTGGGCCTGCTGCTCGGCTTCCGGGTCACCGGCGGCTTCGGCGGACTCCTGCTGGGCGTGCTGCTGGTCGTCGTGTTCGCCGCGGCGGTCTCCTGGAGCGCCGTGCTCATCGGCATGCTCGCGGGCGACGCCGAGAAGGTGCAGGCGTTCGCCTTCACGATCATCTTCCCGATCACCTTCACCAGCAGCGCGTTCGTCATGGTGGACACGATGCCGGGCTGGCTCCAGGCATGGAGCGACGTCAACCCCGTCACTCATCTGTCGGACGCCTTCCGCGGGCTGCTGCTGGGCGGGCCCGTCGCCGAACCCGTGACATGGTCCCTGGTGTGGGCGGCCGGGATAGCCGCCGTGTTCTACCCGCTGGCCATGCGGGCGTACCGGGCGAAGGCATGACGGGCCTCGCGCCGGCCGGAACCAGGGCGCCCTCGTACCGCTCCCACAGCGACGCGTGCACCAGCCGCAGCGGCGCCCCGCGCAGGGCGGCCTCGTCCGCCGCCCGGTCCACGGCCCGCAGACCGGACCCGGAGCCGTCGACACCGGCGACGACCGGCAGGCCCGGCGTCATCTCCGTCACCGCCCCGCGCCGAGGTCGAAGACGATCCGGGCCCTGACCTCACCGCGCAGCACCTCGCCGATGCAGTCGTTGACGGCGGTCAGCGGGCGGGTCTCGTGGATGACCCGGGTGAGTCCGGCCGCGTGCAGCCGGAACACCTCGGCGAGATCCTGCCGGGTGCCGACGATGGAGCCGATCACGCTCGTGCCGTTCAGGACGGTGTCGAAGACCGGCACCCGGACCGTGCCGTGCGCGGGCAGCGCCACCATGACCAGTCTGCCGCCGCGCCGCAGCCCGGAGTTGACGGCCTCGAAGGAGGCGGTGTCGACGGCGAGGGCGATCGCGGCGTGTGCGCCACCGTGCTGCTTCAGCGCCGTGCCGACGTCGTCCTTGCGCGCGTCGATGACGATGTCGGCGCCGAGTTCGGCCGCGAGTTCGAGTTTGTCGTCGGTGACATCGATCGCCGCGACCTGCGCCCCGGCGATCTTCGCGTACTGCACGGCCAGGTGCCCGAGCCCGCCGATCCCGGAGACGGCGACGAGCTGGGCGGGCCGGACGCCCGCGACCTTGAGCGCCTTGTACGTCGTCACGCCCGCGCAGGTCAGCGGGGCGGCGTCCACGGCGGTGATTCCCTCGGGCACGGGCTGGGCGAAGTCGGCCCAGGCAAGCATCTTCTCGGCGTATCCGCCGTCGCAGCCGTAGCCGGTGTTGACCTGCTGCTCGCACAGCGTCTCCCAGCCCGTCAGGCAGTGCTCGCACCGCCCGCAGGCCCAGCCGAGCCAGGGCACGGCGACGCGCTGCCCGACCGCCAGGTGGGTGACACCGTCTCCGAGCTTCTCGACCAGGCCGACGCCCTCGTGGCCCGGCACGAACGGCGGCCTGGGCTTGACGGGCCAGTCGCCGTGGGCGGCGTGGATGTCGGTGTGGCACAGCCCGGATGCCTCGACGGCGACGCGGACCTGGCCGGGTCCGGGTTCGGGATCGGGGCGCTCCTCGATGACCAGGGGCTCACCGAAGGCTCGTACGACCGCTGCCTTCATGGGGGGTTCAACTCCTCGGGTTCCTGGAGGACTTCGGGGTGTCCGGGTTCTCCGCCGCCTGGTGTCAGTCGTGGGGGACGACGGCGACGGGGGCGGACGCGTGGTGCAGGACGGCGTGTGTGACGGGCCCGATGTGGCGGCCGAACGGGTTGCGCCAGACGCGGCGGCCCACGACGATCAGTGAGGCATCACGGGACGCGTCCACGAGGTGGTTGCCGGGGGTGCCGCAGTGGGACTCCTCTGTGACTTCGACGTCCGGGTGCTTCTCGCGCCACGGGCGCAGGAACTCGGTCAGGGCGACGGCCTCGCGGCGGGCGAGGGCACCGTGGAGTTCGAGGTCGGCGGAGAGACCGTAAGCGTAGTACGGAGGCGGGTTCCAGCCGTGTACGACCCGCAGGGACGTGCCACGGCACGCGGCGGAGGCGAAGGCGAACCCGATGAGCTCCTCGTCCAGGCTCTCGACGTCGAGGCCGAGCACGACGGGCCGGAACGGCGTCTCGGCGGACGGGACGCCGTCCGGGTCCCTGTGGTGCTCGTCGGCGGCCTGCTGCCCGGCCCGGACCAGCACGACCGGCCGCTCGGCGTGCGCCACGGCGGACAGCCCGACCGAGCCGGCCAGGAACCCCCCGACGCTGCTCAGCCCGCGAGAGCCCAGCACCAGCATCTCGGCGCCCTTCGCCGCGCTCGCCAGGACGTCGGCGGGGTGGCCGGACAATTGCTCGGTGCTCACCTCCAGTTCGGGGTGGCGAAGCCGAAGGCCCTCCGCCGCCTCACGGGGAATCCGCTCGGCCCAGTGCGTCTGCGTCTCCGCTCCGAGCGACGGTGCCTGCGCCATGGGAGCCGGCACCGGCTCCCGTACATGGACCAGCTCCAGCGGCAGACCGAGCATCCTTGCCTCGCGGGCCGCCCACCCGGCAGCGGCCAGGCTCTCCCTCGAACCGTCGAGGCCGACGATGATCGTGCGGGTCATGATCTCCACCTTCGAATCCGGGGCTCTGAACACGAGCCTTGTGCAACGGCGATCTCCCCGGCATGGGCCGCAGGTCCCTGCCCGGGACCGCCCGGCCCAACCGCCCGGGTTCCGGGGCGACGGACCCACGGGCCCGGGTCCGTCGGCCGTCTCGCGGGCCCGCGCCGACGGGAGTGCGGCCCGGAGCCCGCCGAGGCCGAAGGCGTTCCCCGCGGACGCGGTGGCGCGGGCGACCGGCACGACGGCGTGGCACTCGGTGAAGGAGTCCGGCGGCATGCTCGGCGAGCCCGTCGACGAGACCGGTGTCCTCGAGCAGCCGGACCGGCTCGCAACCGGCGCTTTCCTGTGCTGCCGAGAGGGCGGCCGGGCGGGGGGTCGTTTCCGGCAGTGATGCGGCGTACCGCCGTGACCTCCGCTTCGGCTCCTGCCGCCGTGAGTGCGGCCCTTGACCCTCACGTGACGTCAGACTGCATAGTCGGTGCCGTGGAGGATCACTGGACCGTGGGACGCGTGGCCGAACTGGCCGACGTGAGCGTCCGCACGCTGCATCACTACGACGAGATCGGACTCGTGCGTCCGTCGGCACGGACCGCGGCCGGGTACCGGGCCTACTCGGCGGGCGACGTGGAGCGACTCAGGGAGGTGCTGGCCTACCGGCGGCTGGGCTTCGGGCTGCGGGAGGTCGCGGAACTGGTCGGCGACCCGTCCACCGACGCGGTCGCACACCTGCGCCGACTGCGCGGCCTGCTGCTGGAGCGGCGTGATCGCGCTGACGCCATGGTGACGGCCATCGACAGGGAACTCGAGACACGGGCGAAGGGACTGAAGGTGACACCGGAGGAGCAACTGGAGATGCTCGGTGCACGGCTGTACGACGCGATCGGCGGCTCCTACACCACGACACGGCGTACCGAGCCACGGATCGCCGCGCAGATCTCGGACGCGCTCGGGGACGCGCAGACGGTGCTGAACGTCGGGGCCGGCACCGGCTCCTACGAGCCCTGCGACCGGGACGTGACCGCGGTGGAGCCGTCGGAGGTCATGCGGGGTCAGCGGCCTGCCGGCTCGGCGCCGTGCGTGGCCGCCGCCGCGGAGAGCCTGCCGTTCGAGGACCGTTCCTTCGACGTCGCGATGGCCGTCTCCACCGTTCACCACTGGGAGGACCCGATGGCAGGGCTGAGTGAGATGCGGCGCGTGGCCCGCCGGGTGGTGGTGCTCACGTTCGACACCGACGAACCCGGATGGCAGGACCGGTTCTGGCTCACCCGCGACTACCTGCCCGAGTTCGCCGACGTCCTCGCGGGATTTCCCTCGCTTGCCGGGATGGCCGACGCGATCGGCGCCCGCACCGAACCGGTGCCCGTCCCGTGGGACTGCGCCGACGGCCTGTTCGAGGCGTACTGGCGCCGGCCGGGAGCGTATCTGGAGGATCACGTACGCCGTGCGATGTCGGTGTGGACGAGGGTCGGGCCGGAGGCCGAGCAGCGGGCGGTGCGAAGCCTCGGCGACGACCTCGACTCCGGCCGATGGGCCGAGCGCAACAGCGATCTCGCTCATCTCGACGCGGCAGATCTCGGCCTCCGCCTGCTCATCTCGTGAACCCCTCCGCAGGGGAGCCCCCTCCGTGGCTCAAGCCCTTGTGTTTTCGGCCTCGACGTCCGTCGAGGCTCCACCGGACGACTGCCGACGACGAGTGGGAGCCGGACACGGCCATCACGCACTCGTCTGTGCCGCGGACGGAATCCGACCCGGACCGGAGGGGGTCTCATCGCGGAGTCAAGCCGTGGCCGGTTTACGGAAAAGGGGCAACTCCCCGATGGCCGGTCGTCTGACCGGCACACGGGACGGGGCTGATGGCGGGCCGGACAGCCTCCGTAGGGTCGCTGCATGACCGACGCCCCGGTCGGACAGGCGAGTTCCGGGTCGGTCGCAGCGGCTGCCACCCGGTCGGTGCCACCGGCCGTCCACGCCCCTAGGGATAGTCACTTTCCTGTAGGTACCTGCTATATCGACGGTGTTAGCGTCCCCGTGTCGCCCGGAGAGCTGCTCCCCGCGGCGGTCCCGCCCGCTCGGGCGGCGACAACGATGCTGAATTCACACGGGAGTTGTTCATGTTCGTAGTGACGGGTGCGACCGGTAACGTCGGCCGATCGCTCGTGCAGGCCCTCACGGCGGCCGGTGCGCAGGTGACCGCGACATCCCGGGGGATCTCGGGCGCGGACGTGCCGGAGAGTGTCCGGTACACGCAGGCGGACCTGGCCGATCCGGAGAGCCTTCGGCCCGTTCTCGACGGAGCCGACGCGCTGTTCCTCCAAAGCGGCGGCGCCAGCGCGCACCTGCTGAACACGCCGGCCATCCTCGACGTGGCCAAGGCCGGCGGGGTCCGGCGGGTGGTGCTGCTGTCCTCGGTGGGGGTGGCGTCCCGGCCGGAGTCGGCCTCGCACGGCGGCGTGCTGAAGGCCATCGAGGACGGTGTCCGGCGGTCGGGTCTCGAGTGGACGATCCTGCGGCCCGGCGGCTTCGCCTCCAACACCTTCGCCTGGGCGGAGTCGGTCCGCGCCGAGCGGATCGTGGCCGCGCCGTTCGCCGACGTCGGCATTCCCGTCATCGACCCGGCCGACATCGCGGAGGTCGCCGCCGCGGCGCTGCGCGAGGACGGACACGCCGGCCAGATCTACGAGCTGACCGGGCCCGAGCTCAGCACTCCCCGGCAGCAGGTGGCGGCGATCGCGGACGCGCTCGGTGAGCCGGTCAGGTTCGTCGAGCTGACCCGGGCGGAGGCGCGGGAGAAGATGCTCGGCTTCATGCCCGAGCCGGTGGTGGAGACGACGCTCTCCGCCCTCGGTGAGCCCAACGAGGCGGAGCTGCGCGTCAGTCCGGACGTCGAGCGGGTGCTCGGCCGCGCGCCCCGCCCGTTCGCGGCGTGGGCGGAGCGCCACATCGCCGCCTTCCGATAGGCCCTGTGTCTCCGGCCAGGGCAATTCCTGGACGATCCGTCACGACGCACCGCCGACCCCGCCCAGACGGTTCCCGTATCTCGGAGTGGGGACCCAGGGGCAGGCCCGGGGAAATGCCGGGCACGGGGCGGGGACGATCTCATCAGACAGCCCCGGCATCCCTCGCGTCCGCTCGCGGCGGGCCTGTGCGGTTCGTCGCCGTGCGCTGTTCGCCGAGTGCGCGGGCGAGCTGCTCACGGAGCCGCCGGTTCTCCCGCCTCGAACTCTGCCGCCCAGGCGGTCGGTTCGCTGCCGAGGGCGCGCCGCCACATGAGGAGGACGGAGAACAGCCGGCCCAGGGCGACGGCGCGGGCCTCGCCCGGTGCGGGGCAGCCGGCGTACGGGGGAGTGCCGGGGCGGCTGCGCTCTCCGAGCGTCATCAGCCGGCGCACATCACGGTACCCCCGGACGGACCGCAGTCGACGGCGCCGGCGGCGTGAGCGCTGCTGGGCGCGCAGGGAATCGGCCTCCGTCCGGGGGTGCGGCGGGCCCGCTCACCTTCCTCGCCGGCCGTGGCGAGGCAGTACGGACCGAGCCATTGCACGATGTGGGTGGTGCGCGACAGGGAGCCGTAGGAGTCGGCCAGCACCACCAGCACGGGGTGCGGGCGGGCGGTGAACAGGCGTGCGGCGTACCACCAGGCAGCCACGGACACGGACACGGACACGGCCACACGCCGGTCGTCGGTCGCCGTCGGCGGTGCGGGCCTGGTGTCCGTGGCGGGCGGCCGCGGCCCGGTGGCCGGCGGCCGATGCGGTCAGGAAGCGCAGCAGCGCGGGAGCGTCCCACCCCTGCGAGGCATCCAGAATCGCGGGCAGCTCGGCGGACCGGGCGATGCGGTCGGCGCAGGCGCGCAGGACGGTGCCACGCGTGGCGGCTGTCTTCCGGGGCGGCGGCGGGTGTCCTGAAGGTCAGGGTCGGGCTCGGGTGTGTCATGGACGAGCGCTTCTCAGGAAGAGGGTTCGGCTCCGGTGGGCGGGGGCTGCCGCCCCGGGTCCGCTGTGAGGACACCGCCGGATGCGCTTCATCCGGCCGCAGGAGCACGCCCACGACGGAGTGAATGGGAAAGTCGGCAGGTGACGTCCTGCTTGGGTGGCGTGTGCAGACATCCCCGCTCAGGTAAGGCTTCAGTGACATGCCCGGACTTCCGCCGATCGGCGCCGAGATCCCCTGCTCGCATCTCGCGATCAACACCCCGGTCCGCTACAAGGACCAGCTCCACAGCATCGACTTCCGCGGCGGCATCAAGCACCGCGTCGACGTGAACCCCGACGACCCGATCAACTCCGTCCGCCTGCGGATCGTCGGGCACCGGGTGTCCGCGGAGCTCCCGGGGGACAGCGGGGGCAGCGTCACCATCGAGCAGAACGACATCGATGTCGACGCGAAGAGCATCCTGCGTCTGACCCAGCAGTTCCCGCCGAGGTACGAGCACCGCGACTTCCTGAGCTTCACGATGATCTTCGAGCAGCCCGAGAGCGAACCGGTGGTCGCGGTCACCAAGGAGCCGATGGTCCTCATCGGACAGCTGACCCAGTACCCGCCCCGGGGCGACCTCTACCGGATCGAGAAGCCCGTCGAACTGGTCGACCCGGACGACCCGGCCAAGGTGATCGCCGTCATCGAGAAGTTCCCCGTCAAGGTCGGCGGCCTCTAGAGGACACTCATGGCCGACGGGGCGGCCGTCGGCCCGCGGCTACGTCCTCGCCCTGCCCCGGCAGAAGCACTTGCCGGGGCAGGGCGAGGCATGACCTGCTCAACCGCGCCCGGACCGACCCGGCGAGCTCTGCGGCAGAGCCGCCCCCGAGGCCCGCGCCGTGGGAGTTGAGGGTGGTCGGGAGAGAGGACAGAGGGCAGAAGACGGAGGACAGGCCGACCGGCTGCGCCGCTGCGGCGGACATGACCTGTCGAAGCCCTGTGAGTCTTCGCCATCCGGACGTAACGGACTGTTACCGAGTGGTAGCACCTTGTTGAACTCTATTTGTGCCCGTACGGCACTTGAAGCATCCCTTCCGGCCATGAATGATCGGGCACTCCAGCGCCCGTTGGACGGACGCGAGTGATTCCTGGCACCACCGACACCACGGTGCTGTGTCCGGCCCGGCCAATCGCAATCCGATGGTCCTCAGCGCCGGTTTCCGCCTGCCTCGTTCCCTCCGGGCCTGCCGCGCTCCCCTTTCATGAGGATCTGATGACACAACACATACCGGAGGCGGTGTTCTGGTGCCTTGCCGCGGTCTCGCTCGCCGGGCCGTTGCTGCTGGTACGCCAGTACCGGATCACCGCCGTCCTGCGCTGTCGGCTGACGGCCCAGGAAGCTGGCCTGCTCGCACGTGAGAAGGAGGTCCGGCACCTTGCCGGGGTTCGGCTCCCGGCTCTGGCCGAGGCGTCCCGCCGATCCGCGCCCGTACCCGGACCGCTCGACCCGGAACTCGCCGCAACGGCGTACGGGAGGGACCTGCAGAAGATCGTCGAGCAGTTCACCGATGCCGACCTGTCCGCACAGTCCCGCGCGGACAAGTCGGCCAAGGCGACGCTGAAGACGGCGATGCGAGCCATGCAGGCCCTGGCGAACGAACAGCAGCTGTCCATCTCGGACATGCAGGACCGGCACGACGACCCCCATGTGCTCCAGGACCTCCTCGAGATCGACCACGCCAACGCCCAGTTCGGCCGCAGGGCACAGGCCATCGCCGTGCTGTGCGGCTCATGGCCGGGACGGCAGCGGGCCGCGTCACCACTGCTCGACGTCGTACGCGGTGCGACGTCGAGGATCCGGGACTACCGGCGCGTCAACGTGAACTCCCGGGTCGACATGGACGTCGTCAGCCGAGCGGTCGAGCCGGTCGTCCTCGCGGTCGCCGAGCTCCTGGACAACGCGGCGCGGCACTCTCAGCCCAACACCACGGTCGAGGTCGCCGTCCAGCCTGCCCACAGCGGCGTCAGCATCGTCATCGACGACGCCGGCATCGGCATGGAGGCGCTCGAGACCGAGGAGGCCACGCGTCGCCTGTCCGGCCTGGACCACATCGACATCAACCGGCTCAGCGACCCGCCGCAGTTCGGATTCGCCCTCATCGGCGTACTCGCAGCCCGGTACGGATTCACGGTCTCGGTCGACACGCAGTCCCCGTACGGCGGTGTGCGGGCCGTGCTCTTCCTCCCCAACGAGCTCATCAACCGTGTGCGTTTCACGGGTCCGCCGGTCCCCGTGCAGGGGGCGACCGCCTCGGACACCCCGAAACCGAAGCCGGTCCCGCCCGGCGCACCGGTGGCCCCCGCCGCCGAGGAAGCAGCCGCCCGACCGGGTTCCGGCGTGCCCCTCGTCCTCACCGGGCCGGCCGACACGTCGTCGACCCTTCCCGAAGCGGATGCGGCGCAGTCGTCCACCGTGGGCGGCCTGCCCAAGCGCCGCCGACGCACGGCGCAGCGCGAAGCCGCCGCCGACCACGCGGCCCCGGCCTCCTCCGGTCCCTCGCTGGTCCGCCCCGCGGCCGAGACCGCCTCCCGCATGGGCGCCTTCGCCCGCGGCACCCGCGCCGGCCGCGACGCCTCAACCGACATCGAAGGGAACGCCCAGCAATGACCGGCCACATGACCAACGAACTCGGATGGATGCTCGACGAGGTCCTCAAGCTCCCGGAAGCCCGCCACGCGATCCTGCTGTCCGCGGACGGCATGCTCCGGGCCCACTCCCAGGGCATCGGGCGTGACGAGGCGGAACGCCAGGCAGCCGCGTTGTCCGGCCTGCAGTCGATCAGCCGAAGTACCGGCGAGTTCTGCTCGCAGGAGACCTCGCCCTGGCAGCAGACACTGGTCGAGTTCGTCGACGGGTACGTCTTTCTGGTGGCCGCCGGCGCGGGCGCCTATCTGGCGGTCTCCGCCGGCCCGGATGTCGACATGGAAGCCGTCAGCTACGGCATGCACAAGCTGGTGGACCGGTTGGGCAAGGAGCTGACGAGTCCACCGCGGCGGACCACCGAACCCGGCACACCGGACGAGTCAGGCACGGCATGACCCCGCCGCGCCCCCCGCGCGACAAAGGGCTTGTGAGGCCCTACGTCGTCACGGAGGGCCGCGCCCATCCGACGCGCAACACACTGGACATCGTGACGCTGGTGACGGCCGTGAACAACCGTCCCCTCAACGGGCTGAGCCCGGAGAAGCGCCGTGTCATGGAACTGTGCCGAGGAGGAGCGCTGTCGGTCGCCGAAGTCGCCGGCCGCCTCTCTCTGCCGATGAGCGTCACCAAGATCCTGCTCAGCGACCTCATCGACAGCGGCCATGTCATTGCCCGGCCTCCCGTCCCCAAAGCGCAACTGCCCGACGCCCGACTCCTCCAGGAGGTGCTGGATGGGCTCCGAAGCCGTATCTGAACCGCTCTACGTCGCGGACACGGTCACCACCTCGGTGAAGATCCTCGTCGTCGGCCACTTCGCCGTGGGCAAGACGACGTTCGTCGGAACACTCTCCGAGATCCGGCCGCTGCGCACCGAGGAGGCGATGACGCAGGCCGGTGAACTCGTCGACGACCTCGAAGGGGCCCCCGGCAAGACCACGACCACGGTGGCCATGGACTTCGGGCGCCTCACGCTCAGCGAGTCCCTGGTGCTGTACCTCTTCGGCGCCCCGGGGCAGAAGCGTTTCTCCCGGCTGTGGAAGGACATGCTGCGCGGAGCGCTCGGCGCACTGGTGCTCACGGACACCCGAAGACTCGACCAGTCCTTCGACATCATGGGACTGCTGGAAGAGCACGGCATCCCGTACGCGGTCGCCGTCAACCAGTTCGACGGCGCGCCGCCCTTCCCCGACGCGGAGATCCGCGAGGCTCTCGACCTGCTCCCGGAAACCCCTCTGGTCACCTGCGACGCACGCGAGGGCACCTCCTCCACCAAAGCGCTGATCTCCCTCATCGAGTACCTGCAGACCCGCACCCCTCAGGAGCAAGAATGACGACACCCCGACCCGCGGGTGACGCCGCACCTCCTCCCGGCTGCCCGGCGCACACCGGTGCACGGGCGGTCGAGCGCCTGTACGGCCCGGAGTTCGCCGCCGACCCCATGGCGTCGTACACCCGCATGCGGGCCCATGGATCCGTGGCGCCCGTGGAGATAGCACCTGGCGTGCGCGCCTCACTGGTCACCGGCTACGAGACCGCCCTGATGGTGCTGCGCAGTCCGGGCAGCTTCTCCAAGGACGCACGCCGATGGCGGGCCTTCGCCGAAGGGACGGTGCCGGCGGACAGCCCGGTCGTGCCCATGATGATGCACCGGCCGAACGCCCTGTGGGCCGACGGGGACGAGCACACCCGGCTGCGTGGCGCCATCACCGACAGCCTCGCCCGTCTGGACCCCGACGCGCTCAAGGGGTACGCGGAGCGCAGCGCGGACACCCTCATCGACCGGATCGCGCCCAAGGGGCGGGCGGACCTGCTGGGCGAGTACGGTGCGGTCCTGCCCCTGCTGGTCTTCAACCAGCTCTTCGGCTGTCCTCCCGGCATCGGGGACAAGCTGGTCGAGGGGATGTCCGGGATCTTCGACGCCGACGCCGACTCCGAGAAGGCGAACGCGGTACTGACCGAGGGCGTCGCCGAGTTGGTCGCACTCAAGCGGGAACAGCCGGGGCCGGACGTGACGTCCTGGCTGATGGCCCACCCCGCCGGGCTCACCGACGAGGAGATGATGCATCAGCTGGTCCTCCTCATGGGCGCAGGCACCGAGCCCCAGCAGAACCTGATCTGCAACGGGCTGCGGCTGCTGCTGTCCGACGACCGGTTCGCCGGTGATCTCGCAGGCGGCAGCATGCCCGTCGAGGACGCCATCGACGAGGTGCTGTGGAGCGACCCGCCGATCGCGAACTACGCGGTCCACTATCCGCTCCAGGACCTCGAGGTCGACGGGGTCCTCGTGCGCGAGGGCGAGCCCGTTCTGATCAGCCTGGCCGCCGCGAACACCGACCCGGGTCTCGCGGGCGACCGCCGCGCGGGCAACCGCGCGCACCTCGCGTGGAGCGCCGGCCCCCACACGTGTCCCGCGAAGGGCCCCGCCCGGTCGATCGCCGCGGTCGCCCTGGAGAAGCTTCTCGACCGGCTCCCCGACATCGAACTGGCCGTTTCCGTAGAGGAGTTGGAGTGGCGGCAAGGTCCCTTCCATCGGGCTCTGGCCGCTCTGCCCGTCCGCTTCCCGCCGATCGCTTCCGCCGTACGGACTTCGGCGGACGGCGATCGGACGACGGATCCGGTCCTGTCGCCACCGGCCCCTTCGGCACCGTCTTCGACGGTGGGCGAACCCGGATCCGTGAGCGTGGCCCGACAGCGCCGGTGGAGCCTCCTGGCGAGGTGGCGGCACCGGCGACAGGCCATGTGAGCGGTCCCGATCACCCAACCCGCGCAGCGGCCTGCGACCGGGTCTGCCGGGGTGCCGGGTTCCTCGAACGACGTCCGGTCCGGGGACGTGGCCGGGACGGTCGCGGACGTAGGCGGTGACCTGGCCGGGGTTCTTGCAGCTCCTGAGACGCTACGGCTCCGCCGCGTCCAGCAGGGTCTCTTCGCGATGGGCGACGGCGAGCAGGCGGGCACGGTCTTCCGTCGATCCGACCAGGGACTCGGCATCCCGTGATCACCGGAAGCCGTGCCTGCCTCCGCATGCGGCCCAGGGGCAACCTCTGCCGGCCCCCGCGAGCGCCCGCCCCTTCGCCGACCGCGCGCAACCCGTGAGAACGACGCGCCCGCCCCCACCCGGCCGCAACGCCGACGGCAGGAGCCGCGGTCATGCGCTTCCGCTCTCGTCCTGCCGGCTCGTCTCGGTCTCGGTCTCGGTCGTGGTCGTGGTCTCGGCGGTGGCGACCAGAACCGCTCGGGCCAGGGTGTGGCCGAGCATGGCGAAACCGAGGGCGGCCGGGGTCGCCTCGGGCGGTACGCCGATGCTCTCCACGTCCAGGGCGTGCACCACCACGAAGTACCGGTGCGGTCCGTGGCCGGGCGGCGGGGCGGCCCCGACGAACCGGGCGAGCCGGGCGTCGTTGGGCAGCTGGAACGCACCCGGGGGCAGGCCCGGTCCGCCCATGTCGCCCGCGCCCTCAGTCAGTTCGGTGACCGTGGCGGGGATGTCGGCGACCGCCCAGTGCCAGAAGCCCGATCCGGTCGGGGCGTCGGCGTCGTAGACCGTCACGGCGTAGCTCCGGGTGCCCTCCGGCGCCCCGGACCACGTCAGCTGGGGGGAGAGATCCTGGCCGCCGGGGATGCCGAAGAGTCCCGACAGCTGCCCGGCGGGCCAGGCCCCGCCGTCCTGGACGGCGGCGCTGGTCAGGGCGAAGGCGGCCACCTCGGGCAGCCGTGCGAAGGGGTTGTTCACCGCGATGCTCGATGTCATCGGCCCAGTTCCTCTCGTGCCGGCGGATCACCTCTCGACCCGCACAGCCAGACGATACACAGATCATCAGATAATTTGGAAGTCATCTGATGAATCCTGGGATCCTCTATGCTTCGGACATGAGGCAGACGACGGCCGGTGAGAAGCGGATGCCCTCCGAGCTGGTCCACGACCAGCTCAGGGGCGCGATCCTGGAGGGCGAGTTCGCGCCCGGTGAGGCGCTCAAGCCTCAGGTGCTGGCGGCCCGCTACGGTGCGAGCGTCGCCATGGTCCGCGAGGTGCTGACCACGCTGGCCGGCGAGGGCGTGGCCGACCGGCTGCCCAACCGAGGCTTCGCCGTTCCGACGTTCGGGGACCGGCGCTGGCAGGAGATCATCGAGGCGCGCCGTACCGTGGAGCCCGCCATCCTGCGGCTGTCGGTCGCCCGTGGCGACCTGGAGTGGGAGACGCGGGTGCGGGCGGCGTCGCACCGGCTGGCACGCACGGCGATGTACTCCACCGCCGAGGCGACCTCCTACTCGGGGGCCTGGGGAAGGGCTCATCACCTCTTCCACCGCACGCTCCTGGAGGGTTGCGGGAACGCCGCTCTGCTGGAGACCTTCGACCGGCTGTGGGTGGCGAGCGAGCTGGCCCGCCGGCTCTCGGTCCACCCCGATCGCCGCACGAGCGAAAGCGACGTCGTCGAGCAGCACCGCCGGCTGGAGGAGGCCGCCGTCAGCCGTGACCCCGACGCCGCTGCGGCACAACTGGTCGCGCACCTCGGCCTCACGGCAGCCGTCCTCACCGACGGATCGCCCCTGCCGCGAGATGCAGATCGCATGCCGACGACGTGATCCCGGTCAGCGCCCGCGGTGTTTCCGCGGCCGATGCGGGAGGACCACGCCGATGAGCACGGCAGTGGCTGTGACACCCCCCGGACTTGTGCGCACCCCGGTATCAGCGCGGTGCGGAGCCTGTCCCGCCCTGTCGGACGCCGACGAGCGGCAGAAGACGGGCTGCCGCCGGCATTGCTCGAAAAAAGTGCAGCTGCGGTGGCCGTGTCCGAGGTCGTAGTGCTGCCAGGGCTCGCCGGCCGCGGCGGCGGGGGCGGCCGTGGCGCTGTCGACCAGGATCTCGACGGTGCGCACGTTGCGTTCGAAGCAGCCGGCTTCGGGGCGGTCCTTGGACAAGGTGTCGGGTGTGAGCTTCGCGTGGTACGGGGTGGACTGCGGGGATCGGTGTCCGATCTGTGCCGTGCCGGCGCGTACGCCGCTGGGGTGGATCTTTCTCGCGGCCCCTGGCGGTCCGAGGCCGCATGACGGCCCGGTCCTGACCGCGCGGCCGTCCGTGTGCGCGGATCATGCGATCGTGGCGGCCGGCCTGGGGCCGCAGTCCGAGGGCCGCCCGCTGGTCTGCCTTACAGGGAAGGGGAGTTCAGGGCTCTCGGACGGCCGTCGGACACAGGCAGACCGGCGATGACCTCGTCGCCGGAGGAGTCCGCCGTCGGTGTGAAGCCGAGAGAGGTGTACAGCCTCTCGGCCGCGGTGTTGTCCGGGTGGTACGACAGACGGAGCTCTTGGCACCCCTCACGTCGGGCCAGCCAGTCGACGAGGGTTCGCACCGCTGCCCGGCCGACTCCCTTGCCCTGCTCGGTGCCGTCGATCAGCATGCCCCCGAGCCAGTAGGAACCGTCCTCGTCACGACCCCACATGATGTGACCCGCCACCGTGTCGTCTGCGCAGACCGCCATCGAGTGCCAGACGCCTTCCCGTGACGACAGCAGCAGGTAGCGAGCTGCCAGCGCGGGCACGTAGCGGCGCTGGCTGTCCAGCGGAGCGACGTCCGCGACGGCACGCCAGTTGTCATCGTTCACCTCATGCAGGACGACACGTCGCCCCGCTCTGTCATGAAGCCCCAGGGTGATCATGGGGATCAGCGTATGAACCGAACGGTTTGACCGGCAAACCCTTTGGCCGGCAAACCCTTTGGCTCGGAGAACCCCGCCCTGCGCACCCCGCCGGTGCTCTGACTGCATCGGCTCGCTGGGCCGTTCAGGCCGCGGTGAGGGTGCGGCCGGGCCGGCCCGTGCTGCGCGCAGGGGCGCACGAGGTGCGTGGTGACGGCGCAGCTGAAGCGTCCGAGACGCGGGCGCCCAGGACCCTTGTTCCCGGTCGGTGGGTCTGGTTCTGTACCACGCTACAGGTGTGCGATCACGTGGATGCGAGGAGAGCGGCGGCGTGGAGCAGGAAACACGGACGGGTGTCAGGGACTCCTTGCCGGAAGGGCTCGGTCAGGCGATACGGGAGACCGCCGGTGCCATCGCCGCGCTGCTGGACGGCGCGGCGGACATGAGCGGCCCTGTGCCGGGGCTGGACTGGACCGTCGGTGAGACGGCCGCCCACCTGGCCATGGCCAACGGCCTGATGGCCGATCTCGCGGCCGGCAGGGAGCGCCCGTACGGGGACGGCACGCCGCAAGGTCTCGCGGCGGCCAATGCGCAGAGTCTCGTCGAGTTTCCCGAGCGCGGGGCGGAGCCGCTGGCCGCGATGCTCGTGCAGCAGACCGACGTGTTCCTGGACGCGGTGGACCAAGCCTTCGCGGAAGGGGAGGCGGGGCGGACGCTGCTGACCCCGCTCGGCCCCATGGACCAGGACGTCCTCGCCGCCTACCTGCTGACCCACATGCTGGGCCATGGCTACGATCTCGCCCGCGGGCTGCGTCGGCCGCACATGATCGATGAGGCGCGGGTCGGGTTGTGCCTGCCTTTCCTGAAGACGGCGATGCCGCGCATCGCCGTCGCCTCCACGCTGACGGCCCGCTACACCTTGCGCATCCGGGGTGGCATGGCCTTCGGCGTCACCTTCACCGACGGCGCGGTCGAGGTGCTTCCCGACCCGCCGGAGCGTTCGGACTGCACCATCCTCACCGAGCCGGTCGTCTTCCTCCTCATCGCGCTGGGACGCCTCGGTCCCTGGCAGGCCATGGCACGCGGAGGTGTCCTCGCCTGGGGCCGCAAACCCTGGCTCGCCCCCCGCTTCCCCACCTTGTTCAACGCGCCCTGACCCTGGGGTTCCCCGGCAAGGCGGAGTCGACCGCACCTGGCGGGGCGCGTGCGATGCCAGGGCGTGGGGCAGGGTACGAGCAGCGGCGCTGTCCCTGCCGGAGGGCCGGGAGGGATTCGTCGTCCGGGCGGGCGAAGACCGCCCGGGAGCGAGGGACGGGAAGCGGGAGAAGGGGTCATGACCCGCCTCGCGGGAACCTCTGGCTCCGGCGGCCGGCCAGTCCTCCGGACCGCACGGAGGGGATGCCGGTGCCGCCGGACCGGAGACGCAGCACAGGGGGGCGCACGGGGGGCGCGAAGTGGCGTGGAATCGTCGGTGCGCACGCCGCCAGGAGGCGCGTGTGAGCCCTTCCGCGCCCCCTGGGGCCGATGCCAGGATGAGGCCATGACTGAGGGGGAAGCAGCGGCCGGTGCGGGCGTACGGGTCCGGTTGGACGGGGGCGGCGGCGGTGACGTCAGCGCTCTGAAGAAGTGGCTGGAGCAGGAACAGCCGCTGGCGGAGCTGATAGGCGCGCACCAGGTGACGGTCGAGGAACGGCACCGCACGGACCAGCCCGACGGCCGCCGGCACATGGGACTCGGCACGGAGATCGTGCTGGTGATCGTCGGCTCCACGGCCACGGTGACGGTCACGGCGCTCATCGAGCACGTGCAACGGGCGGTGAAGGCATGGCTGGCCAATCGCCGCCGGGTGGAGAGCGGCGATCCGCCCCGGCCCGCGATCAGCGAGCTGGACTCCGACGAGACATAGACCTCCATGAGCGGCTACGACCCGCGCGGAAAGGCGAACAGGGCGCTGCTGGTCGGCGTGTCCGAGTACGACCATGTCCGGCCGGACGACCGGGAGGGCGTGCCCGGCCAGCTGCCCGGTGTGCTGCACAACCGCCTCCGGCTCCGCGAGGCGCTGCGCCGGACCGGGCTGTTCGAGGCGGGCCACATCACCCTGTGCGCCTCGCCGCCCCACGACGTGTTCAACGAGGCACTGCGCCACGCCGCACAGGAGACCGGCGGGCTGCTGCTGTTCTACTTCGCCGGGCACGGCATCGTCCCGGCGGCGGGCGACGAGCTGTTCCTCCAGATGAGCAACGCGCGCGTGGTCGCGGGAGGGCACGACGCCTTCCCCAACGCCGTGCCCTTCACCGAGGTCCTGGCCCAGCTCGTCGCCAGCCGCGCCGAGCGGGTCCTCGTCGTCCTCGACTGCTGCTACGCGGGCAACGCGGCGGCGATCTGGCACCGGTTCGACCACCTCAGGCGGCGCAAGACGCTGCTGCTGATGAGCGTGCAGTCCAACCGGCTCATCACCGCCGGGGACGGCAGCGGTGCCACGCCGTTCACCGAGGAGCTGGTACAGATCCTCGAGAAGGAGGCGGAGCTGTCGCTCGGCGCGCTGTACACGCAGCTCAAGGAGCGTATGGCCGCCGCAGGACATCGCACCGCGGTCGACGACGGGCAGGACCCGCAAGGTGTGTGGGAGCCGGGTGAGGACGTACTCCTGCGCGGCGCAGGAACCGCCACGCCCACGCCTCCCGCACCTCAGGACGGGCGAACCGGGCCACATCCCGGGAGGCGGGGCCGCAGCCTCGCCGCCGTCCGGTCCGCCGCCGCACGGGCGGGGCGCATCCGGCCGCGCGTCCGCCTGCTGCTGGCGCTGGCCGTGCTCGTGGCGGGCTGCGGCGGCTACGGCATCAGCCGCCTGCTCGGCGACGACAGCCTCTGCGCGCCGACGTTGGAGCTGCGCGTCCTCACCGACCCCGAACTGGAGGCGGCGGTCACCGCGGCCGCGACCCGCTTCCTCGACTCGGACGCGAACAAGGCGGACGGCTGCCATCGCCTCGGCATCACCGCCTACAGCGCGGACTCCGCCGACACGGTGGAGGCACTGCACAGGCGCACGGACCCGTGGCAGGAACCCCGCACGGAGGAGAACGATCCGCAGCGGGACATCGGCCCGCAGCCGGACGTGTGGATTCCCGCGACCATGGCCGACGTCAGCCGTGTCACCGACAACCGGCGCGTGCGCTCGTACGCCCGTCTGGAGCCGGAGCCGGAGCCGCTGGCGTACTCGCCCGTCGTGCTCGCCGTCCCCGAGGGCCTCGCCACCGAGGCCCCCCGACGCGCCGGACGCCCGCTGGCGGAGCTGATCCGCGCCCTCGGACAGCGCCTCCCGACGGCCGAGACCCGCCGCCCCGATCCGGAGCGTACGGACTCCGCGCTGCTGGCCACGACGGCCCTGTACGCCGCCGGGACCGGGGCCCGCGACGCCGAGCAGAGGCTCACACAGCCCGCGGCACCCGCGCCGACGGCCGCGGAGCTGCTGTGCGACCTGCTGGAGGACACCGCCGTGGACCGCCGCACGGCGGCGCTCGTACCCGAGTTCCTGCTCAAGAGCGGCACCACCTGCAACACGGTCGCCGTGCGGCAGGTGTCCCGGGTCGCCGAGTACCCGCTCGACGTGCCGGCCCTCCGGCCGGCGTTCGTCCGCGTGCGCTGGCAGGACGCCGACCGGGACGAGGACCGGCGGAACAAGGCGGTGCAGTCGTTCCGCGACTGGCTGTACGGCGAGGAGGGCCAGGCCGTTCTCGGCGCCGCGGGCTTCCGCTCCGCCGGCACCGGACACCCTCTGCTCGTCGCGAAGCCCGCCGAGGGAATGCTCGCCGACCCGGGGCGCTCCCAGCCGGACGCGGACGGGGAGACGATGACCAGGACGCTGCTGCAGTACCGCACTGCCAACGGCCCGGGCCGGGTGCTGTTCCTGCTGGACAGCTCCGGGTCCATGGCCACCCGGTGGAAGGGGGCGAGCGGCGGCCCCGGCCTGGTCCGGCAGGCTCTCGGCGCACTCGCCGGCAAGGACGAGTACGGCGTGTGGGCGATGTACGGCACCTCCGGCGACGGGTACGCCCCGCTGCTCCCCCTCGGACCGCACAAGAAGGCCGACGCCGAGCAGATCCTGCTCGACGGCGACCTCACCACGGTGCATGACACCGAGGCCGACCCGTACCGCGCCCTGTCGGCCGCGCTGGGGCAGATGGCGGACCGCGACGGCGCGGACGACCGGCCGCAGCTCGTCGTCCTGATCACCGACGACGAGGACAACAACCGGCTGACCGGCGCCGCCCGCACCGCCGTCCTGGCCACGGCGCGCACCGCGCGGATCCCGGTCGCGGTGGTGTCGCTGGACGGCGGAGGCTGCGCCCCGAGCCGCGTGGACGCACAGCTCGCCGAGGCGAGCGGCGGACGCTGCCTGGACGCCGGCGACGACCTCGGCCCCGCTCTGCACGACGAGGTCGCCCGCACCGGAACGGGGGACGGATGAGGACCTGGACACCCGGCACCGGACGGAAAGGACACCCATGCGGGCCGGACAGCGCGTGAGGGCGCGCCGCCGGATCGTTGCGGCGCAGGCGGCGCTCGCGCTGCTGCTCCTCGCCGCCTGCACCGGCGGCCCGGACGACGACTCCGACTCGCCCGCGCCCAGGGCCGACGACGAGATCGTCGTGGCCAGCGGACTGGACGTCACCGGCGAGAACGACATCCGCCGGCGGCTCGTCGACGCCTGGAACGACCGGCAGGGCGACGCGGAACCGAAGGCGCGGATCGTGGAACTGCCCGATTCCGCCCGCGAGCAGCGCAGCCAGATGCTCGGAGCGCTCCAGTCCGGCAGCTCCCGGTACGACGTGGTGAACCTGGACGTGACCTTGGTACCGGAGTTCGCCGAGAGCGGGTTGATCATGCCGCTGGACGACACCGCGGTGGCCGAGCCCGCCGACCTGATCCCTTCGGTGGACGCCACGGCCAAGTGGCGGGGCAGGCGCTACGCCGTTCCGTTCAACAGCGATGTCGGGCTGCTGTACTACCGGCGTGACCTCCTGTCCGCCGCGCAGGCACCGATCACCGACCTGTCCGGCGAGGTCACCTGGGCGCAACTGCGCAACGTGATCACCCATCTCGGCCAGAACCCGCCGCCGGGGTACGAGGCGGGCTGGACCACCCAGCTCGACGGCGAGGGCCGCACCGTCAACACGATCGAGGCGTTCGCGTCGGCCGTCGACGGGCTCGAACTCACCGACGAGCGAGGCCGCTACATCGGCTCCGAGCAGGACCTGGAGACCGGAGTGGCCGAACTGCGGCGGCGCACCAGCCCGGCCTACACCCTCACCGACGCCTACGACTCCGAGGAGCAGGACACCCAGAGCGACTTCGAGACCGGCCGGACCGCGTTCCTGCGCCACTGGCCGTCCGCGTACGGGCCCCTGCACCAGAAGTTCTCCGAACGGCAGCTGGGCGTGGTCGCGCTGCCCGGCAAGGCGGTGCTCGGCGGGCAGAACCTGGCGGTGACCTCGTCCTCGCCGCACGCCCGCGAGGCGGCCGACCTGATCAGGTTCCTCACCGACCCCGACAGCCAACGCTGCCTGCTGGACGCGGGCTTCGCCGCGACCCGCGCCTCCGCGTACAGCGACGACCGCCTCGCCTGCGGGCATGTCGAAGCGCCGGACACCTCCGCTTCGGCCTCGCCGTCCGCCGGCCCGCCGTCGGCCTCCCCGAGCGGGGAGAGCACCGATCGCACACCGCGCGACGCCGCCGGACGCCCCCGGTACGCGCAGGACGTCCTTCTGCCCGCGCTCAGGAACGGGGTGGAACGACCCCGCACGCCTCTCTACGGCCCCTTCAACCAGATCCTCACCGACACACTGCAACCCCTCTTCGAGGACGAGCCGCAGAGCGGAGAGGAGCGCAGCGACGTGGAACTCGCCAGTCGGCTGGACTCGAAGCTGCGGAAGGCGATGTCAGGCTGAACCTCACGCGGGCCTGTGCAGCGCTGCGCCGGACGCGGGTGGGACATGTCCGTTCCCGTCGGAAGCGCCGGAGAGTCCTGCGGGACCGCCGGTTCGACAGCAACGGCGTTCGCCGAACCTTGCTCGGCATCGCCCGGCTGCACGGCGTGGCTTCACGGGACGGCTCGCACGCCGTAGGGGACAGCCGCTGGGACGGTGGCCGAATCAGTCCCTTGTGCGGGGGCTCACAGGCTTCCCATAATCCATCCACTGATTGACCTGGCCATGTCATAGCGTGGCACGGCTCCGGCGCATGGCATGTTCATGTCATTAACACTCCACCCCCCACACGGAGGCAGCGCCTTGAAGAAGTTCCTTTCCGTGCTCAAGAGACTCGCGGCCGTCGGCGCCGTCGCGCTCGCCGTCGCCGGCCTGCAGCCGGTCTCGGCCGCCCAGGCCGCCCCGTTGCCCGTCGTCGGCGGAACCCGCGCCGCGCAGGGCGAGTTCCCGTTCATGGTCCGGCTCTCGATGGGCTGCGGCGGCGCGCTCTACACCCAGCAGATCGTGCTCACCGCCGCGCACTGCGTGCGCAGCACCGGTGCCAACACCAGCATCACCGCCACCGCCGGCGTCGTGGACCTGCAGTCCACCAGCGGCCGTGTCCAGGTCCGCTCCACGTACGTCTACCGGGCCCCCGGCTACAACGGCAACGGCAAGGACTGGGCCCTGATCAAGCTCGCGCAACCCGTCAACCTGCCGACGCTGAAGATCGCCACCACCGCTGAGTACAACACCGGCACCTTCACCGTCGCCGGATGGGGAGCCGCCTCCGAGGGCGGCGCCCAGCAGCGGTACATGCTGAAGGCGACCGTGCCCTTCATCAGCGACGCGACCTGCCGTACGTACCGCGGCTACAGCGGGCTTGTCGCCGGCGACGAGATCTGCGCCGGGTACGCGGCCGGCGGTGTCGACACCTGCCAGGGCGACTCGGGCGGCCCGATGTTCCGCCGCGACGCGAGCAACGCGTGGATCCAGGTGGGCATCGTGAGCTGGGGCATCGGATGCGCCCGGCCCAACGCCCCGGGCGTCTACTCCGAGGTGTCCACCTTCGCCTCGGCGATCGCCTCCGCCGCCGCCTCGCTCTGACACCCCGCACCAGCCGGCACAGGCCGTCACGGCCGTACGGCACCCACCGGCCCGGCGCCGTACCGCGCCGGGCCCTTTCCGGTCGCCGGACCCCGGACCGGGACATCGACGCGGCGGCCGACGTCGCCGAGGCGGCCGGACCGGCCGTGCCGGCCTGTGGAGCGCAGGTGGGACCAGGACTCGTCCCGGCACAGCCGCCGTCCGCGGCCTCGCCGAATGCGCGGCCCCTGCGGAAGGTGCATCATCGCCTTGGAGCAGACCGTCCAGTAGGCCGGTTGCGCGGGCGGGAACCGCAGTACGCTGACGGCACCGGGAAGGGGCCGACGTCCCCTTTCGGCGCAGGGGGACCACATGCTCGATCAGGCATTGACGGCACTGGCTTCGGCCGCCGGGGTGGCCGTTGCGCAGGCCGCCGGCACGGACGCCTGGCAGAACGTCCGGGACCGGGTCGCTCGTCTCTTCGGCCGCGGTCCTGCTCCCGGTGATGCCGAGCGGACGACTCGGGAGCGGCTGGACCGGACGGCGGCTCAGCTGGAGGGTGCTGAGCCGGAGGCGGCCCAGGGGGTCCGCACTGCGGCCGCGGCCGCGTGGGAGACACGCTTTCAGGACCTCCTGGAGGAGCTGGATCAGATCAACCGCAGCCGGACGGCCGCAGAACTGCGCGAGCTGGTGGCCTCGACACAAGCCTCCGGCAGCGGCGTCGCGGCCGGGGACGGGGGCATCGCCATCGGCGGAAATGCCCACGTCCAGGCTGAGAACCAGGCAGCTGCCGCCCTGAGGATGGGCGATGTGACGATCGGAAACCCTCCGTCGCCGGGTCCGGACAAGGGCTGACCGCGCCCGGCGCCTCCCCTGCCGCGCATGTCGACGCAGACATGGCACTCGTGGCGCAGAACCACGCGGTCGCGGCCCTGCGGATCGACCGGGTGGAGCAGTACCTCCCTCCGCGGCCGTCGGTGACGTGGCCCCACTTCACCGGGGCTCTGATACCGCAGCAGGCCGATCACTTCACGTCCCGCGTGCTGGTGCAGGAGTTGGCCGCGGGGGCCGTCGGCGGCCGGACCGTGGTGCTGTGCCAGGCGGACCCGCCCCGCCCGACCGGCATGTTCGACGGCGCCTGTGCCGACACCGCCTGGAGGTTTGCGGCACAGGACGGCGTCGGCAAGACACAGCTGGCCGCTCACTACGCCCGTACCGCATGGCGGGACGGCGCAGTGGACCTCCTGGTGTGGGTGCCGGCCGGCAGACTCACCCGTAGGCGGCAGGGGATTCTCAAGGTCTACGGCCAGGCCGGCGTCGAGGTGGCCGGCGCCGACCCGGCCCGTCCCGAACGCGCGGCCGAGCGATTCATGAACTGGGCACAGAGCACCGACCGGCGCTGGCTCCTCGTCCTGGACGATGTGACCGACCCGGCCGACCTGCAGGGTCTGCAGCCTCCGCAGAACCCGAACGGATTCACGATCATCACGGCCCGCCACTGGGACGCCGCCCTTCTCGGCCCGGACCAGCTCCGTGTCGACGTAGGCGGCTACACCCCGGAAGAAGCAGCGTCGTATCTGGCCGACGTGCTCAGCACCCACAACCGTCACGACGACCCCGCTGAGATCATGCGACTCGCCGCCGACCTCGACCACCGGCCGGTGCCGCTGGCCCGGGCTGCCGGCTACCTGGTCAAGAACAACACGCACTGCGCCGCCTACCGTGCCAAGCTGACCGGGCTCTCCCTCAATGAACGGCTCCTGGGTCCGGACCACGAAATCGTCCTCCGCGATCGGCTGGAGCGCCTGTGGCAGGCCCGGCTGTTCGGCGCCGGCCTGCTGGAGGGCGACGCCTGTCGAGAGGCATACGGTGAGATCGCTGCCGACTACGGCAACCTGCTCCCTGACGTGCTGATCCGATACGGCCCCGACGGCCCCACCACCCACTCCGCCCTCGCGCACCTTGCGTTCGCACTCGGAGAGTCGGGGAGCACAGCCCGCGCCGAACGGATTCTCGCGGAGCTGGTGGCCCGGTTGAAGAAGATGTACGGACCGGGGGACACCCGCACCACCCAAGTCCTCCAACAGCTCGCGCGACTCCGAGGGGAAGGCCCCGACGCGCCTCCACATGGGCCATGAGCCGCCGGCAAGGTGTGCCTACGTCTCGTTGAGCACTGCGGCAGCCGCGTCGACGAAGGGCGTGATCAGCCGAATGTAGGCGCGTAACGTCTCCTGGAACTCACGGCGGTTGTCCCGGCCTGCGTTCTCTGCCGTGGCCGCCAGGGCCGTGGCGAGTGTGCCGGACATGATCAGCAGGTTCGATGCCGCGACTTGGACCGTGGAAGGGCCTTCCAGGTCGACCAGCGTCACCGCCCGACGCAGTCGCTGATGCCGGTCGCGGTGAGCGGCCAAGGCGGCTTCACACTCGGTGACGGAGAGATCGTCGACTCCTCGCAATCCGTCGGCGACGACTTGGGCCTGCTCGATGAGGTCCAGGTAGGCGACCCGCCGGGTCTGACGGGTGCCTTCGCGGCGCTGAGCCTCGACAGTCGCATCGACCTGGACCCGAGCGGCTCGGGCGTTGCCCCTGCTGGTCAGCCAGCTCGCCAGTGAGCTGGCCACGATCGCCGTCACGCCTGTGAGGCCGGCGACGAACAGCGAGTTGTCAGGCATGCCGAGGAGTCTCTCGGAGAAGGCTCCTCGGTGCCACCGTTTCCTGAGCAGTACGTGCTGTTGTGCCCGGCAGGGCTCGGAGAACGTTCGAAGGATCAGCGGATCGCCTCGACGGTCTCGCGGCGGAGACGCCTCTTCGGCGTTCTCCTCCCGCTCTCCCGGAGTTGTCCGTGAAGTCCCCGGCGGCGGGGCTCACTTCACGCAGCCGTCACCGCCTCCGGGCCCGGCCCGGCCTCGCCACTTGCGGTGCACGTCCGCCGCGGCCGCGTGCGGGACGAACCGCAGCAGGCCGAAGCGGTCGTCCGCCGGCCGGATGCCGGCTCGGGCCCGGCCCGTGGAAAACCGGCCGAATCGGTTGTGACCGCTGGGCCGCGCTGGAATCCTGGGCCCATGGCCGCCAGTGGACTGCCCGATCACGCCGCGATCCTGCGCGAGTTACGTGAGGTGCGCAGGGCCGGCATCATTCGGCTGCGGGAGCTGGAGCCACCTCGCTTGGCGGACGCCGCGCAGACCCTGGAATCCAAGGAGCCGGGTACCTCCGTCGCCGTCGAACAGCTCCTGCGCGCCGCGGTGTTCACGCTGGAGTCCGGTTCGCTGCGGGACGCCGCCGCCTACAGCCTCGGCCTGGCACCGGGCTCACGCGACTGGTCCGCGGCCGACCGCCGCAAGCGTGCCGCCCTGGTGTACGGGGTGAGCGTGGAGCGCTTCCGCAAGCACCACGAGATGATGGTGCTCGGCCAGGTCTCCGAGCGCATCCTCGACCTCCTCGCCGGGGCCCCCGAGGCCGTCGCCGCGCCGGTGGCACCGGACGCCGGGGTGCTGGCGCCCACTCACCGTCCGCTGCTGGTCGCCGCAGGCTCCCGCACCGTCCGCGTCCTGCTGCACGTGCACCCCGTGGACCTGCTGCGGGACATCGACGTCGTGGTGTCGCCCGCCAACACCCACCTCGCGCTGTCGCCGTCGTACAAGTCCTCGGTGTCGGCCTCGCTGCGCCGGGCCGGAGCCTCCCACGACCCCACGGGCGCGCTGCTGCACGACCACGTCCACGACGAACTGCGCACCTGGCACACCCGCCACGACCACCGGGTCGTACGGCCTGGCAGTGTCGTCCCCACCTCCGCCGGTGAACTGTCCCGGCAGGGTGTCCGGCGGATGTACCACGCGGTGGTGGCGGTGCCCCGCTCCGGTACCAACGACTACGACGTCCTGCCCGCGGACGTCACCCGGGCGACGGCCCGGGTGTTTGCTCTGCTCGCCGAGGAGGAGCGTTGCTTCGACCCGCCCCTGCGGTCCGTGTGCCTGCCGCTGCTCGGTGCCGGCCGGGGCGGTCTGCGGCCCGAGGAGAGCCTGGCCGCGCTCTGGGCCGCCGTCGAGGCCGAGCTGGCCCGCGGCGCGTCCTGGGAGGTCCACCTGGTGGTCCGCCGGCCGACCGTGGCCGCCCTGGTGCAGCGGATGCTGGCCGTGCGGTCGTCCGACCGGGCAGAGGCAGGGCGGTGACCGTGGACGCCCTGCGCGTGCTGGCCGCGGCGGCGGCGGGCTACGACGGCCTCGAGAGTCGGCTGACCGCCCGTGACCTGGCACGCCTGGCAAGCCTGCTCGCCGTCCTGCGGGCGGCCGGGACCACCGACGAGGCCCGGCGGGACGCGGCCGGGAGAGCCGCGGCCCTGCTGCGGCCCGTGCTGGAGCCCGATGCCGCCGCGGCGCTCGGCGCCGCGCGCTTCACCGGTACCGGGACGGATCCCGGGTTCCTGGGGTTCCGGCCCGAGGACCTGGCGGTTCTCGTGCTCGACGGGCACCGCATGGTGGGGCCGATCCTCGGCCCCGTCCGCGACCGGCTGCTGGCCGTCCCCGCGCGGGAGACCGGACCACGGCCTCGTCCCCCGAGCGACCAGGACGTGCCCGGTCCGTCTGCGCGTGACACCGGGACCGACGCCCGTGCCGGAGCCGACCCGGAGGCCGACGCCGAAACCGTGGACCTGATCGGGCTGCCCGTCGGCGGCGGTCGGTTGCGGCTGCCTGCCTTCCAGTTCGCTGCCGACGGCCGGCCCCGGCCGGTGGTGCTGACCGTCAACCGGCTGCTGGACGCCCGCCGCGACCCCTGGGGCGTCGCCGACTGGTGGCTGTCGCCGAACGCTTGGCTGGCCGAGGCCCCGCACCTGCTCCTCGGGACCCCGCGTGAGGCCGAGGTGATCGAGGCAGCCCGCTGTCTCACGGAGGCCGACTGACATGCCCCGTGCCCGACCTCCCGTGGCACTGCCCGGCACCCCCACCAGGACGGTGCTGCCGGCCGGTACTCCGCTGTTTCGCATCCACTCAGCCGCCCGGCAGGCCACCGGGCACCGGGACGTGCCCACGCCATGCCTGTACGGCGGTGGCCGGTTCGACGCCACGCCGTGCCACCGCTACGGGTTTCTCTACGCCGGTCTGAGCGTGCCGGCGGCGGTCTGCGAGACGCTGCTGCGTTCGGTGCCGTTCGCCGTCGACGGCACCCCCCGGGCCGTGCCCCGTGCCGCCGTGCGCGGACGCCGTCTGTCCTTTCTGCGGCTCGACGCCGACGTACGCATGGTCTGCCTGGTCTCCGGCCGCGATCTCGCGGCCGTCGCGCAGGACTCCTGGCTGGTCCAGGCCGAGGCGGTCGACTATCCGTACACCCGGGACTGGGGACACTGGATCCGGGAACACACCGAGTCCTGGGCTCAGGGGTTCGTGTGGACGTCCAAACGCGAGCCCGCACACCGTGCCGCCGTGCTCTTCGACGACCGGCCGACGGCGCCGGCCGTGGCGGAGACCGGGCAGCCGCCGGTCGACTTCGACACACCGCAGGGGGAGCAGTGGCTGAACGACGTCCTGGAAGCGTACGGGGCGCGGCTCGCGCCCTGAACGCCACCGGCTTGCATCAGGTCCGGCGCCCGCAGCCCACCCGTACCGCGCCGCGGTCCCGCCGGTGAGCCGTCCGCCACGCTCCGGCGAGCCCGTGCCGCCGGACGCCGCCACCACCTCCGTCGAGGACCTGCGCGCCGCACGCGACGACCTGCTCGCCCGCGCCGAGCCGTCCGCCGAGCGCCCCGCGGCGCTCCCGCCGGTATGGGTCACCCTCGCAGAGTGGAGCTACCGGATCGCCACCGTCACGGGTGACGAGGCGGACCTGCGCGTCGCCGAGCGCGTGCTGTCACGGGCCGCGTCCACCGCAGCGGCGGACGGCGAAGGCCACATGCTCCGGATCGCCCTCGGACACGTCCTGGCCGTTCGCGCCGAGGAACAGCAGTGTCCGGACACGGCCGCAGAGGCGGAGCGGTGGCTCGTCGCCGGCCTGACGGGTCTCACCGGTGCTTCCGGGCCGGAACCGCCGCCGGAACATGCGGACGCCTGCGCCCTGGCCCGCCGGCTGCTCGCGGAGCTCGCCGCGGTCCGGGCCGACCGCACCGGGGCCGCCGCCGACCTCGACAGCGCCGTCGAACGCGCCCGCGAGGCGTTGGAGGACCAGGAACCGGACACCGAGGAGGCCCTGGACCTGCACCACCGGCTGGGGTCGATGCTCGCGGCGCGGGGTGCCGACACGGCGACCCGCGAGGACCTCGCCCTTGCCGCGCGGCATCACGGCGCCGCTCTGGCACAGTTCCGGAGTCTGTTCCCGCCCGGATCCCCCGACCGTGCGGGACTGCCGTACTTCCATGCCGAGTACGCCGCCGCTCTGCTGGTCCTGGGCCGCGTCGACCGGGACCCGCGGAGGATCGCGGCCGCCGCGGAGGCCGGCGGGGCGGCTCTGGCCGCCGCCCGTGCAAGTGCCCCTGACGGCCGGCCCGACGCCGACCTGTGCTGGTTCGTCGAGGCCGACCTCGCCTGCGCCGAGGCCCTGCTGTGGTGGCAGTTCGGGGAGCAGGACCGCCTCGCCCCGGCGGCCGAGCGGGTACGCAGGCTGGCCGGCCGCCGTGACACGGAGGACCTCCTGCCTCCCGTGTACCTGGAGGTGTTCGGGCGGGTGCTCGCCGCCGTCGAGCGGAACACCGACGGGGCCGGCGCGGAGCGGAGCGGGCACCGGCAGGCCGCGGGGCAGCGAGCGGTGGAACTCCTGCGCGCCGCTGTGCGCCGATGGCGGCCCGGTGACGGGCCGATCGCTCGTCCGGCGCTGTTCCTGGCGGAGTACCAGCACCTGCGCCGGCCGTCCGACCCGGCCCCCGCCGGACTGCTCGACATCGCCCGCGCCGCCCAGGTGGTGCTGGACACCGCCGCGGACCCCGACCAGGTGCTGCCTGCCCGGCTGCTGAGGCTCTACGCCCGGGACGAACTGATCGGCTGCGGGGTGCGCGAGGGCTCGCCGGCGGACCGCGTCAGCTTCCGCCGGGCCGTACTCGCGGGGGCGGACGAGGCCCTCCCCCTGACGGCGGCGCGGGGGACCGGGGGCCGGGGCCGCACCGATCCCGACCCGCCGGGCAGGAACCCGGCTCCGGGCAGCCGGGTCCCTGCCTCCGGTCGGCGGAACACCTCTGAGCCGGATCCTTCCGACCCCGGGGAGTTCGAGAAATGGGTGGGCGAGGCCGTCGCCCCGGACGGTGACCCCGAGGACGCGCCCGCCCGCCTGGTCGCGCTGTGGCGCCGGACGACCGCCGGCGAAGGAGACCGCGCCCGTCTCGCCGGTCTTCTGCTGCAGGAGTACCACCGCGTCGACCGGGGCGCCCGCACCCACGATGCCGACACCATGGCCGAACTGTCCCGCGCCGCCCTCGACGGCGCGCATGACGACGCCGAGCGCTGTCTGGCGCACCTGCGTGCCGGCGGCGCCTACCTCTACGCCGCCGTGCAGGCCGCGGCTCCCGGTGCGGCCGAGGCCGCCGGCGGGCATCTGCGGCGGGCGGTGCAACTGGCCGGTGCCAGGGGCCTGCGGGAGGCCGAGTCGAACGCCGCCGAGATGCTGTCGGCGGCGGAAGCGCTCGCCGGGCAGGAACGGGGCGCCGCGGATCGCGTCGACACCGCACTGGAGGGTCTGCTCCGGGCCGCGGAGGAGGCCGGGAGCTCCGGCGGCGACCCGATGCACGAGGTCGGGTTGCGGGCCCAGGCCGCGCTCGTCGCCGCCTATCGGGCCGCCTCGCGGAACGATCCCGCGGCCCTCAGCGCTGCCCTGGCCGACTTGGAGGCCCTTTCCGTCCGTCTCGATCCCGCGGACCCCGCCGCCGTGGAGATCCGTGTCGTCATGGAGCGCCTCCGCCTGGTCCGTGACCACCTCGGGGGAGCCGGTGCCGTTCCGTCGGCCCGGCTTCCCGGCCGGTCCGCCGCCGTGGATCCGGCCTCGCATCCGGACCCGGACGCAGTCCGCCGGGCGGCGGCTGCGCTGGGGCCGGCGGCGGGGGCCCGTCTGCTCGGCGAAGCGGGCGTCGTGCAGGTCGCCCGTGCCATGGCCCTGGGCGCGCGGTCCGCCACCGTCCCCGCCGCGGTGCCCGACGCCGCACCGGACGCGTTCCGGGACGCACTGCGCCTGCTCCGCGACGCCGTGAGCGCGGCCGAGGACGGCAGCGCGGACTGGATGCGCTACGCGGCCTTCCTCGCCCTGTGCCTCAGCCGCAGCACCGGTCCTCCCGGGGAGTCCCGCCGGGCCCGCGTGCGCGAGCAGGACGCCGTGGTCGCCCTGACGGAGCGGGTGCTGAGGTACGCCGGCGGTCCCGAGCACCCGCACTGGGGGGAGTACAGCCTCCTGACCGCCGTCGCGCTGCGGCACCGGGGCGACCGGGCCCGCGACGACCACCGGCGCGCCCGCGCCGTCGCCGCCGAAGGGCTGCGCGGGTACGCCTATGCGGCGCTCCTGCAGTCCGCCACCGGACACGCTGCGGAGATCGGTGCCCGCGCCTCCTTCGCCGCGGCCGAGACGGCGGGCTGGTGCCTGGCCGACGGCGCCCCCGACGAGGCCGTCTCCGCCCTGGAGGGCTGCCGTGGGCTGGTGCTGCACGCCGCGGTCACCGCCCGCACCGTCCCCGACCGGCTCACCGCGGCCGGCCGTCCCGACCTCGCCGCACGCTGGCGGGCCGCCGCCCGGCCCGAGCCGGAGGGAGACGGTCTCGGTGCCACGGGTGCACGATCCCGTCTCGCCCCACTTCTCGGCGCCGGGGCCGGACCGCCCGACGGGGACGTCACCACCGTCGTCGCGTTGCTGGACGAGACCGCCGACGTGCCGAGCGGACTGCGCCGCGACGTCCTGGCGGTCCTCACCGGTCCAGGTGCCGCGGCCGACGCGCCGGACCGGCTGACACAACCGCCCGGCACCGCCCGTATCGCCGGTGCTCTGCGGGTTCTGGGCCATGACGCCCTGGTCTACCTGGTGCCCGCCACCCGTCGGTCGGCGGGAGCGGCCGTGCTGGTGTCCGCCGGCGGGACGGTCCACGGGCTGCCCCTGCCGCTGCTGAAGGCGGACGCCGAGCCGCTGGCCGCCTACGCTCCCGGCCCCGTCTCCTATCGCGACCTGGGCCCGGGGCCGGGCGGGGCCGCGGGAGGCCCGG
Organism: Streptomyces sp. NPDC093094; assembly: GCF_044754345.1. Classification (NCBI taxonomy): domain Bacteria; kingdom Bacillati; phylum Actinomycetota; class Actinomycetes; order Kitasatosporales; family Streptomycetaceae; genus Streptomyces; species Streptomyces sp. NPDC093094. The sequence continues at coordinate 92,266 of NZ_JBIVOX010000008.1, read as the reverse complement.
CGGCGCCCGCGCCCGGCCCCGGTGGCGGCGGGTCGTTGCGGCGCCGGCTGGACCGGTTGGCGGCCTGGGCCGGACCGGCCGCACTCGAGCCTCTGCTGGCAGCTCTGCCGGACCTGCTCCGGCCGGTCCGGGCGGGAGGGCGGCCCGGTGCCGTCCACGGGGGCGCGGTGAACCCGGCGGGCACCGCGGCTCCGCTGCCGCGACTGCTGCTCGTGCCTCTGGGACCACTGGCCGCCGTGCCCTGGCATGCCGCACGGGTGCCGGGCGCGGACGGCCGACCGGTGCACGCCCTGGACCGTGCCGAGATCTCCTACGCCGCGTCCGCCCGGCTCGTGTGCGAGGTCGCCGAACGGGCTCCCGTGCGGCTCAGCGGCACCGCCCTGGTCGTCGGTGACCCGACCGGCGACCTGCGGTACGCGGGGGAGGAGGCCGCGGCGGTCCGGCTCGCCCACTACCCGCGCGGCCGCTACCTGGGCCGGCCGTTTCCACGGCTGCCCGCCGAGGGCCCCGGCACCGGCCGGGAGGTGCTGGACTGGCTCGGGTCGCCGCAGGCGGAGGGCGGCGTGCTGCATCTGGCGTGCCACGCCACGATCGCCGAGAACGCCCGGCACAGTGCCTGCCTGGCACTGCACGGCGGCGAACTCCCGGCCGAGACGCTCACTGCCGCGGGCCGCGCGACCGGGCAGACGCCCCGGCCGGCGCTGGTGGTCCTGGCGGCCTGCCGCAGCCATGTCTCCGGTCGTGGCCCCAACGAGGCGTACAGCCTCGCCACCGCGTTTCAGGTAGCCGGCGCGGACACCGTGGTCGGATCGTTGTGGCCGGTGCCGGACGAGGCCACCTCGCTGCTGATGTTCATGCTCCACCACTGTCTGCGCACCGAGGGACTGTCACCGGGCCGGGCGCTGCGCAGCGCCCAGTCCTGGATGCGCGCCCCGGACCGTCGGCTGCCCGTGGGCATGCCGGCCGAACTGGGCCGCCGCGCCCGCGACATCGACCCCGAGGACCTGACCGCCTGGGCGGGCTTCACCCATCTGGGCCGATGACCCACCGCAGCCCCACGCCCGGCCTCCCGGAACCGCGCGGATCCGGATCCCTGCTTCCGGCCGCCGAGTGCCTCCTGGCCTCCCGCCCCGACCGTGTCCGGTGCCGTTCGACCGCGCCCGGGTTCGTCCCTGCCCCGACCGTGTCCGGTGCCGTTCGACCGCGCCCGGGTTCGTCCCTGCCCCGGCCCGTCCGGACGGCTCAGAAGCCGTCGTCCGGGATCTCGGTGCGCAGCGGCAGCGTCCGTGCCGCCCATTCGCCGACCGGGGTGCGGCGTCCGGCGTTCCGGTCGAGCGGTGGTGTCAGGCGCAGGACGCCGTCCGTGCCGGCGTTCAGGGACCCCCGCTCCGAGGCACCTGCTCCCGGATCCCACGGCGGCAGGTGGAAGGGGGCGGTGTTCAGCTCGCCACGGGCCACCACGAGCTTCAGCCAGTCCCGGACGTACGCCCCCGGACGGACCCGGGGCAGCGGCAGCGTCAGCCAGACCGGCTCGCCGTCCAGGGCGAACCCGGTGTGCCCGGGGCCGACGAAGTGGCCCGGGAAGAGCTGCGGGTCGGCTGCGTAGCTGTCGGTCAGATCCACCAGCAGGCACCACAGTGCCTCACCGGCGGACCGGTTGCGCAGCCGGATGGACACCCGCGGCTCCTGCCACGCCCCGGGCCGTCCGGTGTACTGCCGGACGTACACCCCGTCGCCGTCGGGGAGCAGCAGCTCCTGCTCTCCCCACGGCCGGATCTCCACGTCGATGCGGCCGGCCAGCGACGAGGCCGGGGCGTCCCATTCCCGTAGCTGGTACCAGCGTGTGACGTGGCTGAGACAGGCCACCACCCGCTCCGCGTCCGCCGGTTCCCGCAGCTGCAGGTCGGGCACGGCCGGCAGTTCCGCCGGCAGCCGGATCCTGGCCCACCCCTCGGCCGTCTCCACCGTGATCGCCAGCACGCCGGGGGCCGGCGGGCGGCCGTCGCCGCGCCGCAGCAGCGGCGCCCGGCCGCCCGCGGCAGCGTCGTCCAGCGCTGTGCGCAGCAGTGCCTCCTCGCGGTGGGCCCCCGCTCCCGCCGCCAACCGGACAGAGCCAGGGGGCAGGGCCGTCGCCGACAGCCGGGCCGGGTGGACGCCGTCGGGGTCCGGCGGCTGCCAGCCGGACAGGTCGACGAGCGTGCGGTCGGCGTACACGCGACGGGCCCGCACCGTCCGGGGCGCACTGCCCGTCTGCACGGTGAACTCCGTCACGCCGACGCCGCCGGGCACTGAATCCGTCTGCGTGCCGTTCTGCGCCGGGACGGGAGCGGGCGACGAGAGCATGCCCGTCCGATCAGGTCCCTCTGCGCTCCGGGTGCCCTCCACCGTCGCCCCCACGGGCCGGACGGCATCGGGCCGGTCGGACGGGAGGGGTTCGCCGCCGTGGACCGCTCCGTCCCACAGACCGTGCGCCGCACCGCAGTTGACGTACCATCCGTCGCGTCCCCGGCTGAGCATGTGCGGCGCCGGGACGCCGGCGGCTGCACCGCCCAGGAAGGGACGGTCCGCCGGACCGCCCGGACGGTCCGGTACCAGCGTCGGATGCTGCGCGAACCCGCTGCGCTCCACCGCGGCCGCCGCCGCGGCGAACACCTCTCGGCCGGTGGCGTCGCCGTCCGCGGCCGTCAGGGCGGACAGCAGGGCATGGCTGAACACCCCGTACGTGCGGCCGTCCCAGACGCTCTCGTGGCACAGCTCGTTCAGCCGGCTGCCTGCCAGCAGCAGGTGCCGTAGCGGATCCACCGGAGCCGCCCCGGCAGCTGCGTCGGCCGCGTCCCGGAACGCTGCGGCGGGCGGCGTCGGCCAGTCCGGATCGGGCGGTGTCCACCGCACCCCCTCACCGGGTTCGTCGCGGGTCCCGCCGCCGGAGTAGCAGCAGTCGAGTACGGCGACCACCGCCGCCCCGCGGGCGGCGACCGTGTCCAGCAGCGGGCCCAGGTCCTTGTCGAGGAGCGGCTGGTCCACGCAGACCAGCGCCTGGCAGTAACCGGTGGCCTCGATTGCCCGCTGCTCTGCGGTGGCCTCGATCTGGCTGCCGTGCCCGGCGAACCAGAACACCGCGGTGTCGCCGGCGCGCGCGTGCCCCAGATGCTCCTCGATGCCCGAGATCACCGCCCGGCGGGTCGCGGCGGCGTCGGTCAGCAACCGGACGTGTCCGGTCGCGTCCGCCCGGGAGGCGAGCCGATGGGCGGCGGACCGGGCGTCGTTGACGCAGCCGTACAGCGGCCGGTGGCGGCCGGCCGGGTAGGCGTCGATCCCCACCGCGCAGACGTAGATGTTCCCCATGTCGCCAGCCTGCCCTTCCGGTGGCCTGCGTACCGGGCGATTCCGGGGCGAGGGGTGGTCGATCCCCGGTCGCCCGGCTTCGACGGCACCGTGCCTGCGCATGATGGAGACAACGTCAGGAAATACCGGAGAAGTCGGGGTCGCGGACGACCGCTTTCGGCCGCACCCGTGACCCGGTGGGGGTATTGCCAGGAGGTGGGGGATGGACGGCTCGTCCGCGCTCGTGGGGCTGGTCTTCTTGGGTGTGCTGGGGTTGCTGCTGCTCGCCGTGGTGGCCGCGGGCGTGATGCTGGTCTGGCGGCGGGCGGTGGTTCCGGTCGCGGTGAGAGGGCGACGGCTGTTCGACGAGGAGAGTCTGGGCGTCCGGCCGCCGCTCACTGTCGCCACGGTGCTCTCCCCGCGCGGGCTGAGCCGGCTGATCTTCGTGCCGCGCGACATCTACGAGGTCCGCAACAGCCTGCTGGCCCGCCTCGGGCTCCTGCGCAGCCTTCTCGGCCTGACCGTCTGGGCGCTGCTCAGCCTCCGCTACGGGGCAACGGGAATCGGTGCCTACGTCGAGCGCTTCGGCAACGAGGTCACCGACACGGTGCTGCTCGCCGTCCCGCTGGTGACCTTGGGCTGCCTGCTCGCCGTTGTGCTGGCAGCGCCCGACCAGCGCTCCCGGGCGCTGCGGGCGGTCTTCCGGCCGCTGCTGCCCGCCTGGGGCGGTATCGGGCTGGTGTTCCTGCTGCGCGCCGTGGGCCTCATCTACTTCCGGGACGACGAGGTCGACCGGGCTGCCGCGAGCGGCGGCATGACCTGGAGCGCGCTGGCCAACATGCTCCTGTCGCTCTGGGTGTTGGCGTTCCTGGTGTGCAGCACCTACTACGCGGCGCGCTACACGTTCGCCTGCGCGGACGCCCACCCCATGCTCGCGCCGGTCCTCAGTGTCGCCCTGGTATGGCTGCTGTTGGCCTTCAACCTGGCCCGTGACGCGGGGGTCAGCGTGCCGTTGCTGGCACCGCCGGCCCAGGACATCCTGCCGTACGGCGTGCAACTGTCGCTTTCTTTGGGCGGGGCCGTGCTCATGACGGTGCTGGCCGCCCTGGAGTACCGCCACCTGGCCGGCACCGGACTCGGCCTTCGGGCGGGCCCCTGGCGCTGACAGCCGGTGCAGCGGGAGTGATCTGTCCGCTGGTCACGGGCCTGCCCATTGCCGTCGTAGGGATCTCGCCGGCGCTGTGCGCACGCGATCGGTGGTCCGCGGGGCGTGCGGCTGCGGATCGCGCACAAGGCAAAGACCGACCGGGTCCGGAACGAGCTGCTGCGCACGCGGCGCGAGGACATGAAGCCGGCGAAGGCCACCGGGGCGCAGTTGCACTGCTCCCCGATGGCCCCTCAGCAGCACTGAGACGTCGTCCTCGACCGGCTCGCCGACGTGCTCCAGTGCTGAGTGCTCCGGTGTGCGCCCCTCAGAAGGTGACGTTCCAGGAGTCGATCCTGCCGGTGTCGCCGCCGGCGTTGTCGTTGACCCGGAGCTTCCAGGTGCCGTTGGCGGCCTCGGAGGAGGCGTTGACGGTGTAGACCTGGCTGATGTTGTCGGTGCTGCCGCCCGAGCGGTTGTGGACCGTGTAGACGGTGCCGTCCGGGGCGATCAGGTCGACCTTCAGGTCGCCGATGTAGGTGTGCACGATGTTCACACCGACCTTGAGGGTCGCCGGGGCGTTGCCGGTCACGCCGCTGACGGTGATCGGGCTCTCCACGGTCGTGTTGTCACCGATGGCGAAGTCCGCGGTGTTCTCGAAGTACTTGCCGGGCGGCGGGGTGCTGCCGACGGCCTTGAGGGCGTCGACCTGTCCCTCGCCGAAGAAGCCGTTCTTGGCCGCGGTGCCCTTGCAGCGGCTGTCCGACGGGCAGGCGACGTCGTTGGCCTGGGTGGCCAGCTTGTCGCGCAGCTGCGCCGGGGTGATGCCGGGGTTGGTGCTGGCCAGCAGCGCCGCCACACCGGTGACGTGCGGCGAGGCCATCGAGGTGCCGCTCATGGAGCCGTACTTGCCGCCCGGCAGGGTGCTGTAGATGCCGGTGGTGTCTCCGCCCGGGGCCGTGACGTCGACGACGTTCAGGCCGTAGTTGGAGTACGAGGCTTTCGCGGTGGTGCCCATCGCCGAGACCGTGACGACGCCCGGCAGCTCGGTCGGGATGTCCAGGCAGGCGTTGGTGATGGTGCGGGTGACCGGCGTCGAGTCGTTCGGGCTCTCGGTGTCGGTCGTCTTGTTGGCCAGGTCGATGTTGGAGTTGCCGGCCGCCGCGACCTGGAGCGAGCCCTTGCCCTCCGCGTACTCCTGGGCACGCCTGACGCCCTCGATGATCGCGGCCTGGTCGGCGTTGTCCGGGCAGTTGAACTGCCACGGGTCGGTGTAGTAGCTGTTGTTGGTGACCTTGAAGCCGTGGTCACCGGCCCACATGAAGCCGCAGACGGTGTTCTCGGCGAAGAAGAGCGAGCTGCCGGGCTCGGCGATGCGCACCGAGGAGATCTTCACGCCGGGAGCCACGCCGATGACGCCCTTGCCGTTCTTGGCGGCCGCGACCGTACCGGCCACGTGCGTGCCGTGGGTGCCGACGTCGCGCCAGGCACCCGTACGGGTGTCCGGCTTGCCGTACGCGCAGGACGCGGAGTCCGCGGCGTTGAAGTTCGGCGCCAGATCCTGGTGCTGGTCGTCCACACCGGTGTCCAGGATGCCGACCTTGACTGAGGCGGAGCCCGTGGTGACGGCCCATGCCTGGTCGGCCTTGATCTGGGTCATGTCGGCGCGGACCGGCTCGCCCGAAGGGGTGGTGGACTGCGCCGGGTTGGCGGGCAGCGCCGGGTTGTAGGCGTCCGCCGGCACGTCGGAGGTGCGGGTGGCGCCGACCTGCTGGACCCCGCTCACGCCGCGCATCGTGGCGGCGAAGGAGGCGGACGCGGAGTGGGCGGTGATGACACCGATCGCGTCGTAGTACTGGAAGACCGTTCCGCCGTTGGCTGTGACCGCGTTGCGGACCGCCGTGGTGTCACCGGGGGCGGTGATCACGAGGTAGGCGCGGGTGCCGGCGACCCAGGCCGCACTCCGGGAAGCGGGGGCCGCGGCCTGGGGCGCCGCCGCGGGGGCGGGGGCGGCGGAGCCGGAGCCGGAGGGGGAGACGGGGGCGGTGTCGGCGAGTGCGGCGGGGGCCCCGAGGCTGAGCGCCGCGCCGAGCGTGGCGGCCAGCACGAGGGTACGTCGAGGTCGGCTGGATCTGTGGGGCATCAATGCGTCCTCCGAAGACCCGGTGGTCAGGCCGGGTCGTACGAAACAGATGATGGACGCAAGATGTCATGCACACGGCCGGTTGCGGAAGTGCCTTTTGCCACAAGGGAGTTCGTTTATCGGTGGCCGAATACCGACTATGGGTGCAAGTGCGGAGAATGTGGCGGGCCGGCTGAGGAGAGGGCGGTGGACCGGTACGCCGTCCTCCTGGTGGCCCTCAACGGGCCCGGAAATCGCAGCCGTTCAGCAGATGCTGACAGACGACTGCCGCGCGCCGCAGCGTTCCGCCGCTGCGGAAGGGGGCGGATGACCAGTTCGGTTCCCGCAGACAGAGCCCGCAGACAGGTCCGGAACCTGCCGACCGTTCGCGGCCTGACCACCGCACCAGAGGTGTCCGCCGAAGCGGAACAGACTCACGCCCGCAGGCCCACGGTCTGGTTCGTCGGAACCACATGGCCCACAGGACGCTTCCGCCGCTGCTGTCAGTGGCTGTCTGTAGCATCCGTGGCCAGATCGGTGACCCGGCCCCCGACGCGGAGAGGGACGGAGTCGTGAACGGGCTGCGAGGAGCGTGTGGTGATGGCGAACGACAACGGGGCCGACGGGCTGACGCTGGATTCCGACGGCGAAGCCGCGCTGTTGCGGCCGTTGGCGTTCGCCGAAGGCGCAGGTCTGCCCCTTGCCCTGTGGGCGGTCCTGGCACGCGCCCTGTCGGGTCGCCCGTGGACGGCTCAGGACGTGAGCGTGTTCCGGGACCGGGCGGGCGAACTCCTGGTCGAGACGCGGACACCGGCGGGTGCGGCCTACCGGCTGCGTGCCCGGGGAGACCGGTCGGGCGAGCGGCAGACGCAACGGGCGGTCACGAGCGCGTTGCTGGCCGAGGTGCCCCTCGACGGGGGCGGCGGGCACCGCGACTGGTCGGCTGCCGTACCGTACATCGTCGACCATCTCGCAGCCCACGCCGCCGCGGCCGGTGTCCTGGACGAGGTGCTGGAGGACGCCGAGTACCTGGTGCACGCGGACCCGCGGGGGCTGCTCCGTGCGCTCAACACGCCCGGCTCGTCCCAGGGGCGGGTGCGGCGGAGCATCTACCGGGCGTCCGTCCACGTCCATGCCACCGCGAGTCTGCCCGAAAGGCGGGACATCCTCGCCGTCGACGCCGCGCGCCACGGTGAGACCGGCCTCGCCCGGGAGCTGTCCCGCGGCCGCCCGTGGCGGCCGCGCTGGGCGACCGGCACGATGGTCCATCCCGCGCTGCGCTTCACCCGGACGGGACCGGGCGTGGACGCCGCCGCGTGCACCGTCATCGACGGGCGCCCCCACGCGGTGACCGGCTGCTACGACTCGAACGTCCGTGTGTGGGACCTGGTGGACGGTACCGAGCGCCTTGTCGTCACCGAGGACGACGGGGTCTACGCACTGGACTGCGCCGAGATCGACGGACGTCCCCATGCCGTCACAGGAACCTGCTCCGGTGGCGTACGGGTGTGGGACCTGGAGACCGGAGCCGAGCGGTTCGCCCTCAAAGGCCACAAGGGCTGGATACGCGCGGTGGGCTGCACGGTGATCGACGGCCGGCCGCACGCGGTCACCGCGGGAGAGGACTGCCTGGTCCGGGTGTGGGACCTGGTCGACGGGTCGGAACGGGCGCGGATGCCCGGCCACACCGACGAGGTGCGAGCGGTGGCGTTCGCCGAGGTGGAGGGCCGCCCCGTGGCCGTGACCGGGGGCTACGACAACACGGTGAGGGTGTGGGACCTGGAGGACGGCGTCGAGTGGGCCGTGCTCACCGGTCACACGTCCGCCGTCTACTCGGTGGCCTGCACGGTGATCGACGGCATCCCCCACGCCGTCACCGGGGGCGGCGGGGAGTGCGCGGCACGGGTCTGGTGCCTGACCGACGGCTCGGAGCGCGCTGTGCTGGGCGGACACGCCTCGTGGACATCCGCCGTGAGCTGCGTCGACCTCGGCGGACGCCCCCACGTGCTCACCGCCGGTGGTGACTGCGCGATTCGCGTGTGGGACCTGACCGAGGACACGGAGTACGCGGTCCTGACCGGACACCACGGCTATGTGGACGTGCTGGCCTGCACGGAGTTCGACGGGCGCCCGTACGCCGTGAGCGGTGGGCACTCCGCGAGCCCGCGCGTGTGGGACCTGGGTGACGCCGCCCTGCCCGCGGCACGCGAGGGCCACACCGAGACCGTACGGGCCGTGGGCGCCGTGGAGATCGACGGCCGTCCGCACGCCGTCACCGGGGGCGACGACACCACGATCCGGGTCTGGGACCTGGCCGACGGGACGGAACGGCACACCCTCTCCCATGGCCACCGGGTGGAGGCGCTGGCGTGCACGACGGCCGACGGCAGCCCTCACGCCGCCGTCGGAGGCTGCTGCGGTGTCACCCGGGTCTGGGACCTCGCCGCAGGCACCGGACTCCGCAACCTCCCCGGACCCGACCACCGGGTGGAGAGCGTGGCATGGGCGGACATCGACGGCCGTCCCCACGTGGTCACCTCCGACCAGGACCGCACCGTACGCGTGTGGGATCCGGACGAGGACGTGGAACGCCCGCTCCTCGCCGACCGCACCCGGTCGGCGGTGCGGGCCATGGAGCCCGTCACCGTCGACGGCCGCCCCCACCTCCTCACGGGCAGCGAGGACGCCGCACTGCGGCTGTGGAGGCTCACGGGGAAGGGCCGACGCATCACCGCCACCGTCCGCACAGGGCACCACTGGGTACGGGCACTCGCCGGTACCGTCCTGGACGGCCGTCCGCACGCGTTGACCGTGGGCGCCAACGACACCGCGGTACAGGTGTGGGACCTGACGGACGGCACCCTGAGGTCCACTCTTCCGGGACACCCGTCGGGAGTTCTCGCGGTGGCCTGCACCACGCGGGACGGCCGTACGGACGCCGTCACCTTGGACGGCAGCGGTACGGTCCACGTCTGGGACCTCGCTCCGGCCCGGCTCCGGGAGAAGATCGCGCTGCCGGCGCGGGCCCAGTGCGTGACCGCCGCCGGTCCGGACCTCGTCATCGGCATGGGCGACGACGTGGTCGTACTCGACCGCAATCACTGAGGCATGCGCACGGCCGGCGGCAACGCTGGTGCTGGTGCCGGCGCTGGGCGACCGCGATGCGGACCCGATGGCAGGGCACACGTCCTGGGCCTGCGAGTCAACACATCAGGCCGCAGGGAGGTCGGCCCAGCGCGTGATCCCCTCGGCGTCGACGCGTACGCCGCAGCGGGCGGCCAACGCGGTGACGATGTCGATGCCGCGGCCGTGCTCGTCCGGGTCCGAGTTTCCCCACCCGTCACCGGCGAGGACGGGTCCCGCGTCGGTCACTTCCACGCGCAGGGCCCCATGTCCGTCGACGCGGACCCACGACAGCCGCAGCGTCGCCGGTGGCAGGGCGTGTACCAGTGCGTTGGTCAGGAGCTCCGAGACCACCACGAGTGCGTCCGCGACGGCGTCGGGAGACAGGCCCCACTCGGCGAGCAGGTTGCGGACCCGTCCGCGGACGGCGGGCACGGCCCCCGGGGCGTGGGGGACGGGGCAGACATGATCGGCGGTGTCGGGGCCGAGGCGATCGACTGCCTTGGGGCCGACGATGTTGAGCTGGGCGGCCATCTGCCCTCCTCGACGAACGGTGCCGACGGGTGCCGACTGCACGCACGCTATGAAGTGATATGGGGCCGGTCAATAAACATCGGTCGGCATTGCCGAACGCAAGTCGAGATCGAGGGAGACCTCCATGCAATGGCCGATGTGGGACGGGGAAGGCGGATCTAGAATCGCGGTATGGCCGGTCCCGTCCAGTCCATCGAACGGGCGGCGGCAATCCTCCGCCTGCTCGCCGCGGGCCCCCGTCGGCTCGGGCTCGGGGAAGTGGCCGCCTCGCTGGGGCTGGCGAAGGGGACGACCCACGGCATTCTGCGCACCCTTCAGCACGTGGATTTCGTCGAGCAGGACGCGGCGACCGGAAAGTACCAGCTCGGGGCGGCCCTCCTGCATCTCGGTACCAGCTACCTCGACGTGAACGAACTGCGATCACGTTCGATCAACTGGGCCGACGCCCTGGCCGCCCGCAGCGGCGAAGCGGTCCGCCTGGGCACCCCCCTCGAAGGCAGAGTGCTCGTCATCCACCACGTCTTCCGGCCGGACGACACCCTCCAGACCCTGGACGTGGGCGCACTGCTGCCCCTGCACGCCTCCTCGCTCGGAAAGGTGCTGCTGGCGTTCGGCACCGCGAACCTCGATTCGGCGGTCGACGCCGGTCTGGAGGCGTACACCCGGCACACCCTGGCCCACGCGGACGAGCTGACCCACGCCCTCGCCGAGATCCGGGAGAACGGCTGGGGCAGCGAAGTGCAGGAGATGAGCATGGGGGAAGCCGGCGTCGCCGCGCCCATCAGGGGGCACGGCGGCCTCGCGGTGGGCGCCATCGGCCTGTCCGGCCCGGTCGAGCGGATCTGCGACGCCAGGGGCCGGCCGGAACTCAAGCTGCTCACCCTGCTCCGTGAGGCCGCCTGGGCGATCTCACGAAACCTGGGGGCCGCTCGCTGGTAGGCCCCTCGCGCAGCGCATCTCCATGCATCGGAAGGCGGTCCGGATCATGGTCGAACGGTATGTGATGGCCATCGACCAGGGCACCACCTCCACCCGGTGCATCCTGTTCGACCACCGCGGGCGACTGGTGTCCGTGGCCCAGCGCGAGCACCAGCAGTTCTTCCCGAAGCCCGGCTGGGTCGAGCACGACGCCCTGGAGATCTGGCGCAATCTGCGGCGCATCGTGCCCGAGGCCCTCTCCGGCGCGGGCGACGGCGTCGCCGCCGAGGCCGTCTCGGCCCTGGGCATCGCGAACCAGCGCGAGACGACCGTCCTGTGGGACCGGCACACCGGCACCCCGCTGAACAGGGCGATCGTCTGGCAGGACACCCGTACCGCCCCGCTCGTCGAAGACCTGCGCAGCGACCCGGGCGACGCGTTCTTCCTGGAACGCTGCGGCCTGGCGCCCTCGACCTACTTCTCCGCCCCACGGATCCGCTGGCTCTTCGACCATGTGCCCGGTCTGGGACAGCGGGCCGCGAACGGCGACGTCCTGTTCGGCACGATGGAGTCCTGGCTGATCTGGAACCTCACCGGGGGGACGGCAGGAGGCCGCCACATCACCGACGTGACCAACGCCAGCCGCACGATGCTCATGAACATGGGCACGCTCGAATGGGACGAGGAACTGCTGGGGTTCTTCGGGATCCCGCACGCGATCCTGCCCGAGATCCGCTCCTCGGCGGAGTGGTACGGAGAGGACCGCTCGGTGCTTCCCGGCAGACCCATCACGGCCGCGCTCGGCGATCAGCAGGCCGCGCTCTTCGGACAGACCTGCTTCTCCCCGGGCGAGGCGAAGTGCACCTACGGAACCGGCAGCTTCCTGGTGCTCAACACCGGCACCGAGGTCGTCCGGTCCAGCAACGGGCTGCTCACCACCGTCGCCTACAAGATCGACGAGCAGCCCGCGGTCTACGCGCTGGAAGGCCCGATCGCCGTCACCGGCGCCCTGGTCCAGTGGTTCCGCGACCGGCTGGAACTCATCAGCAGCGCACCGGGCATCGAAACCCTCGCGCGGACCGTCGAGGACAACGGCGGCTGCTACATCGTCCCGGCGTTCTCCGGCCTCTTCGCACCCCACTGGCGCAGCGACGCACGCGGCGTCATCGTCGGCCTGACCTCGTACATCACCAAGGGACACCTGGCCCGGGCGGCCCTCGAATCCACCGGCTGGCAGACGAAGGAGGTCGTCGACGCCATGAACGCCGACTCCTCGCTCACCCTGAGAGAGCTGAAGGTCGACGGTGGCATGACGTCCGACAACCTCCTCATGCAGATCCTGGCCGACGTCCTCGACGTGCCGGTGGTGCGGCCCATGGCGGCCGAGACCGTCTCCCTGGGCGCCGCCTACGCCGCCGGGCTGGCCGCCGGTTATTGGGCAGACCTGGAAGTGCTGCGCGGCAACTGGCACCGGGCGGCCCAATGGCTGCCGGACATGGACCCCACGCGACGGGCGTCGGAGTACGAGAACTGGCAACGGGCCGTCGAGCGGTCCTTGGGCTGGATCAGACCGCCGAACGGCTCCTGCTGATCTTTTCGTAAGTTCGGTGGGGTGCTGGGTGGATGGTCGGGCCGGTGCGGGCGAGGAAGGACCACGGCAGTTGCACCGGGTTCAGGCTGGGGCCTCACCGGACCCGGCGGTGCCGCCGGTAAGGCCGCAGGATCTGAATCGGGAATCAGGCCGCGAGGACCTCCTGCTCGCGGTCCGGCGTCCTGACCTTGACTTTGGGCTTCTTGTTCGGCAGTGAGAGCCGGACGACCTTGCGCCACGCGGAGAACACCTGCTTGGGCAGCGGCCCGGTGACGTACTCCAGCTCGTACTTCTCGAACAGCGCGCGCACCTTCACCGCGACCTCGGCGTACCGGTTGCTCGGCAGGTCCGGGAACAGGTGGTGCTCGATCTGGTGCGACAGGTTGCCGGTCATGAAGTGCATGGCCTTGCTGCCGCTGATGTTCGCCGAGCCCATCATCTGGCGCAGGTACCACTGGCCGCGCGTCTCGCCCTTGATCGACCGGCGCTCGAAGACCTGTACGCCCTCGGGGAAGTGCCCGCACATGATCACCGAGTGGGACCAGAGGTTGCGGACCAGGTTCGCGGTGAACGTGGCGGCGAGCGTGGTGAGGAACGACGGGCCCGACAGCAGCGGGTGGATCACGTAGTCCTTGAGCACCTGCTTGCGGATCTTGCGTCCCACGGCCTTGGCCTGCGCGCGGAACTCCGGGTTCTTGCGGCGGCGCTTGTGCAGGTTCTTGCCGAGCTCCAGGTCGTACGCTGCGATGCCATACTCGAAGAAGCAGGCGTTGATGAAGTTCCACAGCGGCTGGCCGAGGTGGAACGGGTGCCACTTCTGGTCCTCGTCGACGCGCATGATGCCGTAGCCGAGGTCGTTGTCCTTGCCGATCACGTTGGTGTACTTGTGGTGCAGCTCGTTGTGCGAGTGCTTCCACTGGTCGGACGGCGAGACGTGATCCCACTCCCAGGTGGTGGAGTGGATCTTCGGGTCCCGCATCCAGTCCCACTGGCCGTGCAGGATGTTGTGGCCGATCTCCATGTTGTCCATGATCTTCGCCACGGACAGCCCGGCGGTGCCGATCAGCCAGGCGGGCGGGAAGAACGAGAACAGCAGCACACCCCTGCTGACCAGCTCGAGCTTGCGCTGCGCCGAGATGACCTTACGGATGTAGGCGGCGTCTTTCTCGCCGCGGTCGGCGAGCACCTCGTCGCGGATCGCGTCCAGCTCGCGGCCGAGCTCCTCGATCTGCTCCGCGGTCAGGTGGGCGGTAGGGTCGATGGCGGTCAAGGTGCTCCTACCGTTCGATGTCGCAGGGGCCCGCCGCGGCGGACACGCAGGTCTGGATGAGGACGCCCGGCTCGGCCTCGGTGATCTCGCCGGTGCGCAGGTCGCGGACGGCGCCCGCCTTGAGCGGCGTGGTGCAGCCGAAGCAGATGCCCATGCGGCACCCGGACGGCATGAGCACGCCGGCCTCCTCGCCGATGTCCAGCAACGGCGTGTTGCCGTCCGCATCGACGGTCCTGCCGGTGGCGCTGAACGTGACCTCGCCGCCGTCGCCGGCGACGACGATGCCGGCGCGGAAGCGTTCGGTGTGCAGGCGCTCTGGGACGCCGTGCCCGGCCCAGTGCTTCTCGGCGGCGTCGAGCAGGCCCGCGGGCCCGCAGGCCCAGGTCTCGCGCTCGGCCCAGTCGGGCACGAGTTCGTCGAGACGGGCGATGTCGAGCATGCCGTCCGTGTCGGTGTGCACCTCGGTGAGCCGCAGTTTCTTGGCCGCGACCAGGTCGTGCAGTTCGTTGCGGAAGATCACGTCGTGCGGCTGCGGCGCGCAGTGGACCATGACGACGTCGTCGAACTCGGTGTCGCGCAGCATGCCCATCACGGGTGTGATGCCGCTGCCGGCCGTCAGGTAGAGCACCTTGGCGGGCTTGGCCTGCGGCAGCACGAAGTCACCGGTCGCCTGGTCGAGCTGGATCAGCGTGCCCGGTGCCGCCCTGCGGACCAGGTGGTTGCTGACCTTGCCGTCCGGGATCGCCTTCACGGTGATCGTGACGCGGCCGTCCTGGCGGTTCGTCGGCGAGGTGATGGAGTAGGCACGCCACAGACGCACCCCGTCGACATCGACCCCGATCCGCACGTACTGACCGGCTGTGTGCCCGCGCCAGCCCCGTCCCGGTCTGATCACGACAGTCGCGGCGTCACCCGTCTCGGGGTGCACGGCCTCGATGCGCCCACGCAGGTCAGCGCCCGCGCGCAGTGGGCTGACCAGGTCGAGGTAGTCCGACGGCAGCAGCGGCGTCGTGACCATCTCCAGCAGTTTCCACGCCCTGCTGCGGAGGGCTGCACTCGTCATGCCCCCAGCTTGCTGCGCCTCGAGGCGTAAAGTCCTGACCAAAGGACGTAAATCTGGTCGGCAGAATTGTTCGCAGGGTACAAAATCATGAGTCATGCAATCCGGAGGGTCAGCGAACTGGCCCTGGACGAGACGACGGTCACCGCAATCAGGGCCGCGCTGAAGACCACCGCCGACGAAATCGTGCAGGCGATCATCGACGAGGTCCCTCCCTACGCCAACGCCCTGTCGGGCCGCATGGGCGGCACCATCCGCCGGGCCGTCCGCACCGCCCTGGGGCACTACCTGGACCTCGCGAGCGGGAACGCCACAGGCGGCGACGCCGGTGACGCGGCCTACGAGCTGGGCCGCGGCGAGGTGCGCGACGGCCGTTCGATGGACGCCCTGCTCAGCGCCTACCGCGTCGGGGCCCGCGTGGCCTGGCGATGCCTGGCAGCGGGCGCCGTACCCGCAGGTCTGCCCGCCGCCGAGGTCGCCAAGTTCGCCGAGCTGACCTTCGCCTACATCGACGAGCTCTCCGCCGCGAGCGCCGCGGGCCACGCCGACGAGCTGGCCGCCCAGGGCAGAGCCCATGAGCGCCACCTGGAACACCTGGCCCGCGACCTCCTCGCCGGCGCGAGCCCGGACGCGCTGCTGGCCTCCGTGCAACGCGCCGGGTGGCAGCCTCCGGTCTCGCTGACCGCGGTCCTGCTGCCCGCGGCCCAGGCCCGGCCTGCCTACCGCACGCTCGACCCGAGCACCCTCGTCCTCGACGATCTGCCGGACGCCACCGGTGTGCTGCTCGTCCCCGATGCGGACCGATCACGTCTCCTGCGGCAGCTGACCGACCGCACCGCCGTGGTCGGTCCGGCCCGGCCATGGACGCGTGCGTCCGCCTCGTACGCACGAGCCCTACGCGCACGCTCCCTCTCCTCCGGCATCCGCGACACCGAGGACCACCTGCCCGAGCTGGTGCTGAGCGCCGACGCGGACGCGTTCGCGGACCTGCGTGCCCGAGCCCTCGCGCCGTTGCGGACCCTGCCTGTCGCGACCGCACGGCGACTGGAGGAGACATTGCGGGCGTGGCTGCTGCACCAGGGCAGGCGGGACGAGGCAGCGGCGGCGTTGTTCGTCCATCCCCAGACAGTCCGGTACCGGATGTCACAGCTGCGGGAGCTGTTTCCGGATCTCGCATCGCCGCAGCGGGTCCTTGAACTCACACTGGCGGTGGGTCTTCGGGACAGCTGACGCGTATGCCGGCCGTCCGCGACCGCGTCCGCGAGCGGTCCAGGAACCGTGCCTCGTTCCCGGTGCCGTCAGCCGGCTCGTGCGGCCCGGGGAAGCAGCGGTCTCAGCCAGGCGAGACCGGGGGTGACGCGAAGAACGGACAAGGCATCGGGAAGCCCGTCGGGGGCGCTGTCTCCGAGGAGCGCGGTGGCGGATACGGCTCGTCTGGCTCCAAAGGGCGCTGTCCTGGCACGAGCTGACCCGCGGGCGCGCGGCGGGCTGCAGGCGGGTGACCGGCGGGGCGGCCGGGCCGGGTCACCAGGGGCAGAAGCTGCCGGGCCGCTCGCACCGGGGACCACCGTGGTGCTGCGACGGCCCCGTGCCTCCCTTCCGGCAGGTCAACCGGACGGACCGACCGGACCGACCTGGCACACCGGGCGGGGGATGATGGGGACGGAACAGCGGAACGTGAGGTCAGGAGCTTCCATGGCGAAGAGGGTTCACCGGCCCCGTGAGGACGCGGAGTTCGATTTCATCCTCGGGATGAGCGGGGTTCCGGTCCTTGCGTACTTCACCGGGACATGGCCCAAGGCGATCGAGCCCTGCCGGGTGATGGACCTCGTCGTGGGTGGCATCGCCGACGACTACACGGGCCGCCTGACGGCCGTCCGCGCCGACATCACGCGTTGTCCGGCCGCAACCGAGCGATACGGGATCACCGGAGCCCCGTCCTACGTCCTGCTGAAGGAGGGAGAGGCAGTGGCGCGCGGCACGGGGCCCGTGACCATCGCCGAGATACGGAAGTTCCTGGACGACCACCTCTGAGAGGCCGCTGCGGCACGTGATCGCGACGCCCGTCACGTCTCGTCTCGTCTATAGAGGCTGCGCCGCCTGAGGCATCTCGGGGCTGAGACACCCTCAGCCTGGCCACCAGCGGTGGCGGTTACCCGAATGCCCCTCGGCCTGCCGAGGGGCACTGCGTCACCGGTTGAGAACCCCGGTCTGCGCCCTGGCGGGGGTCTGCTCCTCCACCCCGGGCAGGGCCGCGCGCCGCGGAACCCCCGGGCGAACTGTCACGACGTCCCGGGGGCCACGGTGGGGGAGGTGCGTATGGGCCGTCCTGCGCAACCACCCCGCTCTTCAAGGTCCTGACAGGAGCCGTTGAGGGTGTGGCTGTCGGCTTGAGCGATCGTCGGCCCGTGATCTCCGGGGATCAGGCGCCGTCGGCGGGGGCGGGGTCGCACGTCCGCAGTCCTGTGACGTAGTTGCCGTTCGTCCCGTAGCCGGAGAAGGTCGCCCAGGCGCCGGGCTCGATGACGCGGCACGGGGCCCACTGGCCGTCCGTGTATTCGACCGTGACGGAGACGGTGTTGCCGCAGCCGTTGTGGACGTCGGTGTAGCGCCAGCTCTGGAAGTACTCCACGCACTCCGGAGCCGGCGAGCCGGTGGCCGCCACAGCGGACGGGGCGGTGGTCAGGGTCGTCAAGAGACCTGCCGCAGTCATGGTGGCGAGAGCGACGGGACGCGATATGCGGGTCATGCGATTTGTCATGTCCTGAATCCTGGGGCCGCATGGATCATCACGCAACTTTCTGCAAAGGTTTTCAGCCACGTTCCCGTCATGCACGCCAAAGGGCAGGCCATCTGGCCTTTCGGTGGTTGAAAGGTTTTGCATACTTCCCGCATGCCGCGGTCGTCACCGAAGTCGGGCTCCTGCCCGCGGCCCGCCCGCTTCGACGGCATCCGAGCAGGTCAAGGGGCACCGAACCCGACCGTCACGCCATCAGCGGCGTCGACAGCCTCCTGGGCATCCGCGACACCGCCACCGAGCATCCCCGCGAGGTCGTACGCAGCCTGATCGCCGCGGTCACCGAAGCCTGCCAGAGCCACCCGCAGGACGACGCGACCGCCCTCTGCCTGGACCGGCGCGGCCCCATGAGGGCCCGCCACGCTGCCGCAGGAGCCGACACGTCGACGTGACCCGGCCTGAAGGACCGGACCCGGACTGTCAGGGAGGGGGGTCCACGCTTCAGGCGAACGCCGAGCCCGGGAGGCGACATCGTCCAGAATCGGGGGGATGGACGTTCGCGAGCTGCTGGAAGACGCCTCCCTGCTGGTACCCGAAGCCGTCGCCACCGAGAACGACGTCACGGTGAACGACGTCTGGGAGTACCTCGCCCACGACGAGCGGGAAGTCGATCTCGACCTGCTGGAGGAGCTCGGTGCTGTCCGTCCGCTTCCGCTCGCCTTCCGGGAGTCCCTCGCCACCGCCGCCGAGCAGTTGCGGCTCGACAGAAGCGCGGCCTGGTGTCACTGGCGCTGCTTCGAAAGCCGCTACGGCATCATCCGAGCCGACCTCACCCTCGGGCCGGCCGAGGAGGCCCGTCGGCAGACACCCTTCTCCGGGGCCGGCGTCCTACGACTCCTGTGGGACATCGGAGCGAGAACCGCGACAGGCGAACCCGAGCTGGTCGAGTTCAACGGCGAGGCCGACCACGTCCACCTGCCCGTGAACTTCCTGCCGAAGGCCGCCGTGTCCTGGCTGGTGAACTCCCTCAAGGGTGTGTCCTCGCGCAGGCTCCGCCAGGAGTTCCCCGACCTCGTCCGCCATTACCGGCAGGACATCCGGCCCGCTTCCGCGACGGGCCTGTTCGGCTCGGCGGCCAGAGCCGGAAGCACCTTCGTGGCCCTGCATCCGGTCCCGTCGGTTCCGTCGGTCGGCCGGCTGACCGGTGCGTCGTGGAGCCGGCCGGGGCCTTCCTGCGAGGGCGAGGCTCTGCGCTCTCCGATTGTTTCTCCGCCTCGCTCCGACGCCACCTCGGACCGTGCAGTCGACCCGCTCCCGTCTCCGCCGTGGTTGACCGCGCCGGGGCCGCAAGCGCGGCATCCAGAGTGGCGCCGACCGGCTCCGCCGTCGACCGGCCGGCCTCTGCCGGGGGAGTCAGGACGGTGTCTGGCCAAGGCCGGCCGGCACAGGCGCTGCCATCGCAGTGCCGTCGTCCGGATGGGGCACTTCGACAGCGTCGCCGAGCGCGGTGCACCACTGCGTTTTCAGCGGCTCGGTAGCTTCGTGACCCGCTGTCTCGGACGTGGTGCTCACACGCGGCCCACGTTGTGATGGCCCGTTGACGACAGCCCCGAGGCGAGGAGAGCGGTATGTCACGACCTGTCACCGTGGGAGTGGACGGTTCCGAGGGCAGTGAGGCGGCATTGGACTGGGCCGCCGACGAGGCGGCGCTGCGTGGTTCCGTCCTGCGCTTGGTGTATGCCACGCGGTGGGCGGAGCATCAGCTGGCTGCCATGAAGGTGTCGCACGAGGATCGCGCCAGTGAGGCGGAAGGTGTGCTCGCTGCGACGGAGCGACGTGTCCGGGACCGGCAGCCGGATCTCGTGGTGACGGCCGATGAAGTCGAGGATGCCCCCAGCAGTGTGCTGCTGGCCGCCGCGGCGGAGGCAGATCTGCTGGTCGTGGGCTCTCATGGGCTCGGAAGTGTCCGCGGGTTCATTGTGGGTTCCGTGGGCCAGGAGGTCGTCGCGGACGCGCAGCGTCCAGTGGTTCTTGTACGTCCTGGAAATGACGGGAGCGGGTCCGGACCTACCGGTGAGAGAAACCGCCGGAAAGTGGTTCTCGGTCTCGACGTGGCCGACGTGAAGGACGAACTGCTGGAGTTCGCCTTCGACTTCGCCGGGCGGCACAGCGTGCCGTTGGAGGTCGTGCACACGTGGCACGCCCCCTTCACCGAGCGCCGCAAAGCGGCCGAGGACGCCGACAAGGCGTCGGTGCTCTCCGATGCGGTGCGCCCGTTCCGTGACAGGTTTGCGGCGGTGGAGGTGTCCGAAGTGTCGGTGCCTGGGCGGGCGGCCGAGCGCCTCGTCGAAGCCGCGCACGATGCGGCTCTCGTGGTCACCGGTCGGCGCAGGGCGGCCAGGGGGTCCCACATCGGTTCCGTTACTCACGCCCTCATTCACCACGCCTCCTGCCCTGTGGCCGTCGTACCGCACGGCTGACGGGCGGTGAGGGGGCGGGCAGTGGGCAGGATGTGAGCACCCCGGTTCGGGGCGGCCATGCCGCGCGGTCAGGCTCTGACGGTGTCGAGTGCCGGCGCCGAGGCGGTCTTCGTGTGCGAGGCCGGTGACGAGGGAGCGGCAGGCGGTCATGGCTTGCAGGTCACCGATCCGGTCTCCCGGACGGGTGCGGGTGCGCCGGTTCGGGATGTGCCCGCCAGCTCCTTGACCGGGCGCCGCTTCGACGGAAGATGGGGGAAGAGCGCGGGTCTGCGTGGTGAAGTGCGGGCCTCCGGCAACTCCGACAGCAGGGAGCGTTTCTTCCGATGGCCGCACAGCCCGCACGCCCTGAGCGCAGTGGTCCTGAGACCGCCTCGATCACGGGTGTCTCGCCGTTCAAGCCTTCCCTCGTCAAAGCGGTGTTCAGGGACGTGACCCCGATGCACGTCTCCCGGTCGGCCGCGTGGACCGCCGCGTCGGTGACGCGGACAGTGCTGACGGAGATCATCGACGGCGCGAGGAGAGCGGCGGCGGAGGAGGCCCGGAAGAAGCTGATTCCCCGGGACCTCGTCTCGGCGATCGACCGGAACGTCGAGATCGAGGTGGGGTGCAAGTGGTACCTCCACAGCCCGACGTTTCGAGGCATGACCGGTGTCCTGTACGACGCCGAGGGTGTCATCGTGCCTGTTCGTGAGCGCAGAGGGCCGCGCAAACCGAGTGCTGTGGTCGGCGCCCACAGGTTCGAGGCCGGGGTCAAGAAGCTGCTGCGGAGACAGGGGGCGACGGCCGTCCCGGCGATGGTCCGCGACCTGGACGGAATCGCGAGTGCGTTCCTGACGGACCTCGCCCGGGACGCGGCCGTGGTCGTCCGCGAGCGCGGGGGCAGACGTTTCGGTACGGTCAGCCTGGTGATACCGGGCGAACCGGCCCCACCCCCGTCCCCCGAGGATTCCGTCCGGGCCCTGTCCGCCCGCAGGGGAGACGGGTGGACCATCGGCAGGGACGACGTCCTGGCCTCCACCAGGATTCAGTTGTTCGGCGGCAACCTCAGGCAGCGAGCCCTCACCGAAGCATGTGAGGCGACACAGAACACTTCGGCCGGCTGATCGGGTGCGACCGACCTTGCCGTCTCACTCGCATCTGCTACCGCAGAATCGCCCAATGAGGTCGCTTCTACCGGCAGTTCGTCAATTCCGACGGGGCCCGGGTCGACGGCAGGCCGGGTTGGTCGTGATCCGGGTGCTGGGCCGTTTTCTGGCGTCCCGTGCCGCGCTGGGCGGCTTGTCCGAGGATGCGGTGGGGGGTCCAGCGACGGCGCCCGCCCTTCCCGGTGAGTGCGTCGGGTGTCGCCAGGTGGGGGAGGTTGCCCTGGGCGAGGCCGGAGGAGAAGGAGTTGAGAGAGCCGCCCCTGTCCGGCACCGGGGCATCGCTCGTGGCGACGCCTGTGCAGGGCGGCGCCAAGACCGTTGTGCAGTGGCCGGGAATCAGAGCCGGCGTCGGCATGGCGCTCGACCGGGCAGGTGACAAGACCGCGAAGGTGAAGGGCGGCCTCCCGGAGACAGCGAACCCGATGAAGTAGTTCTGACCCGGCGGCCGGGCTGAACCACTCGGAGAGATATGGAGCACCTGTGACGGAATTTTCGTTTGAGCTGAAGCCGTTCTCCAGTAGGGGATGCTACGGCGCAGAGGTGTCGTGGGCGCCTTCGGTGAAGTACTGAGATTTTCGGGTCGTCATCGGGTGGTGACGGTTCATGATCCCTGCGGTATGCCGGTGGGGTGAGGTATCCGGAGGGTGGGGGCCTGACCGCTGAGCGGCGGGCGTTTCGTGGGGGATCCGGCTTCAGGCCGGTGAGTGGTTCGCGGCGGGTGAGAAGACCGCGGTGATCGCGAAGGACCTGCGGGTGAGTGTGAGGTCGGTGGAACGCCGGCGCCGTGCCTGGCGCGAGGGTGGACTGGAGGCCCTGCGCTCGGCGGGTCCGGCGAACTCCCCGACCGTCACCGATGCTCAGTTCGCCGTGCTGGAGGAGGAACTCGGCAAGGGGCCGGTCGCTGAGGTTCTCTGCCGTACCGCAGCCGGCGCGTCGGCCCACGTTCCCTTGCCACCCCCTGAGGGCTTGGAGGTGGTTGCTGAGCTCAACCCGACTCCGCGTTGTGAATGAGATCCCACAGAGCAGGCACCCACTCCAGCGCGGCGGCCACTGACTGGCCCTTACACCTGGCCCAACGCTTCATGATGATCACCTTGCCCCTCTTGAGTCGCTCCCACAGATCGAACGACGGACAGACGGCGAGGATGGCGATCACACACATCGCAGTGAGCTGAAACGGCTCGGGAGTCGAGTTCAACTCAGCAACCGGCATGATTCTGACACAGGCCCATGCGTACGGCGGAGTGATTTCGGGCTGGAGCTGCTTCGAGGCGAGTGATCATGACGCGCCGTCACGAGCGGCAGGTGTTCCCTTCCAGGACTCCGAGGACGCTCGGCAGGCCGTCCGGTCACGAAGGGTGCCGTCTGCTCGAACTGTGTTCGCCGCAGGCAAGGTTGCCGACGAGGCCGGCACGGCGTCCGGACCGTCCGCCGCCGCGCTCCCCGATCCAGGCAGGCGCGGGTGACAGCCTGACGGGCGCCTTCGACCTGGCTGCGGACGGCGAATACGCCAGGGCCCGCCCGCAGGTTTGTCCTACAGGGCAGCACCTGAGGGGCTCGCCGGTGAAGGACAGCGGCGGCTCCCGGACGTGCTGGGCGAGGTCACAGGTCGGGGCCGTGCAGGCATCGCAGCGCTCCTCGAAGTCCTCGGACTCGAACGGAAGGGAAGCCGCGGGGTGCCCCGGATCTGCTCGCTGACCTGACGAATGGACAGCATCGCTGCGGTGATGGCGAGTTCGGCACAGCGGGCCTGCCACATCTGCGCCGGGCAGCGCAGCATGTGTTCGGTGTGCATACCACGCACACCGGGGGCGTCTCCTTCATGGTCGCAGCGAAGGCCAGCAGGGCGGGGCTGCAGCATGACATCGTGGACGCCTGTATGCGCAGGGCCTCGCCTGTCCGCTGTACGCGCGGGGCAGGAAGGACGCGAGTGTGGGCTCGCAGCTCCACGAGACGCTCGCCGTGGAGGAGAAGATCCAGCGGACCCCGCGAACTCGCTGCGTTCATCGCCGGGGTCACGGCCTGAAGCGGCTTGGCGCGCGTCCCGTGCCCGCTGCGGATGCCCCGCCGCGCCCCGCCTCGCTCATGCGTGAGCGCAGAGCGCAGTAGGGCATAAAGGGTGATCTGCCTGCTCCAGGCGTCCTCTTACGGTCCCTTCACCGACCGTTGCGGCAGAGGGCCGGCCGCGGGATCGGCTGCGCTGAGTTCTTGCAGGACGGCGAACGCGGCTTGGGCCGCGTTCCGGGCGGCTTTCGGCTGGGAGCCCTCGGCGTCGCGTTCATGCTTGTGCGTGTCGGCCCTGTCGCTGATGCCGCGGATGATCAGGGTGTCCAGCTCGCCGGTGAGGTGGGCGGCCTGCGCGACGCCCGTGCCTTCCATTTCGATGGCGACGGCGTCGTTGTAGTGCTCGTGCAGGTGGCGGGCGACCGCTGAGGCGGCATCCGCGAGCACGATGTCCCCGACGGCGATCGGCTTGAAGCGGGCCCTGCCGCGCAGGGCGTGGCGGGCTGCCTGTTCGAGGCGGTGGGAGGTGCGCCAGGCTTCGGGCCGTACGAGGAAGCCTTCCGGGGTCTGCTTTCCGCCGTGGATGCCGTACACCTTGGTGGCGACCACGACGTCCCCGACCTCGATGTCGTCCTTCAGCCCGCCTGCGACGCCGACGAAGAGCAGGGCCTGCGGGTGCAGCCAGGTGTGGAAGCGTTCGGTGAGGGCGGCGGCGGTCAGGGTGCCCTCGCCGATCTCGGCGAGCGCGACGTACCCGGAGGTCCCGGCGAGACGGCCGCGCTCGGCACGGGTACCGGAGGGGTGCACGACGGTCTCGACGTCAGTGAGGTGAGCCCGGACGGCCTGGTACTCCACGGACAGCGCTGTGAGGATCACAGCGACCGGAGCCACTGTCTCGCCTGCCGTCGACGCCCCCGGGAGACTGTCCGGACGGCCCTCGTCCGTGCGCGGGCGGCGGCCGAGGCGGCTGAACGACCAGCCGGGAAGCCGAGACGTCGGAGCCATGCCTTCCTCGTGGAGTTCGGCCGCGACCCGCGGGATCAGGCTGGAAAGGCTGATGGCGGCGACCTCGCTGCGCAGGACTCTCACTTCGCGTTCGACTGTTGCCAGCGCTTCCCGGGACCGCCTGGACTCCTCCCAGGCCGGGCGCTGCGTCTCCAGCGTGCCGATCACGCGCTCCAGTTGACCGAGGAGTCCGCGGATGCGCAGGTTGTGCCGCTCGGCCTGTCGTCGTGGCGAGCGCAGCAGGTCGGACACCTCGCGCAGGACCCGTAGGTCCGGGTCGGAGGGTTCGGTCCGTGTGAGGGTCTCCACCCGGGCCCGGCAGTCCGCGATCAGCTCGGGTGCCAGGGCCTCCGCCTTGGCCAGCTTCCGGTTCAGGGACCGCACCTGGGTGGGAGCAAGGCCGTACCGGCCGACCTGGCGCTGAAGCCGCTTGCGCTCGTCGAGCGCCCTTCCGAGTCTCACGGGAGCGAGTCCCACGTGTTCCATGAGCTTCTTGAGGAACTCGTAGATCCCGAAGGACTCGTCGATCGGGATCACTGTGCCGTGCTTCTCGCGCATGCTCAGCAGGACCATGCAGGGAACGTGCGACTCCTCGATCCCGAAGAACTCCGCCGCGTCGGTGACCGCCTGGGTCCAGCCGCTCGCGTGCACCTCGGCGGGGGCCGGCCGCTCGGGCTTCGTGAGGGCTTTGTCCCATCCGGGCCCGAGATCGTCCCAGAATTTCTTGTCGAACCGCTCCCGCATATATGGAACTTCGAGCGTCATACCCTCGGCCGACACCGCCGCCGGTTCGGTGGGGTGCCTCACGCCGCCGGGCCACGCGTGCGGCGGCAGCGGGCATAAGACCGCCAGCGCCGGGCCGGTGAGGTCGTGCACGCTCGTCCAGTCCTCGGTCAGTTCGCGGTGCTGTGCCTTCGCGTCGCGCGTCCGTGCGAGGAGCACTACGGCGCCGAGGTATCCGCAGCTCTCGGCCGCCGAGAGCAGGGACTTGAGGAACATGCCGATCGGCAGTGGGTGGATCAGCACGGGTTCTCCTGTCGTCGCGCGGAAGCCGAACCGAGGGCGGCCTCCCTGACCGGCAGTGTGCAGCCCGTCACGCAGTGGGCGCAGCCTTACGGCAGATTCCATGTGTGGAGCAGGCGCACCATGGCCGAGCCGCTCGTGGTCCGTCGACGGGTGAAGCGGGTGCTGCATCTGCTTCGAGGGCGAAGCCGGCTTCACACGACGGCCGCCCCGCGGACGGACCTGGGGCAGGCGGGGCCGCCCCCGGTCGTGACGGTGAGCGGCCGGCGTTCCGGACGCCCGACCTCAATCCCGTCGAAGGCGTGTGGGCGCACGTCGAACGCAGCCTGGCCGACCTCGCCGTCATGGCCCTCGCCCGGCTCGAAGCCCTCGTCCGCAACCGGCTCGAACGCCTCCAGTGCCGGCCCCACGCCCTCGACGGCTTCACAGCCGGTATCGGCCTCACCCTCGACGAAACCACGTCGTCCTGACGAGCCGAAGCCAGTGGCATCGCCGGATGCTGCTTCGACCGCCTCGAAGGCTTCCGCGGAATCGCCACCAGGTATGACTGGACCGCCACCTCCTGCGAGGCGGCGGTCAGTCTCTTCCATCCCGTTCCGGGCAGGATCTGCCTGAAGGCGGACCCCGGCCCCGGGAACCACCGGTACGTCAGAGCGCGCCGACGATGTCCTCGACCCGGGCCTTCGCGTCGCCGAAGAGCATCGAGGTGTTCTCCTTGAAGAACAGCGGGTTCTGGACGCCTGCGTATCCGGAGGCCATCGAGCGCTTGAACACGATCACCTTTCCCGCCTCCCAGACGTTGAGGACCGGCATGCCGGCGAGCGGGCTGCCGGGGTCCTCGGCTCCGGCCGGGTTGACCGTGTCGTTGGCGCCGATCACGAGGACGACGTCGGTCTTGGCGAAGTCCTCGTTGATCTCGTCCATCTCGAGCACGATGTCGTACGGCACCTTGGCCTCGGCCAGCAGGACGTTCATGTGGCCGGGAAGGCGGCCGGCCACCGGGTGGATTCCGAACCGTACGTCGACACCCTTGGCGCGCAGCTTCGACGTGAGCTCCGCGACCGGATACTGGGCCTGCGCGACGGCCATGCCGTAGCCGGGCGTGATGACCACCGACCGGGCCGAGCCCAGGAGCTCGGCGGCGCTCTGGGCGGTGATCTCCGTGTGCTCGCCGTAGTCGACGTCCGATCCCGAGGGCGCCTCGAGGCCGAAGCCGCCGGCGATCACGGAGAGGAACGAGCGGTTCATCGCCTTGCACATGATGTACGAGAGGTAGGCGCCGGAGGAGCCGACCAGCGCTCCGATGATGATCAGCAGGTCGTTGCCGAGCAGGAAGCCGGAGGCGGCCGCGGCCCAGCCGGAGTAGCTGTTGAGCATGGAGACCACGACCGGCATGTCCCCGCCGCCGATGGAGGCGACCAGGTGCCAGCCGAGGGCGAGCGCCAGGGCGGTCACGGTGATCAGGAGCCACATCTCGGGCGCGATCACGAACCACACGGTCAGCGCGACGAACAGGACCAGCACGCCGAGATTCAGGGCGTTCTTGCCCGGCAGCACCAGCGGCTTGGAGTCGATCTTCGCCGAAAGCTTCAGGTACGCCACGATCGAGCCGGTGAACGTCACCGCGCCGATGAACAGGCCGATGAACACCTCGGCGTGGTGAATGCCCAGCGTGCCGAGTGCGTCCAGAGCTCTGGCCTCGTGGCCGTCGGGGTCGTGCTCGACGTTCAGGTAACCGTTCCAGCTGACCAGTACGGCCGCCAGGCCGACGAAGGAGTGCAGCAGCGCGATGAGCTCGGGCATGCCGGTCATCTCGACGCCGCGGGCCCGCTGCAGGCCGATCAGCGCCCCGATGAGCATCGCGACCGCAATCAGACCGAGACCGGCGGCGCTGATGTCGCCGTCCACCGCGAGCACGACCGTCGCGACGAGTGCGACACCCATGCCGAGCATGCCGAACGCGTTGCCGAGCCGCGCCGACTCGTGCTTGGAAAGTCCTGCCAGCGCCAGGATGAACAGCAGCGCGGCAACAAGGTAGGCCGCTTGTGCGGCGAGAGTCGCAGACATGTCAGCTCCGGTTGAACATGGCGAGCATGCGACGCGTCACCGCGAAGCCGCCGAAGATGTTGATACTGGCGAGGAGGATCGCCACGAACGACAGCACGGTGACCGCCGTGTTCGAGTGGCCGATCTGCAGGAGCGCGCCGACGACGATGATCCCGGAGATCGCGTTCGTCACCGACATCAGCGGCGTGTGCAGCGCGTGGTGCACATGGCCGATCACGTAGTAGCCGATCACGATCGCGAGTACGAAGACGGTCACGTGCGGCAGCAGCGCCGCCGGCGCGAACCCGGCGGTGAGGAACAGCGCCAGCGCGCCCAGAGCCACGCCGCCGAACTTCTGCTTCGCCGTCATCGGCGGCTTCTTCGGCGCCGGCTCCGCCGTGGGCGCCGTGGGCGAGGCCGGAGCCGCGGAGACCTGGACCGGGGGAGGAGGCCATGCCGACTCGCCCTTGCGTACGACGGTGATCGAGCGCTGCACCGGGTCGTCCCAGTCAAGGACCAGGCAGCCGTCCTTGTCCGGCGTCATCAGCTTCAGCAGGTTCACCAGGTTCGTGCCGTACAGCTGCGACGCCTGCGCAGGCAGCCTGCCCGCCAGATCCGTGTAGCCGATGATCGTCACGCCGTTCGGGGTGACGACCTTCTCGCCCTTCACGGTGCCCACGACGTTGCCGCCGTTGGCGGCCGCCATGTCGACGACCACCGAACCCGGCTTCATGCTCGCCACCATCTCCGCGGTGACCAGCGTCGGCGCGGGGCGCCCCGGGATCAGCGCGGTGGTGATGACGATGTCGACCTCGCGGCACTGCGCGGCATAGAGCTCGGCCTCGCGCGCCTTGTAGTCGTCGCCCATCTCCTTGGCATAGCCGGTCTTCGAGACCTCGACCTCCGGCGACGCGATCGACAGGTACTCGCCGCCGAGCGAGCGGACCTGGTCGGCCACCTCCGGTCGCGGGTCGGTCGCCCGTACGACCGCACCGAGCGAGCCCGAAGCGCCGATCGCCGCCAGACCGGCGACGCCGGCGCCCGCGACGAGCACCTTCGCCGGCGGAACCTTGCCCGCGGCGGTCACCTGCCCGGTGAAGAACCGCCCGAACTCGTGCGCGGCCTCGATGACGGCCCGGTAGCCGGCGATGTTGGCCATCGACGACAGCACGTCCATCGACTGCGCGCGGCTGATGCGGGGCACGGCGTCCATCGACAGTGCGGTGAAGGGGCGCCGGCCCAGATCCTCGACCATCTCCGGGTCGAAGGCCGGCGCGAACAGGGCGATCACTGTCGCCTCCGGCCGCATCCCGTCCAACTGGGACGGACTTGGGGCATTGACCCCCAGCACCACGTCCGCGGCCGCCGCTTCCCCGACGGTCGCGCCGGCGGCCTCGTAGGCGTCATCGGTGAAACCGGCCGCGACACCCGCGCCCGGGTCGACGACGACCTCGTATCCCAGTTTGCGGATCTGTTCGATCGTGGCCGGGGTGGCCGAAACGCGACTCTCACCCGCCCGCGCTTCTTTGAGGACTCCGACAATCACGAAAGTTCTCCGTTCGCTGGTCTGGCCGTCAACGGCTTGAAGAAGACCTCGACTCTGAAGTGAGTTCTCGTCCCGGGTCAGAATCGATCTGCAGGCACCTCGATCGGAAGCATGTCAGCCGTGATCAATGCCACACCGCCGGTCGCGACCTTCGTGAACGAGTGGAAATCCGGCACCGGACAGCGCAAAGGGTGCTGCGAGAGCCGTTCGAGGCCGGCCGTCCCGCCGTGCGATCCAGTGCTCCCGCACGGCGGGACAGCGTCACGCGGAGTGCGCTTGCATCTCCGGCCCGATGCTTCCACGAGCGGATGACGGGCAGGCGCCGAACCATTCGCACACACCTCGCAGCTCGCTGTCGAAGTCGTCCTGCAGCTGTGGGCCCTCGTCCAGCCGTGGGCCCTCGGTCTTCTGCGCAGAACTCAACTGCATTGCGCTGGAGTTTTTTGCGTAACCCGGCGAGAACGGCGCAGATCAGTCACCTAAAGTCCATGTCATGGCGATGTTTGTGCACTTGACCTCAGCGGCGAATGCGTCGCGCGTCCGGCGATCCGGCATCCGGGCGGCCAGCCACGGGCAGGGCGGTGCGCGCGGGGTCTACTGCTTCCCGGTGCTGCCGTCGCACACCCTCACCCATCAATGGGTGCGCGAGCTGGCCCGTTTCGGCAGTCGGGGCGGGCTTGTCGCAGTCCATGTGCGGCTCGACGACGCCCAGGACGTGCTGGTCGGCCGCTATACCGACCGGGCGAGGGAAGCCCAGGTCACCGTTTCCGCGTCAGAGGCGGTGCGGCGGATCACGGCACTGCAGGACCCGCGTGGGTGGGAGGTGTTCGTCCCTCGGGCGATCCGCCCGCGTGAAGTGCACCGGGTCCGCACTGCGCCGCAGGTGGCGGGCTGGCGGTATCTGCCGGACGCCCACGGTGTGCGCCCCTGCACCTGTTTCGGATGCCGGGTGCGCGGCGGGTACGGGGCACGGCGCCTGCGCGAGCGGCTGCCGCATCCGCTGGATGGTCCGCCGCCGCCCGTCAGGGTGCTGCTCGCCCGCGTCGCAGCGGACGATCCCGGGGACCCGGCCGCGCTGCGGGAGGCACTGCACTGGTTCGGTATGCGCCGGCGCGGCCCGCTCGCGCAGCTGAGCCGTCTCGCCGCGCACCCCGACCCGGGGGTGCGGGAGGATCTGGTGTGGGCGGTCGCCCGCTGGTCGACCCCAGGAGTCACCGAACTGCTGGACGGCCTCGCCGACGACCCCCACCCGGACGTCCGGGAGGCGGTGGAGGCAGCCCGCGACCCGCAATGACCACCGTCCCCTGGGACCGATCGTCCAGAGGGGATCGGGCTGCGCGGTGGGTTGCCGGACCGAGTGGACGGGTGTACCTGGCATGCCCGGGATGACGGAATCTTCCGGGCCGGGGATGGTTGTGGTGCGGTTGACCTGCTGGTTCCAGCTCTGCGGGGACGGGCCGGTGGTCTGCGGCGAGCCGGCGGCGCCAGGAGCGGATGCGGGATCCGAATCCGTGCAGCCGAGGTGAATCCTTTCGGTGCCTTGGTGCCTCTTGTCCGTGAAGGAAGCCTCCGAAGGCATACACCCGAGCAGAGGAGAAGCAGTGGACAAGGCGCCCTGCAGCCGCAGAAGTGCGATCGTGCTGGTCCACGGAGCCTGGTTCCAGCCCGCGGTCTGGACACCGGTCGCGGAGCGGCTTCGCGAGGACGGTTTCGACGTTGCGGTCCCTCGACTGCACCGCGGATCACTGGCCAAGGACTCCGCAGCGGTGTTGGACGCCGTCGAGCGTGTGGGCGGTCGCGCCGTGATGTGCGGACACTCCTATGGCGGGGCGGTCATCACCAACCTGCCCGACGGGGCGGCCTCGCACCTCGTCTACCTGGCCGCCGTCATGCCCACCGACGAGGAGACTCCCTTGGGAATGCTCGAAGAGCAACCCACTGCCCTGACGGAAGCCATCCGGCCCACCGACGAGCCCGGGGTCACGCGACTCGATCCGCGGGGCGCGGCG
This sequence comes from Streptomyces sp. NPDC093094, assembly GCF_044754345.1. NCBI lineage: Bacteria > Bacillati > Actinomycetota > Actinomycetes > Kitasatosporales > Streptomycetaceae > Streptomyces > Streptomyces sp. NPDC093094. Next base: position 61,185 of record NZ_JBIVOX010000008.1, on the reverse strand, counting down.
CGTGCTCTCTTCGGGATGTGCAGTCCCGATCAGGCCGCAGTTCATGCTGCCGGCCTCGTACCGCAGGAGATGAGCGCGGGCGACCAGTCGCCCGAGCGTGTGGCGTGGCGACGGGTGCCAAGCACATATGTGGTGTGCGACGTGGACAACGCCGTCTCCCCCGAGGTCCAACGCCGCCTGGCGAAGCGAGCGACCCATACCCTGACCTGGCACAGCGACCACACGCCGTTCCTGCGGGAGCCCGACGTGGTCGCCGCACTCGTGGCGGGGCTGGCAGCGGGTAGGTAGGCGACGTGGCGACGCCACGCGTCCTGCGGGAGCCGACGCCCGATTCGGGTCCCGTTCCGAGGAGCATCCTTCCCCGTCGTGGCCGACGAGGAACTCTGCAGCACACAGGTGTCTTGGCGCAGGACGGCGAAGGAGGCAGACGCACGGTGAAGTTCGTGGTGACGCGGCCGCCCCCGATCCCGTTGCGAACACCGACTCCGGGACGGCCCCCTGAGGAGTCGACAGCCTGGTGATTCCGGTCCTGCACTGCTCAGTTCGTGGCGGCGTTGAGAAGGTCGAGCACGCTCTGCTGGCAGCCGTGGCCGGTGGTTCCGCTGCCGCCGCTCCAGTGCGGGCCGTACTGGTCGAGCGCGTTCCGGTCGCGGGTGTAGGCGCTGTCGGCCCAGCGGGTGAGGGCGGGGCTGTAGGGGTGGTCGGACAGCCGGCGGTTGAGGATGCCGAGGCCGCGTACGTAGGCGCCTTTGAAGCTCGGGCCGTCTCCCGCACAGGTGTCGCTCTCGCCCGGTTCGCGCAGGACGCCGCCGGTCTGGAGCCGGACGGTGGAAGCGTCGGCCAGGCCGCGTGCGGTGGTCAGGAGGCCGGCGTCGCCGGTGGCTCTGTGGAACTCGGTCAGCGCGCCCAGGATGACGCCCTGGTTGTACGTCCACGTGGGCTGGCCGTTGTTGGCACAGGCAGCGGTGAGACCGTCGTTGATCATGCGGTCGCCGTTGATCATCCCGCTCTGCCGGAACCAGTTCCATTCGCTCCTCGCCCGCTCCAGGTAGACGGTGTCACCGGGAAGGCGGTTGTGCAGGGCCGAGGTGAGCTGGAGGAAGAGCTCGTTGGTGATCGCGTTCTTGTAGTTGCCGTTCGTGCTCCACCGGACCCCGCCGCCGCAGGTGTTGTTCCAGTTGGCGTGCATGTGGTCCGCGTCGGCCCGCGCGGTGTCGAGGTACCGGCGGTCGCCGGTCAGGTCGTACGCGGCGATCCAGGCCAGACCCCACCACCCGGTGTCGTCGAGGTACTCGTTGCGGAACTGCCCCCCTTGCGCGTTGATGTTCTTGTCGTAGATCTCGGCGATCGCGTACGTGTAGCTGCCCATGCCGCTGATCCGGATGTTGTCGATGACCGCCGTCAGGGCATTGGCGGCGGTCCACCAGCCGTTGCCGCCGAAGAGCTTGCTGCTCCGGTCGAACGACATCATCAGCGCGGTGGCCGCCGCGGTGCTCCGGCTGCCCGCGTTCCAGGTGGTACGCGCCCAGGGCGTGCACGCGATGGAGCCTCCGGCCGGCTGCCCGCAGGCCCGGAGGGCTCCGACTCCCCGGGTGTTCCAGTCGTCGACGTTGAACATCTGGGTGCGCCGGCCCGTACGTCCGGAAGGTACCGCCGTGTCGCCCAGACGGCTGCCCGACTCCCAGGTCCGGCCACCGTCCATGGACCGGTCCAGCCAAACACGGTCACCGGCCGCGCCGTTGTCGATGGACGCCCACCCCATCGCGTCGGCATCGTCGAAGTGCAGCGCGATCGACCGTGAGGCGACCGTGGCGGTGACCGGGACACGGTCCTGGGGGCTGAGCGCCGGATCCCGCGCGTCGCAGTACCTGTTGCACACGACCGTCGGGGCAGCGACCGCCGGTGGTCCACCGACCACGAGGGTGGACAACGTTGTCAGAGTAGCGAGAAGGGCGGCTGACGTGGATCTCTTTGGCTTCACGGAAGAGGCTCCTGACGTCTGATCACGATGGGGGGAGGTGCCCTGGGACTGGGGGAGAGCGCTCTCCGAACGTAACGGCGCGACATAGTCACGTCAACGCATCGGACCGCATCGAACGACCTGCTGGGAAAGGTCGCGATCACGGGAGGGACCGCGGACCAGCAGGAGGTGTTCTGCACCGCGCTGTATCACGCACTGCTGCATCCCAACCTGCTCAGCGACAGCGACGGAAAGTACTGGGGCTTCGACGGGAAAGTCCACACCGTCCAGGGCACCACGTCCAGCCCCATCCGGATGGGGCTGGACCTTCAGACCAAGCACGGGTACCTGCCGGCGGACGGCACGTACCCACGCGACTTCTACGGTTCGGTGGCGACTCTGCTGGAGTACAGCGCTCAGGACTTCGCGACCGCCGCGTTCGCCGGCGCCCTGGGCGACACGGCCACACGGGACCAGTTCGCCAACCGGGCACAGGACTGACGCAACGTCTTCAACCCCGCCATGGGAAGCCCTCTGTTCACCAATGTCACCGTGACCCTCGGCAACGGCGGCAAGATGGTGGTCGACGCCCCGAAGGCCGCGACCGACGCGCCCTGCATCCAGAGTGCCACCCTCAACGGATCGAACTGGAACAACGCCTGTCTCCCCCCGTCATCCGTGACCAACGGCGGCGTCCTGAAGGTCGACCTGGGCACCAGTGCGAACACCGGCTGGGCCACCGCTCCGTCCTCCGCGCCCCCGTCCTACGGCGGCAACGGCGGCCCCGAGCCACCGGGCCCTGTGCCGGTGCCCACCGGGCCGGTGAGGTCCGGCATCGCAGGGAAGTGCCTGGACATCGACCATGGTTCCGCGGCCGACGGGACGAAGATCCAGCTGTGGTCGTGCAACGACTCCGCCGCTCAGCAGTTCGCCCTGACGCCCGAGGGCACCCTGCGGGGCCTCGGCAAGTGTGTGGACATCGCAGGCGGCGGCACCGGGAACCACAGCCCGGTTGCACTGTGGAGCTGCAACGGGGCTCCAAACAGAAGTGGACCTACAACACCTCCACCAAGGCACTGGTGAACCCGCGGTCCGGTCGATGCCTGGACGTCCCGGAATCCAGTGACCGCGACGGCACCCAGCTCCAGACATTCGACTGCAACACCACTGCGGCCCAACAGTGGACGCTGCCTTCCTGAGCCCCACGGCCTCGCCGGTGCTGAACCGGCGAGGCCGTGAACACCTCGGATCGGCCCGGCCGACAAGATCCGCCCCGGCCCCCGGTGATGCTGCTGACCGGAGGTCAGCCCCCGGCCCGTCACAGCCGCCCTCGACCGCCGCGATCGTCCCCGAACTCGCCATCGGCCTGGCGCTGCTGCTGTACGGCGCCTTGTGACACCGGCGGTCGCCCCGCCCGCCACACCGGACCGCCCGGACCGGCAACGCATCCCCGTTCACGGCAGCCTGTCTGGCGTGAACCGCTGGAGTTCGACGCCGGTACCGTACGGCAACGGGCCATTGCGGGCGCCCACCCGCCCGAGCAGGAGCCCTGCACCCAGCCCCGCGGCACCCGTAAACGTGAAGTTCCTCCCTGTGGACCGGAGAGCCTGATGCCGGGACGGAAGGTCCCGGAGAAAGCAGTTCCAGGCAGCGAGCAAGAAGAGCAATACGAGCAAGCGATACACGGCCGAGTTCAAGCGCGACGCGGTCGCGCCGGTCTGCTCGTCGGGGAAGACGGTCACCGAGGCCGCCCGGGAGAGCGGGGTGAGCCCTGAAGGGCTGCGCAACTGGGTCAGCCAGGACAAGGCCGACCGGAGCCAGGGGCCCCGGCGCACCGACCGGCGACGAGAAGGAAGAGCTGCGCCGTTTGCGGCGGGAGAACCGGGAACAGCGCTCGCGACGGTCATCGACCTGGCCACCCGTGAGGTGATCGGGTACGCAATGACCTAGCACCACCGCGCAGAGCTTGCGGTCGATGCGCTGAAGATGGCTGCCGGTGGAGGTGCTCCGAGGGGTGCTGTACTGCGCACTCGGACCGCGGCTCGGAGCGCCCCTCACGCGAATACCGCGGTCCCATAAGAGAGTTGGGGCTGCGGCGGAGCATGGGCAGAACGGGATCCTGTCACGATAACGCGGCCGCCGAAAGTTTTTTCGGACTGATGAAAGCGGAGATCGGCACAACCGTCCGGGAATCCCACGAGGCGGTCCGCGCTGACGACTTCCGCTTCATCGAGGTCGAGTGCAACCGCACCCGCCTGCGCAAGCACCCCTTTGCGGGTACGTCGCCCCGATGGAGACCAGGGCTCTGACGACGCAGGATGGCGACTGGCCTGACAGGACCGACTACGCCGACCGCGTGGAGTACGACCGTACACCTGCCCAGAGGAGGAATCCGTGAATGAGTGTGTGGTGCACTTCGGCCTGGTGGAGAAAACCATCACACACGGCATCAGCGCTCATCAGGAGGCCAGTTTCCATGCTTCGATTGCTGCGGAATTCGATTCCCGGCGCTGGGTTCGCAAAATCCGTCACTCTTTCCGCGAGCGCCTTGTGCATGACCGGCACGTTCAGCGGCTTGGCGCACGCTGACATCCCCGGCGCCAACGGCGTCTACACAGGGTGCTACAGCCGCCTCTCCGGCAGTCTCCGCGTCATCGACTACGAGGCCGGGCAGCGATGCCTGCGGGTCGGCGAAAGCATGGTCACCTGGAGCCGGACAGGGCCCGTTGGGCCGACCGGGGCGACCGGAGCCACCGGGGCCACGGGAGAGACCGGAGAGACCGGGGCCACCGGCGCCACCGGCGCGACGGGAGAGACCGGGGCCACCGGCGCCACCGGCGCGACGGGAGAGACCGGGGCCACCGGCGCCACCGGAGCCACCGGGGCGACCGGAGCCACCGGGGCGACCGGGCCGACCGGCCCCGCGGCGCCCCAGCCGATCTTCGGGCAGTTCCTCGCGACGCAGATCGTGCGCGACGCGACGCTTACATGTACGAGCACGAGCGTGACCGCGACCACTGCAACGTGCGGAGGCCCGAAGATCAACGGACTCGACATCAGGCTCGCGGGAATCGAAGCCCAAGCCATCTGTGCTGCCGTCACCGGGCAGGGCTTCAACACAGCGAGCGGGATGGGCACCGCGAGCCCGGTCGTCATCTGGACCGGCACTGCATGGACGCTCAGTTCAGCCAGCGCCGTCCCGATGCAGAACATCAACTGCGACCGTTGAGCAGTGGCACTGGTGGGCGGTCCACTGCCCACCAGTGCCGACGTCCGCTGGTGCGGTTCGGACTGCTCCAGGCACGCTGCTGCGTCTTCGCCGCGTTCCTGCTCGCGGGCATGGCCGGTTCCCGGCTGCTGCCCGAGCTGCCGGTGGCACGCCACGACCTGGTGCTGCTCTACGGCGTGCTGCTCACTCTCGTCGCCCGCAGGGCGGGCCTCGATGATCCGTGTCCTTTCCTCCGAACTCCGCGTCCTTCGAGCGGGTCCAGGACCGGGTGCGGCGCCGGCGCACTCACTCGGCCGACAGGATCCGCCGGACCTGGCTGCGGCCGACGTCGATGCCCATTCTCCGCGCCCGCGGCACCAGATCACGCGGCGCTTCACGCGCCCGCGCCAGCCGCTGCACCAGCTGCTTCTCGTTCTCGTCACGGCCCGGACGTGCTCGTAACACCACGATCCCGCACCCGCCCCCGAGCACCCGAATCACTCCGCCACCAGCACATGTACCCGGCTGAAGAGGAATCCAGCACTAGATGATCAATTCCAAGGGGTGCCTGCGGAGGGTGTGGGGGTGGGCGGTCAGGCGTCGGGGTCGACTTCGGGGTGCGTGAACCGCACGGGCTTGCCCAGCGACCGGGCGTAGGCGATTTCGGTGCGGGTGCTGTCTCCGATGTGGTCGCCGACTATGAGCACCTCATCGGCGAGCCGGATCTTCGCCCGGTGCAGATCGCCGAGCCGAACCTTCAGCGCCTCGGCCTCGACAGGATCGGACCAGAGTTCGTGCGGCGACTTCATGTCGCAACCCGGCTTGACGACAATCCTTCCGGCTCTGGTCTCCCGCAGATCGGCCGCGGACATCTCGGCCATGAAACGGGTGGAGCCGCAGATCACGACGATACGCGGGAGGCTCAGCTGCTTCTTCGCGTCGGCGAGCTTCTCCTCGGGGGTGAGCGGTTGCGGGTATGACACCGGGTCCTCCTGGTGGTGTGGTCCAAGGGGTGCCTGCGGAGACGAGAACGAGGGTGTCCAGGACCGTCTTGTGGCGAACGACGTGAACACCCTCGCGGCAGCACTTTATGCGACGGCCGACGACACGCTGAAGGAACATCCCGACCTGGCAGGCTGGGCCGAATACGGCTACCGCGCCAGCCGCAGCCGCTTCTTCCGGGGCCTGCGCCTGCACCTGGTCTGTACCCTCTCGACAGGCTCCACGGTCTCCGACTCCACCGCGGTATCAGTCACTTGACGTCTCTCCCGTGACCGTCGGATCCGCCGTTGGATTTGCACTCCCGCATCAGGCATGTCGTTTGGATCGTCTGGTGGTTGGCCAAGGCTGCTGACCGGAGAGTCGATCGCGGTACCGACAGTGGTGTATGCGTCGGCGCAGAGGATCTCCGCAGGGCTCACGGGAGCAGTTCGATGTGCGGATGGTCCGGGGATGCCGGGCAGACGTGGAGTTGGAGGTCGTAGCCGCCGATGATGTCGATCAAGGTGAAGTTGCCGTCCTGGGCGCCCGGGGGAGGCGGGGCCGGGTTCGTCGGTTCCTCCTCGGCGATCCAGGTCTCGCTGCCGCCGTCCCATTCCCAGGAGGCGATGGTGAGGAGCGGGGTCTGCTCGGTGCCGCACCCGGGGCAGGGGCGGGGTCTGGGGTCGGTGCGGGGCCAGCTGCTCCAGCCGCCGGTCTTCCAGCCGGGGGCGGTGGAGAGGCTGTTCAGGTAGAGCTCGCCCGGGTCGTCCGCGTAACTGCTGTACAGCGCGGGGTCGATCGTCTCCCAGCGGCTCATGTCGTCCAGCTGGTCCCGGAGTTCCTTGTCCAGCTCCCTGGGGTGGGGGAACTCGGTGACCTGCTCCGGTGAGAACAGGCACGGCTCCGGGAGGTAGCTCACGGACTGGACGATCGGCGGCTCGGGCGGTGTGCCGAGGACGTCGGTGACGGTGGCGGAGGAGCGCCAGAACAGTGCGGTCCTGGGGTGGGCCATCTCGTGGTCGAAGGGGCACCACAGGACCTGGAGGAGGTCCGCGTCGGGCGGGCACGGGAAGGGGATGTCGCGGGCGTGGAGCTGGGCCACAGGAATCATGGCGATCGGGCCGTCGAACCACGGGCGGCCCTCGCGGAACCGTTGCGCGGCCTCCAGTTCCTCGGGTGTGACCGTGGGTGCCTGGGGGTCGAGGCGCAGCCGCTCGGCCGCTGCCACCTGCCTGCGGCGAAAGAGCCTGATGTCGTCCGGGGAGTGCACCACTCTCGTCACACGGCTGTCGTGCGGCTCGTGGCAGTACGGCCACGGCTCGTCGGCGGGCCACAGGAGCGGCCCGCCGACGGAACTGTCGTGCACGGTCGGCGACCCGGGCCGCGGGTGCAGCCGGGTCGCCGTGCGTGCCAGCGGGGCCAGTTGGGGGAAGAGCGCGGTGACGTCGAACGGCCGCGGAGGGGTGGTGAAGATGGCGTTCATGGTGGTGATGCTGCCAGCGGCGTCTGACAACGGGCGTACCGAGCAACGGATGCGGCCGGTGCTCAGGGTCTGGTGGAGGGGCCGACGTGCAGGGCGTTCAGGCGGCGCCGGTACTCCTCCTCGTCGATTGATCTCGTGGCCGTACCAGAACATCGCCACTCACCTGCCTCGGCGGATACCCGTGCCGGACACCCAGGGCTGACGGACCGTTGAGCCCTGTGGGGCATCTTGCTGCGGACCGCCGAGGGGAAGGAGGTCCGCGGCTGGGCCGGCTCTGCCGCGCTCCCTGACGAGGCCGTACGGCAGGGAAGTGCTCACAGGCGCTGCAGGACGACACCGTGCGGCTCCAGCGCCTCGGGGAGCGAGGCCAGGGAGGGAAGTTGCTCGATGTGATGGACCCCGGCGGGCGGGACGCCGGTGAGGAGTTCCCGGGCGACGTGCGCTGCGACGAGTGCGGTGACACGGCTCTGCTCGCGTCCGGTGAGGGCAAAGGCCGCGTGATGATCGCCGCGCCAGGCGTCGGCTCGCACGGCGAATCCGTCGCCGCCCAGGTGGATTCTGCTGAAGATGCCCGTGAGAGCTCTCTGCACAGCCGGCCGGCGGGCAGCCCGCAGCAGCGGGCCGCGCCGCAGCCCGAAGAGCACCGAGGTCAACAGCCTCGAGTCCAGGCACAGACGGGTGGTCACCCTCCCCGCGTCGAGGGTCCGGGGCAGTGTGTGCTGGTCGGAGAACGGGAAGGTGTGGGCCGTGCGCAGCCCGTGTCCGGGCAGCACAGTGCGTGTCGGGCGGGCGGCCGGTGCCTCGGCGAGACCTTCGACCGTCCAGCGAACGGCGTCGAGGCCGTGCCGCTCGCCGGCGCCCAGCAGGACGGTGAGGTCGATCCGCTCCGCGCCGTGGACGGCTTCGTGCGCCCGGCGGGCGAGCAGGTTGGACAGCCCCGGCGCGACACCGACGCTGAGGACCGCCGTCGCCCTGGTGCGGGCGGCGAGATCGTGCAGGGCTGCAACCGACTCCAGCAGCCCACGGGTGGCACCGATGTCGACGAGGTGGATGCCGCGTTCCAGGCAGACGCGGGCCGCGCCGTTGTCGGGCGGCTCCACGCACAGCACCACCAGCAGCACGTCACCCAGCTCCTCCAGCGTCAGGCGCAAGCCGTCCGGGTCGGCGACATCGACGCGGACACCACCGAGCCGCCTGGCTGCGGCCTCGCTGCGTCCTGCGACCACCACCCGGCCGGGAAACCAGCTGCCGAGCACGGCCGTCACCGTCGCACCGACGGCTCCGTAACCGCCGACGACCAGGATCCGCCCGCCGCCGGAGCGAGCCGGTCGCCCCGCGCCGCCCGCCGGGGAGAGGTGCCCGCTCATCCCTTCCCGCCCCGGGGGCGGCGGGCGGTGACCAGCCACGCCACGCTGCGCAGCCACACGCCACCGTCCCCTTCGTAGGCCCGCAGGACGTCGGTCAAGGTGCGGGAAGCGAGCGTGTGCTGCTCCGCTCCTGCCTGGGCGAGCATGTGGCGTCCCGGACCGGAGTCCAGCATGAACGCCGCCGCGTCGGCCGCGTCCTGCCCCCAGTTGCCGGCGGCCTCCACCCGCACCGCTTCAGCCTTCTCGAAACCGGCGGCGGACAGGATGCCGAGCACGTGAGCGCGGTCCGCGAGCGAGAACATCCCCGGCGCTCCCGGCCTGCCGAAGTCACCGACCGGCAGGATGCCGCGCAGCGCGCCGAAGGCATGGATCCACTCGTTCTCCCCGGGTTCCGCCGCGCAGATGAACGCCGCACGGCCACCAGGGCGCAGGGCGCGGCCGATGTTGGTGAAGGCGGCGACGGGGTCGGCGAAGAACATGACGCCGTAGCGGCTGAGGGCCACGTCGAACCCGGCGGGTGTGAAGGGGTGGACCTGGGCGTCCCCCTGGCTGAAGGACACGTTGGCCGGCCCGTGCTGCCGGGCGCTCGCGCGGGCCTGTTCCAGCATGGGCCCGGACAGGTCCACGCCCAGGGCCCGGCCGCCCGGGGCCCGTTCGGCGGCCAGCAGGGTGGTCCGGCCGGCGCCGCAGCCGATGTCCAGCACGCTGTCGCGGTCACCGATCGCCGCCGCGTCGAGGAGTGGCCGGTTGAAGCCTTCGTTGATGGCGTCCCACCGGCTTCTGCTGCGCGCCCACTGGCTGCCTTCATAGCCGTTCCACGCCCGCACCTGAGCGCTGTCGACGACGTCGTCCATGTGATGTCTCCAAGCCTGCCGCCTGCCCGTAAGGGGGTGGCATCTAGAATGGGCGTATGCCCAAACAGTATGGGCGCTCGCCCATACCTGCAACGGGTTCTTCGAAGGGAGCTCTTGATGTCACCGCGTGGAGTGGCGATTCCCGATCTGCGGGAGCGGCTGTTCGCGGCCGCGGAACGGGTGGTGGCGCGCGACGGCGCCTCGGCCCTCACGAGCCGGGCGGTCACGGACGAGGCGGGCTGCGCCAAGGGAGTCCTGCACACCCACTTCTCGGGTCTGGACGAGTTCATCTCGGAGCTCGTCCTGGACCGCTTCGCCCGCAGTGCCCGGCACGCCGAAGAACTGACCGGGCGAGCCGGACAGGGCCGCGTGGCGGACAACCTCGCCGAGATCGCCCTCGCCCTGCTGGATTCCCTGCCCGCGGCGGTCGTCAGCCTCGCCATGACCCGGCCGGGCGCCTCGCTCCACACCCGCCAGGCACTGGAGTCGGGCGCGCCGGGCTTCACCGCCATGCAGCAGTCGATCGCCGGCTACCTGGAAGCGGAACGGCACCTCGGGCGGGTGGCGCACGACACCGACGCCGTCACGGCCGCGCTTGCGCTCGTCGGCACGGTCCACCATCTGCTGATGACCCGCAGCCCCGACGATCCCCCGGACGTGAGGCAGACCATCGAACGCCTCGTCGCCCTGCTGCTGGGCGACCGTTCACACCCGGCACGCCTGTCGTAGCGTGCTCGCCCGTCCCCGGACGGTGGTGCGCCGGCCGGAGGCTTGTCGGCTGTGCGGCAGAGGAGCTGCAGGTGTCCTCGCCGGCCGGACCGTGCGGGCCGCGTACTTCACGGCTTGGGCAGGAATCTCCCCCTTCAGGGGGAGAGGATGCCAGCGAGCTCGCATCTCAGCGGTACCTCGGCGACGTTGGGTCGTCCGGCAGTCCGAAACCTGACTGTCCAGGAGATCGGTCCAGTGGTGGCCAGGGACCGGCGAGCAGCCGTTCGGCCTCCGTGACGATCGCTTGCTCGCGTGTTCTGCGCCGGATCGCGTCCCGTTCGTTGTACGTATCGACCTTGTCGACAAGCGGCTGAAGCGACTGGGGCCGGGCCAATGCGCCCCAGCCCTCGTACGTGATCACGTCACCGCCGGCTCCGGGGGCCAGACTCCCGTTCACGATCAGCCGGAGCCACCAGTGCACGAGCTCCCAGCGTGCCGCTTCCCAGGGGATGTCGGTGTCGTCGCCGGGAAGACCCTCGGGCAGACCGAGTTCGGCCAGTACCTGGTCGAAGAGCGCGTCGGCGCTCTCGTGCTCGGTGCGTGACAGGCCGGCGAGCAGCGGAAGCGACTCCGTCTCGACGCCGAGAGCCAGTGCCGTGAGCCCTGCTTCGATCAGTTGGTACGGGTGGTGCTGTCGGCCGATCAGGCGCTCCAGGGCCAGCATCCGCAGGCATTCGATCGCCTCCTGCGCGCTGACGGCGTAAGGGGTGTACGGCGTGGGCGCGGTGACGTCGATGCCGGGACCGCCGTTGACGAAGTACGACCAGAAACCGACAGTCGCGTGGGCCGGGAGCCTGCTCGCCCGGCCGGTGAACTCGTGCCGTACGTAGTCGGAGAGGTCGTTGCCGTAGATGATGATGTCGGTCTGGTGGACGGACAGCACTGGGTGCCCGCATTCGCCTGCTGTGCCAGGCAGGTAGCGGTGGCTGTGGACGGGGACCAGCTGCGGTACGGTCGCCAACTCGGACCGTGCGATCTGCAGCGCGTCGGACGTCTCTGCGGGCCTCGGGCTCCAGGCGGGGTGCCAGAAGCTGTTGTGCTCGACGTCGAAGAGCACACCCTCGACCGGTCGGGAGAGCCGCTCGGCCAGGTCCTCGGGGTCGCCGTCGCGCCAGTCCGGCCAGCTTCGTGACCCGTGCGGGAGCCCGGCGGCGAGGAAGACCCTGTGGTCCGCCGAGAAGGTGAAACCGAACCGCGCCTCGACCGCGTCGAGTTCCCGCTCGCTGAGGCCCGGCCCGATCTCGGCTCGGAGCATGCGCTGAAGGTCCCCGGCGGTTTCCAGGGTCAGCAAAGAGGGCGACTGCGCGGTCACCCCGGCAGCATAGTGACCGGTACGACCGCAGATGTCATGAGGCCGTTCGAACCCAGGGCGGACGCTTTTGCGATCTGCGGGAGGGCGGGCTCCCAGAGGGGCCCCGTGTACCCTCATGCCGGGTCGGTACGACTCCGAGGGGCGCCTGCGCTGCGTCGGCCGGAGCACCATGCCGGCCCGCCTCCCGGTCGGTCGGGACTTGGGCCGTGCACGGGTACGTCGAGCGCGGACACCGGCCCGTCGCCGACCACCGGGTCGGGGGAAAGGCGTCGGGCCCCGGTTGCAGGGGCACGCGCTTGAGGGATCGTCGGTGATTCCGGCGGGCTGAGCCCGGTCAGGAACCGTCGCGCTCCCGGGGGATCTTCTGGCCCGCCTCGATCGCCACCGGCAGCCGGTTCTCGGCGGGGGGCAGGGGGCAGGTGGCCAGGTCCGTGTAGGCGCACGGCAGGTTCGCGGCGCGGTTGAAGTCCAGGACGACCGTACCGTCGGCGGCGGGCTGCTCGACGGACAGAGCACGGTTGGCGGCGTAGGTGGTGATCCCGGAGGTCGCGTCGGTGAAGAGCACCGTCAGCGTGCCCGCACCGGGGCCGGGGAACACGGTCAGGGACAGCCGATGACCGTCCAGCTCGAATTCGATCCTGCCCGGAGCGTCGTACACGTGCTCCAGGCCCTCGACCGCGGCGCCCACGGTGGTCGGCCGTGGCGCGTCGAAGGGGATGTAGCGACCCGTCACGGCCCAGCGGGGGTCGGGGGCGTAGGCGGGCGTTCCGGTGAAGGCCGTACGCAGCGGCGCGTCCGGGTGCCGGGGGCGCACGATGTCGTTGCCGCCGCGCTTGGCGACCTCGATGACGGCGTCTCCCCAGACCGCGTCGACGCTGCTGCGCTCAGGAAGCACTCCGAAGCGGTGCTCACCGTGTATCGGCGTTCCGCCGACGACCAGTTCCTCGCCGTCGTCGAGGTTCACCACGACCCCCTCGGGTCCGGTGCGCCATGCGCCGGGCGCGTCCGGGAAGCGGCGGGGCCGGTCGTCGAGCCAGTGCAGGCTGGTGATCGCCAGGAACCCGTGCGGGGCGGCGAGCCGGGCCTCTTGGGCGCGGTGCCATTCCTGCCAGGTCTTGTCGAAGGCAACGAGGTCGGTCGTGGTGGCCTCGGTGGTCATAACGCATCTCCTTCGTGCCAGGGGTGCTTGTGCGCAGGGGACGAGAGCGCGACTCCGGGGCGCCGGCGTCGCGGAGGTGCCGATTGCTCAGCCCGCCTGCCGTCGTTCGGGCGCGGCCCGGTGGGTGAGCGGTTCGCGCAGGCCGAGGTGCTCGCGCAGGGTGGTGCCGGTGTACTGCGTCCGGTAGAGGCCGCGTTCCTGCAGTTCCGGGACGAGCAGGTCGACTATGTCGTCGAGGCCGTCCGGGATGATGTACGGGGTGACGTTGAAGCCGTCGATCGCTCCGTGCCGCACGAAGCGGGCGAACTTGTCGGCCAGGCCGGACGGAGTGCCGACGTGCCCGCGCTGCGGGCCCAGCGCGATGACGGTCTCGCGCAGCGACCAGCCGTGCGCCGCCGCCTTCGCCCGCCACTCGGCCACGACCGCGCGCGGGTCGGCGATGCGCCGGGCACCGAAGGAGCCGTCGTTCTCCGTGACGACCGGGTCCTCCTTCGGCAGCGGCCCGTCGGCGTCGCGGTCGGACAGGTCGATGCCCCACAGCAGCCCGGCGATCCCCAGTGCGGTGGCCGGGGTGACCTGCTGGAGCCGGATCCAGCGTTTCTTCTCCTCGGCCTCCTCCTCGGTGGCGCCGATGACGATCTCGGTGCCGGGCAGGATCCGCAGGTCGTCGCCGGGCCGCCCGGCCGCCCGCAGCCGGCGCCGGATGTCGTCGGCGAAGGACAGCGCGTCGTCGAAGTCGTTGCCGTGCGCGGAGAAGATGACGTCGGCGTTGCGGGCTGCGAAGTCGCGTCCCTCGCCGGAGTCACCGGCCTGGAAGATCACGGGATGGCCCTGGACGCTGCGGGGCAGGGTCGGGGCGAGATCGATGTCGAACTGCGTTCCCTCGTGGCGTACTCGGCGTACGGAGCCGGGTGCCGACCAGGCAGCGGCATCGGCGGAGTCGGCGACGGCGCCGTCCTGCCAGCCGTCCCAGAGGGCGCGGGCCACGGTGAGGAACTCTTCGGCGCGCCGGTATCGGTCGGCGTGGTCGAGGTAGCCGCCGCGGCGGAAGTTCGCGCCGGTCCAGGCGTTGTCCGTGGTCACCACGTTCCACCCGGCGCGGCCCTCGGAGAGGAGGTCGAGTCCGGACAGGCGGCGGGCCAGATCTGCGGGTTCGTTGAAGGTGGAGTTGGAGGTGCTCACCAGGCCGATCCGCCGGGTGACCGCGGCCAGCGCGGCGAGCTGGGTGATGGCGTCCGGCCGTCCGGCCACGTCCAGGTCGTGGATCTCGCCGTCGACCTCGCGCAGCCGAAGTCCCTCACCGAGGAAGAACGCGTCGAACAGCCCGCGTTCGGCGGTTTGGGCGACCCGGCGGAAGGAGGCCGGGTCGATCTGGGAGCCGCTGTCAGGGGCGGACCAGATGGTCCAGTGGTTGACGCCCTGGAAGAAGACTCCGAGGTGGAGCTGTGCGTGCGGCCGGGGGACGTCGAGGGGATCGGTGCGGGTCATCGGGCGTCCCCCTGTCCGGCGACAGCCGCGACGGCGAAGCGATTGGCGGGGCGCTGCAGACCCAGGGCCGAGCGCAGGGAGGTACCGGGCAGCGGTCGGGCGACGAGCCGTTGCCCGGACAGGGCGGGCAGCACGAGACGGGAGAGGACGGGCAGGTCCTCGTCCAGCACCAGTGGATGCAGCCGGACGCCGTCGACGTGACGGCTCAATGCCGCGAGAAGAGCGACGAGTTGACCGGCGGAGCCGATGTGCCGCAGCCTTCCCAGGTCGCTCCACGGCGCGTGCCGTTCCAGGTCGGCGACGCGTTCGGCGGCCGCGGCAGCCGGTGTGTCCAGCGCCACCTCGACGTCGGCGAAGACGCGGGGCGTACCAGCGGCGGCGGCCGCTGTGGCGACGGACGCGAGGTCGCGTCCCTCGACGAGGGCGACGTCGAGCTGCGCGGCGGGAACCCGCCCCGGACGGCCCAGGACGACGAGCTGCCCCTGGGGCGGGCGCGGCACGATCGCCGGACCCTTGACGGCGTACGTCTCACCGGTGAAGTCGATGTGGTGGAGCCGTTCCCGGTCGAGGTAGCGGCTGGTGGCCACGGACCGGATGACCGCGTCGTCCTCCCACGAGTCCCACAGGGCACGGGCCACTTCGACCCCGTCCTGTGTCTCCCGGGCCCGTGCGTCGGCGTCGGCGACCGGCGTTCGCCCCCAGGCACGGGCCGCCTCGGGACGCTCTTCCTCGGTCACCACCCACCCGGCGCGACCGGCGGAGATGTGGTCCAGTGACGCCAACTGGCCGGAGACATGGAAGGGTTCGGCATACGTGACCGGGACGACGGGCGCGATCCCGATCGTACTGGTGGACGCGGCGACGAAAGCCGCCCGCTCCACCGCACCGATACGGCCCACCGGATCCGGTGCGGTGCCGGGCGGCAGCACGCCGTCGTCCAGGGTGATCAGGGTGAACCCGGCGTTCTCGGCGACGGCGGCGACCCGGGCGAGGCGGCGCGGGGCGAGCAGCTGACCGGGGGAGTGGGCGGCGCGGCGCCAGGCCGCGGGGTGGGCGCCGTCGCCGTCGATCTCGACGGCGAGGTGCAGGGCGGGGCCGGACAATGGGAGTTCCTTCCGGGAACACGAGGACGCGAGAGCGCGCGGTCACGGGGCCACGACGAGACGGCCCACGGGACAGCGGGATCGGGGTGGGTCAGGCGTGCACGGAAGGACAGACGGCGGAGGAGGTGCGGCAGTAGTCGACATGCCGCCGGGTGATGAGCCGCGCACCGGTGCACGCACCGCGCGGTGCCGTGCCCAGTACGTGCATCAAAGCCTCCGCCTGTCAGGAACTCTCCCGTTCAACGTACGTGGTGCGCCCCTGTGAGTGTCAAGGCCGATCTGGCGCAAGGGTGTCTCACGCCAGGGGGCGCATGGTGGACGCACCTTTCCGGTTGTGCTTTGATCCGGCCATGGAGACCACTGGCCAGGCACGCACGGTGCTGCTCGACCCGTTGCGGGCGAGCTGCCGAGCCGACCGGTTCGACGAGGTCTGTTGCTGATCGCCGTTCGACCTCGCTGCGGTCGTGTGCGGTGGCCGGCTCCTCCACGGTGATCAGAAGCGCGGGGCCGCCCCCGTCACCTGTGTGGACGCCCTGTCTGCCATGCCGCGCTCTCCTCTCGGCCTTTCCACCCGGCTCCGGGCAGAGGTCCGAGTCGACCCGCGGCCGACGAAAGCCGGTGGAAGGGGATTCGGACGGACGAGCGGGACGTGAGCCCTCGCGTTCCGGTGTCGCCATGACGCCGGCCGGAGTGTGGGCGTCGTGGCCTGCGGAAGGCGTGTCGGCGCTGATGGAGACCGCACTGTCCGACCATGCGTCGGATCGTCAAGAGCGTACGCCGGTGACGTACCGGACGGGTACGCTGCGGGCGTGCCTTCCATGGATCGCGTCCGAGGGTGAGCAGGTCGGGCTGCCGGTGGTCACCGCTGACCTGCTCGAAGTCGCCGGCCCCTCTGGTCCGTTGCTTCGTCTGCAGCGGGCGCGGGTCCAGCACACGCCCGAGGAACTCCACCCGGCGGTGGGCAGGATCCTCGGTGTCGCTCAGGCCGGCGTGTCGATCGAACGAAGCCCGACGGCCACAGGGGCCCGACGGCAGGGGAGGGCGTATGGGGGAGCGCGAGGACATGCTCGCCGCGGTCAGGGAGCGAGTGGACCGCGTCACCGCCACGGGTGACGGGTCCGCGGTGCTGGACCCGGCCGCGGCGGCGCTGTCGCAAAGTCTCGCGGCTGTGTGTGACGCGGGCAGTGGGGCGGATCCGGAGGCGGAGTACGCATTGGGGTGGCTGTACCACCACCGTGCGCAGTGCCTGCCCCCGGAACAGGCCACGGCCAACCGCGAAATAGCCGTCCGGCTGTTCGCCTGGTGCTTCGTCAAGGGGACCCGGGACATCGGCGAGTTACCGCAGCCCCTGCTTGCCCCGCTCGCCGAGGCGGTGCTTCCGTTCGCGGCGAGCACGCTGGAGCGCGCACGGGCCGACATGGATCCGGCGGGGCAGGAACTGGCGGAAACCCTGTACCGGCGCATGATCGCCTGCCTCCCCGAGGGGGATCCTGAACGCGCACTGTGCCTCTCCCACCTCAGCATCGCGCTGCTGCTGAGGTACGGCCGCACGCTGGCGGTGGCGGACGCGGACGAGGCGGTGGCGGCGGCACGTACGGCCGTGCGCGCCGCCGCGCCGCATCCGCCCCTGTCGGCCGCTTCTCTGAACAACCTCGGCCTTGTCCTCCGGACACGCTTCGAGCACACGGGGGTGCTCGCGGACCTGGACGCGGCGGTGGATGCCCTGCGGGACGCCGTCGCAACCGCTGCCGACGACGCGCCCGGCCGAGCGGGCAGCCTGCTCCAGCTGAGCCGCGCCCTGGAGGTGCGGTACGAGAACGCCGGCGCGCTCACTGATCTGGACGAGGCCGTCGAGACCGCCCGCACAGCCCTCCGTGTCGCCCCCGACCACCCCGACCGGTCCTCCCACCTGGCCGCGCTCGGTGGCGCGCTGGCGATGCGGTACCAGCGCACCGAGGTCCTGGCAGACCTGGATGAGGCGGTGCAGACGGGTCGTGCCGCTCTTCGATGCGTCCCCGAGGGGTGGCCTCACGTGGCCCCGCACTTCTCAAGCCTGGCGGCCACCCTGCTGACACGCTTCGAGCGCACAGCTGTACGGGCCGACCTCGACGAAGCCGTCGAACTGGGCCGTGCCGCCGTGCGGAGCCTCCCCGCCTGCTATCCTGCCGCTGATCACGCCCTGTACCTGTCCGCCCTCGCCCGTACCCTGCTGGTGCGGGCTGATCATGCCGCGACGGTGCCCGGCGACCTGGACGCGACGGTGACCGGCGACCTGGACGAGGCGGTGGCGGCCCTGGGCGCCGCCGTGGACCGTACCCGCGACGACCACCTCCACCGGACGGCGTACCGGACGCATCTCGGAGGCGCCCTGCTCCAGCGGGCGAAGGTCTCCGGCGATGTGCAGGACCAGGAAAAGGCGCTGGCCGAGCTGCGGCAGGTGACCGAGCACGTGGCGACGCCTCCGCGGATCCGTGTCGCCACGGCCCGCACGGTTGCGCAGCTGACCGCCGCCTCCGATCCGATCCGCGCCGCCGAGCTGTTGGAACGGGCCGTCATGATGCTCCCCGAGGTGGCACCGCGCCGCCTCGGCCGGGGCGACCGGCAGCACGCGCTCGGTACCCTCGCCGCCGGCCTGGCCGCCGACGCGGCTGCTCTTGCCCTGGCCGACACGAGCGTCACCGCGCCGGACCGGCCCGTTCGGGCGCTGCGCCTGGTCGAGGGCGGGCGGGCGGTGCTCCTGTCGCAAGCCTTGGACACCCGGAGCGATCTGACGGATCTGCGGAAACTGCATCCCGGCCTGGCCGCCCGCTTCGTAGAGCTGCGCGAGGCGCTGGACCGGGACATCGAGCCGGTGCCGTCGACCGGCGGCGGGCCTGCGGGGGACGGTGGTGAGCGACACCAGTTGGCGACGGAGTTGTCGGCATTGCTGGAGCGCATCCGGTCCTGCGAGGGGTTCGCCGGGTTCGGGGCGCCGCCCGGCCTCGACGAGCTCCTGGCGGAGGCCGTCCACGGCCCCGTGGTGACGTTCACGGTCAGTTGTCACCGCAGCGACGGGCTGCTCCTCACCACGGACGGCGTCTTCTCGTGCCCGTTGCCCCGGCTCACCGAGGAGGCCGTCCTGCACCAGGCCGAGAGCTTCTACCGGGCACTGGAGGACGCCACAGCACCGGACCGCGACCGCGTCGCCGCGCAAGGAACGCTCCGCGGAGTACTGGAATGGCTGTGGGAAGCGGCGGCCGAACCGGTCCTCACCGCCCTCGAAGCCTTGGGGCATGTTCCCCCGCCCGCGCACGACGGGGACGAGCTGCCACGGGTGTGGTGGGCACCGGGCGGGCTTCTGAGCCTCCTGCCCCTGCATGCCGCAGGCTTCCACACAGACACAGACACAGACACAGACACAGACACCGGTACGGGTTCGGGTTCGGGCGCCCGCCGCCGCACCGTCATGGACCGGGTGGTCTCCTCCTACACCCCCACCATCCGCATGCTGCACCACGCCCGACGACCTCGGCCGACGGCCACCGGGG
This sequence comes from Streptomyces sp. NPDC093094, assembly GCF_044754345.1. Lineage (NCBI taxonomy): Bacteria > Bacillati > Actinomycetota > Actinomycetes > Kitasatosporales > Streptomycetaceae > Streptomyces > Streptomyces sp. NPDC093094. The sequence continues at coordinate 41,975 of NZ_JBIVOX010000008.1, read as the reverse complement.
ACGTCCGGTCCCTGGTCGTCGCCGTGCCCGATGCCCCGGGCCTCCCCCTGCTGCCGCACGTCGCGGAGGAGGCCCGCCGTGTACGGGCCCTGCTGCCGCACCCGATCGACTTCACCGCCCCCGAACCCCCCGACGAGAGACCCGGCGCGGCGCCGGGCGGTGAGGCCCTCACCACGGCCGCGGTCCTGGCCCGCCTCCCGGAGTGCGCCATCGTCCACTTCGCCTGCCACGGCGTCACCGACCACATGGATCCCTCGCAGAGCCGGCTGCTTCTCCAGGACCACGAGACCGCGCCACTGACGGTGTCCGCCCTTGCGTCAGCCGACCTCGACCACGCGCGGCTGGCCTACCTCTCCGCCTGCAGCACGGCGACCCCCGGCGGGCCCACCCTGCTGGAGGAGGCCATTCATCTCACCAGCGCTCTGCGAGTCGCCGGTTTCCCGCACGTGGTGGGGACGTTGTGGCCGGTCGACGACCGGATGGCCGCCGAGATCGCCGAGTCCTTCTATCAGCACCTGCTCACCGGCGCCGCCACAGGTTCCGCCGACTCCGTTCCGGACCCGGACCGCGCCGCCGTGGCCCTGCACCACGCCGTACGGGCGGCACGGGACTGCTATCCGGCGACGCCCTCCCTGTGGGCGGCCCACCTCCACTCCGGCAGGTAGCCGTACCGGACGAAAGGCGGAGCAGGCGAGGGCGCTGTCGGCGGCGGGCAGACGGCCCGTGGGTTCTCTCGTGGTGGACCTGCTTTGCAGTCGGTTGGGCGATGCCGGGTTCGCCCGTGATCCGTGCTTCTCCGTTCCCTTGCGGGGCGCCTTGCCCGGGGCGCAGGCCGCATATGTACGCGCCCCGGCAGACGCTCATCCAGTGGACCTGCTGAACAGCCTGCAGCTTCTCCACGAACTGTGCGGAGGAGCTTCCCGTGGGGTACGGACGGCCGGATTCCAGCCATCCGATGTTCAGGCCGGTCTCCGTCGCGATCCGTACCGCCCTCTCACGTAACCCGTCGTCTTGGACGTCATCTCATTTGGTGAGCCTGCGGTAGCAGATGAGGGTGCAGGCGATGCGGTGGGTGATGCCGCGCCCGCGTAACCGTTCGCCGCAGGTGGGAGTAGTCGTGTCCCTTGTCGCCGTGGAGCTTGCCCGGCTTGCGTCGCCTGCGTCCGCGGCGGGACCGGATCGGTGGTATGCCCTTGCCCAAGGGGATCAGGGCTTGGCTGTCGTGCTGGTTCGCGCCCGAGATTCCGGCGGACATGGGCGGGCCGGTCCGCTCGGTGATCAGATGGATCTTCGAGCCGTACTTGCCCCGGTCCACAGGATCCGGGCCTGTCAGGTCCCCCTTCTCAAGGCCCGCGTGTTCACCGAGCCGATCGCGCAGCGGGACCGGTCCAGCTGGACGCTGTCGGCAGTTGCTGCCATGTACAGCCCGACGTGGTCACGAACACGATCGCCGCCAGCAGCTCCCGGTCGCCGTGCCGACGCCGGCCACCGCCCTGAGGCCGCGACGGCGCCTCCGGCACCACCCGCTGGAACAACTCCCCCGACTCATCCGGCACCAGCCGCTCAACAATCCCCATGACCTGTCGCGCCTACGACTCGCTCGAGCAGACAGTCTCGGTCCAGGTCGCCCGGAGGTCACGGCAGACAAGGGTGAGGGTGCCGTCCCAGCAGGCGATCTCGTGGCTGCAGCCGTCCCTGTGCGGCAGGATCTCGTCGAGAATCACAGCCCCGAGGCCCGTTCCCCGGTCCTCGTCGACGGGATCGCTGATGAAGCTGGACACCCCTGTGTAGCGGATCAGCAGGTCCTGGTCGTGCTTCCAGCAGTTGTGCTGGAACTCGACCTCCATCTCCTCACCGCCGACGCCCCGGACGGCCCGGAGCGTCAGGTCCTTCACACATCGCCTGCTGCGGAAGTCGTAGTGGTCCGTGTCGGCGGCGAAAGCCCGGGCGCCCGGCGGCAGATCACCGGAGATCGAGGGCAGGTGGCTCAGGTAGCGAGCCGGGTCCAAGACTCCTGACAGGTCGCCGACCTGCGCATCGAGATTGACGTACTTCATCTGCCTTCGCTCCCCGCTCATGATTTCCCGTGACACCGACGAATCGTCGCGCAGACTCACCGAATGAGATGACGTCTCAGATGCGCTTCCTGGACGTCATGGCCCTCAACTGTCCCTTCGGCCACGGTCTCCACAGCAGGAGGAAAGGTGCAGCCGGGAATTTCCCCGGGAACGGATCAAACGGGGCCGGTGCGGTCGTTCCCGTCTCGGGTGAGGTTGCGCCAGCCGCTGTCGAGCAGGTCGAAAGCTCTCGTGATGACTTCTTGCGGGTCGTCGTGGGCGCGGGCGGCGTGCGGTGCTTCGAGGGCGAAATGGGCCAGGGCGGTACAGGCCGGATCGCCTGCGGGGCGGCCGCTCTCCTCGGTGATCACCTGGGCGAGTGCGGCGGTGTGGCGTAGCCACATGGCTTGGTGGTAGTCGCGCAGGGCCGGGGTGCTGTTCACCAGCTCGAGGAAGGCCGTGAAGCGGGGATCGCTGCCGGCGCCTGCTCTGCGGTGGCGCAGCGCGTGCTCGCGCAGGGCGTCCGGGATGGACCGGCCCGGGGCCCGCTCACGTACGGCGGCGAGGAGGCCGGACTCCAGATCCGATTCCTGGTCGAAGACGAGTGCCTCTTTGACGGGGAAGTGTTTGAACAGTGTGGTGGTCGATACGTCTGCGGCGTCGGCGATCTCGCGGATGCCGACGTCGTCGTAGCCGCGTTCGAGGAACAGACGCAGAGCGGCGTCGGCGATGGCCTGGCGGGTGGCCGCTTTCTTGCGCTCTCGGCGCCCGACCGGGGCGGGGGTGTCATCGCTCTGACGGATGGCTTCGGGCATAGGGCTAATCTACACCACTAGTTGCCTCGCTTAAAAAGTTGAGTTGTTGCACTTATTGATCCGGTGTGCTCTTCTGGTGCGGTGGCCGCGAGGCGCCCTCCTGTCCCGGCTCCCGGGCCTCACTCCCCCCTGTCCGAACGGAGTGATCAGCCATGTCCGCGACCGATCCTCTTCCCCGTGAACGGAGTACCGCCATGAACACCGGTCCCACCCCCCGCATCGCCGTCGTCGGAGCCGGCCCGGGCGGTCTGACCTGCGCCCGCATCCTCCAGCAGTACGGCATCGGCGTCACCGTCTACGACCGCGAAACCGGTTCGGAGGTACGCGACCAGGGCGGCACGCTCGACCTGCACGAGGACAACGGCCAGATCGCCCTGCGCGAGGCCGGACTGCTGGACGACTTCTTCCGCCTGTGCCGCCCCGAAGGGCAGGAGATGCGCCAACTGGACCACGCGGCAGGCACGATCGGCTTCCACCACGTCCCTGAGGCAGGCGAGCGTTTCAAGCCCGAGATCGACCGCGGACAGCTGCGCGACCTTCTCCTGAATTCCCTCCAGCCCCACACCGTGCGTTGGGGACACACCTTGCGCTCGGTCGACGGCCCCTCCCGAGGGCCCCGCCTGCTGCGCTTCACCGACGGCACGACCGTCGAGGCCGATCTCGTCATCGGAGCCGACGGAGCCTGGTCCAAGGTGCGCCGCGCCATCTCCGACGCCATCCCTCAGTACACCGGAATCAGCTTCCTCGAGGCGTGGTTCCGCGATGTCGACAACCGGCACCCCGACCTCGCCGAACTCGTCGGCCAGGGCAGCGCCGCGGCGGCCGACGGTGAGCGCGGGCTGTTCGCCCAGCGCAGCAGCGGCGACCGCATCCGCGTCTACGTCATCCAGCGCGCCCCCGCCGACTGGATCACCGCCGCCGGCCTGACCGCCGACGACACCGACGGCATCAGGGGCGTCCTCCTCGACCGCTATCGAGGCTGGTCTCCCCGGCTGAGGCGGATGCTCCGCGACAACGACGGTCTCTACGTCGACCGCCCCCTGTACGCACTTCCCGTTCCCCACACCTGGGAACACGACCCCACCGTCACTCTGCTCGGGGATGCCGCCCACCTCATGCCCCCGCTCGGGGTCGGCGTCAACCTCGCCATGCTCGATGCCTGCGAACTCGCCCTGGCCCTCGTTCGTCACGAGACCGTCGACGACGCCGTCCGGGCCTACGGGAAGACCATGCTGCCCCGTTCCGCCGAAATGCAGCACGCACTCGACGGCCACGCCGAGGACCTGCTCTCCGGCGAACCGCACGACCCCGAGGAGGGCGACGACCACTGACCGCCCGGCCCACTGCCGAACCGTCACCGTGCGGGAACCACTGCCCCGGCAGGCATTTCGGCAGAAGGGTGTCCGGGCCGTGCACCTCCCCTCCTCGCGGCAGACTTGATGCAGCACCGTTCCTGCCCGTCAGGCGGTGAGACGCACGCCGCCTCACCCGAACCCGGCCTTCGCAACCGAACACCGCGGTGCCCCCCCCGTGACCGCTCCCCGAGACCTGTACCAGACCTCACCTCCGACCGCCGAAGCCAACCGTCATCGACGTGTTCTCCCGTCGTCTGCCGGGCCGGTCGATGGCCCGTCACATGCGGGCCGAACCTCGTTGCCGGGTCGAGGGCGGGAGCGAGGGCGGGTTCGTCTGCGCCTGCAGAGGTGACGCGGCCGTCGGAACGGTGGGAGGCGTCGGCGTCGGCCGCGGTGGCTGTCCATGGTGGGACAAGAGGTGTGGCCACTGAGCCGATGGCCACGACGGGTCAGGCTCAGCTGGGCGTGCGCCCTCGGTGTCGGCGTTCGGCGGGATGAGCGTGGCCGCGGCGCCTGCGTCGGCGCCGAACTGCTGGCGACGCGAGCCGACATACTCGCCTGCCAGGCCGCCGATACCTTCCATTTATTCCCTTTCGCCCGCCAGGGGTGAGGGCTGCGCGAGACCCGCGTATTGAAAATGAGTGTCATAGTCGTATAGAAGTACGGGGTGCTCATCTCACGACAGGTGTCGGAGCGCCCGGCGGCCGGAGCCCGGCCCTTCGCGCTTCCCGCCCTCCGGCATCCCTCGGTCTCCACCCTCATGGCGGACCACCGCGCCCTGCTCGCAGACCTCTTGGACGGCCTGGGCTCACCGCTGCACGTCGTGCTGCCCGAGATCTTCGAGGAGAACGTCGGCAGTCTCCGGCAGGCGCTCGCCGAGGCGGGCGCCACCGCCGACGTCCTGTTCGCCAAGAAGGCGAACAAGGCCGACTGCTACGTCACATCGGCCACGGCCCTCGGTATCGGCGTCGACGTCGCCAGCGCGCCCGAACTGGTCAAGGCCCTGGCCGGCGGAGTTCCCGGGCACCGGATCGGAATATCCGGCCCGGAGAAGGACGACGCGCTGCATGGCCTCGCTGTGCAGCACGGCTGCCTGGTCGCCGTCGACTCGGTCGGCGAACTTCGCCGCCTCGCGGCAACCGCGCGGCTCGCACAGCGGCAGGCCGCCGTCCTGCTGCGGTCCCGGACGACCACCCAACCCGCAAGCCGCTTCGGGCTGTCCGCTGCCGAGCGCGACGTCGCCGTAGACGTGTGCGGGGAACTCTCCGGCCACATCAGCCTCCGGGGATTCTCCTTCCACCTGAACGGTTACTCCACGGCGGAACGCGCGACGGCGGCGGACGAGATGATCGGGCACTGCCTCGACGCCAGGCGGCGCGGCTCACCCTCCGCCCAGCTGGTCGACATCGGCGGCGGACTGCCGGTTCGCTACGTCGAACCGCAGCTCTGGGACGATTTCCTCCGGCAGAACGAACCGGCCCACTACCACGGGGCGAAGGACTTCACGGACTTCTATCCGTACGGCGGCCGGTCCGCGGCCCAGGCAGTGCGCGCGATCATGGCGTACCCGGTCGACGGCGGGCAGAGCCTGGCGGCGAAGGCGGCACGCCACGGGATCCGGTTCGCCGTCGAGCCGGGCCGGGCCCTGCTGGACCAGGCCGGGTTCACGATGTACCGCGTCCAGCAGGTCGACGACCGGCGGGCCACCGACGGATACGCGATCGTCACCGTCGCGGGCAGCAGCTTCAGTCTCTCCGAGCAGTGGTTCAACAGCGACTACCTCCCGGACCCGCTGCTGCTGTCCGCCCAGCCCGGCGCCGCGGAGGTGTTCCCCGCCTGTGTCGCAGGCTCGACCTGCCTGGAGAGCGACATGCTGACCTGGCGGAAGATCGGCTTCCCGCGGCCCGTTCGGCGCGGTGACCACCTGGTTTACCTCAACACCGCCGGCTACCAGATGGATTCCAACGAATCACCGTTCCACGACGCCGCCCTGCCGTTGAAGGCAGTGATCCGGCTCGGTGGCGAAGGCGCCCGGCCGCGCTGGCGGCTGGACGGCATCTGATGCGGCCTCGAAGCGACCTGATGCGACATCCGATGAAGGAGAAGCCCCACATGTCACCCCAGTACGCCCCACCCGGGCGGTTGTGGCTGCTGCCGCAGTCCCAGCAGGAAGGTCTGGACCTCGACCGCCGGCAGGTGATCGCGGTCGTCGAGCAGGCATACCGCGCGTTGCGGGAAGGCGGCTCGGACAACCCGGTCAAGACGATCATCGATGATCCCGGCCACCGCTCGCTGAGCTATTCGATGGTGGCCCGGGACGGCGGCAGTGGAACGGTCTGCTTCAAGGCCGTCTACGAGTTCGACCCGCGCCGCACCCGTGACAGCTACCGGTTCCACTCGTTCGTCTTCCTCGTCGACGACACCACCGGGGCCCCCGTCGCGCTGATGGACGTGGTGAAGCTCGGGCCGTTGCGGTCCTCGGCCACCACCGCGCTGTTCGCGCGTACGGCCTGCCCCGATGCGCGAAGCGCCCTGGTCGTCGGCACCGGCGTGCAGGGGCAGGCGGCACTGCCGACACTGCTCGCGGCCTTGCCGGGGCTGGAGCGGCTGCAGGTGTTCGGCACCTACCCCGAAGGACTCCGCGCCGTCCAGGACAGCGTCGACGGCCGCGAGGTCGAGATCGTCAAGGACCTCCGGGAGGCTGCCGGAGAAGCGGACATCGTGATCGGCGCCGCCGGCCTGTCCGTGACCGAGGAGGTCCGGCGGGACTGGATGAAGCCGGGCTCGGTCGCGGTACTCCTGGGATACGGAGTGCACGCCGACGTGTGCCACGGCGCGGACTACCGCATTGCCACCGACGCCGCCCAGATGCACGCCACTTGCGACGACCTGCGCGGTGCGGACGGCAGCCTGCCGCAGGTGGACGCCCAGCTGCCGGACATTCTGCTCGGCCGGGCACCCGCCCGACGCCGTCCGGACGACGTGGTCTTCGCCTACAACAGCGGCATGGCGGTCACCGACGCCGCGTTGGGCCGGTACACGGCCGACCTCGCGCTGGCGGCCGGCCGCGGGGAAAAGGTCAACTTCTGGTGAGCACCACCGACACGGCCGGCACGTCCGACACCGCGCAGACCGGCGGCGGCTGGTGGGCCGACAACTCGCGCGTGCTGCTCAAGCTCGCACTCCCACTGATTCTGACGAACTTCGCCCACGTCGCGCTGACCACCGTGGACATCGTGATGCTGGGCCGGCTCGGCGCGCTCGAGATCGCCGCAGCCGGACTGGCCATCGCGCTGTTCAACCAGCTGCGCACCACCGGGACAGGCATGGTCACCGGAGTGAGCAACCTGGTGGCCGAGGCCCAGGCGCAGGGCGACCGGCAGCGCGTCGGCGCGCTGCTGTTCGCCGGATTCTTCTGGGCGACCGTGTGCGGGGTGGTGTTCTGCGCGGCACTCTGGCTGGTCGGCCCGCTCCTGGTCCTGCTGGGCCAGGACCCGGCGGTGGTCGACAAGGCGGGCGAGTTCCTGATGGTCCTGGCGCCCGGCATGCTGCCCTGCCTGTGGTTTCAGAACCTGCGGCACTTCACCACCGGCCTCAGGCGGCCCGGCCCGCTCCTGGCCGTCACCCTCGCCTCCGTCGGAGCGGCCATCGGCCTGAACCACGTCTTGATCCACGGCAGGTTCGGCCTGCCCGCCTTCGGATTCACCGGCGTCGCGATCGCCACCGTCACCGTGTTCCTGCTGTCCTTCCTGGCGTTCATCGCGGTGATCCTGCGCGACAGCGCCCTGCGCCCCTGCCTCACTTCGCCCGAAGCGCGGCGCTGGAACGGCGACGCGGTCCGGTCCGTCTGGCGCCTGGGCCTGCCGATCTCGGGCACCTACGCCTCCGAGGCCGGGTTCTTCAGCGTGCTCACCCTCGTCGTCGGCACCCTCGGCGTCGACGCGCTGGCCGCGCAGACAGTGCTGAACCAGATCGTCTACATCGTCTTCATGATCTCCGCCGGACTGTCGCACGCGGCGTCGGTCCACATCAGCGAGGCCGGCGGCCGCAGCGACTACGTGACGGCACGCCGCATGGGGCTGCTCGGCACGGCCTGGGGTGTGATCGCGACGCTGGTGATCGCCGTCGTGTACCTGGTGATCCCGGACCCGATCGTGTCCTTGTTCATCTCGGCCGAGCACGCCGGCAACGCGGACATCGTCGCCCTGACCGTGACCGGACTGCTGATCGCCGCGCTCATGCAGGTCTTCGACGCCGTGCAGAACATCGGCAACGGCATCCTGCGCGGCATCGGCGACACCGCGGGTCCCTTCCGGATCTCCCTCGTCGGGTACTGGCTGATCGGGCTCCCCGCGGGCTACCTGCTCGGGGTGAGTGCCGACTGGGGCGTCGAGGGCGTCTGGATCGGCCAGACCATCGGCCTCGCGGCCACCGCCGCCATCCTCATGGCCACCTTCCTGCGCCACGTCGGCCGGCTGCACCGAGCCGCCTCCGGCGCACCCGTTCCGGACTCGGAGTCCTCATGAACCACGCCCTCGCCCCAGCCGTGTCGGCCTCCCTCATACGCAGGGAAGTGGCGGGCCTGCCCCGCTACGACCCGGGCGCCGACCCGGACGAGGTGGCCGCCCTCAGCGGCTCCCGTCGCGTCATCAAACTGTCCAACAACGAAAGCCCGTTCGGCGTCTCGCCGGCGGTCGCCGAAGCAGTACGGCTGGGACTGGCCGACGGTGTCTCCCGCTACCCCGACCCCACCGGCAGACGACTGGCCGAGGCCATCGGGACGAGCCTGAACGTGCCCGCCGAGCGCGTCGTGCTCGGCAACGGCTCGGAGAACATCCTCGAGCTGCTGTGCCGGGCCGTACTCGACCCCGGTGACCTGGTGGTCACCCAGGCGCCCGGGTTCAGCCTGCACGAGACCTTCCCCCGCGTCATGGGCGCCCGGGTCGAGAAGGTCCCGGTCACCGCTGAGTTCGGGTTCGACACGGAGGCATGGAGCAAGGCGCTGTCGGGCGGCCCCAAACTCGTCTTCCTCGCCAACCCGTGCAACCCCACCGGCGCCGTGCTCAGCGCCGGCCAGCTGGAGCACGTCCTGGCCGCCACCCCTGAATCCGCCCTGCTGGTGCTGGACGAGGCGTACGGCGAGTTCGCCCGCCTCGACCCCGAGTACCCCGACGCCCTGGAAGCCCTGCGAGGACAGGACAGGCCGTGGATCGTGCTGCGCACCTTCTCCAAGGCATACGGCCTGGCGGGCGTCCGCGTCGGGTACGGCATCGCCTCCGACCCGGCCCTGACCGGGGCGCTGGATCGGGTTCGCACTCCGTACAACGTGAACCGTCCGGCCCAGGAGGCCGCGATCGCCGCGCTGGGGGACCGTGCGCACCTGGCGGACACGGTCCGTCGCACCGCCCTGGAGATCGCCAGGGTCACCGACCGGCTGTGCCGAGCGGGACTTCGTGTGGTCCCGTCCTCGGCCAACTTCCTCTTCATCGACACCGGCCACCCCGCCGACCCTGTCGCACGGGAGCTCCACCGCGCCGGAATCATCGTCAAGGCGTGGCGCGAGCCGGGATATCAGACCTACATCCGAGCCTCACTGTCGACCCCGGGGGACAACGACGTCTTCGTCCGGTGTCTGACCGAGATCTGCGCGAAGGACAAGCCGTGATCACCAGCAAGATCTCCGACCTGATCGGGCGGACGCCGTTGCTGAAGCTGCCCGTCGCGGAAGGCGGGGCGACCGTCCTGCTGAAGCTGGAGCAGTTCAACCCCACCGGAACCGCCAAGATCCGGATGGCCAGGAACATGGTCGACGAGGCGGAGGAGGCCGGGCTCCTCGCTCCCGGAGGGTGGCTGGTGGAGTCCACCTCCGGCAACACCGGTCTCGGCCTGGCGCTCATCGCCGCCGAACGCGGGTACAAGTTCACCGCCCTGGTCGACAACCACTCCAGCCCGGACAAACTACGGGGCATGGCGGCCTACGGCGCCGACATCCTCAACGTCGCCGGGGACGAGGAAGGACTCGCCACCGCCGAACGCGACACCATGGCAGAGCGGCTCGCCGTCGAACACGGCGCGTACTGGACCGCCCAGCACCGCAACGAGGGCAACCCCAACGGCTACCGGCCGCTCGCCCGTGAACTCCACGACGACCTGGGCGACGGCATCGACTACCTGTACGGGGCCGTCGGCACCGGCGGTTCGCTCTGCGGCACCGGCCGCTTCCTCCGCGAGCGCATCCCGGATCTGAAGATCATCGGTGTCGAGCCGGTGGGCTCTGTCGTCTTCGGCGGCCAGGGCGCGCCCTACCACCAGTCCGGGACGGGTACGCCGGCGGGCTCGGAGATCGGCTGCGTCGTCGACTACGAGGTCTTCGACGAGGGGATCAAGGTCAGCGATTCGGAGGCTTTCGAGACCTGCCGCCACCTGGCCAGGAACTTCGGTGTCCTGATCGGCGGCTCGGCGGGCGGCGTGGTGTACAAGGCCCTGGAGCGGGCGCAGTCCGCGCCCCCCGGCACCACCATCGTCGTGCTGGTCTGCGACGGCGGCGACAAGTACCTGGACACCGTCTTCGACGACGACTGGATGGCGGCCAACGACCTGTTCGACGAGCAAGTCGCCCTTCGGCTTGCCGCGATGCTGCGGTAACGCCCCACCCCGACCGGACGGCCGGAACTGCCCGGGAATCCGGTCGATCCCCTCTGTGCGCGATACGCGGCGCCGTGCGACCGCCGGCGCGAAGCCCACCCCGTGAAGTGTCCGTCAGGCGGTCCGACCGGACTGCTCCGCCCCCTGCCGACGAAACCGGTGCTCTCCTGCTGATGAAAACAAAAACGATGACCACGATAACTACGGCTCTGATGGCTCTCGCGGTTGCGGGATGCACCGTGGAGCCGGTGCCCGACGACGGCAAGCACGCCACGAAGACACAGACAGGAGCGACGACGGCCTACCCGTTCACCCTCAAGAACTGCGGCACCGACGTGACCTACAGGGCCGCGCCGCAGAAGGTCGTCACCCTCAACCAGACCGCCGCCGAGATCCTCGTCCACCTGGGCGTGGGCGACCGGATCGCCGGGTCGGGCTACGAGGTCGAGAAGCCGCCGGCCGCGATCGCCGCCCAGTACGAGAAGATCCCCCTGCTGTCCGCACCCGGGCAGGAGATCAAGCACGAGAAACTGCTGGAAGCACAGCCGGACTTCGTCTACGGCTCCTTCGCCAGCATGTTCACCGCCGAGCAGTCCGGCGACCGCAAGCAGCTCCACGACCTGGGCGTGCCGACTTACCTGACCGAGTTCGACTGCTCGTTCCACGAGAGCGTGGCAGGCGCGAACTTCGACATGCTGTACGAGGAGTACCGCCGGCTGGGCAAGATCATGAACGTGCCCGCCGCCGGGGAGAAGCTGGCGGCCGAGCAGCAGGCCGTCGTGCAGAAGGCGTTGGGTGCCGTCAAGAAGCGGGACACTCCCCTGAAGGTGATGTGGTTCTACTCCACTTACGAGGGCACTCCGTGGGCCGCGGGCCCCGGTGGTCTGCCGCAGCACATCTCGGAGCTCGTCGGGGTCGAGAACATCTTCGCCGACGCGAAGACCAAGTGGGCGGAGGTGAGCTGGGACGAGGTCGCGGCCCGCGATCCCGACGTCATCATCCTGGCCGACCTGACCCGGGGCGAGCCCAACGACACCGCCGAGGAGAAGATCGACCTGCTCAAGAAGGACCCCCTCACCAGCAAGCTCGCCGCGGTGAAGGGTGACCGGTTCATCTCCGTCCCCGGCTCTCACATGGATCCCGGCTACGGCAGCGCGTCCATGGTTCCCGCGCTGGTCGACGGCCTGAACGGGCTGGGGTGACCTGCCGCCATCATGACAACGAGTCCACACAAGACCGCCGCGCCCACCGGAACCGCCCTCACCGGCCAGGAGTCCGTTCCGGTGCGACGGCGGCGCGCCTCGACGGCGGCGCTCTTCGCCCTGGCCGGCGCAGGGCTGCTGGTGTCGGTGGTCGCCGCCTCGCTGCTGGGCAGCGCGGACATCCGGCCTCTGGATGTCGTCTCCACGATCCTGCGGCACATCGGCCTGGGCGCCATCGCCCCCACTCCGCCCCTGCCCGGGCTCCTGGACGCACTGGTCTGGGAGTCGCGTTTCCCGCGGGTCCTGTTGGCCGCCGCCGTCGGCACGGCCCTGGCGGTCTCGGGAGCGGTCCTGCAAGCGGTGACCAGGAATCCCCTGGCCGACCCCTACCTGCTGGGAGTCTCCTCCGGTGCCTCCACCGGCGCGGTCGCCGTACTCCTGCTGGGCATCGGCGGAAGCATCTCCCTGTCCACCGGCGCCTTCGCCGGTGGTCTGGTCTCCTTCGGCCTGCTTCTGCTCCTGCTCGGCGGGGGGCGCGTCGCCAGTCCCTCCCGGGTGGTGCTGACCGGCGTGCTCGTGTCCCAGTTCTTCGCCGCGGTCACCTCGGTCGTTCTCATGGTCGGCGGGGACGCGAACTCCACCCGCGGCTTCACGTACTGGCTGCTCGGCACCCTGGGCGGAGCCCGGTGGGAAGGGGTGACCGTCACCGTCGTGATCATCCTGATCGGGGTGGTCGCCATCCAGTTCCTCGCACCCTCCCTCGACGCCTTCACCTTCGGCTGGGACTCCGCAGCCGCCCTGGGGATCAACGTCACCGCGGCCCGCATCCGGCTGATGGTGCTGACCTCCGTCATCACCGCGGCCGCCGTCGCCGCTTCCGGCGCGATCGGCTTCATCGGCCTGCTCGTCCCGCACGCCTGCCGCATCCTGGCCGGCCCGACACACCGCACCCTGCTGCCCCTGTCCGCGATCACCGGCGCCGTCTTCCTCATCTGGGTGGACGCCTTCGCCCGTACAGCGTTCTCCCCTCATGAACTGCCGGCCGGCGTCATCACCGCGCTCCTCGGCGCACCCGCCTTCGCGCTGATCCTCAAGCGTCTGGAGTCCTGATGGGCACCATCACCGCCACCCGTCTCTCCTGGTCGGTCAAAGGCCACCAGCTGCTGGACCACATCGACATGGCCGCACACGACGGCAGGAGCGTCGGCCTCCTCGGCCCCAACGGCTCGGGCAAGTCGACACTGCTGCGCCTGCTCGCCGGACTGCGCCGCCCCGACACCGGCACCGTCCGATACGACGGCACCAGTCTGAACGACCTGCACCGCAGGGTGCTGGCCCGACGGCTCGCCGTCGTCGAGCAGGACGTGTCCGCCCACCACCACGTCACCGTCCGCCAGGTCGTGGAACTGGGACGCACACCCTTCCGCGGCCGCTTCGACGCCCTGACCGAGCACGACCGGCGGATCGTCGACACGGCGCTGGAACGCACCGACCTCACCGACAAGCAGCACCACAGCTGGCACACCCTCTCCGGAGGGGAAAGACAGCGCACCCAACTCGCCCGCGCCCTCACCCAGGAACCCCGGGAGATCCTCCTCGACGAACCCACCAACCACCTCGACATCCGCCACCAGCTCGAACTCCTCGACCTGCTGACCTCGCTGGACGTCACCTGCGTCGTCGCCCTGCACGACCTCAACCTCGCCGCCCGCTACTGCGACCACATCGTCGTCCTCGACCACGGACGGGTCGCCGCCGCGGGCACCCCAGAGGCCGTACTGGCTCCGGACCTGATCCGGTCGGTCTACGGAGTCGACGTGCTCGTCGACCGCGAACACGCCACCGGCGCCCTTCGCGTCACCTACCTGGCCGCCACAGCCGCGAAGAACGACCACCGTCAAGCCACTGCAACGTGATGCCCGACAGTGTCAAGTTCAGCCATGGCCGGTGTCGCCGAGGCATCCGCTCAGGGACACCGGCCGCTCCCGCGGCCGTCCAGGTCCTGGAACAGTGCGATGTCGTGGTGGTCGACGCCCCTCAGCGTGCAGCCACTGCGGACAGGTGAGGACACCGGTCGGCGAAGGGTGAGCGCTCCGAAGGCGGTTCGTGTCCTGAGCTGTCGATCGCAGAGGGCCTTCCAGGTCGCGGGACCGGCCGCCCGCCCTCTGGGGGTGACGCCTCCCGGGAGTCGGAGCCCTTCGTGCACCCGGCGCCGGGCAACGCCCCGGGCATTCGCCGGCGACACGCCGGCGCGCCACCACGTCCAGCACTCGCGTTCCGGGCCGGCCTCGCGCAGCGCACTCAGCAGCAGCTCGTTCGACTCGGCGTACCAGGCCAGCAGCGCCTCGAGCTCGCGCGGAGCCTCCGCGGCATCCTTGGCCGGCGGAGCCTCGGCCGGGCCCGCGGCGACGATCGCGGCCCACCAGCGCTGGCCCGTACCCAGGTGCTGCACCAGATCGAACAACGTCCACTCGGGGCAGGACGGCACCGGCGCGTCAAGGCCGGGCGCGGCGGCAACCGCACTCCGGAACGCGGCCGACCGCTCGTCGATCAGTCTCAGCAGGGCGGAATGCTCAAGACTCTCTGTCACATCCCTTACCTGTCAGCCCAGCTCAGCCGACCGCACCCTTTTTTCCAGGCCGTCAGCTGCGGGAGTCAGAGCACCTGATGGAAAGCCTGGTCGTAGCCATGTCCCCTTCCCCATGGCTCATCGAACGAGCCATGGGGAAGGGGAACGGTCCTCCGTGGCTGGTTCCGGATGACCTGTGGGGGAGGATCGAGCCGTTGCTGCCGGTCATGCAGCGGCGTCCGGGTCAGCCCGGCCGGCTGCCACTGGACGACCGTGGTCGCCTGCAGGGCATTTTGTTCGTGGTGCACACCGGGATCCAGTGGGAGTGGCTGCCGCAGGAGCTCGGCTGTACGGATCCTCCGCGCCCGGTGTGGGCAGGGCGGTGTACTGGTGGGCGTACTCGGGCCAGAGCGTGCCCAGCACCAGGACCGGCCCGCGCGCCGGGGCGGTCAGCAGATGGTGGACAGCCGTCGCGATCCGTTCCCCGGCCGCTGGGCACCAACATAGTGCTGGGCTTCGCTGAGCCACACCACCGTGCGCGGCCCGACATGCTGCAAGTCCTCCAATACGGCCTGCGCTCGGGTGGGGTCGAAGGGATGCCACAGCAGCCAGCCCCGCTCGGCCAGCGGCTGCACGGCCTCCCAGCAGGCCCGGGTCTTTCCCGTCGACGAGCTGCCTACCAGGATCACGATCCGGCTGCGGCCGGCCGCAGCGCCCTCCACTGCCTCGGCCGGCACCCGGTCATGCTCGCGCCGCACATACCCGGGCAGCGCCCGCTCCGCAGGAATCCCGGAGCCGGAAGCGGGTCCGCCGGGCCCGGCAGGATGAACTTCCGGATCGTGCGGCTCCCACTCTCCGATCGGACGCCCCGGCCCGCCCGGTGTGACCGTGTTCGGCTGCCCGCCCGCCGTCCGCTGCAATTCCAGCAGCTCGGGCACCGGCAGCTTCAGCGTGCGGGCCAGCGCCGCCGATGTCTGTGCGGAGGGCACAGGCTTGTTGGGCGAGAGCGCCTCGGACACCGTGGTGCGCCCCAGCTGCGCCCGCGCGGCAAGCTGGGTCTGGCTGATCCCGAGAGCGGCCAGTCCGTCGGTCAGGCGCCTGCGTAGTTCGGTGAGTGCCACATCCGGACTGTGGCTGGTGGGTTCGTCCTGCACCCGCTTGCCCCCGGGTGGTGATGTGTTCGCCGGTGTTCGTCTTCGTCCCGGCGGACCCCGGCGGACACCGTTTCGGTGACCTTCGTCCACGTCAACACCCCACCGCACACCGGGAGTTTTGCCGTGAACATCGCCGTCGTCCTCCAGTCCACCGCTCTCGTGATCGTCGTCGCGCTGCTGGCCGCGGCCGCAGCGGGCAAGCTCGCCCGCCTGGACGGCGCCACCTACCCCGCCGCCCTCGCCCGCGCCGCCACCGTCTTCGCCGCGGTCATCACCCTCGCCGCCACCGTCACCGCAGCCCTGGCCGCCCTTCTCACCTGAACCAGCCCTCGCCCAGGGCGGACTTCCGCCTTGCCTGCGTCCGGCCGACGGGGCATGGGTCCCGTACCCGGGGAGGGAGCATGCGATGCCTGATCGCCGGCAGTGCCGCCTGTGGGTTCCGGGCGGTCCGTTCAGCGGGCGGGTACCGTCTCCCGGCGGTTGAGGCGGTACATGCCGGCGAACCCTGCGAGGGCGACGGCGACGGCGATCCACAGGACCCACTCGCCCTGGAGGACAGCGAAGGGCAGGGCCCACAGCAGATAGAACGTGAGGATGATCTTCAGGAAGAAGCGTTCACCGGCCAGCATGGCCCAGTCGGCCCGGCGCCGCGCCGCGTAGAGGAGGGCGAGGGGGCTGAGGGAGCACAGGGACCACTCCCAGGTGGGCATCGGGAGCAGTGCCTCGCCGAAGAAGTCCTTGGTGAACGGTGCGGCCAGCATCCGGAACAACGCCAGCATGAAGATCACCTTGACCGCGCCCAGCCCGTAGGCCAGCCGCAGCGCGTGCCGGGGGTCCCGGGGTGCGTCGGACAGGCCGGCATCGGTCGGGGGCGGGTGCTCCGTCACCGTTGTGATCCTTTCTGGCTGCTCCAGCAGCCGGAAGCAGGGCTGCGAAGCCCATGCTCTGGGGAACTCTGCCGAACCGTACGCGGTGGGCCATGCATCCCGGTAACCGCCCTGACGGCTTGCGGACGTGAGGCGTCTGACCAGCCGGGACCGGCCCCACCCGCGATGACCTGCAGTCTCGCCTCGGCCACCGGCACACCTTCCTCGCACCTGAACGCTCAAGGCAGCACCTTGAAAAGTCAGGTTCCTACCGCGAGAACCAACGAGGACCCCAGAAGAGGGATACAGCCAGGTGGCAGCGGCGACCCCCTGTGAGGGAACAAGTGCCGGCCCCAGATGGCCGGACGAAGACTTTCACCGATCCCCGGCTCTGCGCGGCCATCGTCGACCGGCTCACTTTCAACGGTGCAATCGTCCAGACCGGCGCCGAATCGTACCGTCTGGCTCACACGAAGGCCCTGGCCGAGCAGACCGCCACCATCTGAACCGGGCCCACACGGCAGGGGCCGCCCGGCAACCAGGCGAAACCCAGAGCCGACATGCCCGGTCAGGGGTGACCGGAGGTCGTCGTCGCAGGCGTCCTGGTCCACGGCCCGAGGCGTCATGACTCCTCGGGCAGGCAGGTGGCCAGCGCCCGCAGACCCGCCAGCACCTCGTCGGCGGTGGGCGCGGACTGAGGGTCGGTGAGATGCTGCATCATCAGGCCGCTGACGAGGGCGAGCTGCACCGAGCCGACGGTGCGGATCGTTGCTTCGGAGAGCTCGGCCTCGTCGGTTCCGGTGACCTCTCGCGCCATGCCACTGCGTCCCTGCCGCAGCCCGGCCGCCACCTGCTCACGCAGTTCAGGATCGCGCTGCGCGCGCAGGACGGTCTCCAGATTGGCGAGCCAGAAGGTCTCGTTGACCGAGAACGCCTCGATCAGGCGACGCCATAGCGTGCCGAGGTCGGTGTCGCCCGCCGCCGGCCCGAATGCCTGGCCTCCCGCGTCGAGCGCCTCGAAGAGCGCCTGGTTGAGCAGCGCCTCTTTCGAGCCGAAGTGATAACCGATCGCCGCCATGCTGACGCCCGCTGCGGAGGCGAGGTCGCGGACCGTTGTCCGCTCGTAGCCCTTCGTGAAGAGGCACTGTCTTGCGGCCTCCAGCAGCTTCTCCCGGTTCCCCATGCCGCGGACCCTAGCAACAGTCTGCGCATTCGCACGAGACGAACGCCTTATGCAATCGCCTTGGGCAGACGTCTTAATCAAGCGTCTTGCGCATCTGCCCAAATTCTGGCTACCGTTCCGAGCATCGAAGATCACGCCGATCCCGGGAGCCCGGATGAGCACCAAGAAGTTACGCGTCGCCCTCCTGGCCGCGGCCGCCGTCTCCGCAACACTCGCCGCCACGGTGATCACGGTCGGCCCCGCCTCCGCGCGCCCCGGCGCCCAAGACCTCCGCTCGCAGGTGATGACCGCCGAGGGCCCGGTCCAGGGCACAGTCGCCGATACGGTGCGCACGTTCCAGGGCATCCCCTACGCGGGCCCGCCGACCGGGGATCGCAGGTGGAAGGAGCCACAGCCGGTGCGCCCTTGGTCGTCGCCGCTGGACGCCCGCGCCCCGAAGAGCGCCTGCGCGCAACCGATCGACCAGCCCATCTCCATCGAGGACGGCGGCAGCGAGGACTGCCTCTACCTGAACGTCACGACTCCGGCCGGGCGGACGACAGGACGGCTGCCGGTCATCGTCTGGATTCACGGCGGCAGCTTCACCTACGGCGACGGCGCCACCTACCGGGCGGCCGAGCTGGCCGCCGCGCAGCAGGGCGCGATGGTCGTGACGATCAACTACCGGCTCGGCGCGTTCGGCTTCCTCAGCGCTCCCGGCCTGCGCGCACCGGCCAACCTCGGTCTTCTTGACCAGCAGGCCGCGCTGAAATGGGTCAACCGCAACGCCGGCGCCTTCGGCGGCGATCCCCGCAATGTCACGATCATGGGGCAGTCGGGCGGCGGCTACAGCGTCTGCGCCCATCTGGTCTCGCCGTCGGCCCGCGGGCTCTTCAGCAAGGCGATCGTGCAGAGCGCGGGCTGCGTCGGACCGGACGGCTCGTTCACCCGCACACAGGCGCAGACCAACGGCCTCGCCGTCACCGAAGCCGCGGGCTGCGACGATCCGCGTACCGCCGACTCCTGCCTGCGGCGGATGTCCACCGCCGAGCTCATCAAGGCATCGGCCTCCGGACACGACGGCTACCGGCCCGTGGTGGACGGCAAGGTGCTGCCCGAGGCCCCGTCGCGGGCGATCGCCGCCGGGCGGTTCGCCAGGGTTCCGGTCTTGCACGGCTCCGCTCACGACGAGATGAGCGGGCTCGCCGGGCTCGACGAGATCATGACAGGGAGGCCGCTGACCGTCGAGGGATACACCAAGAAGGTCACCGAGCAGTTCGGGAAGGACGCTCCCGCGGTCCTGGCCGAGTATCCAGGAGCGAACTACCCGGCGCCCGGGGCGGCACTGTCGGCCGTGCTGACCGACTCCGAGTGGTCGACTGCGGCACTCGACACCCAGCGCGCGCTGGCCCGTTACACCCCCGTCTACGCCTACGACTTCGCCGAGACCGACGCCCCGTACTTCAAGAGCGTGCCGCGGCCGACGAGTTTCTCACTCGGTACCGGCCACATGATCGATCTGGCCTACCTGTTCGACAACGACCTGTTCGAGCCACTCGACCCCGCGCAAGCCGGGCTGTCGGACACGGTGACCGCCTACTGGGGCCGATTCGCGAGCACCGGGCAGGTGAACGGGTGTTCCATGCCCGTGTGGAAACGGTTCACGGCCCGCAGCCCGTACGTTCAGCGGCTCGCGTCCGGCCGCATCGGGCAGACCGACTTCGCGACCGATCACCACTACGCCTTCTGGAAGGCACTCGCCTCCTCGCAGTGAGGTGAAGAGCGACTGAGGGAGTGAGCGGCAGCCGGAACGCCACCGCTTTGCGAACATCCGCGTCACCGTTCCGGCTGCGGCAGCTCTGACGGGCTGCCGCAGCGACCCAGGTGACATCGGTTTTCGGTTCTGGCGCAGATCTCGGGGAGTCGCTGTCGTACTCGGTGACCGGGCGCAACTGCGCGGCCGCCCAGTCGTACTCGCGCTGCCCCTTCGCGTCCGCTCCGCAAGAACGGCGCTCCCACGCCTGGTCGGGGCCTGCTGGAAGACCATGTCAATGCGCGGGCCGGCCAGGGAGAACTGGGACTTCGGAACGGCCAGGACGTAGCCGACGCCGGATGTTTCCAGCATCCGGCGAATCGGTTGTCCTGTCCGTAGGGAGCGTCCGCCGTCACCCAGGCGATCGGCAGCGGCGAGGCCAGAGCTCTGCGGATGATCGTCGCCGCGAGGGCGTTCTTGGTGGCGAACTCCCGCTCGTCGGGGACCTTGGCGGCGTGGCATCGGGCACGGTCGTCCGTCCAGGACTTGGGCAGGCAGAGCTTGCGGTCGACCAGGGCGTGGCCGCGGGTGGTGGCGTGGGCAGCGAAGACGCCGGTCTGGCAATTTTCTGTCCGTCCGGCCGTGCCGGAGTGCTGGCGCTGCACCCCTGCGGAGGTGATGCCTTTCTTCACGAAGCCGGTGTCGTCGATGATCAATACGCCGTTCGGCGTGCCGAGTTGTTCTGCGACGTATGCCTGAAGGCCGTCGCGCAGGCTGTCAGCGTCCCACCGGCTGTTCTTCCGGCCGACCGGGCCGAGCAGTCCGCGGACGCAGTCCCGCATCCGCCGCCGGGACTCCACCCGGGCGAAGCGGGCTCCGGTCCGCAGGAAGAGTTCTTCGAGTTCCAGGTCCAAGCATTCGTCGGTACATCGTGGATCACGAGAACGTACTGCCCATCGCGCCGTCACTGCATGCGATGCGGACACACGTGGGTGGGACGACCTGTCCAAGACCGTCCCACGTATGCCCACCCCCCCGCCAGGCCGTTGGCCATCAGAAACACAGAAGTCCGTCTGGAGTGCTAGGAGATCGCGGCGCGTGCCGCGGGGCTGCCGTAGACCGCGTAGGCCAGCCAGGTCGGGTCTCCGCCCTGGTCTCGGATGGCCTGTCGTGCCTGAAGTGATGCCTGGCCCAGTGTCTGTCCCTGAGCCACCAGGCGGTCGTAGAAGGTGTCGGCGAACGTGAAGGCCGAATCGGATCGCACGGGCCACAGGGTGCCGACGAACGCCCCGGCGCCGGCACGCAGGAACTGGGTTGCCCAGCCCAGGCTCGAGGCGAACCAGTTGATCTCGCCGACGCTGCGGCACGCGTTGAAGAACACCAGAGGGTGACTTTTGCGCAGGGCACCGGACTGCGCGGCGTAGGCGAGATCGAGCGGGTCGAACGGTCCGTCGGCCATGGTGACGCGGGAGCCCGCGGAGGTGAAGCTGTTGTGGCAGGCGAAGTGCAGCAGTCCGGCGGACCCTTCCTCGATCAGGTCGCTCACGGTCCTGCGGTAGGACAGTGTGCCGTGGTCGGCCGGGGTGTTCCCGAGCCTGGTGCGCAGGGCGGTCACCTCACGCTCCGCCTCCGGCGGCGAATCCGGGGGAACGACGAAGGCGACCCTGTGCAGACGCAGTTCACGGACGCGGTCCTGACCGAAGACCCGGCGCACCACGGGTAGCCACTCGGCCAGAAAGCCGTCGCCTTCCTGATCGCGGTCGCGCGGATACAGCAACTCCCAGGGCACTGCGTCGTGTTCCCCGAGGACGGTCAGAGAGGTGATCCGGCCCGCCTCTTCCCAGAACTGGCGTCGCACCGCATCGGGCACCGCGCTGGCCCACAATTGGACTCCGAGGTTGCGCAGCCGCCGACGCGCCTCCGTGTCCGTGGTGACTGCGCCGGGCCGGGCTGCGGCGGCGGTGCGGCGCAGCTCGTCGTACATCAGCTCGCGGGCACCGTGGGGGTTTCCGGCCATGAGGTGGAACGACTCGGGGGCGTACGTGGTCTCGCTGAGCAACTGGAAGCTGTGAGCCCCGCCCGGGCCTTTGAGGACTTGCAGGGTCACCTCGCCCGGGTCGAAGGCCAGTGTGGTCAGCGGTGTGCTGTGGGGCGGGCCGTCCCGGGCGGGAGTGTCGGCCTGGACCGAGATCTGCGCCCGCAGTTCGCCCAGGAAGCTGCCGCCGCGAAAGGCGCGTACGGTCACGGTGTGCAGCCCTTGTGCCAGGGTGCGCAGCCCGAATCGCACCACGTCCGAGTCACGGCCGGGCAGCACGGTCACCTCCTGCTGGAGATCTCCCAGAGCCAGCAGTCCCGGCGCGTGCACGGCGATGGTCAGCCGGGCCCCGCCTGCCGGGACATGGAAGTCGCGCAGTGCCGCGCCGGTACCCGACGATCCCCTCGTCACCTGGACCTGGAGGGGCACTTCGCGGCCGGGCGGGGCCTGCTCGGCGAGCTCGGCCGTCAATGTGTGCGGCTCCACAAGCGGTGCTGTCGGTACCGTACGACGGTTGTCGGGAGGAGCCGGCACGTGGCTTTCCGAGGTGCCGGAGGGCCCGGTTCCGCTGCCGGTCCCACCGGGGGAGTCGGGGGGTATCGGCGAGTGAGAGTCGAGCGGAGCAGCTGAGGAGTCGTCATGTCCGAAACGGGTGTCACTCATCGTGCCGAGCACGTTTCTTGCACGGTGACGGTGTTCCACAGCTTGCCGCACAAGCTCCGGTTGCCTGCTGCGTATCTGGTACTTCTCCATCACCTGCGCGATGTAGCGGCGTACCGTCCGGATCGAAAGGCCGAGGCTGTTGGCCGCCTGTTCGTCCGTCAGACCTGAGGCGACCAGCTTCAGTACCTCGGTCTCGCGGGCGGTGAGGCGCGGGAGGGCAGGCGCCGATGTGGCTGCGGTGGGGGGCTCGGGCAGGGGGACGAGGTCGGCGAGTGCCGTGCGATGTACGGCTTCGGTCAGCTCCTCCCGCGTCGGCATCGATCTGAGCAGGAACGTCGTGACACCGGCGGCTCTTGCCTTTGCCAGGACGTCCGCACGTACCTCGCCGGCCGACACGACGAGGATGCGCAGTGAGGGCCTGGCGTCGAGCAGCTCGCGGCAGAGCTGGGCGCCTGACGTGGCGAACAGACTCAGGCCGATCACCACGACGTCGGGTTCGGCGGTCTGGATGTGGCGTACCGCCTGCTCATGGTGACTTGCTGTGGTGACCACGGTGAAACCGGACGTGGTCAGCTCACGGGCGAGAGCGTCACGCCACAGGGGGTGGTCGTCGACGACCATCACTTTCACGCTGTTCGTCATGGCTCCAGCCTCTTTTCACCTTGGCTGCCGCTGCCGGCCTTCCATGGCCGCGCCGGTCTCCGACGCCACGAACGGCATGCCCCGGCGGGAGGAGTGTGTCCACACTCCGGTGCTCGCCGCGCGGCACGGAGACATCCACGGGCGCGCTGTCGTCGTGCAGTCGGAACACTCCGGCAGCGGCGAAGGCCGGCATGTCGAGGGGTTCCCACGGGTTCGTCCAGCGGGCGAGGGACGCAGGCGGGACGACCGGCCGGCTGCCGGAGCAGGGCAGGATCTGACTGCCGCGCGGATCGCAGGCGTGGAAGAACGCCGCCCGGGGCCGAAGGCCACCAGAGAGGACGTCCACAGGGGGTCGGCCGCGGTGGCCATGTCGACGGCGACGACTCCGCCCAGGGTGTGGGCGACGACGCGTACCGGACGGTCAGGGGTGTGTCCGAGGGCGGGGTCCACGCTGCCGATCGACTGCCGCACCCGGGCGTGGACGGTGTTTCGGTGGCGCTGGTGGGCCAGCACGTTTCCGAGGAACCGTGTGGTTCCGGGCCCGAACTTGATGCGCAGCGCGTTGTCGAGGCGTCCGGTGGCCGCCTGGATCTCGGCGCCGGTCGGTCGCTGTCTGTCCGTGGCGTCGTCCACGGTCGTCCCCCAAGTGCACTGTCGGAGCGTCTGTGTGCCGGCTGTGAAGGGTCCTGTGCGTGTGACTGAGCACCGGTGCGGTGTGTCCCGCAGCCTACGCTCTGTGACCCCTGGAGCGTGGCCGTTCACTCGGTCGGGGAGGCATGTGCCTTGTCGGTCGAGCTGATCCCGGCTCGAAGCCGAACCATCGGAGCCGCGGCTGCTGTTCAGGCCGTCAACACCGCTCGTCCATGTGCAGACGCAGACGCAGACGCAGACAGCAGACCGGCGAGGAGATGGCCGACGTCGACGGCCCGTTCCGCGGCGCCGGACGGGACGGATCCGGCAGCGCGGGAACCGTCGGGGCGTCCCTCCAGGACCTCCGTGATCACACGGGCCTGCACGCC
This sequence comes from Streptomyces sp. NPDC093094, assembly GCF_044754345.1. NCBI lineage: Bacteria > Bacillati > Actinomycetota > Actinomycetes > Kitasatosporales > Streptomycetaceae > Streptomyces > Streptomyces sp. NPDC093094. The sequence continues at coordinate 18,038 of NZ_JBIVOX010000008.1, read as the reverse complement.
GAGCCTGTCGTAGGCGTCGGGGTTCTGCGAGAAGGCGTCGGCGGCTGCGGCCAGTGCCTCACGGGCGTCGACGGCGGACGACGGCATCCCTGCGAGGAGGTTTCCCACCGCAAGCCCCGTGTCCAGCGTCTCATGGCACTGCAGCACCTCAGACAGCTTCCCACCCCCGAGCGCGGCGTACCCGTCGCTCGTCAGCGCCCGGACGACGGTTCCGGGTTCGTCGGAGGGGTCCGAACCCGGTGATGCGAACACGGCGTGGCAGACCGCCAGACGAACGTCCTTCGGTGGGTACGCCCCGACCGCGGTCGGGGCGGTCTCCAGGGCATCGGAAAGGGTGGCGACGTAGGCGGGTCCGCAGGCGAGACACGCGCAGACGTCCGCGAAGACCTCGCCGAGCCAGCCTTCCCAGACCGACTGCCGGCCGGCGGGTAGGCCGCCGGCACGCAGTCTGGCCTGCAAGGCACGGGTCATTTCGCAGTCGTCCTCGATGTGGTGGCCGACTTCGTGCGCCACGGCGAGCACATCGGGGAGGTGCTCTGTCTGATACCACGGCACGCCGATGATCGGGAACGGCAGTCGACGCACGGCATCGGCTCCGGGCCGGGTACGGACACCGCTGGGCAGCAGCCCGCGGTAGTCGCTTCCCCGGGCGAGCGTGAACGGAACCGCGTCCCGGCTCAGGAAGACCAGCGGCGGTATGGACGAGGGCAGCCCGGCCGCTTCGAGCGCGGGTCGATAGCAGGCCCAGGCCAGTTCGTCGGCCGTGTCCAGGAATTCCTGATACTGGGGCAGGCAACGCAGGACGAGTTTGCTGCGGAAGAAGTCCCACACGTGGTGAAGATCCAGGATCGGCTCAGCCAGCTCGGAGTCCGGGAGTCGCGAGAGATCACTCAGAGAGGTCCTGATCAGACGCGTCAGGCAGGCCACCTGGCTGTGATGCTTCTCCAGCGGTTTGTTCGGCTCGGCGGCAGCTTTCTCCCAGCAGGTCGTCTCGCGGTCCAGACTGTCTTTCAGGTGGCGCAGCCGGGCCCGGCTGCGCTGCTCGTAGTCGGCGCCGGTCATGAGAGCACGCACGTGGCGTAAGTGGCGGGAGCGGTGAACAGCGTCGTGCTGCCGACGGCGAGCCATTCGTGGCCGTTCGGCACGAGCCGTCGCGTCACGAGCAGTTCGAATGCCTCCGAGAGTGGCAGCCCGTCCCGGATCGCGGTGGCGAGGATGTCGATCGACGGATAGGTGCGGGACTCGCTCAGCCCGATACCGAGGACGGCGGCGGCCGGAAGCTCCGCGAGCAGCTGTGCGGCGAAGATGTTGCGCCGGAGCAGTTGCTCGGGGATGTCCAGCGGGGATCCGGGCAGCGGCGGGTCGAGAACCACCAGGCAGGCCGGCAAGTTCTGCAGCCACTGTGCCAGCGTGGGGGCCGACAGGTCGAACCCCTGGGACTTCGTCGCCCACCTGTAGTCGGAGTAGGGCGCGGAAAGGTCGAAGTACGGCTCGCGCGCGGTGGTCTCGAGCGGGGCGCTGACATGGATCAGGCTCGGTGAGCATCGGCAGGGCCTGCGGATGTCCACGGCTTCCGTCAGTCGGATGTCGAACCCCCGGGAGGCGTAGTGGTCGGCCAGATCCACACCGGACTGGTAGTGACTGCCGCGGGATTTGTACTGAACGGCCGGTGACGGAGCGATGAGGGCCACACTGGGCTGGTCCGTGCGGGTCCGGCGGCGGGACAGGTCCAGGGCTGCCAGCTCTGCGGCGGTCAGGCCGCCGTACTCCTGGCCGGTCAGGCGGGTGAGGGCCGCTCGGGTGCGTGGTCCGAGGAACCCGTCGACCGGGAGCTGCGGATCGACCGTCTCGCGCAGTGCGGCCTGGATTCGCAGGCTCGCGCCGACGTCGGCCAGGGCCGGCCGGGTGCGGAATCCGATGACCGGCACGGCCGCGCCCGGTCGGCCGAGTCCGGTCACGGCCGACTCCCATGGCAGTGCGTGAACCAGCGGGTCGTCGGACTCCATGCGCAGCACGCGGAAGCCGCTCCGGTCGGGAATCTCCGGCACGGACTCGGCCAGAGTCATGTTCAGAACTCGTACCACGGCCTCCAAGTCGTGGACCAGAAGCCGTTGCAGTGCTTCGGGATCGTCGAGGGGTACTCCTTCGGGGGCGGACAGGCTGATCGGCAGCTGAACGGACTCCTGCTCCAAGGAGCCCAGCCTTGCAGTCCCGGGCGGTGCGACGCGGTGCGGCAGGCCGAGACGCTTGTAGACCCGGCTGGCCGCCCGATGTGCCTCCTCGTCGTCGGTGATCTCCGCGTAGGCGCGCAGTGCTTCGGCACCCCATCGGGTCGGTCGGTGTACCTGGGAAGCCGCTTCGACCGCTTCCTCCGCCAGCCGTCTCGCCTTCATGACGTCCCGACCGCGCCGTGCGTCACCGGCCAGCCGCAGCAGGACGGCGGAACGAAGCAACGGGGATCGGGCCGTCGGCACCCGCACGGGGCGGTCTCCCTCGAGGGGCACCCCGAGGCGGCGGCGGGCCTGGACCCAACGCCACTGGGCGAGTGGATCGTTCTCCTCCAGGACGTCCGCGGCTTCGTCGAGCGCCCGGCGCGCGCTGTCGCGCCGGCCCGCGAGGCGGTCGAGCTCGGCCAGCAGCATCCGGTGCAGCGCCTGGTCCTGCGGGTCGTCGATGTCGTCAGCTGAGGGCAGGACATGACGCAGTGGTTCCACCACCGCATTGCTGGGGTTGCGGGGGGTCGGGCAGCGCCGCAGGTCCTCCATGGCGAAGAGTCGGGCGGACGGGGGCTGCAGGGTACCCAGGGCCTCGGCGAGTGCCGGGATCGACTGTCTGTTCTTCCACCATGCCTCAACCAGACGGTGCGCGGCGAGAATCGCGGTGTGGCGTGGTGGGATCGGCCTGGTGACGTCTGCGGCCCGCTCGTCCGTCTCCAGCCGGCGTCCGGCTTTTCCGGCCAGCTCACGACCGAGCAGGTTCGTACGAAGCGTGAACTCCGCCTCGGGCGGGTTCCAATGACCGGAGGGTGGCCCGGGACGCCGGTCGGCGACGGCGAGCAGATCCGCTGCCTCTGTGAGATCTCCGACCTCTCGGATCAGGAAACGGGCGTGCAGATAGAGACATTCCGGATGACCGGTCCGGTATCCGAACTCCGCCCACATGCTCTCGGCCTGCCGGAACAGTGCTTCGGCGTCGTCCACCTCGAGCAGTTCGCCCATGACGACGGCCCGCAGCTGGTGGATCTGGGCTTCGAGCCGGTACCGGGTCGCCCCCAAGATCTCCGCGGCGACGGAGAGGGCGGCGTCCAGTGTCGTCAGGGCATGGCTCCCTTGACCGAGCATCAGCTCCGCGCGGGCGGTGAGGAGCAGTGCCGTCACCCGGGCGTCGCTGATGTCGCCGTGGGTCACTCGTTCCGCGCCGGCCAGGGCCGGAGGCGGCAGAATACGCAGGGCTGCTGTCGGCCGGTAGCAGGCCAGCAGCAGCCTGGCCCGTGTCAGGGTCACCGGATCCGTCCTGGTCGTGGTCCCGGATCCGGGTCCGGCCCGCTCGCACCAGTCCAGGGCTTCCTGCAGCTGGCCCTGTGCCGCTCGTTCGCGTGCAAGGGCGAGCGCGATCTCGTGCGCGTGGCCGGTCCTCCCTTCTCGCCCGGTCAGCTCGTACGCCTGTTGGTAGGCATCTCTTGCGGACGTGTCGCCGACGGCGGCTCTGCTGTCGCCGAGGACGCGGAGGACGTCCGCGCGCTCCTCCGGCATGGCCTCCGCCAGCGCGCGTGTGGCGAGCAGATCCGCTTCCTGCGCACGGCCGTTGACCGTCAGAAGCAACGCGCGCAGCGAGTTCTCCTGGCTGGTGACGGGCACTGCGCTCGACGGAAGGCTCCTGAGGCGGTCGGCCTGGGTCAGGGAGTACTCGACCTCCCTCCACCGTGGATCCGACGGGCTCGCCCGGTCACGGAGCGCCTGTCGGCTGATGGCGTACGCCTCCTGAAGGTGTGCCTCGATCAGCTCGGTGTAGGAGATCAGCGGCTTTCCCTGCCGGGTGAGTCGGGACTCGCCCTGCTCGTCCAGATAGTCTCTGCCGAGAACTTCGGTGGCGAGTGCGTGCAGTTCGTCGAGCGAGTCGGTCTGCCGCGCCCGGCGCAGCGCCGCCCTCCACCTGTCGGCGGCCCTCTCGTCCTGCATCTGGAACCGGTGGTAGACGGCCTCACGCGTGAAGTCCGCCCACCGGTGCGGGTACTGGGCCGCGAGCGCCTCGAAGTGTTGAGCGAATGCCTGGTGAAGCAGCGTGAACACCCGTTGGCGGGACAGCAGGAGGCGTTGCGGGGCGAGGATGTCGGGGTGGAAGATCACGGTCGACGGGTCTCCGGGTGCTTGTGAGACCCAGGAGGAGCTTCCCGCGTAGTCGAGCAGCCTCCGCCAGATGTTCTCCAGCGCGGCATCGTCCGAGGGCGGTTCGGCGAACGGATAGGCGTCCGGGTCGGCGACACCGTGGATGTCGTTGCGCGGATCGTCGTCCGGGGTGGGCCCGCCCATGTTGCTCAGGAAGGGGAGCATCACGGGGAGGTCCTCTCGCCGCAGCTTGCGGGGTACGACGCCGTAGCGCACCAGCCAGCGCACCGCGGGCTCCTCGATCCGACGCACGACACGCTCGATGAGCAGTGGCATGGTGGGCTCGGGCACCTTCGCCAGGGCCTCGGCGGTCATGTCGGTGTCCTGTTCGATGGCGTCGGCGTAGACCGCGAGGGTGAGCGGTCGGCCGTTGGCGCGTCGTCGTGCGACAGCTCGCTTGCCGGCGTCGGAGATGCCGCGGATCCGGTGAAGGTACCTCTCGGCCTGCTCGTCGGTGAAAGGCTCGACTTCGACCCGCTCGCTCCCGTCCAGTGCCGTTCGTGCCTGCGGTACGCGCTCGGTCAGGTCGTACCGCCCGGCCAGCACGATACGAAGGCTGGGGCAGCATGTGCGCACCTGCCCGAGCAGTTCCAGGAAACGGCCGGTGTCCTGCTTGCCTCGCAGCAGCAGCTCTTCCAGTGTGTCGCAGACCAGCAGTGCCGGATCGGATCCGGCCGCGGCGTTGAATCTGCTGACGAATATCTCGATGATCTCCGACCGCAGGGTGTCGAGGTTCTGGATCCGCAGACTGTCGGCGGTCGTGCGGCTCAGATCGGACGGGTGACGGCGCAAGAGGCTGCGCAGGGATCCGTACGCGTCCAGTTTGCCGAACGGCCTCTGCGGCCAGCGGTTGTCGAACTGCGCGGCGGCCTCGAGCAGACCCAGCCAGGGATGGCGCCCGATCGCCACGGGGGACACCGCGTCGAAGTCGATCCGCGCGCAGGGTATGTCCCGTTCCGCGGGGACGCAGTAACGCGTGACCAGCCAGCGCAGCTGCATCGTCTTGCCCATGCCGGGAGAGGCGAAGACCTGCCACACCCGGGTTCCGTGGTCGGCCATGAGGGCGTCGGCCCGCTCCCGCAGACCGGTGGGTGCCAGGTACTGGGCGCAGCGGGCGTAGTCGACCGCCCAGTAGGACTGGGCCCGAAGGTAGCCCGAACGGTCCAGCAGCACGCGGGCGGCGTCCGGGCCCGAGACGGTACGGCGGTCGGGATCGCCGAGAATGTCCAGCAGGTCCTGGCAGCGGGCGAAGTCCCGGTCGCGGTCCGCCTGACCGAAGAGCTCGTCGAACAGTTGCAGACCCTGGGACGTGTCGGCCACCAGCAGGTGCCGCAGTTGCTCGCGCCGGTCTCCCGCGGCCGCCGCGTGATCGGCGAGCTGCCGCTCCAGGGCAGCCAGGTCATCCGGCGCCGGGCCATCGGTCCAGCCCGTCAGCCAGGTCTGCATGTACATCGTGCGGTCGTCGGGCAGCAGTCGATGACGGCCGGGTTCATGGGGTACGTCTTCGACCGCGCCCAGCTCGGACAACTGGTCCAGCGTGGGCGCGTCGGCCCCGCCGTACGGACGCAGAAGGCTCTCGAAGAGCTCCCGGTCGAAGGTGACGGCGGCGGCACAGGCCCTGAGCAGGGGCTCCCATGCGCTGGGGCGCAGGGAGCGGCGGATCTCGGCGAGGCTCTCACCCGAGGCGATGCGGGCGCCGATGTCGGCGAGTGCGTTGGTCATGTCCGGCCTGCCGTTCCCTTGACCAGGATGTTCCTGATGTCGCCGAACAGCTCGACGTCGACGTTCTCGCGGCTGCGGAAACCCTCGAAAATCTGTCTGGTCCGGGAGAAGTCCAGACCTGCCCGTTCGCAGTACTCCTCGGCCAGCCGCATGAACTCGCGTTGGTTGAAGTCGCCCAGTCGGAGCAGCGGATTCCACATCCTGTTGCCCTCCTCGGGCAGCGCACTGAAGATCCATTCCTCAGTCGCCACCAGGACCAGCCGCAGCGGTGATTCCTCGTTCCGCGCGATCGGCGCGATGAACTCGGGGTAGACGATCTGCCGGCAAGGTGCCGGCAGGAGGAGCTCGGCGTGGTCGAGGGCGAGGACGTGGACGCGATCGGGCGAGGCCGCGTGCAGGCCGTCCAGGAAAGCCCGGAAGATGTGCTCTCTGCGCTGGTCGGCCTGTCCGACCTGCTCGTCGAAGGGTTCCCACCGATCCGCGACGGGTCCGGGGGCTGTGGCGGTCACCGGCGCGCTTCCCTCGACCATGGCGTTGAGCGTGGCGTTGAAGCGGGAGAACGCCTCCGCGGGCAGCGGCTCCGGCTGGCTGCTGTCCATGCATGCGCCGCGGATCGCGCGCAGCAGGTCCAGCCAGTCCTTGTGCTGAGAACCCGGCTCCGCGGCCTCGTCCGCTGAGAACCGGTTCCCGAGGTCCACATACGTGATGCGGTAGCCACGGACGAAGCAGCTGAGCAGGCAGGATCGGGTGAGCCAGGTCTTGCCCGTGTGCTTGAAGCCGCCCTTCGAGTGTCCTGAGACGACGAGCAGCGGCCGTGCGGACGGCTGCTCGGTGACACCGAGTGCCCGCCATGCCGTGCGTCGCTCGTCCGTGCGGTCCACGAAGAGGTCCAGTTCGCTGTACAAGGAGTGCTCGCACAGTTTGGTGATGTCCTCCTCCCTCGGCTTGGGGTGGATCGCCAGGGCCGACTCCGGGCGGTGGCGCGTGACGAGCACCGGCAGCGCCCACCATCCCTTGTCCGCATGGGCGAGACGCAGTTTCCGCCGTGCGGCGTGTACCGCCTGGTCCACCGCCCCGCCCTGCGACAGGACCTGGTACAGCTCCCCGGCGAAGACGACACTCACCGGGGAGTCGATGTCGGCCTGCATCGACACGACGGCGCTGACGTCGGCCTCCAGGAAGGCGTGGGCCAGACCGCCGAGCCGGTCGACAGGGTCGTCCGTGGTACGGCAGGCGTTCAGGACGATGAGCCGGGGACGCCACTCGTCCAGCAGTTCCATGACATGGTCGGAGGTCAAGAACCACTGCTGCAGCGAATCGGGCGGTTGCGTCGGCCCGGTGCCCCAGTTGAACGGCAGCCGGGCAGGAGCCCCCGGGACGGCCGGCATACCGTGACCGATGAAGTGCAGGATGTGCGGCCGCCACGTCCTGACCTCGTCGAAGAGCTTCTCGGGGGACGGGCCGTCGAGCACCTGGAGGTGGGCGCGGCCGGGCTTGGTGCCGAGGGCGGCCCCCACCCGGGCGATCTCGTGGTCGGCGAGGGTCTGCCAGTCGTCCGGGTTGCAGACCACGACGAGCACCCGCAGCGGACCCAGTTCGGCCCGGGGCGCCTGATCTCCCACGCTGTCCGGATCGTTGCGCCCCGGAGAATGCAGGCGGGAGAACAGCAGCTTCGGGTGATGGAAGAGCAAGGTCTCCCGATCTCTCAGCAGTTCCCACGGCAGTGAGCGCAGATCTTCGACAGCGATCTCGATACTGATGCGCAGCGGTTCACTTCCGGTGCCCGAGGCTCGTGTCTGCTGCCACAGCTCTCCCACCGCGCCGGGGGTCAGGAGCTGGAACAGGAAATCGCCTGCGTCCCGGCGGCGTTGGTCACGAGCCCCGGCCCCGAAGACCTTCCGGAGATCTTCGATCCGCGCGAGTGCCTTCGCCAGGTCGAAGTCCTCTGTCGCCTCCTGCGCCGCTCCGGTACCCGTTTCCTCCGCACGCAGGCTCACCTGGACGGGCCGTTCACCGCCGGCGGCCCTCGCAGAGGGGCTCGGCCGAATACGGAATCGCACGATCTTCACTGTCGCCCCTGGAAGAGTGTCAGTCGTTCCCGGGGTCGTGGAACGGAAGCTCCTCCGTCCCGTCGCCCGGTTCCAGGGCAGCCTCGGGATCGTCCCCGATCTCCTCGCTCAGCAGCGGAGGAAGGGCGGAGGGAAGTGCCCCATGTCCCGGCGGCCGCGGTCCGTACTCGGCCAGGACCTTACCGAGCCAGCTCTTGCGCAGGCGGATCACCTGGTAGAACGGTGTGACGTCGGTGCCGGTCCACTGGGCGCCGAGAGCGCTGTGGCGGACGACCGACGCCCCGAGCGCGAGATCCGCCATGCCGAGCCCACCGATCCCGGCGGACGCGGACACCTTGAGTTCGGCCATCGCCCCGCTCGCCTCCGCGGTGAGCACCGTGGCGCCGGCTGCGGCGACGACGCTGGTCACGGCCAGCAGCGAATCGTCCCACTCGTTGTTCCACCACGCGGCGACCAAGGCATGAGAAAGGCCCCTGACGTCGGAGATTCCGCTCTGCGAATGCTCCCGGAGGACCACGAAGGCCGTTCTGCCCCTCGTGAAGGTCACTGAAGCGCCCGCATCGGCCGCGGCCAGGGCGGACAGAGCCGCAGGGGTTGTTCCTGCGGCTTTGAACGTGACATCCACCGATTGGTTCGAATCGTAGATGAAGGTACCGTCCGGTGTGCCGTGCTCCCGCTGGAACGGGATTCCGCGGGCGGTCAGGTTGCCCGCTCTGCGGATGCTGTCGCTCTGGCGGTCGTAGACGTGACCCAGGCGGACCCGAGTCGACAGCGGCCAGGTGACCCACCAACCCTTCCACTGATCGCCCGCCATGGCATCGCGGTAGACCTCGTACCCGTCCATCGCACCTCCCGGGCAACAGCTCCGACTTCCACCTGATGGTCTGCCGTGAACGAGCGATGCCCACGCAGAAGGGCATCGCGTCAAGACGGCTTCGAGGGGGGCGGTCGCCGCGGAGACAAGGATGTTCCCCCCGGCGATGGCTCGAATGCCGCCCAGCCGTCACACGCTTCGAGCGGGCTGATCCGATTGCCCGGTTCGAACCTACGCAAGTGGTGTCAACGCGGCGTCATCTTGTTGTCATCGTGGGCTCACAAGGACTGAGAACGCTGCCGGTGTCCGCCGTCGACGCCACTGCAGCCGTGCCCACCCGGCCTGCCAACTCGACTGCTACGTCCGTTGTCCGGCGAGGGTGCGGCGCCGTCCGGCATGAGGGCCGCCCGGTGTGGCGTGTTCACGCCCACGGACTGGTGCCGGTAGCTCGTGACTGCTGCTCGCGACGCCACCAACCCTGTCCGGCGTGCCAGGCCCTGCCTCAGTCAGGGAAGCGTCCTGCGTGCCGCGCGGACAGGGGACCGGCGCAGGAAGCCACGCACCCGTCACGGAGCCGCCGGACCGGACCGCGCTGCGGACCAGCCGCGAACAGCGAGGGCCTGTGGCTGCCCAGCAGTGTCCAGCCGCTCTGGTGGATCTGATGCAATGCAGCGGAGTGCAACGCGTGGTCGTCGCGATCGCACTCCCCATGCCGTTTCCCTTCGAACGGAAAGGGCTGGGCGAACCGGCGCACGGCACTGCCGTCGAAGAGCCGAGAGTTCATCCGGCAGTCCGCCACCCATTCGGCCCCGTCGACAAAGCACTGCATGTCCCTTCGTCGTAGCTGTACGAGAACACCCTCACGAGGGCCGCTCATCTTTTCCTCGTGATCGACCCAATCGGCCGCAGAACCCGTGTGGCAGTCACGGTGATCCGCCGCGAGCCCCTGTGGTCCCACGGGGCCCGGAAGCAGGCACCGTCGACGAGGGAAGCACACGTCGAAAATATCGTTGATCATTTGCGGCTTTCGGCGACGCCGGTCCGGGCCGTCCGGCAACATGCCTGTTCGTGGGGCGATTGCCGGTAGAGACGGTCGAGCTGTTCGGGCAGTGGAGGGTTCACGACGACAAGCCGACGCCCTTGACGGGCGAGCGAGTCGCAACGTGGAACAGCCTCGGCACCTGCTCGCGCCCGGCTTTGGTCAGCCGGGCACCGATGGGTGAGGTCGGATGAAACGCGCGCAGCCGGACAGCCCTCGCGAGACGGGTGAGTCAGGTGATCAGCAGGCGCCGCTCGCCGTGATCCTCACGGCTCTGTCGGTGGAATACCAGGCCGTGCGGGCCCATCTCACCGGCATCGAGACTCTCGTGCACGCCTCCGGCACGCGTGCCGAGCGCGGCCGTCTCGCCGGAACATCTTGGTACGTCGCGCTCGCCGAGATCGGTGAGGGCACCCTGACCGCGGCCGCTCTCACCGAGCGCTTCCACACCTGGCTCCGTCCGCAGGCCCTGTTCTTCGTCGGTGTCGCCGGCGGGCTGAAGGACGACATCGAGGTCGGGGACGTCGTGGTCGCCACCAAGGTGTACGGCATCCACGGGGGCAAACAGACCTCGCACGGCTTCCTCGTACGGCCCGAAGCCTGGCGCACCTCCCACCGCCTCGAACAGGCAGCCCGGCACGCCCTGCGTGGCAGGGCCCGCTTCAAGCCGATCGCCGTCGGAGACGTCGTCCTCGCCGACGCCGCTTCCGCGATCGCCCGTCACCTGAACGAGCACTACAACGACGCCGTCGCGATCGAGATGGAAGCGACCGGCGTCGCTCAGGCCGCCCACCTCACGGGTGAGCTGGACGCCCTCGTCATCCGCGGCATCAGCAACAAAGCCGATGCACACAAACACCATCGGGACGCCGAAGGCTCCCCGTCCAAGGCCGCCCAGAACGCAGCCCAAGCCGCGGTTGCCGTCCTGCGGGAGCTCAGCCCAGCCGGCCCTGCGACTGCAGTCGACGGGCACCTGGACGACCACACGACGGCCCTGCTCAGGGCGCAGGAGGCCGCCTGTTCCGCTCTGCCGTACTGGCCGTTCCACCGCGATCTGCCGAAGCTCACCGACGTCTACGTCGAGCCTTCGGTCATCTCCCTGGACGGCAGCGGACTGCGCGGAACCCTGACGACGCTGCTGTCCGACAGGGGCCGGATTCTGCTCCTGGGCCCGGCAGGCTCCGGCAAGTCCACCGCCGGCCTGCAGATGGTGGGCCAAATGAGCGGCGAGATACTGCGCGGGACACAGCCGCCGGACACGGTCCCGGTCTTCGTTCCGGCCCGCTTGATCAGCAGCGAGCGCAACATCCAAGAAAGCATCAGCGCAGCGTGCGACCGGCATCTCGGCAATCTGCTCTCACGTCAGATCGACATCGGCCGGATCGCGGCGAGGCATCGCCTGCTGATCGTGGTGGACGGCATCGACGAGCTGGTCGACCCGGACGAACGCGACCGGCAGATCACGCACCTGGCGCGCCACCTCGACACCACCCGACACGCCGCTGTCATCACCAGTCGGCACTTCTCGGAGAACGAGATCAGCACCTTCGGCGGAATCGAACTCGCCTTCCATATGCTGCCGTTCGACGGTCAGCAACTGCACCAGTTCGTCCCGCGCTGGATGGCGGCCGCAGGATCGGCCGAACCCGGGCGGGACGCGACGCGGTTCCTCCAGCGCCTCCGGCACGGCGCCGAGTACATGCTGTCCTCGCCCCTGCTCACCACGATGTGCCTGATCGTGAGCGATCGGCACGGCCCCGACCTGCCGGTCACACGGCTGGAACTGTACGACAGATTCGTCCAGTATCTGCTCTTCCGCAGAACCCGGCACGCGGAGAGCCGACGCCAGATCGCCTCACTTCTCCAGGTGTACGGAACACCCGGTGACCGGCTTTCCGATTGGCTCTATGACCATCGGCTCGAGCTGTGTTCCCAGGTCGCGAAGCAGTACCTGCAAGGTGACAGTCGTGACCTCACCGACATCGCGGTGGAGTGGATCAAGGAGGAGTGCGAAGACGCACCCTGGGTCGACCGCTGGAGTTCCGTGGTCCAAAGCATTCTGGTGGACACCGGGATGCTGCTGCCGATCGGGGCCGAAGTCGTCTTCATCCATCGCAGCGTCGCGGAGTACCTGGCCGCCTCGCTTCCCGGCATCGGACCTGACTCCTTCGAGTCCACGCTCACGATGATGATCAACGCGCATACGTCGATCAGTCATTTCGAGGGCGGGGGCCACGGCTGGTTCGAGAACAGTGATGCCACCACGTCCTTCCTCCTCTTCCGCTGCCTGTGGCAGGGACGGACGGCACAGCCCGCGGTCTCACGGCTGCTGGCCGAACACGAAGACGACTTCTACACCTACGCCACCTACTGGACCGTGGCGCAACTCGGCGGAGCCGGCGTGCCGCTCGACGACGACGCAGTCGAGCGTCTCTTCGACTTCTTCGTCACGCGCTGGTACGACGTGATGCGCAGGGGCATGCAGTTCCCGCTCTCACCAGCCCAGTACGTCGTCACCCTGCTGGTGCCGCTGGCCCGCCGCTACCCGCGGCTGATGACCGCTCTGCGTCAGTTCACGACAGGTCTGCGAGACGCACACACTGCGGCGATCGGCCTGGGCGGTCTCTGGAACTCGGAGCACCATGACTTCGCACAAGCCCAACTGGCACGTATGGCCGCGTACGAGGGAGACCCCGGCGTCCCTGTCTACGCCGCCCGGACATACGCGGATCTCGGCCAGGACGAAGAGGCCATCGTCCTGGCCGAGCGGGCGATCACCGCAGGTGCCAACTGCTTCGCCGTACGCGACGCGGTGTCCGTCCTCGTCCGCTACGGCCGCTTCGACACCACGGCGGACCTGGTGGCCCAGGCATTCCCCCGACACGACTGGCAGTCACGGATCGAACTCGCGCACTGCCTCACCGGAATCCAGCACACACAGCTCGCAGCAGCACTCGTCCGCGAGCAGCTGGAAGCGACAAGCGCCGCGGACAAAGCCGATTTCCTTCGAACCCTCCACAGCCACCGCTACGGCCCCGAGCCGTACCTGGTCGACCCCAGGCCCGCCTACTACGCCGAAACCATCCAGGCCCTGTTCGACGTAGCGCGCGAACACAAGGCAGCCCTCCTTGCAGATCCTGATCTTCCAGCCACCACGCGAAGTGAGATCGCCGCACTGCAGCTGTGAGAGGTGTCAGGACCTCTACCACACCCCCGTACGCCGCGCGGCCTGCCGTCGGCTCTGCCGAATCAGCACCCGGATCTCCGACACGGAGAGCGCCACGTGGGAGTCGTTCCTGCATCCACCACATCCAAAGCAACCTCGCCGGCAAGCCCTGCTCACCACCACCGCGCACCTGGAACCCGGTCACGGATGGCCGACCCCTGCGAGCTCTCGCGAGCGGCAGTGCCCGTGAGCCGTCAACCGCGCCCAGGTGCCCGGCAGACGGCCGTCTCCGGCAGTCGGTCGAGCACCGAAGAGTGCCGGTGGGCCTTTCGGACTGGAAGAGGTCGTGATTCCGGCGCACGGCTCACGGCCGCACGGGCTTCGGCCTCCTTCGCCACCGCAGCCCCTGCACTGGCCGGTACCCCTCGTTACCGCCGATCACGGGACAGAGCCGTAGGCCGAAAACATCGGCTCTGCTGCGGCGCCTGTGAGCAGAGGCTGTGCGCGTGCCACGAAGAGCGCATGAGCGATGCACGCCGAGGCCCTCTCACCGAGAAGAAATCTTTCTCCGGCGATCTTGACGAGAGTCTGCGCTCCCATCGGCTCGTCCTGGTGCACGATCTCGTGGAGATCTGCACCGGCGACACCCCTCTGTACGATGCTGCCACGGGAATTGCTCGGAGATGCCTCCTCCTCTCTGCGGGAGGTCGGGCGACGCCTCATCGACGAGGGGAGAGGCGCGGTTGGTCGAGAGGTGCCGCACCTCAGATGCGACCGGCTGCCACGACCGCGTGGAGTTCTGCGTCGCGCAGGATTCGCCACGGCCTGCAGTGATCGCGCTGGAACGGATGAACAACTGGACATCGCGGGAGCGGCGGTTGTGCGAGTGGAGTGGGCTGTCGCCCGCTGGTCCTGTGTCTGTCCTGGGCCCGGGTGACCTGCCGGCATCGCGCGCGTCGCGTTCCCGGTGTCACAGCCTTGCCTTCGGCGTTTGCGGTGACCTCTGCGTGGTCCCACAGGCGGGCGCGGCCGCGATGCCCGGCCGTCTCCGGGATCGGGGCGCCGACCGCGTTCCCGGCGGTGCGCGTGGGGGCCGGTGGAGCGATCACCGTCCGGTGATCAACGGTGTGCTGTACCGGGTGGGAACGGGTGTGCAGTGGGCTGTCTCATGAACACCTTCCATACTCGGGACTGCCCTTGACGTCATAGCACCTCAGAGTCAGCCAGGTGGCCGTTGTTTTCTTGGAGATCGTCTGCAGAAGCCATCGCTTCTGCGTGCCGCCGCATCCGATGTGGAGTTCGTAGGGCACTCCTTCCAGGACGACTGCACGGTAGACGGCCGTGGACCGCCTTCTCGCCTCGGCCCGCCAGGGGGCGAATTCACCGACGTCTGTGGCTTGCTCGACCCAGACGCCGACCACGGGCCGACCTGACTCGCAGCTGATCCGCCCGGAGACATTCCGGTGCTGAGCGGGCGACCACGGAAGGTGGCCGGGTCCCAGGACGAGTGGTGACGCAGCTGCTGTGATGGAGGTGGCGACACCTACGAGCACGGTCAAAGTGGTCTTGCGCACCGAGAGCCTCTACCCGTCCTCCGACTGTTCTTCTCGGGGACGGACTTCCCGGAGAATCTCGTGGGGGTCGGTGATGATCTCGTCCTGCAGGGCGGCGTAGTGCAAGGGGAGAAGGTCATCCACGGGACGCCCTACGGCTCGGTACTTCTCCTTGATACGTCTTTCATGATCCCGGACGGTGTCTTCCCTGATCCCCAGTACGCGCGCCACGCGCTTGGGCCGGAGGCCACTGGCCAGGTGTTTCGCGATCTGCCTCTCGCGCGGAGTCAGGCCAGGGTCCGTGCTGTTCTGATCGCCCCACACAAGTGCCGGTGCCATGCGGGGGGAGATGACTCTATTGCCCTGCGCCGTGTCCCTGACGGCACTGTGCAGCAGATCCCTGATGCCGTCCTTGGGCAAGAAGTTCAGTTCCATCAGACGGATCGCTTCGGTCACTTCACGCCGGTCGGGCTGCGAACTTATGGCAAGCACGCGAGCGCCCCAGGCGCGCAGCCTTGCGACGTTCGCTTCCAGTCCGGCTGCACGGTCCGCCAGCATGACATCGAGGATGACTACGTCCGGCGGCTTCTGACAGCACTCGATCAACCTGTCCACGCTGGGACATGCCGCCACTACCGCTAGCTCGTCGGACCCCGTGGCGACCAATTCCCGCAGAGCGCCGAGAGCCAGTTCGTCGTCGTCGACGAGCGCCACGGCGATCAAGGGCGGCCTGCCACAGCCAGCCACACCTCGGCGGTGGGAGAATCGGGTTCGTCATCGACGTCCAGCTCGGACGTGAGCAGAGGGCTGGTCGCCAGAGAAAGCTCGATCTCCGTGCGCAGTGCCGCGGTTTCGGACTTGAGGGTGTGGCATACCAAGGTGATGCTGTGGATTTGGTGATGCCGATCATGTCCAGCGACTTCCCAGTCCAGGGCCGTCATATCGGTGTCCGCGTGGAGGCCGATAACGGCTCGTCCGGGGGAGGCAAATGTGAGCGCCGTTGCCATGACTGTCAGCATAGACCGGCGTGTGTGGGGAGGGAACCTCGCAAGATCGTCGGCTCCGCGGATGTCGACTCGTACGGACCGGTCTCCTGCCTCTGCGGCCAGCGCTGTCAGGTCCGCTGTATCCGAATTCAGTTCCGCCAAGACGTCCTCATGTCGCATCGCGAGGCTGGCGGCTTGGAATCGTCGCCTTGTTCCCATGTCGTTCGGGTCTGCGATTCCGTCGGCAACCGATTTGAGCAGAGGGCGGATGTGGGAATCGAATCTGGCTGCCCTTGCCTGGCGCGAGCGCCGCTCCTCGGATTTTGCCTGCAGGTCCGAGCTCTTGATCCCGGACTTCCACATGGACCAGACGGTCTCCCTGGTGATCTTAATGAGGATATAGAATCCGACGGCGAACCCCGCCTGCAGCATCATGTTCTCCAGCAGGATCGCGCCGAGCTTGAGCAGGCCGGAAGGGCTGCCCCCGACCTTGGCGAAGATGCAGACGGTCTGGACCGCGTCGTGCACCCCCAGAGCGATGACCACCCGGACGGCGTGGAGGTGGACCACTGCAAGGCTGAGCGGCCAGATTGAGTCGCCGAACGCCCAGTTGGCGAATCCGAGCACCCCTTCGGCCCGGCAGTCGACGACGACTGCGGCGGATGCCAGGAGAGTGGCGGCCACGCACCCCCATACCACCGATGAGTGCAGCCGGCCGATTTTGATGCCTAGAGCCAGCGTCGTACCCGCTGCCAGTTGGAGACACCAAGCCGCCAGGGCCACTCCGACGCTTACGTAGTCGTGTGCGAAGTGGATCAGCGCGTACAGAGACAGGCCGTGGTACACCAAGCCGCTCGTGATGATCAGCCGCACGAAGGTGCTGCCCGACAGCGCCAACGCGCTTGAGCCCGGAGTCTTGGCGGCGGGGTTCTGGGGAGGGCTCGCCTTCCAGTCGAGCAGCACGGTGGTGCCCAGGCCGATACCGGACCGCACCCGCGCATGTCCGCCTACCTTTCCCATGCGTTCGGTGATGGACTCGCGCACACCCTGTTTGTCGGAACCCACCTGGTCGAGATTGAATCCGCGTCCGTCATCGCGGACGGTCACCTGCACGCTGTCTTCGGCGGTGACGATTTCCACCCTTGCGTGCACGGTTCCGGAATGCGCACGCACGTTCGCAAGTGCTTGACGGGTCGCTTCCCCGACTGCCTGGGAAACGGCCTCGGGAATTTCCGACACAGACTGCTCGTGAGCAGTGAACTCGACATCAAGGCCGATGCTTCGCGCCCATGTGACTGCCTTCTCGACGCCATGCTTGGGTGAGTGCGCCAACTCTGTGGCCAGGTGTCCTTCGCGCAGGTCGCGAAGCGCGGAGAGCGACCTGCGGCAACTCTCCAGTGCTTGGGCACGATTGTCGAGCAGCCAACCGTCACCTACCAGCCACAGTGTCGCTCTGACCTTGTCGTGCAGTATCACTTCCTGGGCCTGACGTTCGGCCTCCCGCCGCGACTCGATAATGGTCACGTGCTCATCCGCCAGCTCACGTCGCATCGCCGCGTCCGCACGGCGGGCTGTTCCCCGCAGGGCGCGGACAGCGGCAGTTCCCACCAGACACTGCATCAGCAAGACGAACGAAGTGCCTGGGCCGTCCGGAACCAGGGCCGACCCGCCCGCGGCGATGATGCCCGACAGATAGCCCGCGATCAGCAGAATGAGTACCCCCACCGCCTCCGTCGGTGTGAGCAGCAGACACGCGATGAACAGCGACAACGAGGCCCCGGCGAAAACCCAGTTCGTGCCGTCACCGATCAGGGACGGGGGAACGAGGGACGCCTGACCCATGAGCGTGGTGGTGAAGAACAGCGCGTCCATCCAGGCCATATGCCGTGTCGGGCAGTCGCCGCCACGCGACAGGAACCACACGAACGCTGCCCAGCCCAGCCCTGCCAAGGCCACCGGGAACGCCGCCCACGGCATGGTCGAGAAGGACGCCGGCCACAACACAGTGACGACCACCAGCACGCCCCACAGGACCCGCAACACCGCGGTGATGCGTAAGAACACCGTCTGGACCGCCTCGGTGATCGAACGTGAGGCGGACACCGTCTCGTCCCAACGCACTAGGTCCCATGGCCAGCCAACTGCTGAACCAAAGCGCCCTGCAATGCCTGAGTGCTCTGCCAAGATTGGTCCTCTCCATCCGTGTCTCAGAGGGCGTTAAGTCCGTTTCTGATAGCGGCCTCGTCCGGGTTGTTCGAGGAGTCCTTGGCGGACGAGTCGTCCCAGGCGGGAGCGGGTGACGTT